>NZ_FNIM01000039.1 GCF_900103885.1 Actinomyces ruminicola
ATGGCGGCCCGCCTGGACCCGGACGCCCCGACGTGGCGCGGGCGGGCCGGAGTGGTGGACCTGGAACAGGAACGAGCAAGGAGGCAGGCATGAGCGCACGTGAGCATTCGAAGGAAGCGCACGGCAGGAAGGATTCAGGGATGAACGAGACGACGAACGCCGAAGCCGCGAAGAGGCTACTCATTTGCTGCGACGATCCGAGCCATTCCGCCACCGATAAGTGGCTGGCGGAGCTGGTGCGCCTCAACGACGGATGGGTCCAGCTCGCAGACGGACCCGGCGCCGTCGGGGACTGGCACGTAGTCCCGCACCGCGCGCAATGGCTCTGGCCGTCGGAGGAGGACCCCAACTATTGGCAGCCCGTCGCCGAGGCTGCCAAAGCGTCCGTGGCTGCCCTCACGCCCGAGGAGAGGCAGGCCGCCGCGAAGAGTGTCGAGGAAACCGGCATCGTCGTCCTTCCGGGAGGGTTTGAGTCGCCTCGCCCTCGACTGGACGTTCGGTGTCTGAGACATGCCGGGTCGCACGTCGAGTTGCGCTTGGATGATCCGAAGATCGTCGAGTTCCTGGATAAGTGGATTGCAGGCAACCAGAGGATCATCACCGTTTCTGCGCTTGCCCGTGCGATAACGCACCTTGGAGTTGCAGGCAAGGCGGATAGGGGTCTATCGTGAATCCGTGAGGCCCATCCGGGCCTCGCCCACATGACCTCTCATCGGAGCGTCCCTTAGGTGGACTCTATTCGATGAGAGGTTTTCTCTTGTCTGCGAAGGCGAAGACTCCGATTTCCGCCCGTACGGGCAACATTTCCGTGGCGGCGTTCGCGGCCGCTACCGACCTGTCTACCTCGACCGTGAGGAACATGATCCTTCGCGGTGAGGTGCGCGGCGTGCATATTGGCCGCGCGGTGCGCATCCCCGTATCTGAGTTCGCGCGGCTGGGCCTGGACCTGCCCGCCGTCCTGGGGGAGGCGGATGCCCGGTGAGTAAGCATGAGAATGGCCGCCCCCTTCAGGAAGCGGCCACCCAACACGCAAGCTCAACTGTACCCGACCTTGACGCGGTTGTGCAGTTGTTGCCGCCGAGGATTGACCCGGCGGGGATGGACTTGCGGGAGCTGGAGGCCGCCACCGAGCGGCGCTTCCGGGCCGTGAAGCGGGCCGTAACCGCCATCTACGAGCGTGCCACCGCCCGGTTCCGGTGCGAGCCCCCGGCCACTCCCCCGGCGTGGGCCGCTCACCCGGAGCGGCTGAGCAGTGAGGCGATGGAGCAGATCGCGCTCA
>NZ_FNIM01000036.1 GCF_900103885.1 Actinomyces ruminicola
AGCGGGCGCACGCCAACGGCTACTACGCCGGGTTCGTCGACGCTGTACGGCTCATCTGGCGGCTCGCCCGCGCACTCGGCTTCGCCGAGGGGCAGCGGAAACTGGCCCGTGACCTGGCGGCGGCCAACCGCGCCTTCCTCACGGAGCATGCCCGCGCCCTGGCGGCGGCGGTTGACCCGACGCCACGGGAATCGATCATGGAGCGGGCGGCCCGCAACCGCGCCCGCCTTCGCAAGGCGGGGGTGATCGCGTGAGCGCCTTCCCAAAGCCGCGCGACAACGACGGTTGGAGTGAGCCCGCCGTGCCGGGCAGTCTGTCCCACGCCGAGGCCATGGCGCTGCATGAGGAGCGGGAGGCCACCCCGCCGCCCCCGGCTGAAGAGAGCACGGGCGGGCAGCGGCGTATCGCGCACCGCTTCGCCAGCGCCTACGCCGGAAGACTGCTGTACGCCGCCGATCTGGACGAATGGTTCTGCTGGGACGGCAAGCGGTGGGCGCCGGACGTGAAGGGCGAGCGGCACCGGCTGCTCGACGAATGCCTACGCCAGGCGTGGGGCGACGCCTACAGCGACAAGAGCCTGAAACGAGCGGTGGAGTCCTGCCAGTCGGACCGCGCCGCCGAAGGCATCCTGTCCATCGCCTCGCGACTGGAGCCGTTCACCGTCGTGGCCGAGGACCTGGACGCCGACCCGCGGCTACTGAACACGGACAACGGCACCGTGGACCTGCGCACCATGGCGATTCGCCCGCACGACCCGGCGGACCGGATCACGAAGATCACCCACGCCGCCTGGCACCCGGACACGGCACCGGGGCGTTGGGGTGAGTTCCTGGAACAGGTGCTGACCGATCCCGCCGTGCGCCGCTACTTCCGCGCCTTCGTCGGCGTGGCGCTGTGCGGTGCGACGTTGGAGCAGGCGTTCACCATCGCTACCGGCACCGGCGCGAACGGTAAGGGCGTGGCCTACAACGCCATCCTGCACGCGCTCGGCGACTACGGGCACGCCGCCGAGTCGACCCTGTTCATGTCCGCCCGCGGCAAGGCGTCCAACGCGTCCCCCGAGCTTATGGGGCTCATGGGTAAGCGGTTCGTGGTGGCTTCGGAGACGGAACGGGACCAGCCGTTGGCGGCCGCGCTCATGAAGCAGCTCACCGGCGGTGACCCGATCACCGCCCGCCCGCTGTACGGCAAGCCCGTCACCTTCACGCCCACGCACACGGCCCTCATGGTCACCAACCACCTGCCCAGGGTTGCCGGGGATGATCCGGCGGTGTGGCGGCGCATCCGAGTGATCCCCTTCGACTTCGTGGTGCCAGAGGCGGATCGGGACCCCGAGCTTGGGGAGAAGCTGAAGCTGGAAGCCGACGCCGTGCTTGCGTGGGCGCTCGAGGGCTGGCGTGACTACCAGACGACCAACGGAATGCCGAAGGCGGCCAAGGTCACCGAGGCCACCGACGCCTACCAGGCCGAATCAGACACGGTGACCCGCTTCATCTCCGAGGCGTGCGTAACCGCCCCGGCGGCGCGCGTGGGGGTGCAGGAGCTGTTCGGTGAGTTCCAGGAGTGGGCGGCGGCCGACGGCGCAGACCCGATCGGCAGACACGCCTTCGCTCGGCAGATCGAATCGCGAGGCTTCGTGAAGCGTCGGACTGCAAGCGGGTTCGTCTTTCGCGGGCTCGGACTCCGAGCGGAGGAATCGGCATGATTGCAACGTTTACTGCCTACGTGTGCACCTTGTGTACCTTCAGGAGCAAACCTCTATACACGCGCGCGTATAAGGACTTTGCACATGAAAGTACACGAAGTGCACTAGCCGCCATCCCGAAGCCGGTGATCGCATGAGTGGGGTTGCTTGCGCTCGTGTGCTTCGCCAGGCCAGCGGTGCGGATCTGTCCGCCGGGGCGGTGGCGGTGCTGGCGGACGTGCCGGTGGGTGCGGTTCAGGCGCTACCGGCCAGCG
>NZ_FNIM01000037.1 GCF_900103885.1 Actinomyces ruminicola
CCCTGTAGTTGCCCGACGGCAACCGACTGATGTTCCCGAACGAACGCCGCTTCCTCATGCCTGCCTCCAAACTGTTCCACGCACCGCGTGGCACCTACGTGGAATAACTCTAGCAGACTCGGTGGGACTCAATGGGACTCAATGAGGAACAGCCTCAAACTAAACCCGCACGCTTCCAACGAATACTCCCCACAAACCCGCGTCAAACCCGAAGGACGGAACCATGCGAGTCCCAAACCCGCCCCCATTCGGGGTGGGGTAAGGCCAGGTGCTCGGCGTGCACCCGGCGGGGGGAGTCGAACAGGCGGAAGAACCACAGACCGCTCAGGTCCGTGAATCCCCGGGAACGCGCCCGGTCCCGGGTGGCGGCCGCCTCGGGGGAGTCGTATCCGAAGAAGTAGGCCCGTGCCGGCAGGCGGTGCCGGTGGGGCAGACCCGGGTTCTCCCAGTCGTTCGCATGCGCCATTGACGTGCTCCTTGATTTGTGGAACCGCTTCCACGCTCTTGTGGAAGCGGTTCCACAATCTAGGGCGCCCCGCCCGTCGATGCAAGTGGGATGCAAGAATCGAGATGTTCTAGCAGGATGGGCCCGTGACATCTCCGGGCAGGCGCGTGACCATCGCCGACGTCGCCCGCGCCGCGGGCGTGGCGCCGTCGACGGTCTCCCGTGCGCTCAACGGTTCCCCCAAGTGCAAGCCGGCCACGCGCGAGCGCGTCATGCGCGCCGTGGAGCAGACGGGATTCGTCGTCAACCGGCGGGGGCGGGCGCTGGCTGTGGGGCGCTCCGAGGCGATCGCCCTGCTGTTCACCGATCCCTTCGCCGAGCTGTTCACCGACCCCACCTACGCGCGCCTGTGCGAGGGGATCGTCTCGCGACTCGCGGACGGGCCGAATCTGCCGATGATCCTGGAGGCGGCCACGCCCGCGGAGCGCGAGCGTGTGCTGGAGCACATCGGGCGGGGTGCGGTGGATGCCGTCGTCGTCATCACCCCCTACGAGGGCGGCGAGCTGCTTGACCGGCTGGTCGATCTGCCCGTGCCCGTGGTGCTGTGCGGCCAGTTGGAGGGCGACCCATACCGGGGGATCTTCTCCACCGTCTACTCCGACGACGTCGACGGCGCCGCTCTGGCCGCGCAGGCTCTCGTGGGGGCGGGTCGGACCGAGGTCGTGTGCATCATGGGGCCGGCGGACAACCCCGCCTCCGCCGACCGCATCAGGGGCTATCGGCGTGTGCTCGGCGAACGCCTGAGCGAGGATCGGATCGTACACACCGGCTGGGATCAGCTCGGCGGACACCGTGCCATGCGCGGCCTACTGGCCTCCGGTATTGAATTCGATGCGGTGCTGGCCGGTTCGGACCGCATAGCCGTCGGCGTCATTGAGGCGCTGCGCGATGCGGGCAGAGATGTTCCCGGTGAGATCTCGGTGATCGGGTTCGACGATCACCCTCTGGCCGCGCAGTACGAACCGGGAATCACCACGGTGCATCAGCCGCTGCGTGAGGAGGGGGAGCGCGCGGCCGAGCTGGCGCTGGCGATGATCGAGGGCGAGGCGCCTCAAACAGTGGTCATGGAAATGGAGTTGGTGGAGCGGAGCACGGTGTGACGGTACAAGGACGGTCCGGGACATGAGCCCGGCGCTGCCGCCGACGAGTCGCAGCCGAAAGTACCTTCTCGCTGTCGAGTGAGGGCTGCTGAAATGTGTTTTGGCCGGTGGGGTCGGGTTGTCTGTCCCGGCCCCACCGGCCTGTGGCGTTGAGGGGAGCCGGCCCGGGGTTCCCATCTCCCGGGGGCTCTCGCCTCCTTCGCCGGAGCGGACCAGCGTGGGCTCCCAT
>NZ_FNIM01000034.1 GCF_900103885.1 Actinomyces ruminicola
AGCTGACCGCGGAGGAGAACATCCTGCTGCCGCTGCGGCTGGCCCACCGCAAGCCCGAGCGGGACTGGTATGACGCCGTAATCGACTCCCTAGGGATCGGGGACCGGCTGGAGCACCGGCCCAGCGAGCTGTCCGGCGGCCAGCAGCAGCGCGTGGCGGTGGCCCGTGCCCTGGTGGGGCGGCCGGAGGTCATCTTCGCGGACGAGCCCACCGGGGCCCTGGACACCGCCTCGGCCGCCTCCCTGCTGGAGACGCTGGCCCGCATGTGCGAGGCCCTGGGCCAGACGGTGGTCATGGTCACCCACGATCAGAACGCGGCCGGGGCCACCAACCGGATCGTCCGGCTGCGGGACGGGCGGATCGTCGGCGACGACGTGCTCGCTCGCCCAACCGGCCAGCACGCCGCCCCGGCGGCCGCCATGCAGGGGGTGCACTGATGCCCGCCATGCTTGACCTGCGCCGCACCGTGGCCGCCCTGGTGGCGGTCGCCATGAGCGCGGCGCTCATAGTTGTCAGCCTTATCATCTCCGATTCCTCGACCGCCCAGATGACGGCGGCGGCTCGCGCCTCGGTCGGCGACGCCGATGTGGTCGTCATCGCCGACAGCCATGACGACGCCACGGACGGGACCCTGCCCGAACAGGCGGTCCGGGACGTCGCCGCCCTTGACGGCGTGGCCAGCGTGCGTCCCTACATTGAGGGCTCGACTTGGATTGTGCACCCGGCGGGTTCCGCATATAGCACACATCCCTTCGTGCTCGAGGTGCCCGAAATAGGTGGCGGCACACGCTTGATGTCGGGACGTCTGCCGGAGAAGGAGGGAGAGGTAGCCCTTTCCCCGGCCGCTGCGCAGGCCCAGGACCTTGAAGTTGGAAGTACCGTATCCTTCAAAAAAGCGTTCACTGATGCTGAGAATAGTTCGACCGCAACGGTTGTGGGCATAATTCAAGCCGGTGCTGAGATAACCCGACGCGGTGCGGCTAGCGAGTATGTTTTTGCGACTGCGGAAGAACGTGCGGTACTCGGGGTGCCGGAGACTCCTGTTGTTCTATATGTGACGGGCTCTGCGGGTGCAAATTCTGCTACGCTCATGAATTCGGTCGAGCAGGCTGCTAAGCATTCTCAGCCGGGCGCGAGTGTTTACGCCGCTTCCGATATCGCGGTCATGCGGACCTCCGAACAGAGTGCGGTGGATTCGCTGACGATGACACTGTTCCAGTTGCTGGGACCGGCGTGTGCTGTGGTTGCGGGAATAGTGATTGCGACTACGTTCAGCACTCTGGTGGCTCGGCAGGCACGCCAGACCGGTCTGTTGCGTTGCGTTGGAGCCACCCGGCGCCAGGTGCTCGGATCGGTGCTGCGGACCGGGCTGATCACCGGGCTGCTGGGTTCGGTGCTGGGTACCGGGCTTGGCATTGGATTGGCCGCGCTGGTGTCACGCGAAGGCCTGGTTGAGGGCCTGGAATGGCGGTACTTCACGGTTTCTTGGCGTTCGCTCCTACTGGGGGCACTCATCGGCACCGTAGTGACGCTGGTGGCGGTGCTGCGTCCGGCCCGCCGCGCCACCCGGGTCTCCCCCTTGGTGGCCTTGACGGGACAGGTCAGCGATGAGCGCTCGCTCAGTCGTCGGCGCGTGGTCGGCGCGATCGCGGGGCTCGTAGTAGTCGTGATTGGTTTGGTCATTACCGGATTGAGCATTCAAGTGCGGGCCGTTGAGTACACGGCTGTGGGCGCGGTCATTCTGGTGCTGGGTGTACTGGCAGGGCTGCCGCTGCTGGTTATTGGTGCCTGCCGTGCCACGGAGCGATTCGTCGGCGGAGCGCGTCGACCAGTGTTGCAACTCGCCACCCGTAACCTGGCCCGTAACCCGGGGCGCGCAGCCGCTACTACCGCCTCGCTGCTGGTTTCTGTGGCCGTGGCCTCCACTCTGGTCACCGGTCTCGCCAGCGTACGGGCATCAATGGATGGATATATCAATAGCGGCAGTCCCATAGACATCCGGGTCAACGCAATTCCCGCCGATGCTGATACGTCAGCACTGACCGCCCGGGTAGAGAGCGCGGACGACGTTGACCGGACGGTGCTGGTATCCATGCTGGATGTGAGGATTTCTCCGGAGGCGATTGGAGGAAATGAGATTACCGTTTCCGCGGTGGATGTGGCTGAGGTCTCTCCGGTCATTCGTTCCCACACGGGGTTGGAGGGACTTAATGACAACACACTGATCGTTGGAGGGATCTATCACCTTCCGGAGGGTACGCCCGTGACGCTCACGGGGCCTGCGGGCAGTGCCGAGCTGACCGTGCACGTGGAGGAGGGCGGCTTCGGGCCGGTCATTACGCCCGCGGTCGCAAAGAAGCTGGTCGGAGACAACCTAACGAGTTCATCCCTGTGGGTGCGTACCGTCGGCGACGGCAGTAACGCCGCGACGGGTTCGCAGGTGCGTCAACTCCTACAGGGAGAGGGCTACGTCATCACGACCGCTGCAGCCAGCCGCACCACATTCACTAACTACATCAACTGGATCATCGCGGTTATCGTCGTGGTACTGGCCTTCACGCTCCTGATCACCCTGTCCGGCATGGCCAATACCACGGACGTGAGTGTGCTGGAACGGGTCCGAGAGATCGGTGTGCTGCGGGCCACCGGCGTACAGCGGCGTCAGGTAGGAGGACTCTTCATCACCGAGGCGGCACTGACCTCGCTGCTGGGCGGCGTGATCGGAGTCGTCCTGGGGACGGTGCTGGGCCTGGCGGGAGTGGCCGCGGCCATGGGAACCGCCGCCGGGTCGAACCTGGTGCTGCAGGTGCCCTGGCTGGGGCTCGCCGGGATTCTGATGGCCGCCGCGGCCATCGGCGTGCTGGCGGCGCTGCGCCCCGCCGGCCGCGCCGCCGCCGTCGCCCCGGTGAGAGCGCTGGCTCAGGAGTAGAACTCGGTCGGCCTTGCCTACGCATGTGACTGCGCCACCCGCACCGACCGGGTGGCGCAGTCACCTTGTATCGGTCAGTGCCGGCTCAGCGCGGCGGTGACGAACACGCCCTGGCCACGGATGCATCCGTTGCGTGGCGGGGCGGGTTCGGGGCGGACTCCGAGCGAGGAATGTCAGAGATCGGCATAAACGCCGGATCCGGCCGCTCCACCGGGTTTCCCGTCCGCATGATTCCAACGATCGCTGAGACGCGGCTCGGCGCGGAAGGCTCGTTTATGCCGGTTCCGGACATTCTGGGTTAGCCCACCGGCTTTGGTCCCTACTGCGTGCGGCGGCTCGTGCAGGCGGAAGGCCGGCGTCAGGGACTACCCCGAGTTGGTGTGACCGTGGTCTCGTGCTGGAGGGTGAGACGGGGGTGGTGCGAAG
>NZ_FNIM01000030.1 GCF_900103885.1 Actinomyces ruminicola
TACCCTCGTGGTTCTCGGTGGCGGTGTCGGTCTTTGGGCTCCCCAACCCTCGCGATCCGCACCGTCCGGCGGCAGGACTCATATAACCCCTCCGACCTGGAAGCACACCCCCGCCGGGCTGAGAAGCTCCGGGGAAGTGGCGGCCGTTCAAGGTGTCCCGCCCCTGGGGTGGGTCCCGGGCTTGGCTTGGCCTGCTGCGAGCCTTTGTCCTCTGCTGCGATGTTTTGTGCTCTGGTGTGCGGGGAGTACCCGCACACCAGAGCACAAAAGCTCGAAGTAGACCACTAATGCGTGTCGATCGTGGGCCCGCCCACCGCCAAGGTCGGCGCCACCGGCAGATGCCGTCACGACGCCGCCCGCCGTCGGCCGCCGCACTGGCCTCAGGCCAGGCCGCCGGGGTCGGAGCGGACCGACTGAGCGGAGCCGGGGTGGACCCCGGCGCCCGTTCAGCGCCTGTTAAGGGCCTCCTGTTCACGCGTCCTGGACGACGGCGCCAGTTCGGTCCGGGCCGCCCGCGGGTCGCGTGCCCGCAGCCTGTCGATGTAGCGCTGGTACCAGGCCAGCGCCGCGCCGAGGAACACCACCACGCCGCCCACGTTGTAAACCAGCGTAAGCCACAGCGGTTGGTCCAGCGGCGTGGTGCCCGCCACGAACACGAAGGCGAACACCGCCAGCAGGAACACCGTGATCGCCAGCCCCACCGGCCGCGAGCCCATGCGGAACTCCCGGGGTGCGGCGTCGTAGCGCAGGCGCAGCACCAGGTAGGCCAGCAGGATCAGCAGCGGCGGGATCAACGCCGTGGCCGCCGTCATGTTGATGACGATGCCCAGCAGATCATCAATGTTGCTCGATCCCAGCGCCGGAATGATCAGGATCGGCACCACAATGGCGAACTGCAGCCAGGCCGCCCGCCACGGAATGCCCTGCCGGTTCAGTTCCACGAGCCTGCCGCCGAACACACCCGCCGGAATCTCGGAGAAGAAGATCTTCACCGGTGTCGAGGTCCACATCAGCAGCGAGCCGAGCGTGGCCGCGAGCAGTACCAGCCCGACCACCCGGAAGGTGATCGCCGCCGGCACCCCGAAGTGCTCGCCGACCGCCCCCATCACCACGAACAGTCCGTTGGAGTAGTCCAGGCCGCCTGTCGGCACGAACACGTTCATCAGCAGCGAGGCCACCGCGTACAGCAGGCCGATCATCAGGCCCGCCGCCACGATCGTGCGCACGAAGGCCTTGACGCCGCCGCGCAGGTCGTTGAGGAACACGCCCACCGACTCGGCGCCGCCGACGCCCTGGATGATCCAGGCCAGGGTCCCGAGGAAGGCCCAGGTGGTGGCGAAGGAGGAGGTGTCCGGCCGCAGTGCCCGCAGGGTGATCGGGGAGGCGGGCTCCACGCCGCCGATCAGGGCCGCCAGCGAGGCGACGATGAACACGCCCGTGAGTACCAGCACCGCCGACGCGCCGATCGAGGTAATGGTGCCGATCCACTTCGCGCCCTTGGTTGATACCCAGGTGGCCACCGCGAAGATCGCGATGGACAGCGCCGTGATCATCCAGGGGGACATCTCCCTGTCCCCGCCGGTCAGCAGGTAGGAGGTGAACACCAGGATCAGCGGCAGCAGGGAGGCGAAGTAGAAGAGGTTGACGAACCAGTAGCAGAACGCCGTCATGAAGGCCCAGCGCCCGCCCATGGAGGTCTTCACCCACTGGTAGACCCCGGACTCCGAGGACCGGTTCATGGCCACGAACTCGGCGATGATCAGCGTGAATGGAACGAAGTACAGCAGTGTGGCCAGGAAGAAGGCCGGCGCTGACGCCAGGCCGATCGCAACGTTGTTGTTGATGACGTTGCGGATGTTGAAGACGGCCGAGACCGTCATGGTGAGCAGCGCGAACTGGCCGATCCGCGCCCGAGTTTCGGAAGACGAAGACATGGTGCAGTCCCTTGATTCGTGCAGACTCGTGTGCGCTCTCAGGCCGGTGACGACGCTGCGATCCCGGCGGCGCGCACATGAATCGTGCGGTTTGCGGTTGATTGGATGGTGGGTGCACGGCGCCGACGGCGCCTCGGTTCGGTTACTTGTTGGGGAAGGAGGCCTCCTCGACGGTGACGCGGATGATGGCGGCGTCGCCGCTGCCGGGAAGCAGCCGGAACGCCTCGGAGACGTCGACCACGCCGATTCCCCCGGCGGGCACGGTCACCGTCCGCAGCGACTCGGCGGGCTCGTGCACCTCCCTGTCGGTGAGGTCGTCGTAGGGGGTGCGCACGGGGGCGACGGCGACCGGCACCACCTGCACGGTCAGATCGGCGTCGACGGCGTGCAGCACGTTCAGATAGCGGCGTGAGGCCACCAGGCCGTCGCCTACGCCCCAGGCGGCCAGCAGGCGTTGGGTCGAGTCCTTCCAGTAAGTCAGGGAATCGCCCAACGAGTACGCCACAGCGGGCCGGAGCGCGGGCAGGTGGTCGATCGCCTGGCAGGTCCGCAGCCACTTCTTGGCGGCCCCGCGCTCGCGGGCTAGTGAGTCGAGATCGGGGAAGAGCCGCATCGGTTCACGCTCCTGTTCCGGGGGTTGTGGGGGTTTTGGGTGCTGTGCCCGTCCCGGGCAGGCCGGACGCGGACTCACCGGCCCCTCCGGCGGGGGCCACCCCGTCGGCGTCCAGGGGGATCAGATCGAAGGAGAAGGAGAAGTCCTCCAGTCGGATCCGGTAGGTGTCGAGCACCTCCGAGCCCCACGAGTTGGAGCCGAGTCCGAGCACGCGATGGTTGACGTTGACGGTCACGTTCTCCCGAGGTGCCAGGTCGGTGCGGTGGCGGGCGGCATCGATGTCCTGGCACGTCCACGGCCACACCGAGAAGTCGAAGTCCTCCGGCGGCTCGCAGGCGCCCCGCAGCGGGGTGCGGGCCACGGCCAGGCCCGCGCCGTCGGCGTCGGTGAGCGTTAGCCAGCGCACCCCGCCCCGGTTGGCGCAGTCCTGCGGCACCACGTAGGGGGTCTGCATCTCCTCCACGGTGGTGCTCCACCGGCCCACGACGGCGGCCGCGCGGGAGTCCGGGTAGTTCTCGCCCGGGCCCAGCCCCAGCCACTCGACCCGATGGGCGGAGCCGGGGACCTCCCAGGTGAGGCCGATGCGCGGAATGATGTCGTGGTATTCGCCGTAGGCGCGGCCGACGGCGCCGACGCTGACCGTGGAGCCGGTGATCGTGTAGGTCAGGTCCACCTCGAAGCCCAGCTCCTGCGCGGGCGGACCGATGATCTGCGCCACCTCCACGACGGCGGCGTTCTCCTCCCTCCGCAGCACGACCGACCGGGTGGAGGTCTGCATCAGCTGCAGGTTGCGGCCGGTCCACAGCGCATCCGCCTCCTGCTGGTGGTTGTCGATCAGCGGCGTCCAGAAGCCGACGGCGGGCGGTGCCGCCAGCACCGGTCTGCCGCCGCGCACCCAGGAGGTCAGGGCGCCGGTGACGATGTCGAAGCGGAGCTCCTGATCCACTCCGAAGATGACGAGCTCGTCGTCATTCGCCCGCACCTCCATCCGGGAGGCCTCCGTGCGCAGGTGGGCGGCGGCGTCGGGACCGGTCGAGTCGGCGACGACGAACTGGAAGACGCCCAGCTCGTGGCCCCGCGGCGCCCAGGCTGTTGCCGCGGTGGAGCGCACGCGCACCCGCAGGTGGGTGGAGCGGCCCGGCTCGACAGGCACTGGCAGCGCCGTGCCCATCTCCTGCTGCGGTGCGAGCGGCCCCGGTGTGAGACGGTCCAGCGGCTCGGCGACGCCGTCGACGACCCGCTCCAGGTCCAGGACGATGTCGGAGGCGTCGGTGAAGAACCGGCCGTTGCGTACCCGCAGCTCGCCGTCATCCCAACCCACCCCGAGCGGACACAGCAGCTGCTTGTACTCGGTCAGGCCCGGGCTCGGCTCCTGCCAGGGGAAGATGAGCCCGTCGATGCAGAAGTTGGAGTTGTTCGGGTAGTCGCCGTGGTCACCGCCATAGGTGTGGTACTCGCGGCCGTCCTCGGTCATGGCTGCCAGTCCGTGGTCGCACCACTCCCAGATGAACTGGCCCTGGATGGAGTCCCAGCGGTCGATGACCCGCTGATACTCCGCCAGGCCGCCAGGCCCGTTGCCCATCGCGTGCCCGTACTCGCACAGGATGCGCGGCTTGGGGTGCGGGTGCTCGCCGAAGTCGTTCATCTGCGACACGCGCGAGTACATGGTGGAGATCAGGTCCACGCATTCGCCGTCGCGATCCTCCTCGTAGTGCACCGGCCGCGCATCCAGCTGCTTGCAGCGGGCGTACATGGCGCGGATGTTGCAGCCGAATCCGGACTCGTTGCCCAGCGACCAGGCCACGACACAGGCGTGGTTGCGCTCCTGGATCACCAGCCGCTCGATGCGGTCCACGAAGGTCGGCTCCCAGGCGGGGTCATCGGTGATGCGCGCGATGTCGCCGGTGTTCTCGAAGCCGTGGGTCTCCAGGTCCGTTTCGGCCAACACCAGCAGACCCAGCTCGTCGCACATCTCGTAGAAGCGCGGATCGTTGGGGTAGTGGGAGGTGCGCACCGCATTGATGTTGTGCAGCTTCATCAGCTCCAGATCGCGGCGCACCCGTGCCATGCCGACAGCACGGCCGCGACGGTCGTCGTGGTCGTGCCGGTTGACCCCGCGCATCTTGAAGTAGGCGCCGTTCAGCAGCAGCCTGCCATCTACGATGCTCAACTCCGCCAGGCCCAGGCGGTGCGGCACGGTCTCGACGACGGCGCCGTCGGCGTCGTGCACGGACATGACCAGGTCGTACAGGACGGGGGACTCGGGGCTCCAGGTGCGCGCCTCGGGCACGTGCAGGGTGCCGGGGGCGTCGTCGGCGGCGGTGCTCTCCAGGCGGGTGCCGTCCGGGCCGATCAGCGTCAGGCGGACGTCGCGGACGGCGCGGGTGCGCACCGCCACCGTTACGTCGGCGCCGCCGTCGTCGGTCAGGTGCGTGGTGACCTGGAAGTCCTCCAGCCGTGCGGACGGACGGACCATCAGGTAGACGTCGCGGAAGATCCCCGACGCCCACCACATGTCCTGGTCCTCCACGTAGGTGCCGTCGCTGAACTGCTGAACCTTGACAGACAGCAGGTTCGCGCGCCGGGTCAGCAGCTCGGTCACGTCGAACTCGGCGCTGAGCCGGGAGCCCTTGGTCATGCCGACGAACTCGCCGTTGAGGTAGATCTCGGCGTAGGAGTCGACCCCGTCCAGGCGCAGTACCGCCTGCTCGCCCGGGGCCAGGACGGGGCGGAGCAGTTCGCGCTGGTACACGCCCGTCGGATTGTGCGAGGGGACCAGGGGCTGCTTGACCGGGAAGGGGAAGCCCTCGTCGGTGTACTGCAGGGGGCCGTATCCGTCCACCTGCCACAGGTGAGGGACGCGAACCCGCCCCGTATGCAGGACACCCCGTGATTGCAACGAATAGTCGGGGTTGAGCGGTGCTCATGGAACAGGCGTGGAACATCGCTTGGTGGTTGCGTGGCGCCGGGTGCGGGACTCACCGGCTGGCGAAGGGCGTCGAGGGCGCGGCCGCCGTCGCGTGTGTCGTCGAGGTCGAGGGTGGCGGT
>NZ_FNIM01000029.1 GCF_900103885.1 Actinomyces ruminicola
CCCGGGCGTCGGCGTGCTGCTTTCTGTATTTAGCGACCCAGTTGCCCACGGTCTGCGCCACCAAACCATAAGAGGCCGCGACCGACGCGATCGACCGCTCCTTATCCACCACCTCGCGAGCAACCTGCTCACGAAACTCCTCAGAGTACTTCGCCTTAGTCACATCCATCATCCTAACTATCAGATCACGGGGAACGACAGCCATCCCCCAAGTCCGAAAACAACCCTCCAGTCCAGTCCAACTGGAGGGACGGGGTCCATCCAGGCAAACGCGGTCCAACTGGAGGGACCCGGTCCAAGCAGGGGGCCGGGACGGGCACGGGTGCCGTGCCCCAAGGACCTCCCCGCCACCGGCCAGCGCCCCAGGGGCCTTGCAGGGCCGCGCCCCCGGGCGGAGGCGAGCCAGCTGTTCCCGGCAAGCAGCGTGGTGCCGGACTCCGGCGTGGCGCCGGGCGGGGCAGGATGGGGCCTGTCCGCCTGGCGGCCGGCCGCCGGCGCCTGCTCCCGTGCGCGTCGGCACAAAGTGTCCGAGATCGGCACAAACAGCTCCGGCGCCGCCGGCCGCCGTGGGCAGAGCGTTGGAATCATGCGGTTTCTCGATCGGCCCCAGGAGCTGCCGACGACCTTTGTGCCGAACTCGGACACCCCCGCGGGCGCCTGGACCCACACCCACCAGGACCCAACGCACCACGCCGACAACACTCACCATGCCCCCGCCACCCCACCACACCCACAAACCGGAAGAACCATGAAAGCGATGAGATCCAGGCGGACGTGATCTAGAGTCAATACCAATAAGCCGACCTCGATAACTATCCCCGACCCGCAGGGTCGGACCTTGCCACGGACTCAGGACCCGCACATGCCCACCACCTCTCTCCCCTCGTTCTCCCAGTTGAGGGCCTTCGTCGCGCTGTGCGACCACCAGCACTTCGGTGAGGCGGCCACGGCACTGGGCGTTAGCCAACCCAGCCTTTCGCAGGCGATCACCGCGCTGGAGAAGCGCGTGGACGGGGAACTCGTCGAACGCACCACCCGCCGAGTCCTGGTCACCCCGCTCGGACAGGCACTGCTGCCCTACGCCCGGGAGGCGGTGCTCGCCGCAGAGTCATTCAACGAGGCGGTCACCAACCAGGGCGCCGCACTCGCCGGCACCCTGCGCCTGGGCATCATCCCCACCCTCGCCCCCTACCTGGTGCCGCTCGTACTGGACGGCCTGGCCCGCGAGCTGCCCCTGCTGCGCCCCGAGCTGCGGGAGATGGTCACCGGCGACCTGCTCGATCTGCTCGGTCAGGGCCGCCTGGATGCGGCCATCATCAGCACCGACGTAGACCTGCGCCGCTCCACCGCCATCCCCATGTACGACGAGCCCCTGGTCGCACTCGTGCCGGCCGCACACCCGTGGGCGGGCCGCGACGACGTCGTCCCCGCGGAGCTGGACGGTCAGCAACTGCTCCTGCTGGACGAGGGCAACTGCCTGCGCGACCAGACCCTCGCCCTGTGCCAGCGCTACGGAGCCAATCCGCCGGCCGCGGTCGCCACCACCCTGTCAACGGTGGTGCAGATGGTCTCCAACGGCGTCGGCGTCACGGTGATTCCGGAAGGCGCGGTGGGTCTGCTCTCCGGGAGGGGCTACGCCGTGGTCCGCTTCGCCGCACCGGTACCGACACGGCGCATCGGCCTGGTGCATCGCAGCTCCTCATCCCGCGGTGCCGACTTCGCCCGCCTGGCCGAGATCCTCACCGCCCTCGCCCGCCGCGCCGGTCTGCCCGGCGCCACCTGAGCTACCGGCGCCACCGGCGCCACCTGAGCTACCGGAGCCACCGACACGCCCGCCTGACCCGCCGCCCCTCCACCCCGCCGAGATCGGTAGAAGTCACGTACCGAAATCGGTAGATATGGCGGCCCCACTATCCGGGGCGGTTAACGCACCACCCCCGAACCCAGTCGTTGGCGTGGTCGGTGCGCCCACTCGGCGATGCCGGGGAGACAGCGTCCCGCACAACGCTATCGTCCAAGACCCCTGCCCCGGGTCCGCACACCCCAGAAACAGCCCCAAAGACAGAAACCGCAAGCTGGCGCCGATTCCACCCGCGACCCGAGTGTCATGACAGGGCTCCCGTGTGCAATGCGGGGCCGGCCGCACACGGGAGCGGCACCACCCACTCCGGACCACGCAGCCATTTCCGCATGCTTCCAATGAAAAACAAGGATCAGCCAAACCCGCTCGGACGGCTCCGGTGTGCAACCACCAAGCGACGCACCCACCCGCACCGACCCAAACACTCCCTGCATGCGAGGTCGGTTCAAGTTGCGTACCGAGATCGGTCGCTATGGAGGCAGCAGACCCCGCGTGAACCCTGACGGCGGGCTTGTCGATCAGTACCCTTGGCACCATGACCGCCGGCACCGACCCGGCACCCGTTGCCGCCGTAGTCATCAACCCCGCCAAGCCGGCCGCCACCCGCGCCGTGAGACAGGCACTCGGTGATGCCCTCGTTGAGGCCGGCTACCGCACCGTCTGGCTGGAGACCTCTGCCCGCGAGACCGGGGCCACCCAGGCCCGCTTGGCCGTTGCCTCCGGTGCCGGACTCGTGGTCGCCGCCGGCGGAGACGGAACGGTGCGCTCGGTCGCCGCGGGACTTGCCGGAACCGGGGTCGATATGGGAATCATGCCGCTGGGGACGGCCAACTTGGCGGCCCGGAACCTCGGACTGCCGCTGCGCCGTCAGACAGAGCTGGCACGCATTGCCGCAGCGGGGCGGACGACGCCGACCGACCTGGTATGGGTGCGCACCGAGGCCGCCGGACACACGGGACCCCTGCCCGCCACGGGCGCGGCCGTTCGTGGAGCCACGGCGGACGGCACCGACGGCGCCGACAACAGGGGCGACATCGACAGCATCGCCGAGCCACCGCAGGGTTGGGCCCGCCCCACTCTGGGAAACGAGCACGCCTGCCTGGTGGTGGCCGGGATCGGCTTCGACGCCGGCCTGGTCGCCTCCACGCGCCCGGCCCTGAAGGAGAGACTGAGCTGGGGGGCCTACGGGCTCGCCGCCTTGGAGAACCTGGGGCGACGACGCATGGACCTGGTGCTGGGAGTCGAGGGCGGCACCATGGCCGCCGTCGCGGAGGTCTCCGAACGAGCTGTGGGCGGCGCGGCTGTGAGCGGGGCGCTCGGCGCGGCCAGCTCCTCCCCCGACGGCGACGCCCGGGCGGACGCGGGCGGGAACCATCCCGACCGAGTGATCGCCGTCGTCCCCGAGCCGCCCCCGGCACCCCCGCGGCCCCCGCGCACCGAGCGGATGACGGCGCGCACCCTGCTGATTGCCAACGGCGGGAGGCTGCCCGCCGGCGTCACCCTGCTGCCGGAGGCCCGTCTGGATGATGGCCTGCTCGACGTCGCCGCCATAGACACACTGCACGGCCTGTGGGGCTGGGCGTCGCTGGCGCGACAGGTGCTGCCGCCGCGGCCCGCGTCCTACTCCACCCGAGGCGCGGCTCAGGTACTGCTGCGGCGCGGGCGTGAGGTGACGGTGTGGCTGGACCTGCCGACGGCCGTGGAGATCGACGGCGATCTGGTGGCCCCGACGCGCGGCGTGCGAGCTCGCGTACAGCCCGGGGCCTTGAGGGTGCGGTGCCCCGCATGAATACAGCTGCGGTGCCCCGCATGAATACAGCTGCGGCGCCCCGACCGACGTCGCTTACCACGCCGCTTCACCGTTGACTGCGCCGGGCAGCGGTCTACTACGCCGCCTACACGCGTACAACCGACCGCTAGCCCGGCGTCACAGGCTGCGTCCCTCCAGCACCTCGGCGACCCACGAGCGGGCCACCACGAAGTCCTTGTCGCTCGTGCCGGCGGGGACCACCACGGGCAGGGAGTCCAGTCGCGGGTAGGAGCCTAGGAAGCGCAGGAACGGGCAGGTGCGGTGCAGGCCGATGAAGGCCGCCTGCACGCGCTCGTCGCGGATATGTCCCTCGACGTCAATGGAGAAGCGGTAGCGGCCCAATGAGTCGCCCACGGGCCGGGACTCGATGCGGGTGAGGTTCACGCCGCGGACACTGAACTGCTCGAGCATGTCCAGCAGGGCTCCGGCCCGGTTGTGCGGCAGCTGCACCAGGAGGGTGGTCTTGTCGGCACCGGTGGGCTCGCCGACCCGGCCGGGACGGGAGACCTTGACGAAGCGGGTGACCGCGTCGGGGTTGTCCGCCACTCCCCCGGCGATGACGGTGAGGTTGTACTGCTCGGCGGCCAGCGGGTTGCACAGCACCGCCTGGTACTCGAGGGCTGCGGCCGTGGCGGCGTCGGCCTCGGCCAGGGCGCGGGCGGGCGCGGAGGTGGAGCGGCCCTCGATGTAGACGGCGCCGGGCAGGTGCTGGTGTACCCAGCCGCGGCACTGCGCCCAGGCGTGGGGGTGGGTGGAGATGGCGCGGATGTCCTCCAGGCGGGTGCCGGGGCGCCCGGCCAGCACGAAGGTGATGGGCACGGCCATCTCGGCGGCGATGACCAGGGGCGCGCCGACCACGAGGTTGTCCAGCGTGACGTTGACGCCGCCCTCGACGGAGTTCTCGATGGGGACGACGGCGGCGACGGCGCTGCGGTCGCGCACGCGGTCCAGCGCGGTGGGGACGTCCTGACAGGAGTCGAGCACGACGTCGGCGGGCGCCACCTGCCGCAGGGCGGATTCGCAGAAGGTGCCGCCGGGGCCGAGGAATGACCAAATGGGGGCGGGGCTCGTCATGGGCTCAGGCTATCCCGCCATCCCGCGATTCGTCTCCGGAGCGTCGGAGCGCCCCACGTAGGCTGATCGCATGAGCGAGCCCCAGTACACCCAACGGCGGTGGCTGCGCGCGGCCGGGGTGCGGACAGTGCTGGCGGTGCTCGTGGGGGCGGCACTGGCTACCGCCGGGCTGGGCCCGGCCGCGCAGGCCGTGGTGGTCCCGACGACGTCGGCGCCCGCCGCCTCCGCGGACGCGGCCGCAGCCACACCACTGGCCGTGTTGGGGGTGAGTGGCCTGTCGTGGTCAGTGCTGCAGGAGCTTGCAGCGGCCGAGGACCCGCAGGTGGCCGCGGCCGCCACCACGGTCTGGGACTACGCGACGGCGAATGCGCCGGTGAACCTGGTCCAGCGCACCATCGGGGAGACCACCTGCCCGGCCGACGGCTGGATGACCCTGGGCACCGGGACGCGCGCCCGCGCCGACGCATCCCATCTGGGCGCCGTCGCAACGTGCTCTGGCGGCACCTGGGCCGACGCCACCCGGCTGGCGGAGGGAGACGGTTACGGGGCCGAGCCGGGCACGCTGGCCGGGCTGCTGGACGCGGCCGGGGCGAGTTATGCCGCCGTCGGGGACGGGGCCGTGCTGGCGCTGACCACCGCGGACGGCCCGCCCGCCACGGCGGCGTCTGCGGCGCAGCTGCTTACGGCTACGGACGGCGATGCCCCGGACCTGCTCCTGATCGACCTCATGGACACCGGCGCCGGCACTCCCGCCACGACCACAGCGGCAGCGGCGGGCGAGGCCGACTCCGACGCGGAGGGCGCCGGGCCCGCGGCGGCGCGGGCCGTGCAGGCGCTGGCGCAGGCGCTTGCCGAGCTGACGGGGCGGGCGCGCCTGGTCGTCGTCTCGGTGGCCGACCCGCAGGACCCCTCTCCCCAGCTCGCCATCCTGCCCGCAGGCACCACCTCCCCGCGCGGCAGCGACGACGGCCTGCTGATCGGGCCGACCACGCACCAGCGCGGCCTGGTGCAGCTGACCGACCTGGCACCGACGCTGCTGGCGGGAGTCGCCGGGGAGCAGACCTCCACCGCTTCCGGGCTTACGGGCGGAGTGCTGACGCTTCCCGCCGCGGCCTCCACCGGTTTCCCGGATTCATCCGCGCCCGCCGCCCCCGCCTCCGCGGGCAGCGACCGCGTGGCGGCCCTGGCCGACGACGCCGCGCACGCCGTCGCCTCCAACCGCGCCGTGATTCCGGTGACGCTGGGACTGCTCGGGGCCGCGCTGGCGCTACTGGTCGCCGTCGGCGTCGGGCTGCGCCGCCCGAGGCCCGAACGGCTGGGGCGCCTCGGCTGGGCCGCCTGCTGGGTGACCGCCCTGCCCGCCGGGATCTGGCTGGCGAATCTGGTGCCGTGGTGGCGCGCGGGGGCCTGGGCACCGGCGGTCGCCGCGCTGACCTCGGCCGCGGCGGCGGCGCTGCTGACCGGAGCGGCGGCGCTGCCCGCCCGGGCGCGGCGCCCGCGAGCGCCGGGCGCGGCACTGGCGCTGGCCGCCGTCGGCCCGGTGGTGATCCTCGGGGACGCCGCCGTGGGCGCGCCGCTGGGATTCAACGGACCGCTGGGGATGAATGCGGTGGTGGCCGGGCGCTTCTACGGGGTGTCGAACACGGCCTTCGCACTGGCAGCCGGAGCGCTGATGGTGGCGCTCGCCGCCGGGGCCGCGCGGTTTGCCGCGGGCCACGCGCATCGGCGCCTCGCCCTGACAGCGGCGGTGGGCGTGCCGGGGCTGCTGGCGCTCGCAGTGGACGGCGCCCCGCAGCTGGGCGCCGACGTCGGTGGGGCGCTGACGCTCATTCCCGCACTGGTGGCGCTGGGCACGGGACTGGCCGGGGTGCGGCTCGGGCTGCGACGATGGCTTGGAGTCGGGGTGGTGGCCGTGGGCGTGGTCGGCGCGTTCGCGCTCGCGGACTACGCCACCGGTTCGCGCACGCACCTGGGAGGCTTCGCAAGCCAGGTGCTGGGCGGCGGCGCCGGGGCGACCCTTGCCCGTAAGGCGGGCGCGCTCGTCGCCCCGTTCCTGACCAGCCCGCCGGCGCTGTTGGCGCTCGTGGCGGCAGTGGGCATCGTGGTCGGCACCGGCTGGTGGCTGCGACGGACGGTGCGCGCCGCTCGGGCCGGTCGTGGTCCCTACGCGTGGCTGGCGGCGCTGCCCACACCTGTCTGGCTGGGCCCAGCGCTGCGCGCGCTGGCGGTGCTGGTGGTGGTGGAGGTACTGGTGAACGACTCGGGGTTGACGATGCTGCTCTTCTCGGCGGCGGCCGCGGCGCCGACACTGGCCGCGCTGCTGCTGAGCATGCGGGTCAGTCCGCGCTGACACATCCCCCGGCCGCCTCGGTACGTAACTTCTACCGAGTTGGGCACGTAACTTCTACCGATCTCGGCGAGGGGGAGCAGTCCGGGCGGGGAGCAGTCCGGGCTCAGTCCTGATCTGCCGCAGGGCGGTCGGCCGCCCAGGCGCGGAAGGCGCGGAAGGGCATCTGGTCGCGGACGGCGGCGTCGTCGAGCTTGTCCGCGGGCACGCGCACGCGGCGCAGGCGGCGGGAGGTCACCGCCCGCACCACGTCCTTGTACTGGGCGGCGCGGTGCAGGCGCCCGGCGCGGTCATTCAGGGAGACGCGATGGGTGATGTCGCAGGGCACCTCGATCACGGTCATGCCGGCGGACAGCACATCGATACTCAGTCCCACCTCGACGCCCCAGCCCTCGGCGAGCGGCGAGGCGGCCTCGTAGGCGTCGCGGGTGATACAGCGCTGCCCGGACAGAGGAGCAACCGGAGCCCAACCCGTCGCCGCGGCGATCGCGGCCCGGGCGGCGCGCACGACCCTTCCACGGCCGCCGGCCCCGGCCTGCTTGGGCGGGACGGCGATGGACATGTCGGCGACGCCGTCGACGATCGGGGGGACCAGCTCGGAGCAGGCGGCTGCCGAGTCGCCCAGGTCCGCGTCGATGAACAGCAGCAGGCGGGCGGGCCCGTCCTCGTAGTCGCGCATGGCGACGACGCTCGCCCCGGTCTCCATGGCGGAGGCCTTGCCACGCGAGACGGCGTGACGGACAGTCACTGCGCCGGCGGCGCGGGCGTGTTCCTGAGTGGCGTCGGTGGAGCCGTCGTCGACGACGATGACCAGGTCGACCCGGGGAATGGCACGGCAGGCGCGCACGGTGGCGGCGATGCGTTCGGCCTCGTCCTTGGCCGGGATGACGACGGCAACGCGCTGGTCAGGGAGCTGGCTGGGGAGCGGCTCGGATGGCGGCGTCGGGCTCACGGCCCCAGGGTAGTCATATCGGAGGGGGGTCGTTCTATAAGACGTGGCCCCGGGGTCACAGTCGCGTCTCACAGCGCAGACACGCGGCGAGACTCCGCCCTCCGCCCCGGGCCGCATCCGGGAAGCCCGCCGCCCTACGGGCCGCGCCGCCCCCGAAGGCGCCTGCGCGGGCAGTACCTAGTCCCAGCAGCACGCGGCTTATCGCCCTCATGCACCCTCGCGGGGCGACAGGTCCCGCGGCGTCCACGCAGGTCAAACGTGCGTCAGGGGACCTCGGTCCCGATCTCGACCATGTAACCACAACAGAAAAACCTTGCTTCCGCCGCCGAGACATCTTTGTGACACATGCCACAGAAGGCTGCGCCCGAAGATGGCATTGTCAGGTCTTAGGGGCACGTCAAAGGCGACGGGTCCCCATCGTCGGTCTCCCTGCGCCCCGCGGACCCCGACCCTCGGGGTGAGGGCGGCGGGGTCCGCAGCCCGGCCTCCCCGCACCCGGCGAGCCTCCGGGGAGTCGCCGTCGGCCTCTTCCCCGCCGCCTGAGCGCCCACAGCACGAGGCCGACCTACGGCAAGCGGGCATGATGGGACCCATGAGCGCCTCCCTCACCGCGGCCATCGGCTGGACCCTGGTCATCGTCGCCGTCCTGGCCTCGGCGCTGGCCGTGCACTGGCGTCGCGCGCTCGTCCTCACCCGCCGTGACAACGCCCGCCTGCGGGAGGACGCGCAGCGCCGCAGCACCCCGAGGGACGTGCTGGCCCACGAGATCCGCACCCCACTGGCCCTGATCAGCGCCTCCGCCGAGCTGCTGGACGAGGAGACACCCGGCGATCTCAACGAGGTGCAGCGCCGCTTCGTGACCACCATCCTCGACAACGCCCGCGACGCCTCCCAGATGGCCGAGGACTTCCTCACCGAGGCGCGCCTGGATCATGAGGTCCGCTCCCTGCGGCGGGAGCGGGTGGAGCTGCGCACCCTCGTGCGCGAGCTCGTGCAGGAGATGCGCCGTTCCGCGCACACCACTATTCGTCTGGAGGATCACGGACGTCCGGTCCGCGTGGAGGCCGACCGGGGGCTGCTGCGCCAAGCGGTCGCCAATGCGGTGACCAATGCACTGCGCCACTGCGACGGCGCACCGGTGACGGTACGCATCAGCGCCGACACCGACGACGCCCTCATCACGGTCATGGACGACGGTGCGGGCATGAGCCGCCAGGAACGGCGTCGTGCCTTCATCCCCTATGCCACCGCCAACCCCCTGACCGCGCCGTCGAGCCGCGGCGCCGGGCTGGGCATGATGGTCACGCAGCGAATCATGGAGGCGCACGGCGGCCGCGTGCTCATCGATACGATCGCCGCCCGGGGCACGACCGTCTACCTGACGCTGCCGCTGCACCCCGACACGGCCGACGCCGCCGGCGTCGGCTCTGGCACACCAGGCCCGGCCCCCACGAACGGAGCACCAGCGTCATGATGAGCGACCCCGCCCCCGGACTGCCGGCCCCGAGACTGGTGGCGCTCGTCGTCGACGACGAGCCGCAGATGCTCTACGTGGTCTCCTTCGCCCTGGAGACCCAGGGCTTTGAGTGCCTGACGGCTCCCGACGCCGAGACCGCCTGGGAGCTGGCCTCCACCCGCGACATCGACCTGGTGGTTCTGGACGTGATGCTGCCGGGCGGCTCCGGCGTGGACCTGTGCCGCAGGCTGCGGGGCACAGGCAGCCAGGTCCCGATCATCCTGCTCACCGCCATGCGGGACGAGCCGGACCGGATCGCCGGTCTGGAGGCGGGCGCGGACGACTACGTCACCAAGCCCTTCTCCCCGCGCGAGCTGGCGCTGCGGGCCCGGGCGGTCACGCGGCGCACCGGCTCGGGCCCGGACGCGATCACCAACGGCCCGCTGCGGGTGTCGACGGCGACCGGGCGGGTCTCCTGGGCGGGGCGCAACATTCCCCTGCCGGACACGGAGTCCCGCCTGCTGGCCGCGCTGGCCAGACGGCGCGACGCCGTAGTCACCTGGCAGGAGCTGCTGAACGAGGTGTGGGGAACCAGCGATGACTCCGGCGGCCGGGAGATGGTGCGCACCACCGTGTACCGGCTGCGCCGCCACCTTCAGGCCCATGACGTGCCCGCCGACGTCGTGGTGGCGGTACGCGGACGCGGCTACCGCATGCCACCGCTCGACCGGGACTGAAACGTCTCGCCACAGCCGAAGCCCCGCTGCACCTACATCGGCGCTCCAGCACCCCGCCCCGCGCCGCCGCCCCCCTCGCCGAGATCGGTAGAAGTCACGTGCCCAGATCGGTAGCTATAACCGCCGAGATCGGTAGAAGTCACGTGCCCAGATCGGTAGCTATAACCGCCG
>NZ_FNIM01000028.1 GCF_900103885.1 Actinomyces ruminicola
GTGGGCTCGGTGGTGGGCTCGGTGGTGGGCTCGACCGTGGGCTCGGTGGTGGGTTCCACGGTGGGCTCAGTGGTTGGCTCGACGATCGGCTCATCCGGGAAGGCGTTGGTCGCCACGATCTTCACCGTCGCGGCCGCATCGATGGGGAATGTCAGCGACACCCCGTTCTCGATCGGCGTCGCCGTCGCCCCGTCCACCTCGTAAGAGACGCTCACGTCCTCGGGCAGGTCCTTCTCGACGATCTGGCAGGTGGCGGAGGACTTGGTCGTCACCGGCGTCGTGGTCTGCCCCGCCTGAATCGCAGGCATGTCAATGAAGTCGGCGGACAGGCACTTGTAGGAGAACTGGTAGGAGGCGTCGGCCGGCGCCGCGGTTCCGGTCGTGACCTTCTCGATCGTGAAGGACGCCCGGTGGCCGGATCCGGTCCCGCCGCTGTTGGGCAGCTCGACGCGCCCGACCACCGTGGCCGGCTCGCCATCCTCTGCCACCGAGATCGTGGCGGTGTTGACCAGTTCGTCCAGGTCGGCGACTTCCGGGCCGACGTCGGCACGCAGGTCGATCTGGAGCGATTCGTGAGCGGGCTGGTAGCGCCCGTCGGCCATGGGGCTGAAGACGATGCGCACGCCGCCGCCGGCGGTCTCCGTGCAGGACCAGCGGTTGGAGTCGATCTCGTTGTCGTAGACGACTGCCGTGTGCGGGTAGGGCGTGCGGTCGTAGATCTTCGCGCCCTCGCAGGTCAGGGTCAGGCCCTCACCACCGAGGTCCTCAATGACCAGGGGCTCGTACACGTCCTGCGTGGTGGTGCCGACGTACACGACCCAGCGGGAGCTACTGATGTCGGCGTCGTACACGCCGGTCTTGCCGCTGGCCTGGTCCACGCCGGTGGGGCCGGGGCCCACATAGGTTCCGGGAAGCTGGAAGCTCTGACCGCAGGAGCTGAAGGTCAGCGTGTAGTCGCCGCCCGCCTCATCGACCTGGGAGCGGTCCCAGCCCAGGGTCACCCAGGCGGTGCCGGTGATGTCGCCGTAGGTGTCGGCATACTCGGACAGGACGAAGTTGAGCGTCTTGCCGGACCAGGTGGCCTGGCCGACGACGGCGCCGTCCGGTGCCGTCAGGTCGAAGCTGCTGGGGCCGCGGTTCTCCAACTCGGCCGGCAGGGTCAGCGTGAAGCTGTCCCCGGAGCTCGCGGTGGCGGGAGCAGCCCAGGTCAGATCGGCGCGGACCAGGCCGGAGGCGTCGGAGACATAGGTGCCGTTGGATACGTGGGTGCCTTCCCGCCAGGCGACGGAGGTGACCGAGCCGGCGCAGGTTTCCGCGGCTGCGGCTCTGCTCTGGGTGGCCTCGTCGCTGACGTCGGCAGACGCGGCGGACCCCGGAACAGCGAGAGCTAGCACCAGGGCCGCGGCGCAGGCGAGTGAGCGTAACGCCTTCATTGTGTTTCCCTTCGATGAATCGGGAACTTGGGATACGGGACTCATCGAAGCACAGGATTAGTAATGCCCTTGCCAGTGTCGAGTGGCGAAAGTCTGCCATGTCATACGTGTGTCACACCGATTGTGGCGCGTCTGGCCTGTCGTCTGCCTGCGGCAGCCACCCCAACCGTACCGCCTGCATCCCCAGCTGGAAACGGCTCTGTGCCCCCATCAGGCGGTTGAGTTCGGCAACCCGCCGGGCCACGGTTCGCAGGCTCACACCGAGCTGCCGCGCAATCGCCTCGTCGGTCATGCCGGAGGCGAGTGCCCATATCAGCTCGCGGTTGTGCGGCAGCGTCTCCTCGGCGGCCAGCGCGCGCGGCATGGGCACGGCCGTCTGCCACAGCTGCTCGAACAGGTCGCCGAAGGTCGCCACCACCGCAGTGTCGGTGATGCGGGTGGTAATGACGCCGTCGTCGGGGCCATGGCGCAGGATGAGCGCCGTCGTCTCGTCGGCGAGGAGCATGCGGAAGGGAAGGCGCTCCACGAAACGGGCCTGTTCGCCCTGCCGGATTGAGGCGGCGACTACGCGAAAGTATTCCGGATCGTGCAGGGAGGCCATCTCGTACAGGGCCCGGTGCCGTACGCCGTGGCGCAGTGACTCCTGCTGCGTACTCGCCTGCTTTCCCGAGGAGGTCAGGTACGGAGGCCGATCCATTCCCCGGAACTGTGTGCGCGCAGTGGTGAAGATCTGGTTGAACATGGCGATGGCCCGCTGTGGGGACCGGGTTGTCTCCACCGTGCGTCGACCGCCCTGCTCCAGCAGGTCCAGCTCGAGGGCGGCAACCTTGGCGCGGTGCGCATCCTCTAGGTGTTGTTGCTCCAGGTTGCGCAATGCGCGTGCTGCTGAGCGTGGGCTCGGAACCCCATCGGCAACGACGGCGAGGTCGGCTTCGATGAGTTCGGCGATCACCTCATCGCCTGCGGTCTCGTCGGGAAGACCTCCGCTGAGGAGGGCCAGGTACAGCGTTTCGGCAGCCTCGCTGACACCGAGCTCGGCAAGTAATCGACGTGGCGGCCTAACGTCCGAAGCGTCCATGACAGTGATGCTAATGGCGGCTGCCCGATCATGCTGGGGATGGGTCTTGGCATTCGTGGACGTAAGCGCGGCACAATCAGCGCCATGAATCGTCCGCTACGCGACCTCTCCCGCCCTACTACGCCATGCTCCGCCGTCCAGGCCCGTATGGCAGAGGAGACCGCCGCCCGCGCCGCTGCGGCCGGACCCGCGCCCGCCCTGCCCGAGGACGTCGGCGCCGACCCGGGCCTGCGCGCCGAGCTCGCCGCCGTCACCGACTCCCTCGCGCCGGAGTTCGTGGCCCTGTCACGCGACCTGCACGCCCACCCCGAGGTCGGGCACGCCGAGCACCACGCGGTCGCCGTCGTAGCCGAACTGCTGCGCACCCACGGCATCGACTCGGAGGCGGGCGTCTTCGGCATGGACACGGCGCTGCGGGCGGAGATCGGCGCGGCCGAAGACGCGCCCGCCCACCCCGGCGTTCCAACCATGGCGATCCTGGCGGAGTACGACGCCCTGCCCGGCGTCGGCCACGGCTGCGGGCACAACGTCATGTGCGCCAACTCGGTGGGCGCCTTCCTCGCCCTGGCCGAGCTTCAGCGCCGCCGCCCCGGGGCGCTGCCCGGCCGCGTCATCCTGCAGACCACCCCGGCCGAGGAGTCCGACACCGCCAAGGAGATCCTGGCCCAGCGCGGCATGCTCGACGGCGTCGACGCCGCCATCCAGACCCACGCCTACGCCCACGACCTGGCCGACCAGACCTGGCTGGGCGTGCGCCGCATGAGCGCGGTGTACACCGGCATCCCCTCCCACGCCTCCTCCCAGCCCTTCATGGGCCGCAACGCCCTGGACGCCGCCACCCTGGCCCTGACCGGCCTGGGCCTGCTGCGCCAGCAGATCCTGCCCATGGACCGCGTCCACGCCGTCGTCGACGACGGCGGGCAGGTCGCCAACGTGATCCCCGAGCGCGCCGAGCTCAACCTCATGGTCCGTTCCAAGTACCCCGAGACGCTCA
This sequence comes from Actinomyces ruminicola, assembly GCF_900103885.1. GTDB lineage: Bacteria > Actinomycetota > Actinomycetes > Actinomycetales > Actinomycetaceae > Actinomyces > Actinomyces ruminicola. Next base: position 3,506 of record NZ_FNIM01000028.1, read on the forward strand.
AGGACCTGGTGGGGCGCGTGGAGGACCTGCTGCGCGGGGCGGCGCTCATGACCGGCACGGGGGTTGAGATCATCACCGACGCCAACACCAACGAGATGCCGGTGCGCTCCAACGGTCCGCTGCTGACCGCCTGGGTGCGTTCCCAGCGGGAGCGCGGCCGCGACCCGCTGCCGGCCGGCGTGGTGCCGGAGACGATCGCGGCGGGCACAGACTTCGGCAACGTGTCGCTGCGCGTGCCCGGCATCCACCCGCTGATCAAGGTCACCGACCGCGACGACGTCGCCCTGCACACTCGGGAGATGGCAGCGGCCGCCGGCTCGCCCACCGGCGACGCCGCCGCCGTCGACGGCGCCTACGGGCTGGCCGCCGTCGCCCTGGACTGGCTGCACGACGCCGACCTGCGCGAGGCCGTGCGCGCCGACTTCGAGGCCGCCGGCGGGGCCGTGGACGTCGCCGGATTCTGGGAGGAGTAGAGGCCGGGCGGGCCCGTCACAGCCGCCTGTGACGGGCCCGCCCTGGTTCCCGGCGCCGCATCGGCCTACTCGGCCAGTGCTTCACGCATGACGTCCAGGCCCATGCTGCCCAGGCGTAGCGCCCGGGTGTGGAAGTCCTTCAGGGACTGCCCGCGGCCCAGCGCCTCGTCGCGGGTCGCCTCCCACAGGCGCTGGCCGATGGCGTAGGAGGGCGCCTGCCCCGGCCAGCCCAGGTAGCGGTCCAACTCGAAGCGCAGGAACGACTCGGTCATGGCCACGTTGTGGCGCAGGAAGGCCCAGGCCGAGTCGGCGTCCCAGACGCCGTCGCCGACGCCGGGCAGCTCCGCCAGCTCCGGCGGGCGCCGCTTGCCCAGGTGCACGCCGATGTCCAGCACCACGCGGGCGGCCCGCAGCCGCTGGGAGTCGAGCACGCCCATGCGGTCGCCGGGGTCGTCCTGGAAGCCGAGGTCGGCCATCAGCTGCTCGGCGTACAGGGCCCAGCCCTCGCCGTGGCCGCTGACCCAGCAGGCCAGGCGGCGCCAGGAGTTGAGCTCGTCGCGCACATAGGTCTGCATGCCGACCTGGAGGTGGTGGCCGGGCACGCCCTCGTGGAAGACGGTGGTGCGCTCCTGCCAGGCGGCGAAGGTGTCGGTCCCCTCCGGCACCGACCACCACATGCGCCCCGGCCGGGTGAAGTCGTCGCTCGGGCCCGTGTAGTAGATGCCGCCGGTGGCCGACGGCGCGATCCGGCACTCCAGGGTGCGCAGCGGGGCCGGGATGTCGAAGTGGGTGCCGTCCAGCGCCGCGATGGCCTCGTCCGCGGTGCGCTGCATCCAGGCCTGCAGGGCGGCGGTGCCGTGGATGGTGCGCGCCGGGTCGGCATTGAGCCGGTCCATCGCCTCGCGCACGCTCACGCCCTCGCCGTACAACTGCGCGGCAATCGCCCGCTGCTCGGCGTCGATGGCGGCCAGGCGCTCGCGGCCCCACTCGTAGGTCTCGTCCAGATCGACCGTAGCGCCCAGGAACTCGCGGGAGAAGCGGGCGTAGCGCTCCCGGCCCACGCCGTCGGCCTCCCCGGCCAGCGGCGCGATCTGCTCTCCCAGGAACTCGGCGATACGACCGTAGGCGGCGCGGGCCTGCGCAGAGGCCGCGTGCAGGTCAGCGCGCAGCGACTCGGGAAGGGGCGCGCCGTCGGCGGTGGCGGCGGCGTCGATAAGCGCCGTGTAGGAGCTGGAGGCCTCCGCCGCCTGATCGCGGGCCTGGCTGATGCAGGCCTCCACCTGGCGCCGGGCGGCCACGTCACCCCGGCTCGCGGCCAGGCGCAGGGAGCCGGCGTACTCGTCCAGGGCGCGCGGCACGTCGCGCAGGCAGGCGGCGAAGTCCGCCCAGTCGGCCTCGGTGGCGGTGGGCAGGTTGTCGAACAGATCCCGCAGGTTCTGAATCGGGGAGGCGATGTTGTCCAGGTGGCGCAGCACCTCTCCGGCCTCGGCGGCCTCAATGGAGACGCCCAGCCGCTCGCGCATGGCGGCCACGGTGACCCGGTCGACCGCGTCAACCGGGGTGACGTCCTCCAGCTCGGCGAGCGCGCGCCGATCCAGATCCGTCAGCGCCTCAAGGGCCTCCGGGGAGTACCCGTCCAGCTCGCCGCGGCGGCCCGGAAACCCCACGGAGACCGCGAACTCGGGGGACAGGTCGGCCAGCTGCTCCACGTAGCGCTCCGCCACGGCATCAACGGCGGTGGGGCGGCGGGTGGAGCTGCCGACGGGATGGGCGCCTGTGGGCGGCACCGCGGGGATGTTGGAGGGAGTCTCGGTCATGGGCGAAGACTAGGGCACCGGTGCTTGATCAGCTCAAGGGCATGTACTTGTCGCGCGCCACCGGCTCACCGCCCCTGGATCGCTGAACAAACGGGAGTCTCCGATTCCGGGGTGTAGCGAGCGGCCGCCGTCGTCTCGGTTCAGGTGCGGGGGCGTGCAGGTTGGTCGACGAGCACCTGGCGGCAGCTGACGGTTTACGACCTTGGGGTACAAATCACGACCACCCCGGGGTCGTGGAACGTACCCCAAGGTCGTGATTTGCTGTCATGGCCACCTCGTGGGTTGCAACCGGGAGGGCACTCAGGCTGTGGTTGATGCGTCCTCGGGTTCTTCGGCAGGCGTGGACGCGTCCTCATTCGCGGCGTCGATGGCCGGCAGCCACGCGCGGATCGCGAGGGCGAAGCCGCTCAGTGCGACGACGGTGACCACAACGCCGAGTACTCCGGACCCCGTCGCCGAGAACACCACGTACCCGAGCAGCGCCGCGCCTGCGGCGGCACCCGCGTAGGGGAGCTGTGTGTTGACGTGGGTGATGTGGTTGCAGCCCGCTCCGGTGCTGGACAGGATCGTCGTATCCGAGATAGGGGAGCAGTGGTCGCCCCACACGGCACCCGCGAGGACGGCGCCGAATGCGGGGATCAGCAACTCGCCGCCGCCGGCGACCGCGCCCATGATCTCCCCGGCGATCGGCAGGAGAATGCCGAAGGAGCCCCAGGAGGTGCCGGTGGCGAAGGCCATCGCCCCCGCGACGACGAACAGCATCGGGATGAGCCACCGCGCCGACACCGCGGTCGACTCGACGAGCGAGCCCAGGTATGCGCCCGTACCGAGCTCGGAGATCAACGAGCCGAGCATCCAGGCGCACAGGAGGATCTTGATGGCCGGAAGCATCGAGCGGGCGCCTTCGACAACACCCTTGGCGGCCGTCCTGGCCTCGAAGATCGGGTCCTCGTGGGTGAAGTGGAAGTAGTAGAAGGCCGCGGTCGCGAGCCCGAGGACGCCGCCGAGGTTGAGGGACAGGGCGACGTCGGTGCTGGCGAGCACTTCGAGAATGGACCATGAGCCGGACGCGTGATGCCCCGTCAGGAGGATTCCACCGATGACCCCCGCGACCAGGACGGCGAAGGGAATGATGAGGGCGCGCATCGCCCCCGGCTCGTGCCGCGGCAGGGAATCGGTTAGCTGGCCGGGGATCTGCTCGTCGGGGTCGTACAGGCCACCGGTGGAGGCGGCGCGGCTCTCCTCGCGGCGCATCGGGCCGAAATCGATCTCCAGGACGACGGTGATCCACAGCAGGATCAGGGCGGCGATGGCGTAGTAGTTCATCCCTGCGGAGCGGATGAAGGCGCCGGCGTCGGAGACCTGGATGCCGACAGCTGCGACGATCGGCCCCATGATGCCGATGATCGAGGCTCCCCAGCTCGAGAAGGGGGCGAGCACGGCGACGGGTGCCGAGGAGGAGTCGATCAGGTAGGCGAGCTTGGCCCGCGACACCCGCTGCCGGTCGGAAACGGGGCGGGCGACCTGCCCGACGGCCAGGGCATTGAAGTAGTCGTCGACGAAGATCGCGGTTCCCAGCGCCGCCGCGAGGACCTGGGCGCCCCTCCGGGTGCGGACCCGCGTCATCGCCCACTCGGCGAAGGCCTGGGTGCCGCCGGACATCAGCACCAGGGAGGTGATGACGCCGAGAGTCAGCAGGAAGACCAGGATGAGGATGTAGTAGGAATTGGGTGCGCCTTCCGACCAGAAGATCTGGGAGAAGGCCTCCCAGACCTTGGCCAGGGTACTGAGGATGCCGCCATCGGCAACCAGGAAAGCGGCGGCAACGATGCCCACAGCCAGGGACGAGATGACCTTCTTCGTCCCTATAACCAGCAGGATCGCCAGGAGTGGCGGGACGAGGGACAGTACCGGGTAGGACTCGATCATCAACAGTTCCATTCGTTGCATGCCGGGGTGGCACCAGGCTAAGGCATCAGCAGTTCGGGTCTGCGGGAAGCCTCGCGCATTACGTGCATGCGTCGGCCCCGGCCGCGGGGCATCTCACGTCGGCGCGGCCGGGAGGGCGTCGTCGTCGTCGGTAGCATGAGGGGCCTCAACTTGAGCACACCCGGGAGGACCCATGCCTGAGCCCATCAAGCTCATCGACCGTGTCCAGGCCATCAACTGGAACCGGCTCGTCGACGACAAGGACCTGGAGGTCTGGGACCGCCTCACCGGCAACTTCTGGCTCCCGGAGAAGGTGCCGCTGTCCAACGACGTCCAGTCCTGGGCCACGCTGAACCAGGCCGAGCAGAACATGACCACGCGCGTGTTCACGGGCCTGACCCTGCTGGACACCATCCAGGGCACCGTCGGCGCCGTATCCCTCATCCCGGATGCCCGCACCCCGCACGAGGAGGCGGTGCTGACCAACATCGCCTTCATGGAGTCGGTGCACGCCCGCTCCTACTCCTCGATCTTCTCCACCCTGATCTCCACCGCCGAGATCGACGAGGCCTTCCGCTGGAGCGAGGAGAACGAGAACCTGCAGCGCAAGGCCCGCATCATCCTGGACTACTACCGCGGCGACGACCCGGAGAAGCGCAAGGTCGCCTCCACCATGCTGGAGTCCTTCCTGTTCTACTCCGGCTTCTACGCCCCCATGTACTGGTCGGCCCACGCCAAGCTCACCAACACCGCCGACCTGATCCGCCTGATCATCCGCGATGAGGCCGTGCATGGCTACTACATCGGCTACAAGTACCAGTTGGCGGTGCGCGAGTCCTCCCCCGAGCGCCAGGCCGAGCTGAAGGACTACACCTTCGAGCTGCTCATGGAGCTGTACGACAACGAGGAGCAGTACACCGAGGACCTCTACGACGAGCTCGGCCTGACCGAGGACGTCAAGAAGTTCCTGCGCTACAACGCCAACAAGGCGCTGATGAACCTCGGCTACGAGGCGCTGTTCCCGGCCGACACCACCGACGTCAACCCGGCGATCCTCGCCTCGCTCTCGCCCAACGCGGACGAGAACCACGACTTCTTCTCCGGCTCCGGCTCCTCCTACGTCATCGGCACCGCCGAGGCCACCCAGGACGAGGACTGGGACTTCTGAGCCGACATTGAACTGACGGTTCGTACGTTCGGCTGACGGTTCGTGTGTTCCGGTGGACGGTTCGTACTTTCAGTCGACGGTTCGGCAGTAGGGGTGCCGAACCGTCGCGGGAAGTGCCGAAGCGTTGCTGCCAAGTGCCGAACCGTCAAGGGAAGTGCCGAAGCGTCGCGGGCGGTGCCTCAGCATGATGAGGCACCGCCCTGTCGGGTGCGTGAAGAATCGGCGCCGGGTGTTACTCCCCGGTGTCGGGCAGCACCCAGGCGCGGGAGGCGGCGAAGCCCACGCGTACGGCGTCGCCCTCGGCATGCACGGCGCTGACGTCGGGGTCGGACTCCACGCAGACGATGGTGCCCACCTGGGTCTCCACCTCGTACTCCACGTGGTCGCCGTAGAACACGGCCGACAGCACGCGGCCCATGTCGCCCACTAGCTCGCCCGCACCGGCGGCGGCATCCTGCGCGCCGACCGGCTCCAGGCGCACCGACTCCGGGCGCACCACCACGGTGACGGCGTCCCCGTCGCGCACGTCCGCATGGCAGGCGGCCTCGACGCCACGCCCCAGCACCTGCACGCCGCACTTGCCCGGGGACACGCCCTGCGCCGTCGCCTGCAGGAAGTTGGCGCGGCCGATGAAGTCCGCCACGAAGGTGGAGGCGGGCCGCCGATAGATCTCCTCCGGGGTGGCCACCTGCTCGATCCGGCCCGCGTTCATCACCACGATCCGGTCGGACATGGTCATCGCCTCGGACTGGTCGTGGGTGACGTAGATCGAAGTGATGCCCATGCGCCGCTGCAGGCGCCGGATCTCCAGGCGCATGCGCACGCGCAGCTTCGCGTCCAGGTTGGACAGCGGCTCGTCGAACAGCAGCACCTTGGGCTGTACCACCATGGCGCGCGCCAGCGCCACCCGCTGCTGCTGGCCGCCGGAGAGCTCGTTGGGGGCGCGGTCTGCCAGCGAGGTCAGGTTCATGGAGGTCAGCGCCACGTCCACCTGCTCGCGCATCTCCGCCTCGGGCACGCGCCGCAGCTTCAGGCCGTAGCCGACGTTGTCGCGCACGGACAGGTGCGGGAACAGGGCGTAGGACTGGAACACCATGGACATGGGGCGCCGGTTGGGCGGCAGGGACACCATGTTCTGCCCGTCCAGGATCACCTGCCCCGCGGTGGCGTTCTCGAAGCCGGCGATCATGCGCAGGGTGGTGGTCTTGCCGCAGCCGGAGGGCCCCAGGAAGGTGATGAACTCGCCGGGGGCGACGTCCAGGCTCACCCCGTGCACGGCGTACACGTCCTTGCCGCGGTTCGAGAACACCTTGACGACGTCGCGCAGCTCGAGGTGCCCGGTGGGCGCATCCTTCTCAGCGGCGGGCTTTCCGGTGCGTCCGGTCTGCGCGGAGGTGGTGGAAGTGGTCATGTGGGAGCCTCCTTGGCTCTCTCGCCCCGCTGACTGGGGGCATGGCTGGTGACGGATGGTTGGGAGGGACGACGACGGCGCTGCGACCCGGTGCTGTTCTGCCGCCTTTCAGCGGGCGCAGCTCAGCGGGGCTGGCGGCCCGCACCGGTGCCGCGGATCAGCAGGTTGAGTCCGCCGATCACGGTCATGACGATCAGGATCAGAATGGTGCAGAAGGCGAAGGCGTTGCCGAAGCGGCCCGCGTCCACCTCCGCCAGGATCTGCGAGGTCATGATCTTGGTGTGCGGGGTGGTGATGAAGATGATCGGGGACAGCGTCGTCATGGAGCGGGCGAAGGCGTAGACCAGACCGGTCAGGAACGCCGGCCGGATCAGCGGCAGCGTCACCCGGCGGAAGGTCTGCGCACCCGAGGCCCCCAGCGACGTCGAGGCCTCGTCGATGGCCTTGTCGATCTGCTGCAGGGAGGCGATGCCGGAGCGCTGCCCGGCCGGCATGGAGCGCGCCACGTACACCATGACGATCGCCATGGCGCCGCCCGCGATGGCGCTGCCGCCGGCGAGCGGGGCGATGATGTTGACCCCGAACAGCGCCACCGGCCGGTTGAAGGTCACCAGGTAGCCGATACCGATGACCGTGCCGGGTACCGCCAGGCCCAGCATACCCAGGAAGTCGATCAGGGCGGCGCCGCGGCGCATCCGCACCACCACCAGCCAGGCCACCAGCATGCCCAGGATGCCGGCGATCGGGGTGGCTATCAGCGCCAGGATGGTGGTGTCGATCATCGACTCATTCCCGATGCCGGACAGCAGGTACTCGAAGTGCCGCAGCGTGAAGGAGTTGTTCACCCCGAGGATCTCCACGAAGGCGCCGACGACCACGGCCGCGTACACCGTGACCACCAGTGCCAGCACGGCCACGCAGGCCACCAGCAGCGGAATGCGGGCCACATTGGCGCGCAGCAGCTCGAAGGAGCCGGCAGGCTTGCCCGTCACGGTCACGGTGGAGGACCGGCCCGACCAGTACCGCTGCAGCAGGAACACCAACAGTGCCGGCACCAGCAGCACCAGCGAGTAGGCGGCGCCTGCGGCGGTGTTGTACTCGCCGTTGATGGCGATGTAGGCGCGCGAGGCCAGCACCGTGTAGTCCCCGCCGATCACCAGCGGGTTGGCCAGGTCGGCGATCGCCTCGGTGAACAGCAGCAGGAAGGAGGCGCCCAGGCCCGGCACCACCATCGGCAGCGTCACCGTGCGGAACACCGTGAACTTGGAGGCACCCAGGGAGGCGGCGGCCTCCTCCATGGCCGGGTCGAGGCTGCGCAGCATGCCCACCAGGTTCATGTAGGCAACCGGGAAGAAGGACAGCGACAGCACCAGGGTCAGCCCCGGCAGGCCGTAGATGTTCCACTCCTGGCCCAGCAGCTGGGTGGAGATGATGCCGTTGCGTCCGAACAGGGTGATCGACGCCGTCGCCACCGCGAAGGGCGGGGAGACCACCGGCAGCAGGCAGATCAGGTGGAACAGGCGCTTGCCGCGGAAGGCCACTCTTACCTGCACGTAGGCCAGCAGGAAGCCCACCAGGGTGCCGACGGTGCCCACCACCGTGCCGAGCACGAGCGTGTTCAGGACCGTGTTCCGGTTCGTGCGGGAGGTTGCGAGCTTGGTGAGCACTGCCAGGCCGTCTGCGGACAGGGCCTCGCCCAGGACGCGGCCCAGCGGCAGCAGCACGAGGAAGATGAGGACGAGGAGGACGACGACGAGGATCGTCGTCGTCACCGGGTCTTGCTTTACCCGGGTGCGGCCGCGGGCAGAGGCCTTGGCGGGCGGGGTCTGGGTGAGGGATGCGGCGGTCATGGGTGTCGCGCTTGAGGTCATGGGTGGTCCTCGGCTGGGTCGGGCGGGGAGCGGTCGGCGGCGACGGGCCTCGGTTGGGGCGTGCCGCGCGGGTTAGTGCCGGCCGGAGCGGGCCACCACGAGGGTGTCCGCACCGGCCGGCACGGCATGCGCCGGGTTACTCCTTGGGCTCGGCGGCGATCTCGTCGTCGAAGCGGGCGGTCAGGTCGGGCTTGGCCGCGGACGCTGCGGCGAAGTCATAGTCGACGAGGTTGATCTCATCGAGGTTGGCCATCTTGTCGCTCGTGTCGGCGTCCGGGTTGGTGAGCACCTGGTAGGAGCCCACGGTCTGACCGACGTTCTGGCCCTCGGCGGAGATGGCGAAGTCGATGTAGGCCTGTGCGGCCGCCTTGTGGCTGGACCCGGCCACCAGGGCCACGCCGCCGACCTCGTAGCCGGTGCCCTCCTCGGGGAAGGACACGACCAGGTCGGTCATGCCCTCCTCCTGGTACTTCACGCAGTCGTGGGAGAAGACCAGGCCGACGGCGGCCTCACCACGACCGGCGATCTGCCCCGGGGCGGTGCCGGACTTGGAGTACTGCAGCACGTTGTTGTGCAGCTTCTTCATGTACTCCATGCCTGCCTCCTCGCCACCCAGGCGCGTCACCTGGGTCCACAGGGTGGTGAAGGCCGTGCCGGAGGTGGACGGGTGGGCCGTAGAGACTTGCCCCTTCAGCGCCGGGTCGAGCAGATCGTCCCAGGAGTCCGGGACCTCCACGCCCAGCTTGTCCAGCTGGGCCTGGTTGGAGCAGAAGCCGAGCGCGCCGATGTACACGCCCGTCCAGTTGCCGTCGGGGTCCTTGTACTCGTCGGGGATCTTCTCCGCCTCCGGGGAGGAGTAGGCCTCGATCAGGCCCTGGTTGACGGCCTCGCCGTAGCCGTCAACCGGTCCGCCGTGCCAGACGTCGAACTCGGGGTTGTCCTTGGCGGAGGCCAGGCGGGCGACGGTCTCGCCCGAGGACAGGCGCACGTAGGTGGCCTCAATGCCGGTCTGCTCGGTGAACTTGTTGGTCCAGGCCTGGCAGAGATCCTCCATCGCACCGCAGGCGATGGTGATCGGGCCCTCGGCGGAGTCGGTGCCGGAGGAGCCGGAGTCGGTGGAGCCGGCGCAGCCGGACAGGGCGAGTCCGCCGGCCATGACGGCCGCTAGCAGCGCGGTGCCATACCGCGAGAAAGTACGCATGGGAATGCCTTTCGGGAAGTGCTGACGCAGCTGTGCGCCAAGTCATCTCCATGATGCACGGCGCGGACGGCGGTGGCGATGGATCGACGATCGCGGACTGTGACAGACCTGTCATTTTCGCGGGTCGGTGCGGTTCTCTGTGGGGCGGTGCGGGCGGCGGGCCTCCTCTGCCTCTTCGCCGAGTTCGGTAGAAGTGACGTGCCCAGATCGGTAGGTATAACCGCCGAGATCGGTTGAAGTTACGTGCCCAGATCGGCTCGTCCGGTTTGGGGGCGTGGGGCGGACCACGGACGCGCGCCCCGGCCCCATGCATTCCCCGACCCCGGGGTGCGGTTCACGACCTTGGTAGGCACTGCACAACCCCGGGGTGGTCGCGCCATGTCCCTACCAAGGTCGTGCGAGAACACGTCTTCGGCACCCACACTCTCGCCAACCAGGCCCTTGGGGCCTCGAGCGTGTTGGTGGTTCCCGCAGGGGTCCGGGTTCGTGGCGGGGCGGCGTCCCGCCGCGGGGCTCGAGCGCACGAGTTGTCCTCGGGAACACGAGTAAGGCTCAGGCGCACGAGATCCTGGAGGTTTGCACGGGTATTAGCCGTGCAAACCTCCAAGAAGTCGTGTTGATGACGCCAACGCGTGTTCGTGACGTCCCCGACCACGCCCTACGCCCACCGGCCGCCGGCAGGGGCGGTCACAGACAGCAAAAGGCGGCACGCGCCCCGGACAGGCCGACGACCCCACACCGTGGACAGGCTCCACCCGACCCACCGGCACGACTACCACAAGAACAAACAGGGGCCAGCCACCACAACGACCGATCTGGGCACGTGACTTCTACCGATCTCGGCGGTTATAGCTACCGATCTGGGC
>NZ_FNIM01000026.1 GCF_900103885.1 Actinomyces ruminicola
CCCGTGCAGGTCGTCAGGAAGTCGTGTTGGTGGCGTGAACTCGTGTTCATGACGGCCCCGGGCACGCACACCCCCGGCCCTACCGGCGCCCGCCGCCCGTCCAACAGGGGCCGGGCACCACATCAACCGAACTCGGCACGTGACTACTACCGATCTGGGCACGTAACATCTACCGATCTCGGCGAAGGGGACGGGCGTTGGTTGTCGTCCAACCACCCGGCCCAGTCCCCACGCCAACCGGCCAGTCCTCGTGCCAACCGGCCAGTCCTCGTGCCAACCGGCTCAGTCGTCGCGGGTGCGGCCGCGCAGGCCGGCGCGCAGTGCCTCCCGGTTCAGGGCGGCGATCGCCGTCAGCGGGATTCCCGCCGGGCAGGCCGGGACGCACTCCCCGTACAGGGAGCACGGCCCGAACAGCTCGTTAACCGTCTGCGTCATGCGCCGCGCCCGCCGGGACCGCTCGTGGCGGCCCTGCGGCATCAGCGCCAGGTGCGCCAGCTTCGCCCCGGCGAACAGCATGGCAGCCCCGTTGGGACAGGCGGCCACGCACGCCCCACAGCCGATGCAGGCGGCGAAGTCGAGCGCCTGCTCGGCGCGCAGGTAGGGCTGGGGCACCGCGTCGGCGTCGGGAGCCGTCCCCGCGGCCACGTCCACCGTCCCGCCCGCCTGAATCAGCTCGTCCAGGGCGGTGCGGTCCACCACCAGGTCGCGGATGACGGGGAAGGCGGCCGAGCGCCACGGCTCCAGGCGGAAGCGTGTCACCCCGGGGAAGGCCCGCAGGTGCTGGCGGCAGGCCGGGGTGTTGTCCTGCGGACCGTGCGGCTTGCCATTGACCAGGAAGCCGCACATGCCGCACACGCCCTCACGGCAGTCGGACTCGAAGACGACCGGTTCGCCGCCGCCTTCGATGATCTGATCGTTGAGACGGTCGAGCAGCTCGAGCAGGCTCATCTCCGGCTCGGCGTCCTCCACCGCGTAGGACTCGAAGCGGCCGCGGGCGCGCGGCCCATCCTGCCGCCAGATCTCCAGTTCAACTCTCATCGGTAATCCCTCACCTGCATCGGTACCAGCGAGAAGGCCAGCGGCTCACTGCGGCGCGTGTGCCGACCGTCGGCGTCGGTCAGCCAGGCGGAGACCGTGCACCACTCGGCGTCGTCGCGCTTGGCCTCGCCCTCGGCGGTGGCGTACTCCTCCCGGAAGTGCGCGCCGGCGGACTCCCGGCGATCCAGTGCGTCCAGGATCATCACCTCGGCCAGCTCCAGGAAGTCGGCCACGCGCAGCGCCTTCTCCAGCTCCTGGTTCAGGCGCTCCGGCCCGCCGACGATCTTCACGTCCGCCCAGAACTCCTCGCGCAGCGCCCGTACCTGCTCCAGGCCGTGGCGCAGGCCCGCCTCGGAGCGGCTCACCCCGCAGTCGGCGTACAGGATCTCGCCCAGGCGCCGGTGGAACCAGACAGGCCGGTGCGTGCCTCCCACCGCCAGCAGCCGCTCCACCCGGGCGCGGGCGTCGGCGAGCGTGGCGGTCACCTCCGGGGCGTCGTCGGCCAGCGCGCTCGTGCCCACAAGCCCGGCCAGGTAGTTCGGCACGGACAGCGGCAGCGTGAACCAGCCGTCCACGGAGGCGCTCAGCAGCGAGTTGGCACCCAGCCGGTTGGCGCCGTGGTAGTTGTTCGACGCCTCCCCGCCCACGAAGAGTCCCGGAATGGTGGACATCTGGTCGAAGTCAACCCACAGGCCGCCCATGGTGAAGTGGGCGCCCGGGGCGATGCGCATGGGCACCTCGTAGGGGTCCTCCCCGGTGGCGTCCAGGTACATCTCGAACAGATTGCCGTAGCGGGCGGCGATCACCGGCTTGCCCAGGCGCTCCAGCGCATCGCGGAAGTCCAGGTAGACGGAGTTGTGCAGCGGGCCGACGCCGTGCCCGGACTCGATCTGCTCGCGGGCGTTGCGGGAGGCGACGTCGCGCGGGGTGAGGTTGCCGAAGGCGGGGTACTTGCGCTCCAGGTAGTAGTCGCGCTCATCCTCGGGGATGTCGTTCGGGGGTCGGTCGTCGCCGGGCCGCTTGGGCACCCAGATGCGCCCGTCGTTGCGCAGCGACTCGCTCATCAGCGTGGTCTTGGACTGCCAGTGTGAGCTCACCGGCAGCGCGGTGGGGTGGAACTGCACCATGCAGGCGGAGGCGAAGGCGGCGCCGCGGCGGTGAGCCCGCCAGGTCGCCGACGCGTTGGAGGCCATGGCCAGGGTGGAGTAGTGGAAGACGCTGCCGTAGCCGCCGGTGGCCAGGACGACGGCGTGGGCCGTCCAGGCCCGGATCTCACCGGTGAGCAGATCGCGGGTGACGATGCCCTGGGCGCGCCCGTCGGCGACGATCAGGTCCAGCATCTCGGTGCGGGCGTGCATGTGCACGGTGCCGGCGGCGATCTGCTCCTGCAGCGCCTGGGCGCAGGCGACCTCCAGCTGCTGGCCGGTCTGCCCGCGCGTGTAGTAGGTGCGGGAGACCTGTACGCCGCCGAAGGAGCGGGTGGCCAGCTGGCCGCCGTACTCGCGGGCGAAGGGGGCGCCGATGGCGTACATGTGGTCGATGACCCGCACCGACTCGATCCCCAGGCGCACCACGTCGGCCTCGCGGCCGCGGTAGTCGCCGCCCTTGACGGAGTCCTTGACGAAGCGGTTCAGGGAGTCGCCGTCGACCTTGCGGGCGCGGGCGGCGTTGATGCCGCCCTGCGCGGCCACGGAGTGGGCCCTGCGGGGCAGGTCGTGCAGGCTGAAGCACTCCACCCGGTAGCCGAGGCGGCCCAGGGTGGCGGCGGCCCCGCTGCCGGCCAGGCCCGTGCCGACGACGATCACGGTCATTCGCCGCCGGTTGGCCGGGTTGACCAGGCGGTACTCGTCGCGTCGACGCGTCCAGGCCTGCTCGGGCGGGCAGTCGGGCAGGTGCGGGTCCAGGTCGGGGCCGACGTCGTACAGGCCGTCGACCGGGGGAGGGGTGAGGGCGCTCATGAGATCACTCCGCTCAGCACCAGCAGGGGCAATAGGCCGTTGCCGACGGCGATGGCCAGGGCGACGGCGAGGGCGATCGCCAGTCCGATGCGGCGCAGTCTGCCGCCGGTGCCGCCCAGGTCGTTGACCACCGACCACAGCCCCTGCGCCAGGTGCACCCCGATCAGGAGCATGATCAGGCTGTAGAAGAGCGCCATCGGCGGCCGCGAGAGGCTGGCGATCAGGTTCTCGTACGCGAAGGCGGTCAGCTCGCCGTTGGAGTGCGTGGCGGCGAGGAAGCCCCCGGGCGCCACCAGTCGGCCGATGGTCAGATCCAGCAGGTGCACGATGATGAAGACGAGCATCAGAATGCCGGTGACGATCATGCTGCGGGCGCCGAGTGTGCGCCTGCGCATGCCGCGGCGGCGGAAGGCGCCACGCGCCAGGTGTCCCCGGCGCCAGAGCGTCAGGCCTGCTGCCACGTGCAGGATCAGGCAGGGACCCAGCACCAACCGCATGATCCACAGCACGCCCTCGTGGGGGACGAGCGGGTAGGCGATCTCGCGCAGCCAGGCGGCGTAGTTGTTGTACGCCTCCGGCCCCTGGAAGGCCTTGAGATTGCCGATCATGTGGACGAGCACGAACAGCGCCATGACGGTGCCGGTGATCGCCATGGTCGTCTTCAGTACTGTGAAGGATGGGCGGTTGCGGCGGCGTGGGCGGGGCGCGGGCAGATCACCGCGCGGGGGCGCGGGGGACGGAACGCCCGCAGGCGTGCGGGAGCGGGTGGATGTGGGCATCAGAGCTCCCATCTGCGACGACGTTGACGTTCAGGCGTAGGCCAAGCGTAACGCGTGTCACAAAAAGCGGGCTGCTGACACTGCCAGCGTCTTATATGGCGACCGCCCTTGTCCCGGGTTTCGGACTGCGGGGCGCGTGAACCTGGGCAGGTGCGCCGCGTGCGTGGCGGCGGCGCCGTACGAGTCAGCCTGCGGCGACCGGGTCCAACTCGATCCCCTTGCCGCCGCGGGAAAGGGCCTCAACCGCCCCGGACTGGGAGTTGCGGCGGAACAGCACGTTGGACGCGCCCGCCAGCTCGCTGGCGGCTACTATGCGCGGTTCCTTGAACAGGCCGTGCGAGCCGGGCACCACGCCGCCCTGCGGCATCAGCGCCACCCGCGTGCCGGCGGTGACGAACAGGCCGGCCTCGACCACGCAGTCGTCCCCGAGCGGGATGCCCAGGCCCGAGTTCGCGCCCAGCAGGCAGCGCTCACCCAGTGCCACCCGCCGTCCGCCGCCCCCGGTCGGCAGGCCCATGGTGGAGGCGCCGCCGCCGATGTCGGAGCCGTCGCCGATCACCACTCCCTGGGCGATGCTGCCCTCCACCATGGAGCGCCCGAGCGTGCCGGCGTTGTAGTTGACGAAGCCGCCGTGCATGACCGTGGTGCCTTCAGACAGGTAGGCGCCCAGGCGCACGTTCGCGGCGTCGCCGATGCGCACGCCGGTCGGCAGCACGTAGTCGGTCATGCGGGGGAACTTGTCCACCGACAGCACCTGGACGGGGCGGCCGAGCGAGGCATGCAGGCGGATGCGGGTGGCCTCGAAGTTGTCCACCGCACAGGGGCCCGCCGACGTCCACACCACATTGGGCATGCGGGAGAAGACGCCGTCCAGGTTGATGGTGTTGGGCCGCACCAGCCGGTGGGACAGCATGTGCAGGCGCAGGTAGGAGCCGGCCACGGTCTGCGGGGCGTCGTCGAGGTCGGCGGAGGTGCGCACCACCGTGGTGTGCACGCCTCGGGCCGGGTCGCGGCGCTCCATGGAGCTGAGCGTGGCCAGCAGGTCGGCGTCGCCGTCCTCCGGCGCCTCGCCCAGGACCGGGCGCGGGTACCAGACGTCGAGGGTCTTGCCGTCGTCGGTCACGGTCGCCAGGCCGAGACCCCATGCGCTGCGAGTCGTCATGGATGCACCATACGGGACGCCGGGCGGTGGTGCACGATACGCCGCGGCGGTTGCACGCCGGTCGGCGAGCCACGACCTCGGGCGGCGTCGCCATTGCGGAGTCGGCGTGCGAGAATCGCGGCATGGCGCGTACCACCATCCACCTCATGCGGCACGGCGAGGTCCACAACCCCGAGGGCGTGCTCTACGGGCGCCTGCCCGGCTACCACCTGTCCGAGCTGGGCAGGCAGATGGCCGACCAGGTCGCCGATGTGCTGTCCGCCTCCGGCCACGACATCGCCGCCGTGATCACCTCGCCCCTGGAGCGCGCCCGCGAGTCCGGTGCTCCCACGGCGGCCGCCTTCGGGCTCACCCCCACCTGCGACGCGCGCCTGATCGAGGCGGACAACCACTTCGAGGGCGTGCCCGTCAACCGGGACCGGATGATCCTGGCCCGCCCCGAGCACTGGCGCTACTACCTCAACCCGCTGCGCCCCAGCTGGGGGGAGCCGTACACGCAGCTGGTGTCCCGCATGAGCGACGCCGTGCGCGCCGCCATACCACAGGCCGAGGGGCGCGAGGCGCTGCTGGTGTCCCACCAGCTGCCGGTGTGGGCACTGCGCCTGCGGCTGGAGGGGCGCCCCCTGGCGCACGATCCGCGGCGGCGCCAGTGCGCCCTCGCCTCGCTGACCTCGCTCACCTTCGACGGGCGCACCCTGGTGGGGCTGTCCTACTGGGAGCCCGCCGGGGACCTGCTGCGCCGCGCCGCGGACATGGTGCCGGGAACCTCCGCCGCTGCCGAGAACCTCGGGGGCGGCCGGGACGGGAGGGGTGTGCCGGACCAGGCCTGCGAGCGCGCTGCCGCCGACTGCACCTCCCACGACGCCGAGGACGCATGACCGGAACACCCGTGCCGTTGGGCCCCGCGCGGCCCGACGAGGGCGGCGCAGGCGGCCGTCCGGTTACTTCGTCGGACTCGAGCGCGGGCGCGTTGGTGCCCGCCCAGGGTGCCGACGTGGTTCCCGCCGCGCCGCCCCGGCCGGCCCCGCGGCGGCCCTGGACCGGGCAGGACTTCGTGTGGTGGAACACCGCCGGCGTGCTCACCGCGCTGCGGGCCGGACGCCGCCCCAACCCGGTGTCTCCGATGGTGGATCCCATCCGCGCGGTCTTCGCCGCCGACGAGGTCATGCTGGCCACCTGCGATGCGGAGATGCTGGTGTGGCGGCGCGGCGACGCCACCTACAACCCCTCGCGCGGGTTCTTCCTGGCCGGCGGACCGGTGGGGCTCGCGCTGACGGCCGCGTTCTTCGGCGGACAGGCCTACCTGAACTCGCGGCGCAAGCGGGCCGCCGAGGCCGACGCCGTGGAGAAGTGGCGGCATCTGGCCTACGCCCGGCTGACGGTCTCCACCCACGGCATCTACCTGGGCACGGGGGAGGGCGTCATGCCGATCGCCTTCGCCGACGTGCAGGAGGTGCAGCTGACCGGCACCGGCGAGGTGGTGATGGCGGCGGCCAACGCCTCCGGCTCGGCGCGCTGGAAGCTGCGTGGGCAGTGGGCCGAGCTGGTGCTGATGATGTGGGCGGCCCGGTATCTGCCCGGTCACCCTCAGCTGGTGGGCCGCACCTGGCTGCCCGCCGACTGGTTCGCGCATGCCGCCGCCTGGGGCTACGCGGTGGACACCTCCAACTGGCCCCGCTACCAGCCGCGCGCCTTGGACTGACGCCCCCGCGCAGGCGGTAAGTGTCCAGATTCGGGACAAACGAACTGCCAACGCCCAACCCCCTGCTGCAGAACGTTGAAACTACGCCGTTCTGGCTAACGCGTTTACCGCCGCATGCGCCGTTTGTCCCGGATTTGGACAGTATCCGGGCGGTGCTCCGTGGGCGAGCTCAAGGCCTTGCGGGTCGGGGTGCGGTGTGTGGGCGCTGGTTTGCGTGCCGGTGCCGGGCTGCTTCGCAAGGGTGCTTGGGCCGCGGGGCGGGGTCGGCGGCGTGTTGGTCCCCGTGGCTGGGGGTCGTCTACTACGCCGGTTAGGGATCTAGTACGCCGTTTGGGCGTTTGTTGAAGGGCTCTGGAGCCTTCAGTAGAGGTCTAACCGGCGTAGCAGACGTCGAAGGGGCGTACCCAACGCGCCCCTCGGCCCCGCGCTCCCAGCGCGCGCCTCCACGCCGCACCGCCAACCACCACACCCTCAAACACGAAGAGTCCCGTTACTCGTGCTGGCGGGCGGCGACGGCGCGGCCGCGTGCGGCGCTGACGGCGAAGGCGGCAAGTCCGATCGTCAGACTCAGCAGCGCCGCATACCCCCAACGTTCGGGGTAGGTGCCCGCGGCCTGAATCCAGCCCCACGGAGCCAGCCGCCACAGCGGCGTCGCCACCAGCACCTCATTGCCGTCGATGATCAGGCCCATCAGGAACAGGCCCACACCCATGCCGACTGTCACCGCCGTGCCGGCCACCTGCGCCAGCGCATGAGCGAGCGCCGCCAGCATGAAGGCGACGAAGGGCGTCACCATGAACACGTACACGGGCGCGCCCAGACCTCCCAGTTCCGGGTCTGTGGGGAACAGTGGCGCCCCCAGGCGGGCTACGGCCCACGCCGGAATCAGCGCCACGGCCAGCAGCACCATCGTCCAGGTCAGCGCCGCCGCCGTCAGCGCCGCAGGCCGGGCTCGCAGCACCAGGCCCCGCCAGGCGTCGGCCTGGGCGCGCCACGCCGTCGCCCCGGCTGCCCAGGCGGCGATCGGCGCGCCCGCCAGGGTGAACAGCGGCAGGGCATAGGCGGCGGAGTACACCGCCTGCGTCAGTGCCAAAAGCCCCAGCAGTGCGGCCGTCAGCACTGCCCACAGCCGCCAGGGCAGGCCGAGGGCGACCGCTCGGAGCGTACTGCGCGGGCCCGGTGTGGCCAGGGCGTACAACACCGCTTGGGACAGCCCCCGTGTGTTGTGATCAGGCGGGGCCGGACGCTCGGCGGAAGCGGTGGTGCGGCCCTGGTGAAGCGCGGCGGAGGGGGTGAGAGCCACCCCAGACTCGTTCGACTCGCGTCCGCCGGGCCGCACCAGACCCCGGAGCCGAGCGCCGACACCGAGCCGACGCCGACCGGCGAACGCGCCCGTCGCGTGCCGCCCACTCAGCAGCGCGGCGCCGACGCCGAGCAGGCACAGTCCGGCACTGCCCAACAGACCCGGCGCCACCGGGTAGTCCCACACCGGTGAGCCCGTCTCCAGGGAGATGCCGTTGCCGTGCACCTCCAGCAGCGGCAGCGTCGGGCGCATTGCCCAGGTCCACGGCCGCGCCCACCAGGTCGGCGCCTCCGCCTGCAAAGCACCCGCGGCCGACCACACCAGCGCCAGGGCCGGGGCCAGTCCGACGGCGACGCCGCCGAGCCGCTGGCCCAGCGCCAGCCCCCATGCGCTCGCCCCCGTGACCGACACCCACATCACCAGGGCGAACAACAGGTACTGGGGCCACGGTCCCCAGCCGGCGCCGCGCACGAGCGCGTCCATCACGATCGGTGCCAGCAGGAGCACTTGCGACACCAGCGCCGAGGCGGCCAACCCAGCCATACGCGCCGTCACGGTCAGGGCCGGGGTGGTGGCCCGCCAGGCGGTACCGCCGGCGCGATTGCGTCGTTCCCGCCAGGCGGCCATGGCACCGGCCAGCGCCCCCATGGGCAGGGCGAAGGCGGCGGGGTAGGGGTTCAGCCACGGCAGCACGCCGTCGTTCCAGCCATCGGCGGTGCGGGCGGCATGCGCCACCAGCAGGGCGTGCAGGGAGAACACCACCACCGCCACCGGGACGCCCCAGGTGGCGGTGCGGCGGCTGCGCCCCATCTCCGCCCGCAGCACAGCCCCGAAACCGGGCCGGCTCCGCGGCCGGGCAGCCGCTCGGGACTCGGTCCGGGCGGAGACGGTCGCTGAGGATGCAGTGCTAATCACAGTGCTAATCACTGTGCTCATCGCTGCACCTCCTGCCCACGCCGGTCCGCGGCGCCGGTAACGGCGGCGAGGAAGGCCTCCTCCAGGTCCTGGCCAGCCACCGCAAAGTCAGCCAGCGGCCCCTCATAGACCATGCGTCCGCCCGCGAGCACGCCGACGTCGTCGCAGGTGCGCGCCATCTCCCCGAGCACATGGCTGGAGACGATGACGGTACGCCCGCCCATCGCCAGCTCGCGCAGCAGGTCGCGCAGCCAGATGATGCCCTGCGGGTCCAGGCCGCTCTGCGGCTCGTCCAGCACCAGCACCTCCGGGTCGCCCAGCAGCGCCATGGCCAGGGCCAGGCGCACCTTCATCCCGGTGGAGAAACTGCCGGTCCGCTTGCGCCCGGCCTGCCCCAGGCCGACCTGCTCCAGCAGCAGGTCGATCACCTCCGGGGCGGTGCCGGTCAGCAGGCAGTGGATGCGCAGGTTGCGCCGGGCGGACAGCTGTGGGTAGAAGGCGGGGCCGTTGATGCTCGCCCCAACATGCATCAGGCTCTCGCGGCTCAGGGGCCTGCCCAGCACCTCGATGGTGCCGGCGTCGGGCCGCAACAGTCCCAGCGCGGTGTTGAAGGTGGTGGACTTGCCGGCGCCGTTGAGTCCCAGCAGGCCATAGACGCGGCCCGGTCGGGCGGTCAGGTTCAGTCCCGTTAGAACCTTCTGCCTGCCGTAGCTGACCTCCACGCCCCGCAGCGCCAGGCCGGGCGGGGCGGTAGCGCCTGCCGCGGGCCTGAACGAGTCGGAGGTGGCTGCCGGAGACGAGGCGGGTGGTGACGATGGTAAGGCGGTCATGGGAGCAGAATCGGCCCGAGGCACCCGGTGGCGGATCCCCACATGGGACATGACCAGAACCAGTGGCCGTGCGGCGGTCTCCCCCGAAAGGGGGAGAGGACACCGCTGCTACTCCGCGCGGACCATCTCGGTCCTCAGCGCATGGATCACCAACTCCACCCGGTTGCGGCAGCCGGTGTGCCCCAGCAGGGCCTTGACATGCGTCTTCACCGTCGACTCGGCGATGTACAGCCGGGAAGCGATCTCCGGGTTGGTCATTCCCCGGCAGACCAGCTCTAGCACGTCGCGCTCGCGGCCAGTCAGCGCCTCCCCGGGCAGCAGCCCGGTCCCTGCTCCCGCTCGCGCGCCGGACGCTGCACCGGCCGGGGCAGTGATGGGCACTGCGCCTGGATCCGCAGCTGGCGCAGTTGCACCGCCTACGGCCTGCGCAGAGTCTCCCTCGAGCGCGCGCAGTACGTAGGGGGTGACCACCGGATCCAGCCACGCCTGCCCGGCGGCGACGGCACGCACCGCCGCCAGCAGATCTGCCGGGCCGGAGTCCTTCAGCAGAAAGCCGGAGGCACCTGCGCGCAACGCCCCCAGCACCAGTTCCTCCTCCTGGAAGGTGGTGAGCATGAGCACCCGTGTGGGCCGGTCACCGCCGCTCCCGCTCAGCTCGGGGTCGGAAAGCAGCCCCCGGGTGGCCCCGATACCGTCGAGGACCGGCATACGGATATCCATCAGCACCACGTCGGCCGGCTCACTGCGATTCCGGGCCTGGCGCAGTGCCTCCAGTGCCGCTCGGCCGTCGTGGGCGGTGGCCACTACGTCCATGTCCGCCTGGGCGTCCAGCAGGGAGCGGAAGGCCGCGACCAGTAGTTGCTGATCGTCGACGACGGCAACCCGCAGTCGATTACCGGTCATCAGTTCTCAGCACTCCTGGTCAGTTGGTGAATTCTGTGCGGGGAGGCTCACCGGGAAGACGGCCTCGAGTAGGAAAGACCTCCCGGCGTCGTCGCGGGGACCGGCTTCCAACCGGCCCCCGGCCAGACGCAGCCGCTCGGCCATGCCGGTCAGGCCATGACCGTACTCGTGGCGGTACTCCCCGCCCCCGGCTGTAGTGGATTCGTCTCCGGGAAGCGGGTTGCTTATGCGCACCGTGCAGGCGCCGTCGTCCGCGGAAACTGCGATACGTGCGCTGCCGCCACCGTGCTTAGCGGCGTTGGTCAGGCCCTCCGCAATCACGCGATTGAGCGTGAGTCGTTGCAGCGCCGTCCAGGAGTCGTTCCATGAGGCGAGTTCGGCGGCAGTAGGCACCGCGGCCTCGATCTCCAGACCGGTGGCACGGGCGCGTTCGACCAGCTCGGGCATCCCGGTCAGGTCCGCCACCGGGGCCAGGGCTCCCTCCGTCGTCGTGTCGCGCAGCAAGGCGACCAGCTCACGAGTGGAGGCGAGCGCCGCCGCGGAGGCGTCGCGCACCGCCGTCAGGGACTCGCGTGCAGCAGCGGCGGTGCCCAGGGCGAGTCCGGTGTCCGCCTGCACCTTGACCACGGTCAGGCCGTGACCAACCAGGTCGTGCAGCTCCCGCGCAATAGCCAGGCGCTCCGTTGACACCGCCCGGGCGGCGGCCAGTCGGGCCGCCTCGGTGACGGTGCGCTCCAGGGACTCTGCGGCGGCGCGGGCGCGCAGTGCCAGCAGGTAGGTGGCGGTCACCACGAGCACGCAGGCCAGCGCGAATCCGAAAGGCGGATAGTTGAACATTCCTGCGGTGTGCGGGTTGACCGAGTACACGGTTTGCGGGTTGACCAGGGCGCCCATGAGCGCCGCCAACAGCCCGGCCGCACCCCAGCGCCGGTCGGGAGCCCAGCGGGTGAGCGTGTGCAGTGCCGTCGGCACCGCCGCGATCACCGGGGACAGGCCGAGGTTCACCGGGGTGACGCGCAACAGCGCCACGTAGGCCACCATGGCCAGGTAGACCACCATGCCCGATGCCACCGGGCGGCGGTGCCGGAAGGGCTGGGCTGCGGCCACCACCAGGGCGGTCAGAGCATTGGCCAGATAGACCGGGTGGGCGCCCCAGGTGGTCACCAGGCTGAAGGAGAGCAGCGCCACCAGGGCGAACAGAACCGTCAGCACCGCGTCGCTAAGGGGAATCCGGTGACGGGCAGGCCCGATCAGGCGGCAGCTACGGCGCCAGTCCAGGGCCGTCGGCGCCGGGACGGCGGAAGGGACGGAGCCTGCTCCCGGGCCGCCTGGTGCCGGGTTCACCGCCGTCGGGCCCGTTCGGTGGACGGCACCCGCTGGAATCACGACGTCGGGGAGTCGTCGGAGGGCACGCCGGGACCGCCCGCACCGGCGCGCCCATTAGGGTCCTCGCCGGAGTCGTGGTCGTCCCCTTGGTCGGGGGCATCATGCTCGCGCTCGTCCCGGCGGCGGCGTCGGATATCCCGCTCCAGGCGGGCGAGGAACTCGGGATCGTCGTCGGGCGCCACCGGGCGGGGACGCTGCGCCAGGTGCAGGTCGACCCGCTCCTTGGACGACCACACCGTCCGCTCGATCTCCCCGCCGCGCTCCTCTGCGGCCCTCACCCGGGAGGTGATGATCCAGGCGATCGGCCCCACCCCGATGATCAGCAGGATGGTCAGAATCCACATGGGCTTGGGCAGGCGTGCGGGCATGTTCTCCGACGGAGTGCGCACACAGTCGATGAGGGCATACAGGGCCAGCGCCAGTACGAGGATGTAGGGGACGGCACGCACGTATCTACCCTAACTGTTCTTCGAGGTGTGGCGCTGGCCGGTTCCCGTGCCACCCTGGTCCTTGTGTCATCCACAACCAGCTTCGCCCGCCCGTTGTTCCTCCTGCGCGGGGGCACCGGCCCCGGCGACGTCGCCGTCCTGACCGCTGCCCTGCGCGACCGGATCGGGGCGGCCTCCCAGGCGTCCGGCGAGAACCAGGCCCGGGGAGCGGCCGGAGACCCGGCAGCTGGGAACGGGCAGGGAGATCGGGCGGCCGGGTGCGCCTTCGGACAGCGACCGCCCGGGGACGGACCGGCCGGGGAGCTCCGGCCGCTGCTGGTCCCCATCGCTCCGGGGGAGGACCCGGCCACAGTCAGGGCCGACCTCGCCCGCCGCCTGGACCCGGACGGCCCCGCCGCCCGCCCGGAGTCCGACCTGCTGCTGCGCACCTCCGGCTCTACCACCGGCACCGGCGCCCTGGTGGCCATGAGCATGGCCGCACTGACCGCCTCCGCCCGGGCCACGCACGCCCGCCTGGGCGGGCCCGGCACCTGGGTGCTCGCCCTGCCCGCGCACCACATTGCGGGCTTGCAGGTGCTGGTCCGGTCCCTGGTGGCCGACCGCGCGCCAGTGGTGGTCGACACGTCGCGAGGATTCGACCCCGACGCGCTCGCGGACGCGGTTGAGCGGGCGCTGGCATCCCGGCCGGGCGCACCGGTGCGGGTGCCGCTGGTGCCCACCCAGCTGGTGCGCGTACTCGCTCCGGGCCACGAGCGTGCGGCCGGAGCCCTCGCCCGCGCCGACGCCGTACTGCTGGGAGGCGCCGCCGCCGACCCGGACCTGCTTCAGCGCGCCCGCGCCGCCGGGGTGCGCGTGGTCACCACCTACGGCATGAGCGAGACCGGCGGCGGCTGCGTCTACGACGGCGCGCCCCTGGACGGGGTGGGGGTGTGCATCGAGAACCCTGATGCGGCGGGCGTAGGCCGAATCGTGCTGTCCGGTCCGGTGCTGGCCGCCGGATACGCCGAGGTCGGCTCGCGCCCCGCGGGTGCGGCGGTCTTTCGCGAACGGGCGGGCGCGGACGGTGCCGGCGAGCTACTGACCAGCGACCTGGGACAGCTGGTCCCCGGCCCCGACGGCGGGCGTCGCCTGGCCGTCCTGGGGCGGGTGGACGACATGATCATCACCGGCGGCGTCAAGGTCGCTCCGCGCGAGGTCGAGGAGGTACTGACCGCGCTGCCCGGCGTCGCCCAGGCCTGCGTGGTTGGCGTGCCCGATGCGCAGTGGGGCAGCGCCGTCGTCGCCGCCGTCGTACCCGCTGGGGAGGGGTGTGGTGACTGGAGCGCCTGGGAGCAGTGGGTGCGGGCCGCCGCGCGGGATCGGCTGGACGGGGCGCATGCGCCCAAACGGATCGTGGTGGTCGACGCGCTGCCGCTGTGTGGTCCGGGCAAGGTGGATCGGCAGGCCATGGCACGCCGGTTCACTTCCGCCTGCCGAAACGCCGACTGAGCGGGGGTCAGATTTGGCAGAGAATGCAGCACTTTCCCGCAGACAATGTTGCGGCCGGATCGATAATGCCCGGAATACTGCCAATAGTGTGAAGGACCCGGGGGCGGCGGTCAGTGAAAGTGGTGCAGATTGTGACACCCGGCCCTGAGATAGGCTCTGCGCGCCCCGAGGAGGAAGACATGACAGACCGGGATCTGCCCGCCGAAACCGGCCCCCGCGCCACGAGCTGGATGGAGGTAGTGCGCCTGCGCACCCTGCCCGCCGCCGTAGCCCCGGTCATCCTCGGGGCGGGCGCCGCCTCGGCCCTGGGGACGGCCTCGGTGCCACGAATCCTGCTGGCGGCCGGCGTGGCCCTGGCGCTGCAGATCGGCTCCAATCTGGCCAATGACTACTCCGACGGGGTACGTGGCACCGACGACGACCGCACCGGCCCGCCCCGGCTCACCGCTTCCGGTCAGGTCGACCCGCGCCGCGTGAAGCTGGCGGCCTTCGGCTGCTTCGGTGTGGCAGGCGTGCTTGGGCTCGTGCTGGTGGCCCTGTCGGGTCAGTGGTGGCTGCTGGGAGCCGGGGCCGCGGCGGTCGCGGCCGCCTGGTTCTACACCGGCGGCTCGCACCCGTATGGCTACGCTGGGCTTGGCGAGGTCTTCGTGTTCATCTTCTTCGGCCTGATGGCTACCTGCGGCACCGTCTACGTGCAGGCCGGGGGCGTGCCCGGGTGGGTGTGGCTGTCCGCCTGCGGCATCGGCCTGATCGCCTGCTCCCTGCTCATGGTCAACAACCTGCGCGACATCGCCACCGACCCGCGGCACGGGAAGTTGACTCTGGCGGTCCGCCTGGGTGAGCGGGGCGCCCGGCGGGCCTTCGTGGCCATGGTGGTGGCGCCCGTGGTGCTGGCGATCGCGGCGACCTGGTGGGCGCGCGCCGACCTGACGGCCGGAGCAACGGACGGCTCACTGTGGGTCCCGCTCGGCACCGCCGCACTGCTGGTAGCGGTGCTGGCCATCATGGCGGGGCGAACGCTGTGGCCGGTGCTGGCCGGGGCGACCGGGCGCGCGCTCATTCCGGTCCTGCGCGACGCCGGTCTGTACGAGCTGGCCTACGGCGGCGCCCTGGCACTGGCGCTGATCGCGGTGGCGTGAGATCCGGCCGGGGCGGGACGGAATGGTTTGCGCGGCGCCGCAGCGGCGGGCTACCGTGCTGACCATGGCGAACACGCACCTGACGACTCGGACCGCTGGCAGCGCACAGGCGCTCGCGGTCATGTGTCGCATGTGCATGTGTATGTGCTGTCAGGCGCTCTGAACCCGTCCGTAAGGCGCGACGCCCGCATTCAGCCAGCCCCGCCTCTCAACTCTCCGCTACGTCCTTTGCCGCTGTGCGCGGTCCGGCCGTCGTACACCGGTACTCGCAATGCGAGTCCGGCTTGGCGGGGCCGACGGAGGATATGCACGTTGAGGCGCGCCGTGTCGACGACGTCCACCGCCTGCGCCTGGCAGCACTCTCCTGCGGACACCCATCCTGTTTCGCCCTTTTCCGTCTATTTCCCGCCATTTCCAGTCAATGGCTCCGGCCGCGTCCAAGCCGACGGCCGGAGCCCACAGGAGAACAGCCATGTCCGTCCCACAGAACACCCCCGATTACACCCCCGACGACGTCCCTGACAGCGCCCTCGCCTCCGGCGCCGTCACCGCCGAGAACGCCGCCGCCATCCTCGCCGCCGACGACGGCCCCGAGCCCGCGGGCTCCCGCTCTCGGCTGTCACGCCGCCGCCTGCTCGCAGCCGGCGGACTGGCCACGGCGGCCGTCGTCGGCGGCGGCGCCTGGCTTACGCTGCACCGCACCAACTCCGGCGTCGTCGGGGCCGCCGAGAAGCTGCCGCTGGTCATCGGCGGCGACATCTGCGCCGCCCCGCTGTACGCCGCCTATCACCAGGGCTACTTCGACGACGCCGGACTGAACGTCACCCTCGCCCACACCCAGCGGACCGAGGACACTAAGGATGCGCTCAGCGCCGGCAAGTACATCGGCGCCCCCGGCATCTTCTTCTCCTGGCTCGAGCCCATCTACAACGGCATCAACGCCAAGCTGAGCGCGGGATTCCACTCCGGCTGCCTGCAGCTCGTGGTCAACAACGACTCCGCCTTCAACTCCTACGCGGACCTGAAGGGCGCCACCATCGGCGTTCCCTCCCTGTCCTCCTCGGCCTTCGCCTACTTCTCGATCGGCCTGGCCAAGGCCGGTATCAACGTGGACCCGGAGCACGGGGACATCACCTGGACCACTATCGACGAGGACTCGCTGGGCACCCGCCTGACCAACGGCGACGTCGACGCCATCATGGGGTCGGACCCGGCGCCGCTGCTGCCCGTCTTCAACGGCACCGCCCGCATAATCGAGTCCAACGACGCCGAGCCCTTCTGCTGCTCCGTCGCCCTGAACGGCGACTTCGTCGCCAAACGACCGGACGACGCCAAGGCTCTGACCGAGGCATGGCTGAAGGGCTCGGACTACCTGGCCGCCTCCGAGGCCAACCGCAAGGAGATCGCCAAGATCGAGGTCGACAACAACTATGTCGCCGCCGAGCAGTCGCTGGTGGAGCAGGTGCTGGAGACCTACGGCTGGGAGGCCTCGGCCACAGCCTTCCGGGAGGCCATTGAGCCGGGGATCGAGGACTTCAAGCTCACCGGCTATATCGACGCCGGTATCGACGCCGCCGAACTCGCCGACACCGTGTACACGGACTTGGGGATCAACCGGTGAGCGCCGCATCCCGGAGGGCGATCGTCGCGGCAATTGCCGTCTGGATCCTGTATGCCGCCGTCGTCGTCCTGGTGCCCGACGCCGCTGACGCGCGCACGGCCAGCACTACGCCGCTGGTTGCCCTGCTTGGTGCCTGGATCGTGGCGCTGGTCGGCTGGACCGCCATCGCCCAGGCGCGTCCCGGATCGGCTGCCGCGGGGGCACTGGCGCACCGACTGCCCTGGATCGTGTTCTTCGGGGCCTGGTTCATCGTCTGGCAGCTGACCACGGTCAAGTCCGGGCTGCTGGACCCGCCCTACTTCGTCGCCCCGGAGGTGCTCATCGAGGCCTTCCGCGGCGACTGGACGCTGCTGGTGAGGTGCCTGGGGTCATCGGCGCTGCTGTTCCTGACCGGCTACGCCGTCGGGTCTGTGCTGGGCTTCGTCACGGGCCTGCTCATGGGCTGGTCGCGGCGGGCCGACTACTGGCTGCACCCGCTGCTGCAGACGGTCGGGCCGGTGCCCGCGGCGTCACTGCTGCCGCTGGCGGTGCTCGTCCTGCCGACGACGTACGCCGCGGCCGCCTTCATCGTCGCCTTCGGGGCCTGGTTCCCCATGGCGACCATGACGCGAGCCGGCGTGCGGGCCGTCCCGCGTTCCTACTTCGACGTCGCCCGCACCCTGGGTGCCAACGGGGCCTTCCTGGTGCGCCGCATCGCCGTTCCGGCCGCCCTGCCGGACATGCTCACCGGACTGTTCACGGGCCTGGGCACGAGCCTGGCGGCGCTGATGACCGCGGAGCTGGTGGGCGTCGACCAGGGGCTGGCCTGGTACATCAACTGGGTTAAGGGTTGGGCCGACTACCCGCGCATGTACGTGGGGCTGGTCGTGCTCATCATTTTCTGCCGCGCCCTGATGATCCTGCTGTTCAAACTGCGCTCCTCGTTGCTGGCCTGGCAGCAGAACCTGGTGAGGTGGTAGACGATGACTGCTTCGACGCCCTCAGCCGCTTCAACAACTTCCGCGCCAACTCAGGCGGACACCGCGGGCACCCCTGCCCCCGGCGCCGTCCCCGCCTCCCGCGGTGCGCGGGTGAGTCTGGTCGGCATCAGTCACCGCTACCCGCTGCGTCACGACGTCGACCACGGCTGGGTCCCGGCGCTCATACGGCTGGCGTCCCCGGCGGCCCGGGCGCGGTATGAGGCCGAGTCCGCCAAGCCGGACCAGTTGCCGGTGCTGGATGGCATCGATCTGAACATCGCCCCGGGCGAGTTCGTCTCCCTGGTGGGTCAGTCCGGCTGTGGCAAGTCCACGATCCTGCGGCTCCTGGCAGGCCTGGAGAGTGCCACCGAGGGGAGCGTCGTCGTCGACGGCGCGGTCGTCACCGGCACCGCCCCCGAGCGGGCCCTGGCCTTCCAGGATGCGACGCTGCTGCCGTGGCGCACGGTGCGGGAGAACGTCGCCCTGGGACCACAGGCTCGCGGGCGTCTGGAGCCGCGCCGGGTTGAGGCGGCGCTGCAGGTGGTGGGGCTGCGCGACTTCGCCGACGCCTACCCGACCACCCTGTCCGGCGGCATGGCGCAGCGCGCGGCCCTGGCCCGGGCCTTGGTCAACCGGCCGCGCCTGTTCCTGCTGGATGAGCCCTTCGGCAAGCTCGACGCGCTCACCCGGTTGACTCTGCAGGACGAGATCGCCTCTCTATGGGCCTCGCAGGGCTTCACCGCGGTGCTGGTCACCCATGACGTGGAGGAGGCGCTGCGCCTGTCCAACCGGGTGGTGGTGCTCTCCGAGCGGCCCGCTCACGTGGTGGAGGACATTCGTGTGCCCGAGGGGTTGGGGAGCGACGAGGCCGCCCCCGAGTTCCAGCGCCTGCGCCGCCATGTCCTCTCTCTCCTGGGCCGCTGAGGGAGCCACGACGGCGCCCGCCCCGACAGGAGAGTCGGGGCGGGCGCCGTCGTCGAGAAGCGCGCGGGCGCACTCAGCGGGTGGCGGTCTCCAGGGCGACCTCGGCGTCGGGCTCGCGGGTGATGCGGTTGCGCAGGTCGCGGCGCACGATTTCAATGGACCACATCCACACGATGTGGCCGAAGAACTCCGAGAAGTGCTCCGACCAGGTCTGGGCGCCGTCGATCCAGGGGAAGGGGTTGGGGGCCCAGCCCAGCAGCGGCATGACGATCACGTGGGCGCCCACGTACACGAAGACACCGAAGACAGCGCCCTGCCACAGCTTGATCCGCGGGAAGTACTCGGCGGCGATGCAGTAGATCAGGCCGAAGACGATCGCGAAGCTGAAGTGCACGATGAAGGACATGATCGGCAGCTCGTTGTTGGAGAACGTCACCGTCAGGTGCGAGGTCTCCGGGGACATGCCGAACCACTCCAGCATCGCCTGCGGCGGGTTCGTGTCCGAGCGGATACCGGGCGTGCGCGGCGGGAAGGGCACCTCCCAGCCGAACTTGACCAAGGCGGAGAATGTGCCGGCGATGAGGCCGACGAGCGCGGCCACGCCGAGGCGGCGGCGGGACGGCTCGGTCGAGCCGAGCAGGCGGGTGATCCAAGCGGGCATGGGAACCTCCTGGTAGTGCGGCGGGGCTGCCGCGGTGATGGTGAGCAGGCGCCTACGGCGCTCGCTCCTCGGGGTCGGCGCAACAATTTCATGCGGCGGCCACCGTGTCCAAGCCATGGAGTTGAGTGGGAGCGGCAGGTGTCTGGTTCGCCATCTCACCTCCGGCAAGCACATAGGGTGAGGGCGTGATCTACTACCGAAGGGGCGATGTGCACGGCGGAATCGCACTGGGCGTTGTCTGTGCCGTCCTGGGGATCGGGCTGACGTGCATCATGCCGTTCGCGCTTGGTCTGTCGATCATGGTCGCGTCCTTCTTCCTGGAGGCGTTCCCGCAGTCCCTGCACGCGGCGGACCTGGGGTTCCCCTTGCTGGCGCTGCTCTACTTTGTGGCTTATGGGGCCGCCTGGTACGGCGCCCACCGTTTTCTGCTGTCCCCCTGGAGTGTGCAGGTGACCGAACGAGGCGTGCGCATCGCGAGGGACTACCTGCCCTGGCCGCGGCGGCGCGAGGAACTGATCATTGTTGAGAAGCGTCGCCTGGGCAGACACGTCCACCACCGTGCGGTTTATGACTCCGAGTTCGGCCGCGTGCGCATGCGCGGACTCGAGAACACGGTCAACTACAGCGACCCCGCCGTCGCGCGTCGCGCCGTGGAGGCCCGGCTGGACGAGGTGTGGGCGGCCTGTGAGCAGGCGCGCGAGGATGCGGCTGAAAGGCGGCGCCAGGCGGCCGCGGAGCCGGACGCGGACGCTCAGAAGTAGTAGGGGAAGGGCGACCAGTCCGGCTCGCGGCGCTCAAGGAAGGCGTCGCGCCCCTCGGCGGCCTCGTCGGTCATGTATGCCAGGCGGGTGGCCTCCCCGGCGAATACCTGCTGGCCCGCCAGGCCGTCGTCGGCCAGGTTGAAGGCGTACTTGAGCATGCGGATCGCCTGCGGCGACTTTCCGGCCACGATGCGTGCGTATTCCAGCGCCCGTTCCTCCAGCTCGGCGTGGGGGACGGCCTCGTTGACCACGCCCCAGCGCTCGGCGGTGGCAGCGTCGTAGGTGCGGGCCAGGAAGAAGATCTCGCGGGCCCGCTTGTCCCCGACCTGCCGGGCGAGCAGGGCGGAGCCGTAGCCGGCGTCGAAGGAGCCCACATCGGCGTCGGTCTGCTTGAAGCGGGCGTGCTCCCGGGACGCCAAGGAGAGGTCGCAGACCACGTTCAGGGAGTGGCCGCCGCCGGCCGCCCAGCCGGATACGGCGGCGATGACGACCTTCGGCATGGTGCGGATGAGCCGCTGCACCTCCAGGATGTGGAGCCGTCCCGCCCGGGCGGCGTCCAGGCGCTCTCGCTGTGCGGCGACGGCGGCGTCGTGGTTGTCGGTGGGCGCGGCCTCGCTAACGGGGGAAGCATGCTCGACGTCGTCGCCCGCCTTCTCGTACAGGTAGCCGTCCCGGCCGCGCACTCGCTGGTCGCCGCCGGAGCAGAAGCCCCAGCCTCCGTCCTTGGGGGAGGGGCCGTTGCCGGTGAGGATGACGGCGCCGACGTCGCCGCTCATGCGCGCGTGGTCCAGGACCCGGTACAGCTCGTCGACGGTGTGCGGGCGGAAGGCGTTGCGCAGCTCGGGCCGGTCCAGGGCCACTCGCACCACCGGCAGGTCGCGCACCCACGCGCCGTCGGCGTCGCGCTCGCAGCCGCGGTGGTAGGTGACGTCGGTGAGCGCGTCCGGGCCGTCGCCGCGGTTGTTGAATCCGGCGACGTCGCGCCAGCGGAGGGGATCGAAGATCTCCGAGACCCGCTGCGGCAGCGGGTGGGGCGATGGTGTGGTTGAGGACGTCTGGCTCATGCGCACAGGGTAGGCGGATCGCCTACGACCTGGCTCGTGTCCCGTCCACGCCGCGCCTACTCCGCTTCGATCCGGTTGCCATCTTCGTTAACATAGTTTCCTTCAGCATCTATTTCGGAAAAGCTTAAGCGACCGTCTTGAATTTCGTCGGCGAAGTGCTCGCGTGTCATCAGGCGCACTTGGCGGCTGCGCTTCATCATTTCCTCGTGGTTGAGGGTGGTGTTCCAAGGCTTCTCGAGCGTGATGATGATGACCAGGTAGAAGATCCAGGTCACCAGAGTGAGAGTGAGTATTGAGGTCGACAGCAGCAGCGCGGCGGTCACGGAACCCGCTATGGCCGGGCAGATGAGGGTCACGACCGTCAGGGCAGACCCTTCGGGATCCTGAATCCGCTTGGCTCGCATAATCAAGCGTGATGCTGCCGCGTCGATGACCTCCCGTATGACTGCGGCCATGATCGCGAATGCGACCACGCGATCGATGCTCAGACCCGCCCGGGTCAGTGCCGACCAGATCCCTGTGACGATGCCAAGTCCGACTCCATATAGCAATGCCATGAAGGCCCTCCCGGAAGCCAGGGCCCAGAGTGGGATCGCTGGGCGCCAGTCCGGATACTGCTCGGTGGTCTTCATGGCTTCCCTCCGCAGCAGTGGATGTGATCGGCATGGCGCCACTGCCCCGACATGTGAGCCTACCTGAGGCGTGGACTGGACGGAAGATCGATTCGAGTCAGGCCTTCCGCGGTGGTTCTGCAGCTGATGTCAATCCAGTTCTTTCGGTTTTGGGGGGGTTGTGGCGGGTTGGTGTTGTAGATCTTCCGCCCGGTGGTTGCGGGGTTGGATGACAGGGTGCCAATTGATGGGTGTCGGTTGACGGTTTACGACCTTGGGGTGCGTTTCACGACCACCCGGGGGTCGTGAAACGCACCCCAAGGTCGTGATTCGGTGTCAACACCGCGCTGCCGGGCGCGGGGCAGGAGTAGTAGGTGGGCAGTAGACTTCTCAACACTGCGCACCCACCACGATCCGCGACTTTCGTGGGCAGTTATAGATGGGGCGCTGGGTCTGGTAGCGGTGATCGACTGCGACTCAAGCGAAAATCGTGTCGCGGAGGATTCGCCCCTATTACTGGCTCTTCCGGTTTGAGGGCGTGGAGTCGGAG
Organism: Actinomyces ruminicola; assembly: GCF_900103885.1. GTDB lineage: Bacteria > Actinomycetota > Actinomycetes > Actinomycetales > Actinomycetaceae > Actinomyces > Actinomyces ruminicola. The sequence goes on from NZ_FNIM01000026.1 coordinate 22,204, forward strand.
GTTGGGATGGTGCCTGGGGTGTGTGGCTGCTTCCGGTTGGGCCGACTGGCCCGTGCCTGCTTGGACCGCCATGCTGCAGTTGGACCGCGTTCCGGCAGTTGGACCGTCTGAGAGCGCGTTTAAGACGGTGTGATGTGTCAGGACATCGGTGACAGTTGGTGTGTCAGGACATCGGTGACAGTTCTGGGTCTGGACTGGAGGGTTGTTTTCGGACTTGGGGGATGGCTGTCGTTCCCCGTGATCTGATAGTTAGGATGATGGATGTGACTAAGGCGAAGTACTCTGAGGAGTTTCGTGAGCAGGTTGCTCGCGAGGTGGTGGATAAGGAGCGGTCGATCGCGTCGGTCGCGGCCTCTTATGGTTTGGTGGCGCAGACCGTGGGCAACTGGGTCGCTAAATACAGAAAGCAGCACGCCGACGCCCGGGAGCAGAAGGAAGCCACGGATGCGGAGGAGTTGGCTCGGCTGAAGGCGG
>NZ_FNIM01000003.1:0-25736 GCF_900103885.1 Actinomyces ruminicola
GTCAGGAAGCACCTCGCACCTTCAGGTGCATTAAGACCCGCTGGTCTACCTGTTGGTATTCCGGGGTGCGAAGGGTCAGGAAGCACCTCGCACCTTCAGGCGCATTAAGACTCGTTGCCGGAGAGCGAGGAGGGTGAGGAGGGGGCGGTCAGGAAGCACCTCGCACCTTCAGGTGCATTAAGACGAAGCGTCGGTGGTGTTGTCAGCAGCGGAGGCCGGTCAGGAAGCACCTCGCACCTTCAGGTGCATTAAGACTCTAGCGTCGAGGGAAGAATATTCCAGTACCCTCCCTGTCAGGAAGCACCTCGCACCTTCAGGTGCATTAAGACTGTCCGGGTGGCGGCGGCCAAGCGAGGTGAGGGCGGCGTCAGGAAGCACCTCGCACCTTCAGGTGCATTAAGACGGCCCAGACTGACGTCACATGGGCTATTGACGGTTCTTCCGGTTTGAGGGTGTGTTGTCTGGGGCGCGCGGGTCGAGTGCTGGCCTGCTCATCTGCGGGCACGCCTGCGGGCGGAGCTTGCCGCTGCCGCACGTCATGGAAAGTGTCCAAACACGGGACAAACGAGCTTCAGGCACTTGCACGTGACTTCCAGATCGTTGAAATCACGCGGTTTCCCGATTCGTCTTCAGCGGCGTCTGCGGCCTTTGTCCCGGATTTGGACACTCCACCCCGACGCGTACACTCCGGACTCCAGCGGTCTGTGCGTACTCGGCTCGGTTCGGCGCGCGCTGCCGGCTCGCAGGCCCGTCCACTGACACCGGGCGAGGATGACCGGCCGGGCCTGGGTCACCACCACGCCCTCAAACCGGAAGAGCCGGCTGACCCGCCTCCTCGAAGCGGCCCCGCCGACCCGCCGAGCCCGGCGAACGACGCTCAACGGCCAGCAGGACCAGCGCGCTTACACCACCAAACCAGAATAGCCAGTTGACGCATCGGGGTGCGGCTCGGGCGGCGGATACCCGACCTCGCAAGTGGTCTTGCGGCCGATGGCGATGGGCTTCCGGCCCTGAGCCGGGCCTACGGCAGTTCCGTCCAGGCGACCTCGTCCGGGCCGACCCCGGGCAGGGCCTGGCCGCAGACGACGGCGTCGGCCCGCTCCCAGGGACGGTCGGCGGCGAAGAAGGGCCGCTCGGCCGCCTGCCAGTCGTGCCAGAACCGCACCGACTCCTCGGCGTCGCCATTGGTGCCGTCGGCGATGTCCCGGCCGATGCCGCGCTCCTCGGCGACGGCGTAGTCGGTCTGCACCCACAGGTGAACATCCACCAAATCCGCGACCGCCCGCATCCCGGCACCCGTGCCCTCCACCAGCACCAGCGGCGCGCCGACGGTGATGCTGATCGCCCCGGCGCGGCCGTGCCGGGGCCAGGCGGGCGGCGTGAACTCCAGGGCGCCGTCGGCCCGCAGCCGGGTCAGCACCTCGACGAGCAGGTGGTCCCACTGGTAGAGCGGCTCGTTCCAATCCAGGTCATCGATATGCAGTGTCTGCGCTCCCGGTTCCAATGCGGCCAGTCGGCGGGTGAGGGTGGTCTTCCCGCTGCCCGAGCGCCCGTCGACGGCGACGACGGCAGGCCGACCCGTCGGCGTGCCTGCCCGGTTCAAGACGTACCGGAACAGGGTGGCCAGGGCGGTGACGCTCCAGGAGCGGACCGCCGGCTCCTCTGGCTGCAGGCGGATGCCGTGCAGGCCGGGCACGGTCCGTGATGGTGACGAAGCCGATGCGGCTGCGGCGTCGGATCGATCGGAGGAACTGAGCATGGGGGCAACCATAAGGGTTGACAGCTGCGGCGCGGACGGGACCGGCAGCGAGTATGCCGATCCCGCCGAGTCCGTGCGACCGCACCTCAAGCAAATGGGATTGCAATGGTGCTGTTTTCCCATGGAGCTGACGATCGATTCGAGCGGACGCATCCTCCTGCCGAAGAGCCTGCGGGAGTCGCTTGGTCTGCTGCCGGGTACGAAGGTGGATGTATCCCCCTATGGCGGCGGCGTGCAACTGACCCCGGGAGGGCGTACTGCCCGGGTGGAGCGCGGTGAGGACGGGCACCTGGTCGCCACTTCGCAGACCCCCGTCACCGACGACGTGATGTTCGCACTGATCGATGGTGGCAGAAGGTGAACGTCGCTCCGCGCATAGCCGTTGACACGAGTATTGCCATTCCTCTACTGGTCGCCTCCCACGCGGCGCATCGCCGGGTGCGTGACTGGGCGAGGGGAAGGCGGCTGAGCCTCAGCGGGCACGCCTCGGTGGAGACCTATGCGGTGCTGACGCGGCTGCCCGGGGATGCGCGTGTGTCCGCCGAAGACGCGGTTGCGCCCATCGACGACCGTTTCCCGGAGGTGCTCGCCCTTTCGGCGGATTCGGCGATCACGGCGCCCCGACGATTGGCCGGACTTGGAATTGCCGGCGGTGCCGTCTACGACGGTCTGGTCGCCCTCGCGGGCCGCCGCCGCTTCTTCGCAGGGCGGTTCTTCGCGGGTGGGGAGCCCGCTCGGGACCTGGCTGGAGTCGGCCGGTGCTCCTAACCTGGGGCTGCGCGACCGCCCCGGGTCGTCGGAGAGGAACCATCATGACTGCGACTACCGATGAATCCGTCTTCGCTGCCGAGAACATCTTCGGCAAGGGCGAGCCGAACACCGCCTTTGCCCAGTACTTCACCGGTGACAGCTTCCTGAACAACCTCGTGGACGACGAGCAGTGCGCCGTCGGCGTCCACAACGTCACCTTCTCACCCGGCTGCCGCAACAACTGGCACATCCACCACGCCACCTCCGGCGGCGGCCAAGTGCTGATCTGCACCGCCGGCTCCGGCTGGTACCAGGAGGAGGGAGGGGAACCGGTCTCTCTTGAACCCGGCAGCGTCGTCTTCGCCCGCGCCGGCGTCAAGCACTGGCACGGCGCCAAGGCCGACTCCTGGTTCTCCCACATCGCGCTCGCGGTCCCCGGGAAGAACACCTCCACCCAGTGGCTGGAGCCCGTCGACGACGCCGCCTACGCCGCCCTGTGAGGGCCGCAGCGTGAGATGTTTCGTCTCAGTTACCGTCGGGGTGGAACTCTTGGCTCCAGCGCGGGATGCCCGCCCTGCTCAGAGACGTGCTCCTGCGCCGTTATTGCAGTCACGCGATGCCAACGCGTAAACGCGTAGTCGGCACGCGCCGCTGCCAGGTGACAGCTGAAGGAGTTCCCCATGCAGGATGTTGTTGAGAAGGTTTACGAACAAGTTGTGGCTCGCAACCGCGGGGAGGCCGAGTTCCACCAGGCCGTCCGCGAGGTGCTGGAGTCGCTCGACCCCGTCATCGCCAAGCACCCCCACTACGCTGAGGATGGGCTCCTGGAGCGCATTGTGGAGCCGGAGCGGCAGATCATGTTCCGCGTTCCGTGGGTTGACGACGCCGGCCAGGTCCGCGTCAACCGCGGCTTCCGCATCGAGTTCAACTCCGCGCTCGGCCCCTACAAGGGCGGTCTGCGCTTCCACCCGAGCGTCAACGCCGGCATCATCAAGTTCCTCGGCTTCGAGCAGATCTTCAAGAACGCCCTGACCGGCCAGGGCATCGGCGGCGGCAAGGGCGGCTCCGACTTCGACCCGCACGGCAAGTCCGACGCCGAGGTCATGCGCTTCTGCCAGTCCTTCATGACCGAGCTGTCCCGCCACATCGGTCCCGACACCGACGTCCCCGCCGGTGACATCGGCGTCGGCGGCCGCGAGATCGGCTACCTCTTCGGCCAGTACAAGCGCCTGCGCAACAGCTACGACGCCGGCGTGCTGACCGGCAAGGGCCTGGCCTGGGGCGGGTCCCTCGTGCGCACCGAGGCCACCGGCTACGGTACGGTCCTGTTCGCCCAGTCCATGCTGGCCACCAAGGGCGACTCCCTGGAGGGCAAGAAGGTCGCCGTCTCCGGCGCCGGTAACGTCGCCATCTACGCCATCGAGAAGGCCCAGCAGCTGGGCGCCAAGCCCATCACCTTCTCCGACTCCTCCGGCTACGTGGTCGATGAGGCGGGCGTGGACCTCGAGCTGCTCAAACAGGTCAAGGAGGTCGAGCGCGGCCGCGTCGCCGACTACGTCTCCCGCCGCCCCGGCGCCCGCCTGGTCACCGAGGGCCGTCCCTGGGATGTCCCGGTGAACGTCGCCCTGCCCTGCGCCACCCAGAACGAGCTCGACGCAGACAACGCCGCCACCCTGCTGCGCAACGGCTGCGCCGTCGTCGCCGAGGGCGCCAACATGCCGTGCACCCCTGAGGCCATCGAGGCATTCCAGGCCGCCGGCATCCTCTACGCTCCCGGCAAGGCCTCCAACGCCGGTGGCGTGGCCACCTCGGCCCTGGAGATGGAGCAGAACGCGGGCCGCACCCGCTGGGACTTCGCCACCGCGGAGGCCAAGCTCACCGGCATCATGGCCGACATCCACAACTCCTGCGTCGAGGCCGCCGAGACCTACGGCCGCCCCGGCGACTACGTACTGGGCGCCAACGCCGCCGGCTTCACCCAGGTCGCCGACGTCATGATCGCCCACGGCATCGTCTGATCGGGTAATCCGATAGTCGGAGCTTGGCCAATCGGCTGAGCCATCCGGCGGTTCCCCTGGGGGATGCGGTCACTCTGGAATCACATTCCCAGCCGCTCTCCGCCCGACCGTGGCGCCCAGCCGCTTCGCAGCAAGCGGCTGGGCGCCATGGTTTTTGCTTGGGATTTCAACCTAAATCGATCCGCGCCGAGGCCTCCTCCGGCTGCGATAGGCGCTGTAGTGCTCAGCATCGCCGAATTGTCATGATTACTAATCGGTCAGTGTCATGGACCGCAGGTGTCCTGACACCTAAGGTGATGTCAATCGTTCGACCTACCGATGACCAGCACGAGGACAACCATGAGGCCGCAGCACCTGGTTCGGGCGTCCGTCTCCGTGACGGCTCTTGCCCTCGCAGTCTTCGCCCCCGCAGCGGTGGCCCCACCGGCCGGCGCACTCACATCCGCGCAAGTCGGCGGCCCGGTGGTCGTGGCCGCGCCCACCGCCGGCCTGTTGGCAGATGCCGTCCCCGCCGACGAGGGTGGGGCCGCAACGGTCAACCTGCTCGGCATCACCGACTTCGGCGGACACCTCGAGCGCGTGTCCACCCAGAGTGAGGGCGTGCAGGTCGTCGCCGAGCCGGGCGCCGTCACGCTGGCGTGCGAGGTGGCGGCGGCGCGCGCCTCCCAGCCGAACACCCTGCTGGTCTCCACCGGCGACAACGTGGGCGGTTCCGCCTACATCTCCTCGGTTCTGGACGACCAGCCCACCATCGACATCCTGGGCGCCATCGGCCTGGACGTCACCGCCGCCGGCAACCACGAGTTCGACGGAGGCGCCAGAGACCTCTCCTCGCGCCTGCTGGGCGCAATCGATGCTCCCGTGCTGGCCGCCAACGTGATCGGGAACGACGCCCTGAGCGCGGAGGGAGACGGCGATGGCGTCTGGACCACCGAGGTCGACGGCGTCACCGTCGGCTTCGTCGGCGTGGTCACCGATTCCCTGCCCACCCTGGTGGCGGAGACGGCGCTGGCGGGGATGGAGGTGACCGACCTGGTGGAGACCGCCAACGCGCGTGCCGCCGCGCTCAAGGACGGAGACGAGTCCAACGGGGAGGCCGACGTCGTAGTCGTCCTGGCCCACGAGGACGCCGATGTATACAGCAACCAGTTCAATGGCTCGGTCGACGCCGTCTTCGGCGGGCACACCCACCACCCCCACGCCTCCGCCGTCACCGGCAGGGACGGCAACCGCATCGCCGTCGTCCAGTCCGGCCAGTACGGCGAGCTGCTGGGCAACATCACCCTGTCGGTCGACCGCGACTCGGGCGCCGTGAGCGTCCTGGCGGTCAAGAACATCGACCTGACCGCCTCTACGTGCACCGCAGACGCCTACGGCGTGCAGGCCATAGTCGATCAGGCGGCTCGCGACTCCCGGGTCGCAGGCTCACGCGTCCTGACCGCCCTGGACCGCAGCTTCTATCGCGGCACCAACGACGGCTCCGATCCCGGCGCCAACCGCTCCACTGAATCCACCGCCGCGAATGTCATTGCGGACTCCTACCGCGCCTGGCTCACCACCGAGGTCGAGCCCGACGGCGACCACTACATCGGGCTGATGAATCCCGGCGGCGTGCGCGCCGACTACCTGCTCGGAGACCTGACGGAGGGGGAGGCCTACACGGTTCAGCCCTTCGGCAACGAGATGGGCTACGCCACCTACTCCGGCGCCCAGCTCAAGGCCGTGCTGGCTCAGCAGTGGCAGCCCGACACCTCCCGCCCCCTGCTGATGCTCGGCGTCTCCGGGAATGTGCGGGTCTACATCGACCAGGACGCGGCCGACGAGCTTGAGGAGTACTGGAGCCGCATCTCCGCGGGTGAGCAGGCCGCCGCGGACCTCGAGGAGGCCGTCGATGCCGCGCGCGCCCGCGTCATCCGTTCCGTCTACGTGGACGACGTCGAACTCGCCGACGATGCCAGCGTCGTGGTGGCGTCGAACTCGTTCATGCTTTCCGGCGGCGACGGCTTCACCGGTCTGCGCGAGGCGACGGTCTCCGGCACCGGCGTGCTCGACCGCACTGTCACCGCCGAGTACCTCCAGGCCGGGGGTGCCGTGTCCGCCGACCTGGCCAAGCGGCAGATCGGCGTCGACCTTGACGCCGCCGTCGGTGGCACGGCCACCGTCCGCTTCACCGGATTGAGCTTCACCGCGGCCTCCGAGCAGACCGCTCCCGGTGCGGCCCAGGAGGTCACCGCCACGGTCGCCCTGGCCGACGGCGGCACCCAGCAGCTCACCAGCGCCGCCATCGACACCACCGTCACGCCGGAGCTGCCGGAGACCGGCACCACCACGTTGAGCATCGCCCTGCCGGCCGATGTTGCCACCACCGCCTGCCCCGCGGGCGGCCGACAGGGCGAGGGCGTCAGCGCCGCGGGGGCGTGCGCCGTCGTCTCCTTCACGCTGGTCGCCCGCGACGGCTCAACCCGCAGCGTCGACTTTCAGGCGCTGGTGCCGGTCGCCGCGGCCGCGGCGCAGGCCGAGGCGCGCGTACCGGCGGTGAGTAACCAGGTGGTCGTCGCTCCCGAGGACGAGCCCACTGTGGCCGGCACCGGGATTCCGGACTCCCTCGGCTCGGCCGGAGCGACGGCGCTGGCCCTGCTCGCCGCCGCCGGGGTGGCCTGTTACCGCGTTGTCCGCCGAGGCCTGCTGGGGCGGCTCGGTGCCGTACCGTCGGACGCGTGAGACGACGCATTGATCCCGCCGCCGGCGCCCGCGCCGTGCGCCAGTGGGCGGCCGACACCGCTGCGGGCACCCGCCCGCAGCGCGCCGATACTGCGACCGCTGTGCGCTACACGCTTGAGGAGCTGGCCGCCTGCGCCCCCGGGCGCGCCGTCGAGGTGCGGGTGCCGCCCTTCGGCGTGACCCAGGCGGTCTCCGGCACGGTCCACCGCCGTGGCACCCCGCCGAGCGTGGTCGAGACCGACGCCGCCACCTGGCTGTCCCTGGCCACCGGACGCCTGGGCTGGGAGGAGGCTGTCGCCTCCGGGGCGCTGCACGCCTCGGGCGAGCGCTGCGACCTGTCCGCCTATCTGCCGCTGCTGCGCGTGTGACTGCGGCGGCACTGATGGGGCGGGCTCGGCGGAAAGCACGCGTCCTCAGTTAGCCAGTGTGTCCGTACGGGCATCCGTTTTCGGTTTGGTCGACATTTCCCTCTTCACATGAAGTCCGTTCGGGCATATACTCGTGCCCGAACGGACTTCATTGGGGAGGTACGGATGAACGCCGAACAGCGCCAGCAGGACATCGTCGACGCCGTCGCGCGCGAGGGCCGCGTCGCCGTCGCCGATCTGGCCGCCCGCTACGGCGTCACCGTCGAGACCATCCGGCGCGACCTGACCGCCCTGGACCGGACCGGCGCCGTGCGCAAGGTCCACGGCGGCGCCGTCCCCGCCACCGTCCTCGCCCTGCCGGAGACCGCCGTGGCCGAACGCGAGCTGCTCGGCGCCAGCGCCAAGCAGGCTATCGCCGCCGCCGCCATTGGCGCCCTCGCGCTGCGACCCGGTGGCTCGATCCTGCTCGACGCCGGCACCACCGTCGGCTGCCTCGCCCGCCTCCTGCCCGAGGGGCTGGGCCTGCGGGTCATCACCGACTCGGTACTCACGGCCGCCGTTCTGGCGGGCCGCGGCGACCTGACGGTGCGCATGCTCGGCGGCCAGGTGCGCGGCATCACCCAGGCCGCCGTCGGTCCCGAGGCCCTGGACGCGCTCGCCCGCCTGCGCGTCGGGGTGGCCGTCATGGGCACCAACGGGCTCACCGCCGAGCACGGCCTGTCCACCCCCGACCCGGACGAGGCCGCCGTCAAGCGCGCCATGGTTCGCGCCGCCGGCCGCGTCGTCGTCCTCGCCGACGCCACCAAGATCGGCCAGGAGCACCTGGTCTCCTTCGCCGACCTCGACGACGTCGACCTGCTGGTCACCGACGCCGCCCTGCCCACTCCACTGGCCGCTCAACTCGCCGACACAGGAACCGAGGTACTAATCGCATGATCATCACCCTCACCCCCAACCCCTCGCTCGACCGCACGGTCACACTGGCCGGGCCGCTCGTGCGCGGCGGCGTCAACCGGCTGCAGTCGGTCACTACCGAACCGGGCGGCAAGGGGCTCAACGTGGCCCGTGTGCTGGCCCGCTCCGGCCAGGAAGTCACCGCCATCCTGCCCGCCCCCGAGCGCGACCCGCTGGTCGCCGCCCTGGAGGCGCTGGACGCACCCGGGCTGAGCGCCGTCGCCGTGGACGTGGCCGGCGCCGTCCGCGTCAACACCGCAGTCACCGAGCCGGACGGCACCACCACGAAGCTCAACGAGCCCGGCGCCGTCCTGGCCGGCGCCGAGGTCGCCGCCGTGGAGGAGGCCCTGGGCGAGGCGGTCACCGCCCACACGGCACCCGCCGGGGCGGACGCCGCGCCCGGGGAGGACGCGCACTCCTGGGCGATCCTGTCCGGCTCGCTGCCGCCCGGCGCCCCCACCGACTGGTACGCGCGACTGGTCGGGCTGCTGCGGCGGGCGGCCCCGGGCCTGCGCATCGCCGTCGACACCTCCGACGCGCCGCTGGCCGCCCTGGCCGCCGCCCTGCCGGATGCCGCCCCCGACCTGATCAAGCCCAACGGCGAGGAGCTCGGCCAGCTGGCCGGACTGCCCGCCGAGCGCGCCACCGCGCTCGAACAGGGCGCCCTGGCCGGAGACTACGCGCCCGTCGCCCAGGCGGCCCGCGTGCTGGTGGACCGCGGGGTGGGGGCGGTGCTGGCCACCCTCGGCGGTGCCGGGGCCGTCCTGGTCACCGCGGAGGGCGCCTGGCGGGCCACCGCCCCCGCCGTCCCGGTCATCTCCACCGTCGGCGCCGGGGACTCCTCCGTCGCCGGCTACATCCTCGCCGACGTGCGCGGCGCCGACGCCCCGGAGCGCCTGGCCACCGCCATGGCCTACGGCTCCGCCGCCGCCGGCCTGCCCGGAACCACCCTGCCCGGCCCCGCCGACCTGCCCGACCAGGTCGCCGTCGTCACCCCGCTCTGAGAGGCACTGACCGAAAGACCCGAACAGAACCACCCGCCCGGCGCGAGCCACCGGCCCGCGCATCCGACCCGAACCGCCCCGCTCCGGCGGAGCGGAACCAACAGGAGACACCAAGGAAAACACCATGTCCCAGTCAACCGCAGCGACCACGCCGCTGATCGTGCCCGAGCTCGTCCGCCTGGACGTGTCCGCGGGCGCCGACAAGCAGGCCGTCATCAACTACCTGGCAGACGTCGTCGCCGCCTCCGGCCGCGCCGACACCACCGAGGGGCTCGCCGCCGACGCCCTGGCCCGCGAGGCCACCGCGCCCACCGGCATCCCCGGCGGCATCGCCATCCCGCACTGCCGCAGCCCGCACGTGCTGGCCCCCTCGCTCGGCTTCGCCCGGCTGACCGACCCGGTCGACTTCGGGGCCGCCGATGAGCGGGGCGCCGACCTCGTGTTCATGATCGCCGCGCCCGCCGGCGCCGACGACTTCCACCTGCAGCTGCTGGCCAAGCTGGCCCGCGGCCTGATGAAGAGCGAGTTCACCGACGCCCTGCGCGCCGCCGCCACCCCCGAGGAGGTCGCCCGCCTGGTCACCGAGCAGGTCCAGCCCGAGCTGCTCGACGACGGCGCCGCACCCGCCCCGGCCCAGGAGGGTGCCGCTGCGGCCGCAGCCCCCGGCGGCACCGGGCGCGTCATCGTCGGCGTCTCCTCCTGCCCCACCGGCATCGCCCACACCTTCATGGCCGCCGAGGCGCTTGAACAGGCCGGCAAGGAGCGCGGCGTCACCGTGCGCATCGAGGGTCAGGGCTCGGGCAAGATCGACTGGCTCGACGCCGACCTGGTGCAGTCCGCAGACGCGGTCATCCTCGCCCACGACCTGCCGGTCAAGGGGATGGAGCGCTTCGCGGGCAAGCCCGTGATCGACGTCGGCGTCAAGGCCGCCGTCAACGACGCCGGCTCCCTGGTGGACCAGGCCCTGGCCGCCATCGACGACCCGAATGCCAAGCGCGTGGCCGCAGGCGGTGCGGGCGGCGAGGCCGAGGGCGAGGAGGAGCACGTCCACTGGGCGCGGCGCCTGCAGCGCTCGGTGATGACCGGCGTGTCCTACATGATCCCCTTCGTCGCCGCCGGCGGTCTGCTCACCGCCCTCGGCTTCCTCTTCGGCGGCTACGACATCACCAACAACGCCTCCAACATCGTCACCGGCTCCAGCCTGTGGAACCTGCCCGACCTGGCCAACCCGGACATGGCCGCTCCCAACGCCCTGGGCGGATCTCCGCTGATGGCCTACATCGGTGCCGTGTTCTTCATGCTGGGCTCCACCGCCATGAACTTCCTGGTGCCGGCCCTGGCCGGGTACACCGCCTTCGGACTGGCCGGGCGCCCCGGCATCGCCCCCGGCTTCGCCATGGGCGCGCTGTCGGTGGCCATCGGCGCCGGCTTCATCGGCGGCCTGATCGGTGGCCTGCTCGCCGGCTACATGGCCTCCTGGCTGGCGGGGCTGGACGTGCCCCGGTGGTTGCGCAGCCTCATGCCAGTGGTCATCATCCCGCTGTTCACCACGCTGGTGGTCGGCTCCCTGATGTACATGGTGCTGGGCAACCCCCTGGCCTCCTTCATGACCTGGCTGAGTGACTCGCTGACCTCCATGGCGGGCTCCGGCTCCGCCATCTTCCTGGGCGTCATCCTCGGCCTGATGATGTGCTTCGACCTGGGCGGCCCGGTCAACAAGGCCGCCTACCTGTTCGCCACCGCCGGCCTGTCCGCGGCCACCACCGCCTCCTACGAGATCATGGCAGCCGTCATGGCCGCGGGCATGGTTCCGCCGCTGGCACTCGCCCTGGCCACCACCGTACGGCCGGGCCTGTTCACCGAGGTCGAGCGGGACAACGGCCGCGCCGCCTGGCTGCTGGGGGCCTCCTTCATCTCCGAGGGCGCCATCCCCTTCGCCGCCGCCGACCCGCTGCGCATCATCCCGCCGGCGATGGCGGGTGGCGCCGTCACCGGCGCCCTGTCCATGGCGCTGCACGTGGGCTCGCGCGCCCCGCACGGCGGCATCTTCGTGTTCTTCGCGATCGACAACCTGCTCGGGTTCTTCATCTCGATCATCGCGGGCATGCTCGTCACCGCCCTGCTGGTGCTCGTCCTCAAGCAGGCCCGGGCCCGCAAGCTCGTCGCCGAGGCCGCGGCCGAGGCGGCAGCCGCAGCCTGACCCGGAGCAGCGCCTGCGAGCCCGGGCGCCCCTCCCACGCCGAGATCGGTAGAAAAAACCGCCGAGATCGGCAGCAGTTACGTGCCGAGGTCGGTCGATATGACCGGCCTCGGCACGTTGCTCGTGGCGCCCCGGCAGATCGGGACCGGGCTGTCGGTACGCAACTTCTACCGACCTCGGCGCGCCTTTGCTGCCGGCCTCGGCGGGGTGGCGGCTGTGGGTATGGGGTCTCATAGGGTCACGAAACGGTGTGAACGGGACTACACTGAGCGGGTCTTCAACCGCCTCCCACCTCCCGAGACTGCTCATGTCACACCTATCCCGTCGTTTCGCCGCCTTCGCGACGGCCCTCGCCCTCGGCGCCCTCGCGCCGGCCTTCACCACCCCGGTCATGGCCGCCGCGGAGCCCGCCGATTCCACCGCCACACTCACCATCCTCGGCATCACCGACCTGCACGGCCACATCGAGACCACCGGCGACGAGCCCGGCGCCGTCACCCTGGCCTGCGAGGTCGCGGCCGCCCGCGCACAGAACCCCAGCACGCTCCTCGTCTCCAACGGCGACAACGTCGGCGGCAGCGCCTACATCTCCTCCGTCCTCGACGACCAGCCCACCATCGACGTCCTCAACGCCATCGGCCTGGACGTCACCAGCGCCGGCAACCACGAGTTCGACAAGGGCATCACCGATCTCGCCGAGCGTCTCATCCCCGCCTTCAACGCCCCGATCCTGTCCGCCAACGTCACCGGCAACGCCGCGCTCACCGCCGAGGGCTCCGGCAACGGCACCTGGATTACCGAGGTCGACGGCGTCAGGGTCGGCTTCGTCGGCGTCGTGACCGAGGAACTGCCCAGCCTCGTGTCCAGGTCCGCGCTCGAGGGGCTGACGGTCTCGGATGCGACCGCCACCGCCAACGAGCGCGCCCGGGTCCTCAAGGACGGCGACGCCGCCAATGGGGAGGCCGACGTCGTCGTGGTTCTGGCCCACGAGGACGCCGCGATCTACGGCAACCAATTCAACGGCTCCGTCGACGCCGTCGTCGCCGGCCACACCCACGTGCCCTTCGCCGACGTCGTCAAGTCCACCGACGGCACGGACATCGCCGTCGTCCAGCCCGACCACTACGGCCTCAAGCTCGGCGAGATCTCCCTGACGGTGACCACGGCCGCCGACGGCACCAAGGACGTCACCGCCGCCACCGCCCGGAACCTCGACCTGGCGGAATCCGAGTGCACCACCGACGCCTACGGCGTGGCCGGGATCGTCGCGCAGGCGAAGGCGGACTCCGAGGCCGCGGGCAACCAGGTCCTCACGACCCTCGGCACGGACTTCCTCCGCGGCACCAACGACGGCGCGGACTACGGCGCCAACCGCTCCACCGAGTCCACCGCCTCCAACCTCATCGCCACCTCCTTCGCCGCCTGGCTGTCCGCAGACATCCAGCCGACCACCGACTACGCGATCGGCCTGATGAACCCCGGCGGCGTGCGCGCCGACTACCTCGCCGGCGAGCTCACCGCGGGCGAGGCCTACATGGTGCAGCCCTTCGGCAACGAGATGGCCTACGCGACCTACACGGGAGCCCAGGTCAAGCAGGTCCTCGCCGAGCAGTTCCAGCCGACGACCACGCGCGCCGCGCTCATGCTCGGAACCTCGGACAACGTCGAGGTCTACCTCGACCAGGACGCCGCCGACCGGCTGGAGGACTACTTCACGCAGATCTCCGCCGCCGCCTCCGAGGCGGAGCGGAACGCGCTCCTGACGAGCCTCGCCGACGACATCGCCGACGCGCGCTCGCGGGTGATCGACGCGGTCTACATCGACGGGGACCTGCTCGACGACGCGGCGAGCGTCACCGTCGCCTCCAACACCTTCCTGCTCGCGGGCGGCGACAACTTCGACACCCTCGGCGAGCAGACGATGATCAACACCGGCATCCTCGACCGCACGGTCACCGCCGACTACCTGGCCCGGGTCGCGCCGGCCACCGCCTCCTACCACAAGCACCAGGTCGGCACCTCGCTGGCCATCGACGGCGACACCGTGACGGCCCGCTTCACCGGGCTCAGCTACTCCGCCACCGCCGAGCAGGGCGTGGGTGACGCGGCCGCCTCGATCGCCGCCACCGTTGACATGGCCGACGGCAGCACTCGCACGCTGGCGACGAGCGATATCGACCAGGCGATCACCCCGGGCCTGCCCGAGACCGGCCAGGCGACGCTCACCTTCACGCTCCCCGAGGGCGTCGCCACCCAGGCGTGCACGATTGACGGCGTAAGCACCACGTGCGCGATCGTCTCCTTCACCGTCACCAGTGCCGACGACTCCACCGAGACGCTCGCCATCACCGCCCAGGTCACGCACACCGCCGCGCCGGAGCCGACGGCGACGCCAAGCCCGGCGGCGACGGCGGGTGAGTCGACCGGCGCGTCGGCGGGCGAGTCGACCGGCGCGTCGGCGGGTCCGACCGCCGCAGCTCCGACTGCGGCGGGGACGTCTACGACGGCACGCGGCACGCGTGGAGCGCTGGCCCGCACCGGTGCGCCGCTCGCCCTCGGCATGCTCGCCCTCGGCCTCGCGGGCGGTGGCGCAGTACTGACGGCCAGCCGGCGCGACCGCCGCGGCGGCCGCGCCTGAGCGCCCCTCCCCAACGCCGAGATCGGTAGAAAAAACCACCGAGATCGGTAGGAGTTACGCGCCCAGATCGGTAGAAGTTACGTGCCGAGGTCGGTCGATATGGCTGGCCTCGGCACGTCGCCGCCGGTCTCGGTGCCTAACTCGGGTGCCGGTCTCGGCGGCGGGAGGCGGGCCGTGTGGAAGAATGCGGGCGTGAGCTTTGGTGCCCCCGCCCGGACCACATCCTCCTCCGGTGACGCGCTCGCCCGTACGCACTCCGCCCCCCTCCTCGCCCCCGGGGAGGAGGTGAACGAGGAGTGTGGCGTCTTCGGCGTCTGGGCGCCGGGGGAGGAGGCCTCCCGCCTGACCTACTTCGGCCTGTACGCCCTCCAGCACCGCGGCCAGGAGGCCGCAGGCATCGCCTCCACCGACGGCAGCAACATCCTGGTCTACAAGGACCTCGGCCTCGTCTCCCAGGTATTCGACGACGGCGCCCTGTCCAGCCTCACCGGCCACCTCGCCGTCGGCCACGTCCGCTACGCCACCCAGGGTGCCGGCACCTGGGAGAACGCCCAGCCGATGCTCGGGCCCGTGGCCGGCTCCACCCTGGCACTCACCCACAACGGCAACCTCACCAACACCCGTGAGCTCATGGAGGCGATCCACCACACCAGCGGCGAGGACCTCACCGGCGAGCTCGGCCGCGGATCCTCCACCGACACCGCCGTCATCGCCGCCCTCATGGAGCTGGTCTCCGAGCACGGTCAACTGGACGCCCGGGACCACGACGTCCAAGACACCGACTCCTCCCTGTACCCGCCGGTGGCCGACGCCGACGCCGCCCCACCGCTGAGCATCTCCGCCACCGCCCGGCGAGTGCTGCCCCTGCTGCGCGGCGCCTTCTCCCTGGTGTTCATGGACGAACACACCCTGTACGCCGCCCGCGACCCGCACGGCGTGCGCCCCCTCGTGCTCGGGCGCCTGCAGCGCGGCTGGGTGGTCGCCTCGGAGAGCGCCGCCCTGGACATCATCGGCGCCGCCTTCGTCCGTGAGATCGAGCCGGGAGAGCTCATCGAGATCGACGCCGACGGCGTGCGCTCTACCCGCTTCGCTGCGCAGCGCCCGGCCGGATGCGTGTTCGAGTACGTCTACCTGGCCCGACCGGACACGCGCATCGCCGGCCGCTCCGTCATCGCCGCCCGCAACGCCATGGGCGCCGCCCTGGCGCGCGAGCACCCGGTCGATGCCGACCTGGTCATCGCCACCCCCGAGTCCGGCACCCCGGCCGCCATCGGCTACGCCCAGGCCTCCGGCATCCCCTACGGGCAGGGGCTGGTGAAGAACACCTATGTGGGCCGCACCTTCATCCAGCCCACCCAGACCCTGCGCCAGCTCGGCATCCGCCTCAAGCTCAACCCGGTGCGGGAGGTCATCGCCGGCAAGCGCCTGGTCGTCGTCGACGACTCGATCGTGCGCGGCAACACCCAGCGCGCCCTGGTGCGCATGCTGCGGGAGGCCGGCGCCGCCGAGGTGCACGTGCGCATCTCCTCCCCGCCGGTGCTGTGGCCCTGCTACTACGGCATTGACTTCGCCACCCGCGCCGAGCTGATCGCCACCGGGATGAGCGTGGACGAGATCCGCGACTCCATCGGCGCCGACTCGCTCGGCTACCTGTCCGTGGACGGCATGGTCGCCGCCTCCGGGCAGCGCGCCGACACCCTGTGTGCCGCCTGCTTCACCGGCGACTACCCGATCACCCCGCCCACCGCGGGCGCCCTGCCCGGTGCCTCCGCCGCCGTCCGGGTGCCCGGTGTATACCGGCGTCGAAACGGCACGGACACCTCCACCGGTGCCGCCCCGCGCGGGGTCACTCGCCCGGACTTCAGCGCCGGCAGCCCCAATGGCGCCCCCGGTGCTGCCTCGACCACCGCCGCCCCCGAACCGGAAGGACCCTCCCGATGAGCCAGAGCGCCGCTGCGCCCAACGCCCCCATCACCTACGCCGCCGCCGGCGTGGACACGGCCGCGGGGGACCGGGCCGTGGAACTGATGAAGGCGTCGGTCGCCGCCACCATGACGCCCGCCGTCGTCGGGGAGGTGGGCGGATTCGCCGGAATGGTCGACGTCTCCGAGCTGCGCAGCTACCGCCGCCCCCTGCTGGCCACCTCCACCGACGGCGTGGGCACCAAGGTCGCCATTGCCCAGGCGCTCGATGTGCACGACACTATCGGCCAGGACCTGGTGGGCATGGTCATCGATGACATCGTGGTGGTCGGCGCCCGCCCCCTGCTGATGACCGACTACATCGCCTGCGGGAAGGTGGTTCCGCAGCGCATCGCCGACATCGTGCGCGGCGTGGCGCAGGCCTGTGCCGCCGTCGGCACCCCCCTGCTGGGCGGGGAGACGGCGGAGCACCCCGGCCTCATGGAGCCGGACGAGTACGACGTCGCCGGGGCCGCCACCGGTGTGGTCGAGGCCGACCGGACGCTCGGCGCGCAGCGGGTGCGCCCCGGGGACGTGCTCGTGGCCCTGGCCGCCTCCGGCCTGCACTCCAACGGCTACTCGCTGGTGCGGCGGGTCATGGCGCACTCGGGCTGGCAGCTGGAGCGGGAGGTGCCCGAGTTCGGCCGTACCCTCGGCCAGGAGCTGTTGGAGCCCACGCGCCTGTACACGCGGGTGCTGCTGGACCTGATCGCTCAGGTAGACCCCGCCGACGCCGACCCCGACCAGCTGCGCGTTCGCGCCCTGGCGCACGTCACCGGCGGCGGGCTGGGTGCGAACCTGGCGCGCGTGCTGCCCGCCGGGACCATTGCCGACGTCGACCGCGGCAGCTGGACGGTGCCTGCGGTGTTCGACGTCGTGCGTAGGCTCGGCGCGGTCCCGTGGGAGGACCTGGAGAGCACCCTCAACCTGGGGGTGGGCATGGTCGCCGTGGTCGCCCCGGACGCGGTGGACGAGGTGCTGCGGGGAACCGAGGCCGCAGGAGTGCCCGCCTGGGTGCTGGGTGCGGTGAACGACGCCGCCGACTACGCGCCCCGGGGCCGGGTGGTCGCCGGAACCAAGGGAGTCGACGGCGGCGGCGTGGACCTGTGGGGGAGCTACCGGACCGCCTGAGCAGGAGTCCTACGAGCGCCTACCCGCGTCTACCCGGGGCTGCACCGAAAAACGCGTACCGCGACGGTGCGGCCCCGGCCGCTCAGGTGTCGCCCCCGGCGCTGCAGCCAGGCGGACGACTGGGGTCAGGCGTCGTCGGCGTCGTCGTCCCAGTCGTCGACACCGTACTTGGCGGCCAGCTCCTCGTACATGTCCTCGTCGGTTTGGGTGTCGGGGGATGCCGCGGATGACGCCGTGGCGAGCTCGCGTTCGAGCGCCGCGTAGTCGGTCTCCGGGCTGAAGTACTTGAGCTTGCGGGCGACCTTGGTCGCCTTGGCCTTCTGACGGCCGCGCCCCATAGGCTCGACCCCCTCCAACGTGTCTCTGGGCGCGCCGTGGGCGCGCATCAATTGGGCAAATTTGTCGTGGCCCAACCGTACATCGTCGCCGCGCCGGAACACCATTCGGGCGCCAGCACGTCGGCCGTGGTGAGGCCCACGGATGACATGCCACGGCGGCGGGAAGGCCGGCTGCGGCCGATTGCGCGGCTGGCGGCGTGGCGCGGACGGCGGTGCTAGTGGCGCAGGGCCTTGATCAGGGCGAATGCGCTCAGCCCGGCCAGGGCGGCGGCCAGGCCGGTGACGATGGCCAGCGCCTGCGGGTCGCCGTCGCGGGCGTCGTCGAGTAATCGCTGGATGCGTTCACGGGGCGACAGGCCGCCATCAGTCGGCGCGCCGGTGGACGCGAGCGGGGCGGCGGCGTCGGAGCGCAGGCGGGCCTTGAGATCGGCGGCCGTGGACTGGGCGCGGCCACGCAAATCGGCGACGGTCGACTCGGCGGCGGAGCGTGCCGCCGTCTTTAGGCTGGCGGGAGCCAGCCGACGGGCGAGCTCCTCGACGTCACTCACCACGGTGGCGCGCAGGTCGGTGAGGCGGGCCTCAATCTCCTCCGGCGTGGGAGCCGCTGCGGCAGGATTCTTCTCGGTCACTTCTGGTTGCCCTTCTCGAAGCCGGCGGCGGCGGCGGACTTGACGGTGTTCAGGTCGTGCTGGAGGGCCCCCTTGGGATCGGGGACGTCCGCCTTGGCCGCCTGGAGCCGCTTCACACCCAGCCAGGCGGCGATGGCGGCCACTAGCAGCAGCACCACGGCGACGATGAGCTTGGCGGCCCACAGCGGCAGTGCCAGGGCGATGAGCTCGACGAAGGTGCCCAGCAGGAAACCCACCCCGTACAGGGCGATGACTCCGCCGACGGCGAGCAGCGCACCGCCCACGCCCATGGTGGCGGCCATGCGCTTGCCCTTGGCCTTGGCCAGGTCGATCTCTCCGTGCACGAGCGCGGACACGTTATCCGAGATCCGGCCGACGAGCTCGCTGAGGGTCGGCGTCGCTGCCGATGCGGGCGGGGGCGCCGGCGCAGTGGTGGGCTGGTGTGGCTGTGGGGCCTGTTGACTCATGGCACCGACCTTCTTATGCCTGAACGGTGAGGGGCGGCGGAACGGCCCCTCGTGTTGCTCGCACCAGAATCTCACACGACGGGCCTTGGCGGCAGCTGACCGGCCCCCGCGAGTGGCTGATTCGCCACCGGAAGTGGCAGTGCAACCTAGTAGTGACGTTGACTCTGTGCTGCGGGGCCGCTCGCGGCGTTATCGGGCACGGTTGGACCGTCTGCGTGCGGTTGGACCGTCTGCGTGCGGTTGGACCGTCTGCGTGCGGTTGGACCGTCTCAGACGCACTCTCAGACGGTCCAAGTGGAGGGACGCGGTCCAAGTGGAGGGACGCGGTCCAAGTGGAGGGACGCGGTCCAAGTGGAGATGGTCGGTGCGAGCGCGGACGCACGCACTGTCTACTTAGTCGGCCTGGTGCGCGTTGTCTGCGTGGTCGCCGTTATCCACAGCCCGGGTTCGTGCGTAGCGCCAACGGCGGCGTTCACAGGCGCTCGGACGGGCGCGGCCGAGGGGGCGCACAGTAGGACCATGTGGTGCTCCCCGATTCCGATCATGTTGTCCTCAGAGCTTGCCGGAAGGGGGCAGCGCAAGGGGGCACTTGCCCGGGAGGCATCGCACCCCGATGGCGAAGTCATGCGGATCTTGCGCGGTGCCTATGTGCGGCGCGATGCATTCAACAGGCTGACACGTGCCCAGGCTCACAGGGTCAGGATCATTGCCGCCCGTCTAACGGGATTGCTTGATGACGGTGCGATCCTGACCAGGGAGTCTGCCGCCGTCATGCACGGGATTCCGTTGGTGGGTGATGTCCCTCAACAGGTTCAGGTGGTACGGGTCGGGCGCGATGGAGGCAGGGCGTCGGCGACGATTCGCACGCTGCGCTCCTGCCGAGAATTCGAGACGGAACTGAACGACGGCCTTCCCATGGCCTCGGTGGTGCAGACCTTGGCGGATCTGGGGCGTAGGCGCCCGCTACGCGACGTGCTCGCCGGTTTCGATGCCATGCTGAGAGCCGGCCGCGTGACGAAGGAGGCCATCGCCGCCGCGGCCCCGAAGCGGTCGTGGGGCAGGCCACGGCTGTGCCGGGCGATCGAGGTGGCCGATCCCGCTTCCGAGTCACCGGGTGAGAGCCTGAGCCGAGCGGTGATGATCGAACACCACTTGCCGATGCCCGCTTTGCAAGAACCAGTGCGGAATGAGCGCGGTGGACTGCTCGGACGAGTCGACTTCATTTGGCCCGAACGCGGCGTGATTGGAGAGTTCGACGGCCGGGTCAAGTATGGGCGTGAACTGGCAGGGGGGCCGGTGGAGGAGGTCCTACTGGCCGAGCGGCGTCGGGAGATCGATATCGAGCTTGCCACCGGTATGCGCGTCGTGCGCTGGTTGTGGGATGACGCCTTCAGGGAGCGGGGCCTGCTTGAGGTCCTCGCCGAAGCGGGTGTGCGCTCCCTGCACTGAAGCCCGGTCTCGCGCATTTGGACCGCCTATTCGCATGGCCTGCCCGAGGCCTGCGCCAGGGCGCTCCAAACGCGCGACCGCGGTCCAATCACGGCTCTCGCTGCTGCCTACTGGTAGGTGTCGAGCACGCGCAGTTTGCGTGAGGTGACGTAGCGGGCGTAGGCCTTGGCGCGCGCCTCAAGGTCGGCGGTGTGCATCGTCGTCGCCCCCGGTGTGACGAAGGGCTCAAGGTATTCGGTGCCGATGATCACGCTGGTGGCCTGGAAGGGGCGAAGCACGTCATTCATGGTGTAGCCGGAGGAGGCGGCGTCCCGATCGCGACGGCGCCGACGGAACAGGACGTCGGTCACCGAGCGCCGAGTGTCGAAGCGCCGGTAGTGCGATGCCACGGCGCCGGCGGACACGGCCAGGAGCAGCTCCTTGCCCTGCAGGGCGTCGCCATTGGTGCCGTAGGCCCACCCCCAGGTGAGTACGTCGTCCTCCCACTTCTTCAACAGCGGCGGGCTGGAGTACCACTGGATCGGGAACTGCAACACGATCCGGTCGGTGCGCTCAAGCAGGTCCTGCTCGGCCTCGACGTCGAAGTTGAAGTCGGGGTACAGCGCGTACATGTCCCGGATCTCGACTCCTTCCAGCCCTTCAGCAGCCTGCGCCAGGCGCAGGTTGATGGTGGACTGGCTGAGGTCGGGGTGGAAGATGAAGATGGTGGTTTTCGCCATGGCATTCCTCGGCAGGTGCGGGCGGTGTTGGTGTTATCCGCAGCAGGACGCGGCGGAAGACCACGGAGGTCAGCCGCCCTGCGGCGGGTGCTTATCGGGTAAGTAATGGCATGGTAACGGACTGAGGCGGACTTATGCAGGCGTCTGGTCCTGTGTCACGGCGGACGAGGCTCGCAGTGCCGGCACCGCCGTCGCCAGGACGCCGACGACACAGCCGGTGGCCAGGAGCAGCAGCAACTGGCGCCAGGGGATCATGAGAGCGCCGAGCCCCTGACTCGCCAGCACGGCTCCGGTCGCCCCGGCCAGGAGCATTCCGGCCGCCGCGCCCAGGACCATTCCCGCAGCGGCGGCCAGCGCGGACTCCCACAGGAACTGCGTGGCCCGCTGCCTCCGGCTCAGGCCCACGGCCCGCATGAGCGCGCTCTCGCCCGTCCGCACCGCGGCAGCCGCCAGGGAGCCGGCGGTGCAGATCCCGGCGAGCACGACTTCACCGATCAGCAAGGCCGGCATCACGTCCAGCACCGCCGCGGCACGGCCTGGGGCGCCGGTCGCCGGGAGAGCACGCAGCGAAACGGTGAGCGGTGCGCAGACACATGCAGCGGCGGTGGCGAGCATGGGGGCGGTCGCAATAGCGCCGGCGGCGCGGGGTGCGGCGGCCAGGTGCCGTAGAGCCAGCCGACCGCTGGAGGTAAGGCTTGCCGGCAGCCCCAGCAGGGCGATCAGCGGCCGCGTCGTCGCGGGCAGGCCGATGAGCAGGCCGACCAGCAGAGTTCCGGCGGCGGCACCCAGCACACCGGTGCGGTGGGGCAGGTCGTCCGCGCGCCAGGCGATGGCGGCGCCCGCTGTGCCGAGCACGATCAACAGCACGCTTACGACACCGCGCGCCAGCGGCGGCCGCTGTGGGGCGGGGACGGGGTGCGTCGTCGTACCGGGCGGAGCAGCGGCCGCGTGCAGGGCGGGCGGCAGGGCGCCGATGAGCGTGGCCAGCAGAGCGGCGCCGACGGCGACCACCTGCGGCATTGCGGCATCGCCGGAGACCGGGCTCAGATTGCGAGCCGCGAGTCCGTCGGCGAGTAGGTGGGACACACCCAGGCTGCCAAGCAGGCCGATTGCCGCCCCCAGCAGCCCGATGGCGAGAGCCTGGGCGAGAACGCCGAACAGCAGCATTGACGACGACGCACCCAGTGCCCGCAGCAGCGCGAGCGTCTCGGCACGTCGGCGCAGACTCGTTGTGAGCGCGTTCGCGACTATCGCCGCGAGGGCGAGCCCAACCAGAACGCTGAGGGCCAGCACCAGGACGTGTGCGCCGTCGCGAGCCAGGGCCTCGGCCTGCCCGGCTGCTGAGGACTCGCCGCCACGGCCGCCGAGGGGGACCGCCGCGGCAATGGCGAGTGTTCCGGCCATGACGATGACGGCCGCGGCGACCACCACCGCGAGCAGAAGGGACGGGCCGGGCCGCATGCGCAAGCTGCGCCAGACTGCCCGGATCACTGGTAGCCCCAGGGGTTGTTGAGGTCGGTGCTGTCCGCGCCGTCGCCACCGGGAGCCCGGCTCGACCGCCGTCCGGGCCGGGCCGAGCGGTCTGCGGGGTCGTCCCAGTCGTGTGGGGAGGCGTCGTAGGCGCGGGCACTGCGTCCGGGCCGGGACCGCTCACCGGTGTCCTCCCAGTCGCGGGGGCGGGAGCTGCGGGAGCGGGATCGGGGGGCGCCCTGGGCGCCGAGCGGTTGGGACCAGGCCTCCTCCACCTGTGACACCTCCCGTTCGGCGCGACCGACGCCGATGCCGGAGGTGCCCGTGTCGCCGAGGTCGTGCAGGGCGTCCAGGAGGCGGTCCCGGTTCGGCTGATTCATCTCGGCGACGATGTTGCCGTCCTGCAGGAATATGACGGTGTCCGCCCGGGCGGCGACGTCGGCGTCGTGGGTGGCGAGGACGATGCTCTGCTCCAGCTCGTCGACCGCCGCACGCAAGATACCCAGCAGCTGCGTGGTGTCCTGCGAGCCCAGGGCGCCGGTCGGCTCGTCGGCGAACACAACCGCCGGCGCGCCGATGAGCGCGCGGGCGCAGGCCACCCGCTGCGCCTGCCCCGCGGACAGCTCGGCTGGACGGTAATCGAGACGGCCGCGCATGCCGACGACGTCGGCGATCCGGTTCAGCCGCGCAGGATCGACGTGCCGCCGGGCCAGGTCGAGCGGCAGGGTGATGTTCTCGGCGACGCTCAGGGAGGGAACGAGATTGTGGGACTGGAAGATCAGACCGACCCGCTCGCGCCGCAGGCGGGTCAGGCGTCGCTGATTCAGCAGGGATATCTCTTCGCCGTCGAGAATGATCGTCCCCGAGGTGGGCGGCTCCAGGCCCGCCAGGCAGCGCAGCAGGGTTGTCTTGCCCGAGCCGGAGGGGCCCAGCACGGCTGTGAAGCGGCCGCGGGCGATGTGCGCATCCACCGACTCCAGGGCGGTGACCGCCTGCTCCTCGTCGCCGAAGATCTTGGACAGGTTGCGGGCGGTAACCACCGCATCCCCGACTGGGCCGTGGGCGACAAGGCCCTCCGGGTGTCGGCGACTCATGCGTGTCTCGCGCCGGGACGGCGTTGGCGATGTGCTCAGGTGTCGTGCCTCGGGCGAGCCTGGTTCCCCATGTGCGGCTGTGGTCATAACGGCAGTGTCACACGTAATGGTGCCGAGAGTGAAGTATTCGGGCCCGCGTGGCTGCGCGCGCGTCTACTCCCAGCCGAGTTCGTGCAGGCGGGCGTCGGAGATGCCGAAGTGGTGGGCGACCTCGTGAATCACGGTGACCGCCACCTGTTCCACCAGTTCCTCCCGGGAGCCGCACCAGCGTTGGAGCGGGCCCTGGAAGATGAGGATACGGTCGGGCAGGACCAGGGACCAGCCGTCGTCGCGCTCTGTCAGCGGCACGCCGTCGTACAGGCCCAGCAGGGTGGGGCGCCCGTGCGCGTCGTAGTCCGAGTCGGTGAGCACTTCCGGGTCCGGTTCGTCCTGTACCAGCACCACCACGTTGTCCATCTGGGCGGCGAGCTCCTCCGGAATGGTGTCGAGCGCATCTGCCACGGCGGACTCGAACTCGGTCTCGGACAGCTGGATCGGGCTCATGGGACGAGCCTGCCACGAGCCGAAGGCGAAGGGCGCGCGCAGTGCCGTGCAGGCGGAGATTTGGCCGGTGTCCCGCGGTGCCGGTCAGGTGGTGGCATGAGGCTGGCGCGCTGGTGAGCAGGCTCACGCTCGAAAGATTTGCGCGGATCCGGTCCGGCCCAATACCGTACATCCCGGTTCGAGGCGCGACGACGCCAAGGGCACCCGGGCCCCCATCGTCTAGCGGCCTAGGACCCCGCCCTTTCACGGCGGTAGCACGGGTTCGAATCCCGTTGGGGGTACGATCGCGTACAGTGATGAATATTGGCCTCGTGGCGCAGTTGGTTAGCGCGCCGCCCTGTCACGGCGGAGGTCGCGGGTTCAAGTCCCGTCGAGGTCGCGGATGCGGGTCGCTCAGTCGGAAACGGCTGGGCGATCCCGCCTCTCGGCTCTGTAGCTCAGTTGGTAGAGCGTTCGACTGAAAATCGAAAGGTCACCGGATCGACGCCGGTCGGAGCCACGGCGATAGCCCTCGGGACTCACAAGGTCCCGAGGGCTTCGCTTGTTCTTGGCCCTGGTCGGGGCGGGCCCGGGCGGCGCTCAACTCCCTCACCACACGTCCCGACTCGGCCCTGGTCGGGCTTTGGCCGCAGTGGTTTCCGTGACCGGTGTTTGGCGGTAAGAGTGCCAGCGCAGTCCTGGTGTTGAGTGTTGCCCCTCGGGTCTGATGTGTTGGTGGGAGCTGCTCAAGGACGCGGGATAGCCGGTGACGACGCGGCCCGGCCCTCCAGGACGCCGCCCGGGAGGGCGTTCTCGGCGGCTGGCCCGCGTCGTCGACGACCCTTGCTCGGCACTGACTACGTCTCCGTTGGCCCGACGACGTTCTTATTGGCCCCAGGACGTCCCCGGGTGGCGAGAACGTCCTGTTTCGCCCCAGTCCCTATCGAATGTGGAGGGCTTGGGGATGACGAGGACGGTCTCGGCAGGTGGGTGCCGCCCGAACACGACCTCACCAGCCCGAGCACGACCCGATTTGCCACCGCCCCGCAGCGAGCAGGCACTTACGTTCTCCATGTCCAAATCGATGACAAACACCGCCTGCGGCCGCGAGAGCCGATCCGACACCCGCATGATTCCAACGTTTTGTTGGCGGCTGCTGTTGCCTCCAACCCCCTTTGTCATAGATCTGGACACTACCTGCCTTCGCCCGCCGGAATGTGCACCAGGGGCAAGTTGCCCGGCGCGGACGGTAGCCAGCGAGCAGGCCAGTACCCGACACCGTACGCACCACACACCATGTCACACACCCCATTCCCAAGTCAGAGAAGCGTTTTGCCGGCGCGTCTCATGGAGCCCGGTCTTGGAGACCGGGAAGAGCCAGGTACGGGGGCGTCGTCTCCTGGACGACGTGGACGCCTCAATGGAGCCCTGCCTTGGGACCGGGAAGAGACGGCGCGCACCCACGTGCCGATCACGCTCATCATGCCTCAATGGAGCCCGGCCTTGGAGGCCGGGAAGAGGCGTCCGGATTGTGCTGCACCTTC
>NZ_FNIM01000003.1:27562-181420 GCF_900103885.1 Actinomyces ruminicola
CCTGGGATTCTACACGCCCTCGCGAGCGCTGCCATGGGAACCGCCGCCCCGGTTGATCCGAGCTGACAGGCGACAGGGAGAAATCCCCGCCATACCGGGGATTCGAGCGGTCCCCAGGGAATCGGTCGGCACCGGAGCGCTCGCAAGTCGCTCGCGCCTTCAGCGTCGGCAACGTTGCGCCCCGATTGACGAAGGCGGAACGGTAGTTCACGGCGTCGCCCAGATCCACGGCACCCATGGTACTCGCGTCAACGCCACAGCGACCGGCCTCGGCGGAGTCAGGCACGGGGTGAACCGCCCGTCCCCGCCGTCAGCGGTTCTCAGCAGGACTGCCGCACCAACAGGCGGGCCGGAACCAGCACCGGCTGCCCGTCCCAGGTCTCGTCCAGGATGGCGCGCAGCATGTCGGTGGCGGCGCGTCCCAGGATATCGGTGGGGTTGTCGACCGACGTCAGCGGCGGATTGGCCGCAGCCGCCTCGGGGCCGTTATCGCAGGAGACGAGTCTGACGTCGTCGGGCACACGCAGACCCCGGTCGCGCCAGGCCTCCAGCGCCGCCAGGGCCATCAGGTCGGAGGAGGCGAACACGCCGTCGATCTCGCCCGACTCGATCCGAGGCGCCAGCGCCTCGCCGGCCGCGCGGCCCGACTCGGCGGTGAAGGCTCCCTCCAGCAGGACCGGATCGATCCCCACGCGCCCCAGCACCTCACGGAATCCCCTGAGCCGGTCGTGGGCGGCGACCATGTCCAGCGATCCGGTGATGATCGCCGGGCGACGTGCCCCGCATTCCAGCAGGCGCTCGGCGGCGAGCCTGCCGGCGGAGACGTTGTCCAGGTCCACCCACGAGTTGGGCGAGGCCTGGGCGACGGGGCGGCCGATGAACACCACCGGTATCTGCACGCTCATAATGGCCTCGACCTGGCCGCTGAAACGGTGGTGGGAGATGACGATCGCGCCGTCGACCGAGCCGTTGCACAGGTACTTAGCCGCGCGGCGGCCGTGACCGGACTGATCGCCGAACACCATGACCAGTTGGATGTCGGCCTCGTCCAGGTCGCGGGAGATCTCCTGGACCGTCTGGGTCAGGAAAGGGTCGGAGAAGATCATCTGATCCGGCTCCGGAATGACGACGGCGACCGTGCCGGTGCGGCGCGACACCAGGGCCCGGGCGGCCGAGTTGGGGATATAGCCCAGTGAGGCCACCGCCGCCTGCACGGCCTTGGTCTTCTTCGCCGTGACGCCGGTGTCCCCGCGGACCACCCGGGAGGCGGTGGCTCGGGAGACGCCGGCGGCGCGGGCCACGTCTTCAAGCGTGACTCTGTCGGATGGTCGCATACGTGTCTCCGTCCGCTTGTCAGTTCAGCTCGAAGCCGTTGTTGCGCACGACCGTGGAGAACCACTCCGCGGAGGCCTTCGGCATGCGCTCGAGCGTGTCATAGTCGACACGGACGATACCGAAGCGCTTGGTGTATCCCCGGGCCCACTCGAAGTTGTCCATCAGCGACCACACCAGATACCCCTCCACCCGGGCGCCGTCGGCGATCGCGTCATGGACGGCCACGAGGTGGTCGCGGATATAGGCCAGGCGATCAAGGTCCTCCACGTAGCCGCGCTCGTCCGGCTCGTCGCGGAAGGCGGCGCCATTCTCGGTGATGACCAGCGGGATTCCGGTTCCGTCCGGCCCCGCCGTCGAGGTGTACTCCCGCTCCAGCCGCATCAGCAGCTCATACAGGTCACGCGGCTCCACCTGCCAGCCCATGTCCGTAACCGGCAGGTCCTGGGGAACGGCGCGAACATTCTCCGAGCCGACGTTCGCCGAGGGACCCGCTCCCGCCTCCGGTCCCCCGAACCGCAGTCCCGGTTCGGGGCCGGCCAGGGTCTGGCCGTTGTAGAAGTTGACCCCCAGGACGTCGATCGGCTCGGAGACGACCTCCATGTCCCCCTCACGCACCCAGTGGTGGATGTCCGCCCAGGCGGTCATGTCCTCCACGACGTCGGCCGGGTAGGCGCCGCGCAGCATCGCCTCCAGGAACAACCGGTTCTGGGTGCCGTCCACCCGACGGGCGGCGTCGCGGTCGGCGGGACTGCTCGGGTCGGCCGGGTGGACGGGGGAGAAGTTCAGGGTGATGCCCAGCCGCGGACTGCGGCCGACGGCGGCCGCGGCCTCACGCAGGGCGCGCACGGCCAGACCGTGCCCCAGCATCAGGTGATGGACCGCCGCCACGGCCTGGGCCGGCTCGTTGACGGCCGGCGCGTGCTCCGCCCCCGCATAGGACAGGAAGGAGGAGCACCACGGCTCATTCAGCGTGGTCCAGATGTCCACTTTGCCGCCCAGCCGTGCGTAGACGGCCCGGGCGTAGTCGGCGAAGGCCGCGGCGGTGGAGCGGACGGTCCAGCCGCCCTCCTCCTGCAGGGCCTGGGGCAGGTCCCAGTGGTAGAGCGTCAGCCACGGCTCGATTCCGGCTGCGCGCAGGGCGTCCACCAGGTGCTCGTAGAAGTCCAGGCCGCGCTCGTTGAGCGTGCGCCCGTCGGGCATGACCCGCGCCCAGGACACCGAGAAGCGGTAGGTTGGGTAGCCCAGTGACTTGATGAGGGCGACGTCGTCGTCGACGCGGTGGTAGTGGTCGCAGGCCACGTCGATGTTGGAGGCGTCGTCAATGGCCCCGGGGCGGCGGCACAACACGTCCCAGATGGAGTCCCCCTTGCCGTCCTCATGGGCGGCGCCCTCCACCTGTGCCGCGGCCGTGGCCACGCCCCAGCGGAATCCGGGCGGAAAGGTGATCGCGGTCATCCCTTCACAGCTCCTTGCATGATGCCGGAGACCAGCTGGCGCCCGGCGAAGACGAACAGGATCAGCAGCGGCACGGTCGCGACGACCACGCCCGCCATAATCAGCGAGTAGTCCTTGAAGTAGGAGGCCTGCAGCAGCTGCAGCGCAACCGGCAGGGTCGGGTTCTTCGCCCCCAGCACGATGAAGGGCCAGAAGAAGTTGGTCCACGAGCCCACGAAGGTGAATAGCGCCAGCATCGACGCCGCCGGGCGGGCCGCCGGCAGGGCCACCGACCAGAAGGTGCGGAACATGGAGGCGCCGTCCACGCGGGCGGCCTCGATGAGCTCGTACGGCAGGGCGTCTCGGATGTACTGGGTCATCCAGAACACGCCGAAGGCGGAGACCATGGCCGGAACAATGACGGCGATCAGCTCGCCGGTCCATCCGAGCTTGGCCATCACGATGAACAGCGGGACCACGCCCAGCTGTGCGGGCACGGCCATGGTGGCGATGACGAAGGTGAGCAGGCCGTCGCGCCCGCGGAAGCGGAGCTTGGAGAAGGCATAGCCGGCCAGCGTGGAGAAGAAGACCACCGACAGCGAGACGACCCCGGAGACGATCAGGGAGTTGAAGAAGGCGCCCCACAGGTCGATGCCGGAGTTGATGACCCGGGTGATGTTGTCGACCAGCTCGCTCTTGGGGATCAGCGAGGGGATCGGGTGCTTGGCGATCTCGGCGGCGTTGGAGGTGGCCAGCAGGAACGCGAAGTACAGCGGGTAGGCGCTGATCAGGACGGCGGCGATGAGGAAGAGGTAGCCCACCGGTCCCGGACGGCGGTCGGGACCGAAGCCGCGGTGCGCGCCCTTGGCTCGACGGCGGGCGGCGGCGCGTGCGGCCCGCTTGCCGGCGGTCTGCTCGATCATCGCCAGCGACGGCTCGTTGCGGCTCATGACAGGGCTCCTTCCGTGGTGTGGACGGCGGTGGCGCGGTTGGCGGTGGCGCGGGCTCGTCCGCGGCGTCGCCGTCGTGTGTCTCGGGCCGGCTCGGTGCCGGAGGAGGAGATGCGCCGGGTGAGCAGGAAGCTGAGGGATGCGAACAGCAGAATGATCAGGAACAGGATCCAGGCGACCGCTGAGGCCCGGCCGAAGCTCTTCTGCGGCCCCCAGCCCAGCTGGTACAGGTACATCGTCAGGGTCAGCCACTGGTTGTCGGCGCCGCCGTTGCCCATGGTGTCGAACATGCGCGGCTCGTCGAAGATCTGCAGGCCGCCGATGGTGGAGTTGATGACCACGAACATGATGGTCGAGCGCAGCTGGGGGATGGTCACCGACCAGAACTGCCGCATGCGGCCCGCGCCGTCCACCGTGGCGGCCTCATACAGCTCCCGGGGAATGGCCTGCATGGCCGCCAGGATGATGAGCGCGTTGTAACCGGTCCACCGGAAGTTGACCATGTTCGCGATCGCGATGTGGGACCAGAACGCCGAGGAGTGCCAGCCGATCGGCCCGAGTCCGACGTGACCGAGGATGGCGTTGACCATGCCGGACTGGTCGGCGAAGAGCTTGGAGAAGATGATTGAGACGGCCACCGGGGCGACCACGTACGGCAGCAGCACGCCCATGCGCCAGAAGGTCTTGGCCCGCAGGTTGGTGTCGAGCACGTAGGCGATCAGGATCGCCAGCATGATCTGGGGGACGCTGGAGAGCAGGAAGATCGAGAAGGTGTTGCGCAGAGCGATCCAGAAGTTGGGCTGCTGCAGCACAGTGACGTAGTTGTCCATCCCGTTGAAGCCCTGGTCGCCGCCGATCAGGTGCCACTTGTGGAAGGAGACCCACGCCGTGTACAGCAGCGGATACAGGCCGGTGATGGCGAAGACGATGAAGAACGGGGCGATGTACAGGTAGGGGGAGAGTATGAAGTCGAGCCGCCCCAGTTTGTCGCGTCGGGACATCGAGCCGCGCCGTTGCGATCGCGTCGGCGGGTTGGGCGAGGGCTTATGGGCTGTCCTCACGGGGGTTGCTGCTGACGTCATTGCCGGTCCTTTCCGGTCAGCGGTAGGGAAACGGCCGTGGCGCGTCCCGGCGCACGGTGGCGTGCGGAACCGGGCCGCGCCACGACCGTCAAAGGTTGTGAGCGGGTGCTACTCGAGCCCGAGCTGGTCGAACTCGCTCAGTGCCTTGTTCCAGGAGGAGTCGGCGTCGTCGGTCTTGTCGACGTCCACGCGGGTGAGCGCGTCGGTGACGACGGTAGTGATGGCGAAGAAGTTCGTGCCCTTGTACGGGGAGATCTCGATCTTCTTGGACATGTCGGAGTAGATCTGGCCGATCGGAGCGTTGTTGAAGAACTCGTTGGTGTACTCCAGCAGGGCCGGGTCGTCCAGAGCCTCCAACTGGGAGGGGAAGTTGCCCTTGGTCTGGAAGGCCTTGATCTGCTGCTCGGGGGCGGTCAGCCACTCGGCCAGGGCCTGTGCCTCGGCCTGGTGCTCACCCTGGGTGGGCACGGTCAGGTAGGAGCCGCCCCAGTTGCCGCCTCCGCCGGGGAAGACCGGAGCCACGTCCCAGCCCTCGACGCCCGCGGCATTGCCCTCGACGACGCCGAGCATCCACGGCGGGCACAGCATGGTGGCGAAGCCGTCGTTCTGGAATGCGTTGACCCAGTCCTCGCTCCACTGCGACAGGCCAGCCGACAGGCCGGCCTCGGACTGGTCGAGGATGGTGTTGTAGGTGTTGTGAATCGTGTCGTTGGACTCCAGGGGCATGACGGAGTCGTCGTCGTTCTCGAAGGGGTTCTCGATCTGGTTGATCATGCCCTGGTAGGTGCCGGCGGCGCTGTCGTACCACGGGATGCCGGTGGCGTCGACGAACTGCTTGCCGACCTTGAAGTAGTTGTCCCAGTCGCCGTCCAGGAGCTTGGCGACCTCCTCGCGGTCGGCGGGCAGGCCCGCCTGCTCGAACAGGTCGGCGCGGTAGCACACGGCCTCGGGGCCGGCGTCGGTGCCGTAGCCAATGAGCCTGCCGTCGGCGGTGGTGGCCGGGTCGGTCTTGAAGTCCGGCCAGCGGTCGGTGACCGCGTCGGAGGACAGGTCGACGAACTGGTCTGCGTACTGCATCAGCTCGGGCAGCCAGTCCATCTCGATGGCTTCAACATCCGCCAGGCCTGAGCCTGCGGCCAGGCGGGTGTTCATGTTGTCGCGGGCCTCGTTGGAGGTGGCCGCCTTCTTCTCGACGACCTTGATGTCCGGGTTCAGCTCCATGTACTCGTCGAGGAGGTTGTCGTAGCCGAACTCGTTGAAGGTGGCGACGGTGAGGGTGATCTTGCCGTCCGCGTCCTTGCCGGAGGACTCGGAGCCTCCTGAGCCGCAGCCGGCGAGGGCTAGCGCGCCGACGGCGAGGACGCTGAGGCCGGCCATGGCCTGTTTCTTGAACACGATGACTCCTTATGTGATGGGATGCATGACGCACCTGTGCGCCGCGGTGTTCGTGAGAGCGCTCTCGGTGTGGCCAGCGTTGGATGAGAGCGCTCTCAAGGGGTGTATGAATCATGACATACTTTCGGGGCTGCGTCCACTTTCGGGGATTGGGTGGGCCGTCGTCGGGTGCCGTCCGGCGATGCAGGCGAGACTGATTGGTCTCGAGGTTCCGGCGCCGCCGGGTCGAGTCGCGCGCCCGGTCGGGGAGGGGCGCCGCCGGGGTCGCCGGGGCCCGCTATGCCGGCTCTTCGTGTTTGTGGGTGTCGTGGTATGGCGGGTGGTGGCTGGCGTGCGCGTCCCGGCGGGCGCGGGCCCGCCCCCGCCGGCGAAGTCGTCTGCTACGCCTGTTCGGGGTCTACTACGCCACTTCTCCGTCTGCTGAAGGCCTCCGAGGTATACGGCAGACCGCGCCCTGCACAACACCCCATCGCCAGGTCGTGCCCGAGCCCAACCAGAGCACCCCACCGGCCGCGCCCTCGAATACGAAGCACCGGATTGAACCGCCTAGGGTCCCTGCGGGTGGAGGGATTGGGGCCTGGGGCGGCGACGGCCGTCTCGGTAGCTAGTCTGGACGGATCAGCGGTTGCGCCAGGACCGCAGGCCCGCCTCGCCGGCGGCGATCGCTCCGAACAGAACGCCCGCGATCGGCCAGATCATCCAGGTGATACCCCAGTCGGAGGAGATAAACGACCAGGCCAGGTAGATGGCTACGCAACTGATCCAGTACGGACCGGCGATCGCCTCGGTGAACGGGTTCTCCGCGGCGCTGCGCCAGGTGGGTGCGGCGTCGGCGGGGCGTCCCTCCTCGGTAACGGTCGTGTGCGTCATGGACGCCCAGGTGGTCGGCAGGAAGATCCGCAACCCGAGCGCCACTATGAGCAGGGCGATGGTCATTCCCAGCAATTGCTCGCCGCCATTGTGGTCCTGGAACAGAATGCCGGCGCCGACTACCGGGATGGGCGCCAAGATCCACAGGGCGACGGCGATGGCCAGTGCGCGCGAACGCGTTGCCTCGTGCTCCAGTCGCAGTCGCGCCGCCCAGGCGGAGACGACTGGGTCGCGCGTGAACTTGCCGTCCGTGAGGTGGGTCAGGCCCATGAACGCCCGGTGGCGGCGGATGAGCAGAGTCACGGCCAGGGCCACCACCACCAGGGCAAGGGGAAGGCCCGCCGCTGTCGCTTGGTCCTCGTTCAGGGGGATGAGCCCCAGCCCGTCGTCGGATTGCGACAGGCTGAGACTCAGAAACAGCGGTGCCGCCGCCAGCACGCACAGGGCCACGCCGATGCCGAGCTGGGCGCCGGTCGTGCGGCGCGCCTCGGCCAGTGCCTGAGCCTCCGGCAGGGTGATGACGGGGTATTCCGACGGCATCGCATCCGGCGTGGGCGGGGCTGCGGCGGGCGCACTGGCGGGGGCCGCATCCTTCGGGGTAGCGGCGTCGCGAATGTCTGAAAGGATGCCAAGTACGGGGGCCAGCTCCTCCAGATTGCCGAAGTCGGTGATCACCTGGCCGACCGCCTCGTTGTGCGACTTGCCGGAGGCAACGGCGTCGGCGTAGGCGTCCTCCATCATGGCGTGCAGCTCCCGCTTGGCGTCCAGCAGGCGCGGGGTGGCGGGGTAGGGGGCGAACATGGCTTCGAGGAAGGCGTCGATGGTGTCCATCAGGTTTCCTTGTGTGTCTGGGATCCGTCCGGGCGGGTGTCCAGGCGGGTCTGCTGTGGGTGGGTCGTCTTGCGTGACATCTGTCTGGGCGGGTGGCCCTGCGGTCAGGGCTGCACGGGAGTGTCTGGGCTGGGAGTGCGCTGCGCGAAACGGTCGACGAGGGTCTTGGTGTCCTCCCACTCGGTGAGCTTGTCATTCATGCGCGCGGCGCCGGCCTCGGTCAGGCGGTAATAGGTGCGGGGCTTGCCCGACTCGCTGGTGTCTGCGAAGGAGGAGACCAGGCCCATCGACTCCAGGCGCTTGAGCGCCGAGTACAACGTGGTCTGCTTGATCGCGTATTGCCCCTGCGCCACCTCGGCGATGGTCTTGGCCAGCTCGTAGGCATAAGAGGGACGGTCGTGCAGCAGTGCGAGCACGATCAGGTCGATGTAGCCGCGGATGGCGTCGGCGCTAATCATGGCGGCATTCCTTGTTTCCCGGCCCCTGGGGCGGCGCGCCGATCGCGACTGGATTCATACGTACAACGTACTACGGCAGACATAGTATGTCTAGCGTGTTAAGCCCTGTGCTTGGATCATGTCCCCCGGTGGACCCCGTGTCTCCCGTTGGACCTGGCATCTCCCGTTGGACCTGGCATCTCCCGTTGGACCGCCTGGGATGCACGCCCAGGCGGTCCAGGTGGGCGCAGGCGGTCCAGGTGGGCGCAGGCGGTCCAACCGCGTGCGCGTCAGAAGAAACCTGGCCCGCGACCCCGGCCGTCATTACGGTGAAGACATGAATGCGGCGCAACCCGTCCCCGGATTCCTCCCCTCCTACCCGCCTAGCGACGATCCCGCCACGCTACGGCTGATCTGGCCCCAGTGGCAGGGCGCCGGCTATGCCAACGCCGGCGCGCTCGTCCCGGAACTTCCGACTCCGGTCGCCCGCCGCGGCTACATGGCCGGTGCCCGCGCCCTGGCCGCCTTGCTCCCGCCCGCCTCCGGGCCCACCGCGACGGTTCCCGTCGATCTGACCGAACTCGCCGGCCCGGACGGCCCCGAGGGCTCCGCCGGCGGCATTGAGTCGCGCAGTGCCGTGCTCGCCGGGATTGACGCCGCCCTGCGCACCATCGACGCCCACCCCGGCATCGAGCGCGTCCTCACCATCGGCGGTGACTGCTCCGTCTCCGTCGCTCCCTTCGCCTGGCTCGCCAACAAGTACGGGGAGGACCTCGCCGTCGTCTGGATCGACTCCCACCCCGACGTCGACACCCCCGACACCGCCTACAACGGCTACCACGCCATGGCCGTAACCGCCCTGGCCGGCCGGGGCGACGCCGAGGTCCTGTCGCATCTGCCCGCTCACATCGACCCCTCCCGCATCGCCTGGGCCGGCCTGCATGAGTGGGAGCCCGACTGCGACGAGCACGTGTCGGGCTGGGGCATTACCGCCTTCTCCCCGGAGGATCTGCGCGCCGACAGCCGCGTCCTCACCGAGTGGCTCCGCGCCACCGGGGCCTCTCGTGTGGCCATCCACTTCGACGTCGACACGATCGATGCCGATGAGGTCGCCCTCGGTCTCGGGCGAGTGCCCGGCGGACTCACCAGTGCCCAGGTGCACCGCCTCATCGCCGATCTGGGCCAGGCGGCCGACGTCGTCGGGCTGACGGTGGCGGAGTTCCTCCCCCGGGAGCTCCTCGCCCTGGGCGCCGTCCTGGCGGGGCTGCCGCTGGTCACCGGCTGATGGGGCGCGGACGGCCGCGCCGCCCGGGTGACATGACGCTCAGTGATGTGAATGACGGCGAGACCGGAGTCGCACACAGCCGAAGCACAGCACCGGGCTCTACTCTTGAGCACATGGCCTTCGCACCCGCGGCATCAGCTGCATCTCTCCGCGTCCTCGCCGCCCTCGCCGCCGTTGTGAGCGCGGATTCCCCTACAGACTCGGCCACCGACGGCGCCGCAGATGCGGCCGAGGCGGTCGTGGAGGCCACCGCGGACGTGTTCGCACTGGCCTGGCGGGCCGGGCTCGGCGCGGTCATCGGCATCGCGCTGGTGTTCATCTTCGTGGTCGCGCTGCGCACCATGGGGAGACGCCGGGTGATGTACGCCGAACTGATCCGCTTCTGCCGCACCCCCATGTACGTCCTGGCGGCCCTGACCGGCGCCTTCATCGGCGGGCAGATCGTCTTCTTCGACCTGTCGCGGCCGCAGTGGGCGCAGTTCGTACTCCACGCCCTGCTGATCGGCATGATCCTGTCAGCCACCTGGGTGGTGGTGGGGGTGGCCAAGGCCGTGGAGTCCTCCATTGTGATCGGCGTGCGCTCCCGGGGCGACATTGGCCGCACCAAGCGCATCACCACGCAGGCGCAGGTGCTGCGGCGCGTGGCCGAGGTCATCATCGTGATCTGCGGGCTCGTCGGCGCCGCCATGACCTTCCCCTCGGCGCGCGTGGCCATGGCCTCCCTGCTGGCCTCGGCCGGTCTGGTGTCCGTGGTCGCCGGCCTCGCCGCCCAGTCCACCCTGGGCAACCTCTTCGCCGGCATCCAGCTGGCCACCACCGACGCCATCCGCGTGGACGACGTCGTCGTGGTCAACGATGAGCAGGGCTTCATCGAGGAGATCACCCTGACCTACGTGGTGGTGCGCGTGTGGGACGGGCGCCGACTCATCTTCCCCTCCACCTACTTCACCCAGAACCCCTTCGCCAACTGGACGCGGCGCGGCAGCCAGCTCACCGGAACCTTCACCATCGACCTGGACTGGCGCGTGCCCGTGGCCGCCCTGCGCGCCGAGGTGGACCGGATCCTGTCCGGCTCGGCCGTGTGGGACGGCCGTGTGGCCTCCGTGGACGTCACCGACACCTCCGGCTCCACGGTCACTGTGCGGGTGGCCGTCTCCGGCGCGAACAACGCCGATGTGTGGACCCTGCAGTGCCAGTTGCGCGAGGAGCTGGTCGCCTGGCTGCAGCGCGAGGCCCCCTACGCCCTGCCGCGTACCCGCGTCGAGATCGACAACGTCGACGTCACCCACGACCCCACCCCGGAGAAGGTCGCCCGTTTGGCCGAGGAGCTCGTCACCTTGCAGCACCCCGGAGAGGCGGACGTTGCCGCAGGGGAGGCCACGGCCGTGCAGCGCCCCATCGCGGACGACCCGATCGAGGCCGCCCGTCTGCGCGCCGTCGCCAAGGGGCGGGCGAAGCTCCGCCGGGCTCGGCGCGACAAGGTCCGGCGTCGTCGCATCCTGGCACGCGATGCGGCGCAGGACAGCAGCGAAGCCGACGGCAAGGCGACCGGCTCCGCCCGTCGGCAGGCGGACACCGCAGCGGTAACCGGCGTCATTTCCACCCAGGAACAGCAGACATACCTAGACGCCGCCGCGCCCGGCGCCGACAAGCTTGGTCGGGGCAAGTCCTCCACCGATGCCGACGAGACAGGCGACTGATCTTCGCGGGACGCGAGGATGTCCATCGGTGACCATTTTGGGAAACAGCACCTGACCGGCCTCTGACGGGAACGGCTTGATACTGCGGAAAACAGCGAGCGGTGTGGTGGGGCGTTGCGGGCGCCGAGTGCCAAAGTGGGCACCGATGGACACTTTTCCCCG
This sequence comes from Actinomyces ruminicola, assembly GCF_900103885.1. Lineage (GTDB taxonomy): Bacteria > Actinomycetota > Actinomycetes > Actinomycetales > Actinomycetaceae > Actinomyces > Actinomyces ruminicola. The sequence continues at coordinate 39,044 of NZ_FNIM01000003.1, forward strand.
CAGGAAGGTGTAAAGCCGGGGCTCGGCGCAGCCGCGGCGCGCTTGGCGATTGGGCGCACGAGGATCACGATGGAGCCATGAGCACCACCGACCGTCAGGATGCCGCCGCTCCCCGCCTCGATCCCGCCGCCATCGCGCGGACCGACGCCGAGTGGCGGGCCGCCCTCAGCCCGCTCGAATACCACGTCCTGCGCGAGGCCGGCACCGAGCGCCCCTTCACCGGGGAGCTGCTCGACGAGCACCGCGAGGGCATCTACCGCTGCCGCGGCTGCGGGGCGGAGCTGTTCCGCTCCAGCACCAAGTTCGACTCCCACTGCGGCTGGCCCTCCTTCTACGACCCCGCCCGCACCGACGCCGTGGTCCTGTCCACCGACACGTCTCACGGCATGGTGCGCACCGAGGTGCGCTGCGCGGCCTGCAACAGCCACTTGGGCCACGTCTTCGACGACGCCCCCAGCACCCCCACCGGCCAGCGCTACTGCATGAACTCCGTGAGCCTGACCTTCCAGGTGGACGGCGTGGCCACCTCCGGTGGGAGCGATTCGGGTTGCAACCAGGAGGCCTGACATGTTGCGTGTGCTGACCTTCAACCTTCAGCACGGACTGCCTGGCGCAGGCGCGGGTGACGGCACGGCCGCCACCGGCTCGCTGGCAGAGGCCGACATCCGCGACCCCGCCACCGCTCGCGCGGTGCTGACGGCGCTCGCGGAGCAGATCGGTGAGCTGGCGCCCGACGTAGTCGCCCTGCAGGAGGTCGACCTCGGCCAGGCCCGCTCCGGGCGCCTCGACCAGGCCGGGCTCCTGGCGCAGCTGCTGGGATGGCGCCACCACCGCTTCGCCGCCGCCTGGGCCGGACCCGTTGCCGGCCTGCGCCGCCGCCCGCTGCGTCCGGCCCTGACCGGGCCCGCCGACGACGTCCTCGGGCCTGCTCGCGCCCTGCTCGGCCAGGGGCCCGCCGGCTTCGGCAATGCCCTGCTGTCCCGCCACCCCATCGGTGGCTGCCGAGTTTTGCGCCTGGGCCGTGGCCCGGCCAGCTGTGTGCGCCGGGGTGGCAACCCCATCGATCCGCGCTCCTACCGGGTGTTCACCGCGACCGCCCGCAACCTGCTGGCGGTTCGTATCGAACTGCCGGAAGCGACTCTGCCCGGAGCCACCGGCATCAGCCTGGGCGTGACCCATCTGGCCACCCGCGTGGACACGGCGGCAAGACAGCTGGCCGCCGCCTGGGCCGGACTCGCCTCGCTGCCCGGGCCGCACCTGCTGGCCGGCGACCTGAACCTGCCCGCGGAGCGGATCGCCGCCCTCGGTATGGCCCGGATGCTGGGGGATGGTCCCACCTTTCCGGTCGCCCGCCCCAGCAAGCGCATCGACCACTTCCTCACCGATCCGTGGCCCACCGATGTCGATGGCGTCCCCCTGGGCATTGGCGTAGCGGCCGATCCCGAGCCCACCTTCACCGTGCTCGACGGTCGGGGGAGGGCGCCGCTGTTGCACGCCGTCGACTCCGGAACCCGCAGCTTCATCGTCTCCGACCACGCCGGCACCTGGGTCGACCTCGAACCGGTCGTGTGAGGAGGAGCCGTGGCGGATGTGATCGGAGGGCTGGCGGTCTTCGGCGTCGTCATTGCCGTGGGTTGGGCCTTGGTGCGCACCCGGGCCGTGCCCGTGGGGTCGGACACGGTTCTGACCCGCATCTGCTTCTTCGCCGCCACTCCCGCGCTGCTGATCACCACGCTGGCCGCTGCCGACCTCACGGCCGTCACCTCCTTGGGCACCGCCGTCGCGGTGGGCGCCGAACTCGGCGGGCTCGGGACTGCCTGGTGCTGGCAGCGGTACCTCCTGCGCCTGCCGGTGGCCGAGGCGCTGATCGGGGCGCTGGCCTCCAGCTACGTCAATGCCGCCAACCTCGGCATTCCGGTGCTCGTGCTCGTGCTCGGAGAGGCCACCGCCGTGGCCCCGATCCTCCTGCTGCAGCTGCTCGTGTTGACGCCGATCGTCTTCACCATCCTGGACGCCGTGACCCGCCGCGGCAACCCCTCGCGTTTCGCCACCTACACCCTGCCCCTGCGCAACCCGCTCGTACTCGCCGTGCTCGTGGGGGTTCTGGTCAATTTGACCGGTTTTGACCTCGACGGCGTCCTGCGCGGGCATCTCGCGGAAACGCTCGACACCCTGGGGCGGATCGCCGTACCGCTGATGATGCTCTCACTGGGCATGAGCCTGGCGGCCTCCCGGCTGCGGCCGCCGCACCGCATCACCGGCGGTCGTAGGGGCCGGGGCGAGACCGGCGAGGCGGACGGCGCAGACCGTGCGGTTGAGCGGGTCGTCAATGTGCCGCCCGAGCCGGTTCACGACGCAGCCAGCCGCAGGGCGCTGCGCTGGGCGGTGATCTGGAAGCTGCTGATCATGCCCGGTCTGGCTGTGGGGATGGGGCTTGCGGTCGGACTGCGTGGAAGCGCCCTGCTCATGCCGGTGACGACGGCGTCACTGCCGACGGCGCAGAACGTGTTCATGTACGCCTCCCGCTACGGGGTGTCCAAGCCATTGGCCCGCGACGCCGTGCTGATGACGACGGGCGGTTTCGTGCCGGTGGTTCTGCTCGCCGCCGCGGCGCTGTGAGCGAGGCAGAGTGCGGGGCGACGGCGGCCGGCGGCGCCCTGCCGGCCTTCACTGTTCATTAAGCTTCCGGGCGTGATGGTGTGCAATTGCTGAACGTGCCGCCGGAGTGCGGTGGGAATATGGCCAAGAATAAGTGTGCGGGCAGTTGCTATCCAATATCTGGGCGGAATCGGCGGAGCGGCCAAAAAGGCGTGGTGTATGTTGCTTACAGGCGTGGAGGGCGCCGGTGCTCAGTGTGGTGTTTTGCTGCGCCGAGTACAACGTTCAGCACAACCCGAGGGGAAAGCGTCATGGGTGAACTCATTGGAATGATCATCTTCGGCGGCATCATCGGTGCCCTGGCCCGGCTGATCATGAGGGGCGACCAGAACCTGTCGATTCTGTGGACAATCGTTCTGGGTGCCGTCGGCGCCTTCGTCGGCGGCTGGTTGTCGGAGATGATCGGTGTGGCCGACACACCCGGAATCGACTGGATCCGCTGGATCCTCTCGGTCATCGCCGCCATGATCGCCATCTACATCTACCTGGCGGTCGCCCGCAGGAGGTGAGGAGGGCGGGCGTGGTGGGGCGGCCGGTCCGCCACGCCACGCTCCGCGGTGGCGCTTGAAGCATTGGTGGCGGGGTGGTGGGTGCTCGCGCCGGCGAGCGGCTGGCGGAGCCGATCGCTGGCGCTCACGCGGCGTTACCGCGGTGTGCATCAGGCGCTGATTCGGGGATGACGAGAGCTGCATAGGGGAGGGGAAACGATGAAGAAGGCCATTTTGGCGGTTGTGCTCAATGTGGTCGGCGTGCTGCTTGGAGTGTTTTCTCTGATGCTGCTCGAAGGGGCCATTGAGCTGGCCGTCGAGGGTGGTGCCGACGCCGCGGCGGCATTCTTCATGCTTCCGCTCGCAGCAATTCTCGCGGCAGTGTCGCTCGGAATGCTGTGGGGCTGCGGCAGGCTACGGGCTTGATGTGGCGTCGGTTTCGGGAGCCGGTCGGCACCGGCACGGGGTCAGGCGCCTGCTGGTGCCCCCCGTGGGGCTCGAACCCACGACCTTCGGATTAAAAGTCCGCAGCTCTGACCAACTGAGCTAGAGGGGCCCGCCGCCGGTCGGGGCAGAGCCCAGGCGCCGACGACGCCGTCAGCATAGCGGATCGCCGCACAACGGCGCCTGGCGCACCGTCCTCGCCGGGCGGTACTGGACCCGGCTCCCGGGTGCGCGACAATGGGGAGGGACAGCTGCAGCACCCGCCGTCGGCCCACTCGCCGTGGCTGTCGCCATCGGCACCGCCAAGTGCCCGGGAATCCCGGGCGCCACCTGGATCACTAGGAGTTCCTATGGCCCGCCAGTTCCATCGTCCCGCCCGGCTCGACCCCGAGGCCGCCGAGAACATCGAGGGCGGCGTGGACACCGCCGTCACCTCCGAGCTCGCCCACCGCGCCGCACAGGCCCTGGTCGGCGGCTTCCCGGAGGACGGTCTTGAGACCGACGCCTCCGTCGAACGGATCACCCGTCCGGGTGTCGTCGCCGCCGTCGCCGGCCACGGGGTGGACGCGGTCGCCGAGCTGTGGGCGAACTCGCCCGCCACCACCCTGCCGGGCACGCTCTGGCGGCTGTTCCTCGTGCGCGAATGGATCCGTCGTGACCCGGATCTGGTCGAGCGGCGCTACGCCACCGTCATTGACCTGGCCGCCATCGAGAGCGAGCCCGAGGCGGCCGCCGCCCACGCCCGTCTCGATGCCGCACTGGCCGATGCCCGCCGCGTGCCCTCGCCGGAGCGGGTGCGCGCCGCCCTGGACGGCGTGCTCGCCGGCCGCACCGACGGCTCCGTGCCCGCGCTCGTCCCCGTCCTGACGGCCACCGCGGGCTTCCTGCGGGCGCTGGCCGCCGGCAGCGATCCCACCTGGATCGATGACGACGCCGACGAGCTCGCGCACCGGGTCACCCGCCGCGACTCGGCCCTGTTGGCCACCGCCGATGAGCTCGCAGAAGCGGCCCGGCGGGCGGGCGCCGGCCTCCTGGACTGAGCGGACAGGCGGGCGCGGGTGGATCCGGTGCGGGCCTCGATGCCGGGGCTTGACTCGTGGCGGCGCCGGGTTCGAGTGGGGTGGCTGCCCACGGCCGCGCTCCCATGGTTCCTCGGCGCGGTTCATAGCCCGCTGTGAGCCGGGACGTGGGACGATTCCTCCATGACGACGCCCGACTCCGAAGCCACCCCCTCCACGACCTCCGCGCCTCTGGCCTCCTTCCTCGGTGGCTGGGCCCGTGCGCAGGCCAGACACGCGGCCGCCCCGGGCCCCGCGTCGGTCGTCTCGGAGGAGGGTGACGCCCCGGTGCTCCCCTCTGCTGCCTCGGCCGACGGTACCGGCGCCGGACTGAGTGACCAGGAGATCATTGAGGATCACGTCATTGAGAGCGCCGACCCGCGCGACTTCGCCGACGACGCCGGGCCCCAGTACGAGGACGAGGACTTCGACGAGGACGCCTCGGACCCCGTCGGCGCTGACAACACCGCCGCGACGGCCCCCGTCTCTCCCCCCGACGCCAACGAGCAGACCGGCTTCCTGGACGCCGAGGATCCCGCGCCCCTGCCCGATCCGAAGCCGACCGCCGTCGCCCCTTCCCCCGCGGAGGCCTCCTCCGACACGAACGGGGCCAACGACGCCGCGGCTGCCGCCAACCCGGAGGAGGACCTGCCGCCCCTGGAGTCCTTCACCGATCGTTTCGCCGATCGGGAGCTGACCTGGCTGGACTTCAACCAGCGCGTCCTGGAACAGGCCGAGGACCAGGACCTGCAGCTGCTGGAGCGCGCCTGGTTCACCGCGATCTTCTCCTCCAACCTGGATGAGTTCTACATGGTGCGCGTGGCCGGGCTGATGCGGCGCATCAAGGCCGGCATCACGCCTGTGCGCGCCTCCGGTCTGGACGCGCACCAGGTGGTCGCCGCCATCACCGAGCGCACCAAGGAGCTCATGACCCGCCAGGCGGCCCTGTTCCAGGAGGACATCCGCCCCAAGCTCGCCGAGCACAACATCGAGATCCTCACCTGGGACCAGCTCGAGCCCGAGCAGGCCGAGAAGATCACCCGCTACTTCCGCCACCAGATCTTCCCCGTGCTCACCCCGCTGGCCGTGGATCCCTCGCACCCCTTCCCCTACATCTCCGGGCTGTCCCTCAACCTGGCGGTGCTGCTGCGCAACCCCCGCTCCGGCAAGGAGCACTTCGCCCGGGTCAAGGTGCCGCAGTCGCTGCCCCGCCTGATCACTGTGCCCGGGCGCGAGCTCAACCCCAAGAACAAGCAGGCGGGCACCGCCTTCATCCCGATCGAGATCGTCATCGCCCAGCACCTGGACCACCTCTTCCCGGGCATGGACATCCTCGAGCACCACCTGTTCCGGGTGACCCGCAACGAGAACCTCGAGGTGGAGGAGGACGACGCCGAGAACCTCCTGACCGCCATGGAGAAGGAGCTCGAGCGCCGCCGCTTCGGGGCGAGCGTGCGCCTGGAGGTGGAGGACACCATCAGCTCCTTCGTGCGCCGCTACCTGGTGCGCGCCCTGAACCTGCACGACGACGACGTCTTCGAGCTGCCGGCGCCGCTGGACCTGACCAGCCTCAACGAGCTGCACGACCTGGACATCCCGGAGCTGAAGTACCCGCGGTTCGTGCCTGTGACCGCGGCCGGGCTGGCGCCCCAGGAGTCCAGCACCCCCGGCGATATCTTCGCCGCCATGCGCGAGCACGACGTGCTGCTGCACCACCCCTACGACTCCTTCTCCACCTCCGTGCAGGAGTTCGTCTCCCAGGCGGCGGCCGACCCCAAGGTCCTGGCGATCAAGCAGACCCTCTACCGCACCAGCGGGGACTCTCCGATCGTCGACGCGCTCATCGAGGCGGCCGAGGCCGGCAAGCAGGTGGTGGCGATCGTTGAGATCAAGGCCCGCTTCGACGAGGAGAACAACATCTCCTGGGCCCGCAAGCTCGAGCGCGCCGGTGTGCACGTTGTCTACGGCATGGTGGGGCTCAAGACCCACTGCAAGCTGCTGCTGGTGGTGCGCCAGGAGTCCGACGGGCTGCGCCGCTACTGCCACGTCGGCACCGGCAACTACCACCCCAAGACCGCCCGCGGATACGAGGACCTGGGCCTACTCACCTGCGATCGCGACGTCGCCCAGGACCTGACCGCCCTGTTCAATCAGCTCTCCGGCTACGCCCCGCGCGCCCGCTTCCGCCGCCTGCTGGTGGCCCCGCGCACCGTGCGCGACGGACTCATTGAGCGCATCGAGCGGGAGATCGCCAACAAGCGGGCGGGCAAGCCGGCCTGGATCCGCATCAAGGTCAACTCGATCATCGACGAGGCCTGCATCGACGCCCTGTACCGGGCCAGTCGCGCCGGGGTCGACGTCGACATCGTGGTGCGCGGCATCTGCGGGCTGCGTGCCGGCGTGCCCGGGCTCAGCGAGAACATCCGGGTCCGCTCGATCCTGGGACGGTACCTGGAGCACTCCCGCATCTACGCCTTCTGCAACGACGGCGAGACCGACCTGTTCATCGGTTCGGCGGACCTGATGCACCGCAACCTCGACCGCCGGGTGGAGGCGCTGGTGCGCATCACCGATCCGGTGATGATCGGCCAGCTGGAGTGGCTCGTCACCCACGCGGCCAGCGACGCCGTGTCCTCCTGGTGGCTGGAGCCCGATGGCACCTGGACCCGCCACACCCACGACGCCGAGGGCAACCGGCTCGAGGACATCCAGACGACGCTGATGACCTGGGCGCGCTCGCGGCTGCGGGGCGGCCACTGACGGGCGGGAAGCAACGGATATGGCAGACACATCCAAGGCGAGACCCACCGTTCGCGCCGCGGGCGCCCTGGTGTGGCGCGAGGCGAGCGGGCACCTGGAGGTCCTCCTCGTCCACCGTCCCCGCTACGACGACTGGTCCTTCCCCAAGGGCAAGGTCGAGGCCGGCGAGTCGGTGCGCACCTGTGCGGTGCGCGAGATCGCCGAGGAGACCGGCATCCAGGTGGCTCTGGGACAGCCACTGGACACGGTTCGCTACCGGCTGCCGGACGGCGCCCGCAAGGAGGTGCGCTACTGGGCCGCCCGCGAGCTGACGGGCGACTCGCCGGCCCTGCGCGCCCGCCCCCCGGTCGCCCCGGCAGACGGCGCGGAGATCGACGACGTCGAGTGGGTGCGCTCGAAGAAGGCCCGTGCACTGCTCACCCATCCGGCCGACCGCGACCTGCTGGGCTCCCTGGTGGACCTGTGGGAGGACGGCAAACTGGACACCTGGACCTTCGTGCTGGTGCGCCATGCCCGTGCCGTCAAGCGCTCGGTGTGGAACCGCCCCAAGGAACGGGATGCCGAGACCGACGAGGCGACGCGCCCGCTGACCAAGGATCAGGGGGAGGTGCGCGCCCGGGCACTCGTGCCGGTGCTGGCCGCCTACGGCGTCGCCCACGTGATCACCAGCCCGTGGCGGCGCTGCTATGACACCGTCGCCCCGTACACGCAGGCGGCCGGCCTGGAGCTGGTCGCCGAGCCGGCCCTGACGGAGGCCGCGCACGCCGCCAAGCCGAAGGCCGCCCGCAAGGTGGTCTCCAAGGTGCTGCGGCGCCGGGACGTGCCGGTAGCCGTATGCACCCACCGCCCGGTGCTGCCCACCGTAATGGAGGCCATCTCCGACTACGCTCCCGGCAAGCTCCTGCGCTCCGTCCCGGACCAGGATCCCTGGCTCAAGACCGGGGAGATCATGGTGGTGCACATGGCGCGGCGCCCGCGCGGCAAGATCCGCGCCGTCGCCATTGAGAAGCAGCGCCCGATGCTGTCAGAGGGGCGCTGAGGCCGGTGCCGCCGAAACCGGCCAATGGCGCGTAGGGATCGGGGCTGGAGGACGTCGGGCCGGAGAGCGCCAGTCGGCGCGATGGCCGCTCGTGGCGGCTTATGTTGGAGCCCGGGGCCCGTCGCGGCCCGACGTCGCTATCAGGGTAGTACAGCGCGGACACCGTCTGGTGCGCGTCCGCCAGCCGCGGACTAAAGGGGGGGACGTGGCGCCTGCCGTCGGCGCTGGCAAACGCGCCGCGAGGCAACCCGGGCTCGTCCCCCGATGATGGGATGACGGTCCGCCCGGGTGAGGTCTGGGACGGGACTGCGGAGACAGCCAGCGCCAGGCGAGGACGCTGGCCGGGAGGGCGTCCCCGGCGGCCGAGGCACGTCCTCGTCGTCGGGGTATTCGGCCTGGCGGCCTGTTGCCCCCTCCTCTGCGAAGGTCTCATGAGCAAGCTCATGGACCTTCTTATCGTCGGGGTGGCGGGATTTGAACCCACGACCTCTTCGTCCCGAACGAAGCGCGCTACCAAACTGCGCCACACCCCGTGTGCGGGATGACTATATCCGTCGTTCCGCCGGTGTGGGAAATCGTGTTCCTGAGGGGTCGGTCACCTGCCGTACGGTGGGAGGCTGAGAGCACAGGTCCCGCGGCCCCTTCCGGCGGCGTCACTCGGCGGGACGCAGTGTCAGCAGCGTGGCCTCCGGGCGGCAGGCGAGGCGCACCGGGGTGTATGGGCTCGTGCCCAGTCCGGCGGACACATGCAGGAACATGGCCTCGGCGTCCCGGCCTCCGGGCTGGGCGTCCGGCCAGCGCGACAGGCCCGAGACACGCCCGCGGTCCAGGTCGCAGTTGGTCACCAGGGCCCCGTACCCGGGCAGGCACAGCTGTCCGCCGTGGGTGTGCCCGGCGAAGGCTATCCCGACGCCGTCGCCCGCCATGGCGTCCAGGACCCGCCGGTAGGGGGCGTGCACCAGGCCGAGCCGCAACGGGCGGCCGGCGAAGTCGCGCACTGCGGCGTCGCCGTCGACCGCCGGGGCGGCCGTGGGGAACTCGTCCCGGTCGACGTGCGGGTCGTCCACCCCCACCAGGTCGATACGGCGCTCGCCGACCATGAGCGCGCCGCGCGCATTGGTCAGGTCGGTCCAGCCGCCGGCGGTCTGCAGCTCGCGGACCTCCTGCCAGGGGAGCGCCTCGATGGCGGCCTCGTGCTCGGGGTCGTCGCCGGAGCGTGGATCCCGGCGCAGGTAGCGGGTGGGCAGCTTGAACACCGTGGTGCGGTAGTCGTGGTCGCCCATCACGAAGGCTCCGGGCAAGTGCACGAAGGGCTCCAGCGCCCGGGCGAGCGGCTCCAGCCCGCTGGCGAAGGAGAGATTGTCACCGGTGTTGACGACGACGTCGGGGCGGGTTCCGACCAGGCTCCGTACCCAGGCCACGCGGGCCTCGGTGCGATCGGTCAGGTGCAGGTCGGCCAGGTGCAGGATCCGCAGCGGTCGCTGGCCGGGGGCCAGGACGGGCACGTCCACGCGGCGCAGTACCGGCATGCGCGCCTCGACCAGGCTATAGCCGAGCAGACCGACGCCGGCGCTCAGGCCGCCGAGCAGGGCGGTGCGGGCGGAGGGCATATCAGTCCTCGTCGTCGGAGTCGTCGTGCTCGTCTTCAGTGTTCTCCTGCTGATCCGGCTGGTTATGGCGGCCACCCGCCGAGGTCTGCCGCGCCTGCGCGGAGTCATCGGAGTTGTTGGAAGAGGACGGTGCACCGGCGCCGAGGCTCACCTGGTTGAAGCCCATCACGGGCTCGTTGGCCAGAGCGGCGTCCATGTAGGTCTTGAACATGGGTGCGGGCAGGTCGGCGCCGTACATGGTGGCGTAGTAGCGCCCGCCGATGTACTGGTGGTTCATCGCGTAGTAGCGGTCGGAGTGGCCGGCCCAGATGGCGGTGGCCAGCTGCGGGGTGTAGCCGACGAACCAGGCGTTGTCCATCTCGTCGGTGGTGCCCGTCTTCCCGGCCACCGGGCGGCCACTCAGGGCGGCCGCCGTGCCGGTGCCCTTGCTGGTCATCACCGACTGGAGCGTGATGGTCACCTGGTCCGCCGCGGTGGCGCTCATGACCTGCTTGCAATTGGCCGACGGCGTGCTCATCTCATTGCCGTCGGCGTCGGTGATCGAGTCGATGGCGACGGGGGTGCAGTACACGCCGTGGGCGGCGAAGGTGGCGTAGGCGTTGGCCATGGCTATTGGGGTGGTCTCGGTGCCGCCGAGCACTACGGAGGGGTTGGGATCGATCGGGTCCCCGTTGGCCTTGGTGACGCCCATATCGGCCGCCAGCTGGGTCACGGAGCACACGTCCATCTGCACCAGCATCTCTGCGTAGCCCACGTTGATCGACAGGGCGGTGTTGTCCACCACCGTGTGCCTGCCGTTCTCGCTGTTGTTCGCATTCTTCGGCGCCCAGGACGCGGGCGCGATGTCGGGCGCGCAGGAGATAGTCCAGTCGGAGAAATAGAAGGTGCGCGGCGTGGTGTTGGTGACCGTGTATCCGGACCGCCCCTCCTGGTACCACTGGGCCAGGGCGAAGGTCTTGAAGGCCGATCCCGGCTGGAAGCCGTTGGACTCCATACCACCGTGCAGGTAGTCCGCCGAGTAGGAGATCTGCGTGGCGGTGGGGTCGGAGCCGGTGGCGTCGCCGTAGTTGGTGTTCTGGGACATGGCCACGATCCGGCCGGTGCCCGGCTCGATCGACACCAGCGCCGTCTTGACGTTCGACGGGTCACCCGTGGGCACGTAGGCCTGCACGGCGGCGTCAGCGGCCGCCTGCTTGGCGGTGTCCAGCGTGGTGGTGATCTCCAGGCCGCCGCGCAGCAGGAGCTGGCGGCGCTCGGCCTCGGTGGCGCCGAAGATGTCCGAGTTCTCGATCTCGCCGACCACGTACTCGCAGAAGTAGGCGGCCGAGCCGGCGGCCCCGCAGCCACCCACGGAGTCGGTTATCTTCAACAGGTCCGCGATCTGGGTGTCCAGTCCGGCCTGGTACTCCTCGGCACTGATGAACTCCTCCTCGTACATCTTCTGCAGTACCCAGTCCATGCGGGACTTCGCCCTCTCCGGGGACTGGACCGGGTCATACATGCCGGGGGCGTTGGTCAGGCCCGCCAGGAGCGCGGCCTCGGGGACCGACAGCTCCTTGGCCGAGTGGGAGAAGTAGTGCTGTGCGGAGGCCTCCACGCCGTAGGTAGAGGGACCGAAGGAGGCGATGTTGAGGTAGCCCTCGAGGATCTGCTGCTTGGAGTACTTCTGCTCGACGGTGAGCGCGTACTTGATCTCGCGAAGCTTGCGGGCCACCGTCGGCGCCTTGGCGGCCGCCACTGCGGCGTCGTCGTCGTTCTGCAGGCCCGCCTCAATGAGGATGTTGCGGACGTACTGCTGAGTGAGGGTGGAGGCGCCCTGGGAGCCGCCTGAGGCGTTGGAGACGATGGCGCGGACGATGCCGGTCGGGTCTACGCCCTTGTGCTGGTAGAAGCGCTGGTCCTCCACCGCCACGATTGCGTTCTGCATGTTGGTGGAGATGTCGTCCAGGGAGACGACGATCCGGTTCTCGGCGTAGAACTGGGTGATCTGGGTGCCGTCGGAGGCCTTGATGACCGAGACCTGGCTGGGTTCGAGGATGTTGAAGTCGTCGGGGAGCTCATCGAACATCTGCGCGGAGGCCTTGGTGATGGCCGAGGCAACCCCAACGGCGGGCATGGCGAAGCCCGCTGCGACCACCCCGCCGGCGGTGGACAGGAGCAGGAAGACCAGCAGCATCGCCACGACCTGGGCGGGGGAGGACAGTGACCTGCCGCGGGAGGAAGACTTCGACATGTGCCCACACTACGGCCAAATGCCCTCCCGGTGCAGTGGGCTACGACGCGATCCGGCTGAAAAACGTCTTGGAGGAGACGGTGGGCATGCTCAGTGAAAGAGACGGATTTGGCAAATGACCATCGGTTGTCATACCGTCTAGGTGTGACGCGGCTGACATTGTAGTTGGCTGTGGTGGCAGGGGAGTGAGAAATGACGAGCGACCAGACCTGGGCGGCCCGCGCGGCATGTGCAAGCGTTCCGCCCGACCGGCTCTTCGGCAAAGGGGCCGAGCAGCGTGATGCCCGTTCACTGTGCTTCACCTGCCCGGTGCGCATGGAGTGCCTGGCCGAGGCGCTGGACTCGGAGCTGAGCTTTGGTGTTTGGGGAGGGCTCACCGAGCGCGAGCGGCGGGCGCTGCTGCGGCGATTCCCCGAGGTCACCGATTGGAGCGAGTGGTTGCGCCGCGAGGACGACGAGCTGGTGGCTGAGATCCACGCCCGCCGGGCGCCTCGGATCCTGGCGCGCGTGCGGTGACGGCGTCGTCCGTATGACTCCCGCCGGACGGCGCGCCTGGGGCGGTCTGCGCCGGTAGCCTCTTCGCCAGGCTTTCGGCGAAGGGCGTCGTCCCCATAGGCTCGGGCCATGACTGACGCAAGCAGCAATGCCCCGAGCACCACCAAGTGGGAGTACGCGACCGTTCCCCTGCTCATCCACGCCACCAAGCAGATCCTCGACCAGTGGGGCGCCGACGGGTGGGAACTCGTACAGGTGGTACCCGGCCCGTCCGGCTCGGACAACCTGGTCGCGTACCTGAAGCGCCCGCTGGGCTGAATCACCCAGGGCGGCCACCGCGCACAAACGCCGAAACCGGCACGCCACTGGTGCCGGTTTCGGCGTACTACTCGTGCCCACCCGCCGGGAAGGCGGAGGATGGCAGGAGAGTATCGGGCGTCAGCGGGCGCGGCGGCGAAGGCGGTCGACGTCGAGCAGCGTGACGGCGCGGCCCTCCAGACGGATCCAGCCGCGGGAGACGAACTCGGCCAGCGACTTGTTGACCGTCTCGCGGGAGGCGCCGACCAGCTGGGCGAGCTCCTCCTGGGTGAGGTCGTGCGGGACGTGCACGCCGTCCTCCGTGGACGAGCCGAAGCGGTCCGCGAGGTCGAGCAGGGCCTTGGCGACGCGGCCGGGGACATCGGAGAAGACCAGGTCGGCCAGTGCCGTGTTGGTGCGGCGCAGCCGCTGGGCCAGGGCGCGCAGCATGTCCTTGGCGAGCGTGGGGTGCGTCTCGATGAAGCTCATGAGCTGGGTGTGCTCCAGCGCCAGCAGATCGGTGGGCGCGACCGCCGTCGCCGTGGTGGAGCGCGGGCCCGGGTCGAAGAGGGTCAGCTCGCCGACGACCTCGCCGGGGCCGAGCACCGCCAGCAGGTTCTCGCGGCCATCGGCCGAGGCGTGGCCGAGCTTGATCTTGCCGGAGAGGAGGATGTAGAGGCGGTCGCCCGGGTCGCCCTCGTTGAAGAGGATCTCGCCGCGGCGCAGGGTGGTCTGCGTCATCATGTTGCGCAGCTCCTCCCGCTCCTGAGGAGTCATCCCCTCGAAGAGCGGGATTCTGGAGATAATGCTGTCTTCCACGAAGGTCCTCCTGTGGTGTCGTGCGGCGGGCCCGGGAACGAGCGGGGCCTCTTGCGTCATATCCTAGCCACGGCTTGTGACCTGTGGCACGCCGACGTGCATTGTAGTCTCACTGTGTGCCAGGTCAAATCACTCACCAGCCGGGGACACCGAATTCCGGTGCCGTAGTTGAGCCCCCCGCCGCGGCCGCACAGCGGGCCGCCGACGTCGACGACGAGCTCATCGGCCTGTACCCGGACGCCGGCTGCACCCTGGACCACGACGGTCCCTTCCAGCTGCTGGTGGCTACGGTCCTGTCCGCACAGACCACCGACGCCCGCGTGAACACCATCACCCCGGGCCTGTTCGCCCGCTACCCGGATGCGTCTGCGCTGGCGGGCGCCGACCGCGAGGACTTGGAAGCGGTGCTGCGGCCGCTGGGCATGCAGCGCACGCGTGCCGCCCGGCTGATCGCCCTAGGTGCGGAGCTGGCGACCCAGTACGACGGCGTGGTGCCCGCCGACCGGGCGGCACTGGTCGCCCTGCCCGGGGTAGGGCGGAAGACCGCCAACGTCGTGCTGGGCAACGCCTTCGGCATCCCCGCGATCACGGTCGATACGCACGTCGGTCGGCTGTCACGCCGCCTGGGCTGGACGACGGCGCAGGATCCGGTGGCCGTTGAGCGAGATCTTGCCGCGCTGTGGGAGCCGGCGCGGTGGACGGACGGCTGTCACCGCCTCATCATGCACGGGAGGACGGTGTGCCGCGCCCGCGTCCCCCGCTGCGAGTCCTGCGTCCTGAACGCCGCCGGGTTGTGCCCCCGGGTCGGCGTATGAAGGAGGCTCGCCACGGCCTGCGGGCGGTGTGTCGCGACGGCGCCGAGGACGGCGCCTCCTCCATCTGCCGGGGCGGTGTCGTTAGCCGGGCGAGGAAGGGCAGCAGTACGTCCACGAGCGCCTCGGGGGCCTCCTCCTGCGGGAAGTGCCCAACACCGCGGATCGTCACCTGCTGCAGGGGTCCGTCTACATGATGGGTGTCGCGTGCGTGCGCCCGGGCGGGCTGAACCGGGTCGAACTCGCCCTGCACGGATAGCACGGGCACCGTCGTCGGCCGGTTCAGCGCCGTCGTCTCGGCTCGCGTGAGAGTGGAACGGCGTGTGCTCTCCAGGGCGGACCGTGCCGCGCCGGGGCGGGACATCAGTGCGGCGTAGTACTCGGCCCCCTCGGTGGCCAGCGGGCGCGTCGCCGGAGCCGCCCAGGAGCTGAGCAGGCGCTCAACCCCCGCCGTAGTGCGCAGGCTGCGTTCCGGCAGCAGCGGGGCCTTGAAGAACAGGTGCTGCACCGTTGAGCCCATCAGGGAGCGCATGGGCAGTGACCGTATGGCCAGCGGGTGCGGTGCCCCGATCGGTACCAGCCCCACCGTCAGCTCCGGCTCCAGATTGGCCAGCGTCCAGCCGACCTGGCCGCCGATACCCGCGCCGACGACGACGGCGTGGTCGCGCCCCAACGCCCGCACGACGGCGGCGACGTCCCGGGCGAGGGTGACCAGGTCATATCCCGACGGCGGGCGGTCAGAACCGCCGAAGCCGCGCAGGTCGAGTGCGGCTACCCGGTAGCCGGCGTCTGCCAGGGGCGGGATGATGTGTCGCCAGGTCCACCAGCACTCGGGGAAGCCGTGCAGCAGGAGAACCAGCGGCCCGGCTTGCGCAGCGGGTTCCGCGGCGGTGGCGGGTGTCGGCGGGGTCGGGTCTTGGAGGGTGTCGAGTGGCGCCTCCGGGCCCGCCAGGGCGACGTGGAAGCGGGTGCCACCGGCGGTGATGTGGCGGTGGATCCAGGGCCCGGGGCGAGTCACGGTGGCTTGCACGTAAGCAGCCTACTGGCAACGGGTGCCGACTCGTGCGGTCTGTCGCATGCCGCCGTGGTCATCCCAGCAGCAGGCTGGCGGCCACGTAGACGGCGGTGCCGCCGATCAGCGACAGGCCCAGGGCGCGGCGCCACAGGTGCAGCCCGGCGGTGGCGCCGATGCCCGCGAGGGCCGGCAGCCAGGTGGCGGGGGCCATGGTGACGTCGTCGAGCGTGTAGGCCACCAGCACGATCATGACGCCCAGCGGCATGGCGTCACCGAGGAAGCTCACCAGCGGCATTCGGCCGCGTCCGCGCAGCAGCGCGAAGGGGGCGATGCGGCAGGCATAGGTGATGGCGGCGACAACCGCGACGGCCACTGCCAGCTGGAAGTTGGTAAGCATCAGCGTGCGCTCCCGCCCGCCTGGGCGCGGGTCGTGCGGCGCCGCCACGCGTACAGGGCGATTAGTGCGGCTGCGAGGGTCCCCAGCGCGCTGAGCAGAGCCGCCGACCCGCCTACCACCAGCCCGACGGCGCCGGCCACGAATCCGCTGAGCAGCACGGCCAGGTCCGGGTGGGCCTTCCAGTTCTCGATGGCGAGGATGACGAACAGTGCCGTCAGCACGAAGCCGAGCAGCTCCACCCGCTGCCCGATTAGGGCCGCCAGGCCGGTGCCGGCTAGCGCCCCCGCCGTCGTGCCGGTTATCCAAGCCGAATGGCTCATGACCTCGACGGTGACGACGTAGCGCCCACTCATGACCGTCCGGTCCCGTGAGGCCAGCAGGGCGTACACCTCGTCGGTGATGGCGTGAATCGCGTACAGGCGGGTGAGCGGGCGGCCGTGGACTCGGTCCAGCGGAAAGCCCAGCCCGTAGAAGACATGGCGGCCGGAGACGAACAGGGTGGAGGCGGCGATCGCGGCCAGGGGCTGCCCGGCGCCGGCCAGCGGCACCAGCAGCATCTGCATGGTTCCCGAGTAGATGACCACGCTCCACACCGGCGCCCACCACCAGGCCAGGCCCTGGGCCACCAGCAGCAGGCCGGCGGCCAGGCCGAGCGTGATGTATCCGATCATGATCGGCGCCGCGTCCCGGGCGGCGTCGCGCGCACTGGTCATGGACGCCTCCACCCTTACGGGTGGCGATGACGGCGCGGTGGCGGAGGGGGTGCTGGGATCGGGCACCGGCCCAGGTTAGGCGGAGCGGCGAAGCGGTGTGAGAGCGGGTTTCATGGTGAGACTCTCCCGGCGCCGCGACCGGGATTGAAATCCGGGTCAGACGGTGCGCCGCCCCTGATCAATGATCTCCTGCTCGCGACGGCCTGCACGCCGGGCCCGGTGCGAGACCACGCCGACCATGATCATGAACAGCCCGAAGGCGATGAACTTGCCGCTGATGGCGTCGGCCCACCAGTAGGCGGACAGCGAGGCGCCCAGCTGCGAGTGCGCGGTCAGACGGTCCAGGAGTGGCCCGATCGCGTCATTCATCGCCGCGGGTGCCAGCAGGAACGGCAGCCCTACCAGTACCGATGCCGCGCCGACGACGAAGGAGCCCAGGCTGGAGCGGCTAGCCGTCCACAGGGCGACCGCGAGTGCCGCGGCTGCGATACCCAGCTCCACCAGCGCGAGCACGGATACGCCGAAACGCAGGGGGGTGGCGCCGTCGACCGCGGTGGCGGCGGCGTCGTGGAGGAGGAACCAGGCCAGGGGCAGGGCGATGACCCAGACCAGCACGCCGGCCCAGTGCGCGGCGGCGCGGGACTTCGGGCGGCCGACGACGCTGGAGCCGTCCAGCAGAATGTCGTCCTCCGCGCGCGATTTGAAGGACGCAGGCTCAGGCGCGCGCGGCTCGGCCGCCGACGCGGTGGTCTCCTCGGTGGCCGGGGTGGGGGTGGGCTCGGGCGACGCCATGGCGGTTTCACCGGCCGCCGGTGCCGGAGCGGGGGCCGGCGCGGCCGCATGCTCCCCGGCGGCAGGCTCGGACCCGGGCGCGGGCGGGACGCGGTCCTCGGGCTCGCGTTCGTCGGCAGTATTCTCGGTGCTCATCTGAACCTCCTTCTGCGTTCACGGTAACGGTGCCGTACCCAGCTGTGGGGAGGCGTGCCGGGCCGTGGCGGGAAGTAGATCAAGCCCGGGTGAGCGCCGCGGGCCCGGTGGGGGCGGCCAGGCGGACTCCGTGGACGCGGCGGATCTCAGGCCTGGGAATGGGGCAGGCCGTGCGGTGGTGTCGGTGCTTCTCGGGAGCGCAGTTCGGCGAGTTCCCCCATGCGGCCCTCGCGACGGGCCAGGTGCGCGCCCCAGCCGACGGTTACCAGCACGGTGCCCGCAAGCAGCAGACTCACCCCGTTCGGGTCGTCGGGAAGCAGCCGCACCAGCAGGGCGTGTCCGGGCAGCTGCGGCCAGATGTGCGCCAGCAGCCCGGGGAGTGACAACAGCACGAGCAGTGTTCCGGTGACACGTGCCCCCAGCGTCGACCGGCCCGTGAATGCTGCTCCCAGGAGCAGCGCGACCAGGGCCAGCGTGGGGCCGAGCAGGCCGCTGCCGAGCGAGGTGCCGGGGGAGAGCAGGCGGGTGTAGCCGGCTGAGAGGAGGGCGAGGGCCGCGCCCACGGCCATGACCGTGAGCGGGAAGGAGACGGCATGGTCGCGGCGCCGTGAAGGCGGGGCCGTCGGGGTGACGCCCGGCGTTTTGTCCTGCTCGCCGAGCCTGACGGATAGGCGTGCATCCGCGCGCCCGGCGCGGCGCGCCCGACGCATGCCCCAGGAGCCGCCCAGCAGCAGCGCCGCGACGATGAGCACCGCTCCGGTGGGTATCAGGGAGCGCGCCCAGGCGAAGGGGGCGTCCGCTGCGCGTCCCGGACTGGCGAGGATCACCGCCTGTGCCGCCAGCGCGACGAGCCCTCCAACCAAGCCGCCCAGCGAGGAACGCACCGCGAACAGCCACTGGGCCAGCGCCGAGACCACGAGCGTGAGCAGCGCGAACAGGACGATGCGCGGCAGCTGCCCGGCGTCGGCCGCCTGGGAGGTCATGCCCGTCAGGGCGAGTATGGCCGGCGGTAGCAGCACGCCGACCGCGGCCGTCAGCAGGTAGTCGCCGCGACGCGACCGCGGCGCCTGGCGAGCGCCGTCGGTGGCGGGACTCGACGCCGGTTGCCGGGCCGCGGGGGAGGGCTGGTCTTGCGTCACAGGGCAATTCTAGATGAGTGCGATGCCACGGCCGGGCGAAGCCGGGGGATTGGATCCGGGGGAGGGCGGATACGGCTCCTCCCGCGGGATGAGGGCGGCGGGGGCGGCAATCGCCCGGTGGTGGGATCGGGAGCGCGGTCGAAGACTCTAAAGTCCGAGGTGTGAGAACGATAATGAGTCGCAAATGGTTCGCCGGTCCGCTTGCGGCCGCGGCGACGCCGTGCCTGGCCCTGTCCGCGTGCACGCTCGGTGTCGACAGTCGTAGCGATGCGATGACGTCGGAGGCCTCCGTGTCCGCCAGCCCGGTGGACGCGCCGGGCTTGCCGCCGGTCCCCGCGGGCCTGGAGGCCTTCTACCAGCAGCAGGTCGACTGGAAGAAGTGCGCAGACGATGCCTCCTTCCAGTGCGCCACGGTGAAGGTGCCCCTGGACTACGCGGATCCCTCGGGCAGGACCATCGATCTGGCGCTCAAGAAGCTGCCCTCGACCTCGGGCGAGCCTATCGGCACGCTGCTGACCAATCCCGGCGGGCCCGGGGCCTCCGGCCTGGAGTACGTCTCGCAGGAGGGCGTCTTCTCCGACGCGCTGCGAGCGGGCTACGACGTCCTCGGCTTCGACCCGCGCGGGGTGGGTGACTCGACCCCACTGACTTGCCTGAGCCCAAAGGAGATTGACGAGACCGCCAAGGCCGCGCTGGAGGCGGCGACCTCCGGCGCCGCGCCGGATAGGCGGGACGTCGCTGCGGCGGAGATGGGTGAGGAGACCGCCGAGTCCACCGAGCGGTCCGCAGCGGAGCTCGCCACCCGGTGCGAGCAGTACTCGCCCGTGCCGGAGCTGATCGACCACATGGACACCGCCTCGGTGGTGCGCGACATGGATGTCCTGCGGGCACTGTCGGGCGATGCCCGCCTGCACTACCTGGGCACCTCCTACGGCACCTACCTGGGGGCTCGCTACGCGGAGCTGTTCCCCGAGAACGTGGGCCGCATGGTGCTCGACAGCGCGCAGAACCCCTCCCAGGAGCAGGCCGACAACATCGTGCAGCAGGCCGAGGCCATCGAGAAGAGCCTGCACACCTATGTCAAGCACTGTCAGGCGGGGCGGGACTGCCCGCTCACGGGTGATGCTGAATCCGGCGTGGCCCAGATCGGGGAACTCATCCAGAGGGCCACTGCGAAACCGCTTACGAGCCAGGTGGGCGACGACGTCGACGGGGCGACACTCGCCAAGACACTGACCGACCTCATGTACGACAACAGCTCCTGGGACATCCTCACCGCAGCGCTGGCTCCTGCCATCAAGGACGGCGACGGTACCGGCCTGGCGCTGCTGGCCGACCCCTCTCTGGCCGATGCGGAGGCCGATCCACAGGAGCAGGCGGCCAACGAGGCGAAGGCAGCCGCCAATGAGAGCGCCATCGCCGCCATTGACTGCCTCGACTACCCGGTTCGCGGCGACGAGGCCGGGTGGGATGAGCGCGCGGAGCAGATCAAGCGGGTGGCGCCGATCCTGGGCGGAGGGCTGTCCTACCCCGATGCGTTCTGCAAGGGCTGGGGGCATCACACCGACCACCAGCCCAAGGAGATCCGGGCCGCCGGGGCCGCCCCGATCCTCGTCGTCGGCATTACCGGTGACCCGGCCACCCCCTACCAGTGGGCCCGGGCCCTGGCCGCGCAGCTCGACTCGGCCCGCCTGCTGACCGTTGAGGGCAACGGACACGGCGCCTACATGCGCAAGGGCGAGTGCGTGGACAACACGATCGATGCCTACCTGCTGCGCGGAGAGCTGCCCGAGCAGGACCTGACGTGCAGGGAGGAGGTCAAGCAGTACTGAGCACGGGCGGGGCCCGCCGCCGGACTCCGCCCGACCGGATAAGTAACCAGGAACGCAGAAGCAGCCACAGCAGTCGAACACCATAATGAAAGCACTGAAAGCGAGCCATTCGATGACCAAGTCCGGCTTGACCTCCTTATCACTCACGCGTCGCTCGGCCCTGGGCGCCGTCGGGGCCGCTCTCCTGCTGCCGCTGGCAGCATGCGGAACCGAGGGCGAATCGATGGGCGAGCACATCGGCTCCACGCCGCCGACCCCGGAGTCCGACCCGGGGGCTGCGGGGGCGCAGAATCCGCTGGGCAGCCTGGCGGGCACGCCGTCGTTGTCCGAGGAGCAGTACGAGACCCTGGTGGAGGGGGTGTCCGCGTGGGTCTCGCGCGTGTGGCCGCTCATGGGGCCGGTGTGGCCGGGAGTCGACTACACCCAGCACCGGATCGTGGCCATGCAGGTGAATGAGCAGTTCGAGGCCACGCGGGCATGGGTGATCTCAACCGAGGGCCACCGTGCGCTTCAGGCCGAGGAGTACGCGGGCATCGAGGTGCCCACCTCCTACGGCAAGGTCACCTTTGAGGGGCATCCATCCATCACGCTCAACCTCGGGCAGGCGGCCTCGGCCACGAAGAGTGCCGCCGCACCGGGTGAGGCGACCACGAAGTCGACGCCCTCCGTGAGCGCCGACGGGGCCTCCGCCGCCACCGCGGACCTGAAGGATCCGGCCACCTACGCCTTCGCCCTGATGACCCACGAGCTGGTCCACTTCTACTACCAGGGTGAGATCAACGTGACCGCCTCCAGCAGCCGGGACACGCCCTATCCGTACCAGGCGCGGCCGCGCACCCTGCGGCGCATGCTGCTGGACCGTCTGCGCCTTGCCGCCACCGAGCCCGAACGGCGCGCCGAGCATCTGGGCCACGCCCGCCACTGGCTCGACACCTGGAAGTCGGAGTTCGTCCAGGAGGCGGAGGACATCCACCACTACGACATCGTCGAGGGCGTTGCCCGCTACGTGGAGTACATGGCCCTGTCGGTCCAGGCGGACCAGCCCGCCGAGCAGCTGCAGGCCCGGCAGGCGCCGCTGCTGAAGGAGGAGTCGCTGGACGTCTCGGTGGATGTCGAGTCCTACGCATTCGGATTCGTCAGTGGGATGCTGCTCGACGCCGTCAAGCCCGCGTGGAAGGACGGCTTCTACGCCACCGGCAAGACGCTGGTGGAGCTGCTGCTGGACGATGCCGCTCCCGTCCAGGAGGACGTCGACCCCGAGATCAGCGGCAAGGTGGAGGCGCTGATCGAGGAGGCCGAGGAGTACACCGGCCCGGACATCAGGAAGCTCGACGATGCGGAGGCGGATACCTCCGTCGCCTACCTGTACGTGCCCAAGGTTGGGGAGATCGGCTACGGCGGCTCCTTCGCCTACAAGGACAAGGTGGTGCTGACCACCACCATCCTGGTGCTGAACGGCGAGGGACAGAATCTCCAAGTACTGGGAGCGCCCGCCTTCACGGGCACCGACAAGGAATCGCTCACCATCCCGCTGGTCGAGGCGCAGCACAGCTACGCGGACGGCGTGCTTACCGTCACGGGCGATGTGATCACCGGAACCGTCAGGGCCGACAGGACCACCGAGAACGGAAGGGAGGTGTTCGTCGCGAAGTGACGACCCGCAGCTGGCCGGGGTCCGCAGTGTTCCGGCGCGGGGTGCACGCGGAAGGGGCGGCCGACTCTTGAGCGTCGGTCGGCCCCGCGCGTGCGTCTGCGGTTGTGGGCTCGCCGCCTAGGACGCTGGGGATGCCGTTAGGCCACGCGGCGATCGGGAGCCGGCGCTTCGCGTACTGGGGGTGCGACGGCAGATGCGTTTGCGGTTGGTGTCTTGCGGTTGATGGTTGGGGCGGGGCGGTGGGTGTTGGGGTGCCTGCCCGGTGGAGTTCGTGGGTGGCGGCGGGGCGCAGGTTGTGGGTGGTGGGCTGTTGTCGGCGCCTGTGAATCGTCGGGGCTCTGGTCGGTGCCCGGGGCGTGCTTGGAAGCGGGTCCGGCCCATGCTGGGCGGGTGCTGCATTGTGGCGCCCCCAGGTGCCTGTGCCGGCAGTGGCTCGCGGTCCGCTCCCGCATGCTCTGCTTGGACCGCGTTCCTCTGTTTGGACCGCGTTCCTCTGTTTGGACCGCGTTCCTCTGTTTGGACCGTCTGAGAGTGCGTGTAGGGCGGTCCAAACAGCGGTAGACGGTCCAAGTGGCGGCAAGGGGTCCAAGTGGCGGTAGACGGTCCAGCCACGCGGGGCCGTCGGCGTTGCGCAGGCGGTGCGGGACCGCCGGCCCGGCACCCGCACCCGCGCCTGCGTGCGCACCCGCAAGCACGAAGAGCTCGATGTCGGAGTGGTGTCGTAGTTGTGGGCCTGTTTACGATTCAGGCGCGCTGCGGGGCAAGTGCTGCCGGGGTGGAACAGGCAGCGGTTCAACCACTGGCTCGCATATCCTTCGGCCAGTGTGTACCTGCTGGTGCGAGGTCCTGACGATGAAGGGTGCGCCGGCGTCCCAGAAGCCTCCAGACTCCCACGTCCCGGAAGTCATGACGCTCAGCAGTCCCAGAACCACGCAGACAACGCAGCGGGCAAGCCGTCTAGGACGCCGCCCAGGTCCGCGCGCTCGACAGTAATCGACGGTAATGCTGCATCCTCGCGGGTTGACCAGCATCCTGGAGCGAGCCACAACCCGCCAAACCCGGCAAGAAGGCCCCACCGGTCATGTGAACCTGCACGGCTCGGGGCGCGGCGAAGCGGCGCTGCTGGGCGACCGCCAGGTCCACTTACCACCTGTGTGGTGCGCAGACGCCCTGACTCGGCCTCCAGAGGAGTGCCAGCATGCGCCAGGGGAACTTTGCACACAATGGGCACTTGTGTGAAATCGTCCCCGGGTGCATTGCACATAACGGATGTCTGCGGCGAGGTCGGCGGCGGCAAGTGGCTCCTGGGCGAGTCGCCGCTGGGGGATCGCGCCCGCACGCCTACAGTGGCCCCGTGGTCAGCATGGGGGTGTCGATCGGCCCGCCTCCCGGAGAGCGCCCCAGCAGCGCCGTGCGCCCGGCCCGCCCCAGCCCTGTCATTCAGGCGCTGAAGGCCCTCTGCGCCGACCCGCGGGTCAGGCGCGCCGAGGACGCCCTGCGCGAGGCCTCCGCCGAGCTGCGCTGGCACGAGGCCCTGCGCCGTCGCTGGCGGGAGGCCCGCGCCGATGCCGCCATCCGGGGCGCCATCGCCTCCGCCGCCGTCGAGGGCGCCGTCCTGCCCACCGTCGTCCTGCGCGACGCCGTAGCGAACCGCTCCCTGACCCGGGCCGCCACCGGCGACCCCTCCCTCGACGCCGCCGCCGGCCTGTGGCGTGCCGGCGTGCGACTGACCGAGTGGATGCCCGATCTGCGCGGCGAGGCCCGCCCCGCCCAGCCGAGCCCCCGCACCCTGCTGGCGACCCTCCACCGCGACGTCGCCGGGCCACTGGCCGCCACCGGACGGATTCCCCTGGACGCCGTCGCCAATCCCCGGGGACCGGGCGTGGCCCCGCTCGAGGGCGGCCCCGGAGCACCTCCCGACGCCGGGGCACTGCATGCCCGCATCGACGCCCTCCTTGAACTCATTGACGCCCCCGGCGCCCCCGCACTCGCACGCGCCGCCGTGGTCCACGCGGAAATGATCACGGCTCGCCCCTTCGTCGCCGGCAACGCCGCCGTCGGCCGGCTGCTGGTGCGCCACCTGATCACCCGTGACGGCCTGGAGCCCACCGGCGTGGCGATTACCGACCAGTACGCCGCTCGCGCGCCCGGCGCCTACGCCGACGCGGCGGCGGCCTACGCCTCCGGCCGACCCGACGGCGTGAGCGCCTGGATCGTGTGGCAGGCGGAGGCGATCCTCGTCGGCATCCAGGAGGCGCAGAGGATTTGCCGGTCCATCCAGGCCGGCACCACCGCCGAGCACTGATCAGAACACTGTTCTCCACAGGCAGCGTTCAAAACCGCCGTCGCGGGCACCATCCACAGGCGCGCAGCGGGAGGCAGGCGCACCGAGGCACCCTGATCGGGACCGCCCGGGCGCCACGCCACGGGCCGGGGACTTCGAGGAGAGCACATGGACGCCACCGCAGCACCACTCGCCCCCAATGTGCGGGTGCTCCTGGTTGATTCCGGCGATGCCCGGGAGGCCGACACCCGGCAGGACGGAATTCCGAAGGACTTTCCCGCGGATGTCGTGCGCGTGTGCACCGGCACCGCCCCGATCCTGGGAAAGCCCAGCGAAGACCCGACCGCCGCAGCTCACTCCCTGCTCGCCGAGCCCGGGGTCCGCGCCGTCGTGCTGCTTACGCGGGAGGGGACGCTCGACTCACCCGCAGAATCGGGACTCGTCTTCGGCAGCCTGGAGCGCTGCTGCGAGCCCGACGGTGCCGACCACATCGTCGCCCTCCTGCTGGCCGCACAGCACCCGCCGCGGGCCCGCCTCGTCGTTGTCACCGGGGTCCGCGGCGGGCTCGGCGCCAGCACCTTCCTCCTCCACCTGGCGCGCGCCGGCCACGCCGGAGGGAAGCGTGTCGCCCTCGTCGACGCCGACCCCGCCGGAGGCCTGGGCCTGCTCATGGGCGACGGCGTACTGCCCGGGCTGCGCTGGGCCGACCTACCCGCCGACGAACCCGCGTTCCGCCCGGAGAGACTCGTCGCCGCCCTGCCCGCCTGGTTGGGCATGCCCGTGATCACCGGCGACGGCCGCGGCGGCGTCCGCAGCCCCGGGCAACTGCGTCCCGTCCTGGACGCCCTGCGCGCGGAACACGACCTCGTCCTGCTCGACCTGCCGCGCGGAGCCGTCCCACCCGCGGATGCCACGGTCATGCTCATGTCCGGACTCGACCTGCGCTCGGCGGTCGCCGCGGAGGCGCTCGCCGCCCGGCTCAAGGGGACGAGCCGAACAGGACGGGCCGACCCCGGCGACCGCGCCCCCACCGGGCCCGATCCGAATCCTGCCGAACCGCGCAAGGTGTACACGGTGATACGGAGGATCGGCGAGGACGTGACCCCCGACGAGCTCGCACTCATGACACGCACCGAGATCGTCGCCGTCCTCCCGCACGACCGCGCCGTCGCCCAGCGCATTGCCCGCGGAGACGACCCGACCCGCGGCCGCGGTGCCTTGCGCACCCAGGCGCGCGCGGTCGCCGCTCGCCTGCTGGGCGACAACCCGCACGAGGAGGCGCAGTGGTGACCGCAGTAACACCCGCCGACCGCTCCGGGGGCGCCCCGCCGGCGGGCCGAGAGGAACTGTCCCGCGTACGCAGCGCCCTGGCCCGCGGCGCCGGCCTCGACGTCGCCCTCGGCTCCGGGGCGGCCCCGACCACCGGCGCGGGCGGGTTGGCCCGGCTCACCCGGCACGTGCGCGCCGACGTCGAGGGAGCCGGCCCCGTCCTGCAGCCGCTGCTTGAGCTGGACGGCGTCACTGACGTGCTCGTCGGCGCCGGCCGCACCTGGATCGATCGCGGACGCGGACTCGAACCGGTCGCCGAGGCGGCCCTCCCGGAGACCCAGGCGCGGGCACTGGCCGTGCGCATGGCCGCGGCCTGCGGGCGCCGCCTGGACGACGCCAGCCCCATCGTGGACGTCACCCTGCCCGACGGCACCCGGCTGAACGCCGTCCTGCCGCCGCTGAGTGCGGACGGCACCCTCATCTGCCTGCGCACCAAGCGCCGTCGCGCCTTCAGCATCGCCGAGCTGGTCGCCGCTGGCACCGTCGCCCCCGGTCTCGACGCCGTCCTGATCGCGCTGGTGACTCGCCGCGCCAACTGCCTGGTCACCGGCGCCACCGGTACCGGCAAGACCACCCTGCTGGCGGCCCTGCTGGGGCTCGTGCCCGCCGACGAGCGGATCGTATGCATCGAGGAGGCCAGCGAGCTGCGCCCCGACCACCCGCACGTCATCCACCTGCAGGAGCGCGGGGAGAACGTCCAGGGCGTCGGCGCCGTCCCCATGACCACGCTGGTGCGCACCGCCCTGCGCATGCGCCCGGACCGGATCGTGCTCGGTGAGTGCCGCGGCCCCGAGGTGCGCGACGTGCTGACCGCGCTCAACACCGGTCATGAGGGCGGCTGGGCCACCCTCCACGCCAACTCGCCCGCCGACGTCCCCGCCCGCCTGACCGCCCTGGGCGCCCTGGCCGGGTTGGACGAGGGCGCCGTGGCCGCCCAGGCCGTCAGCGCCCTCGACGCCGTCGTCCACCTGCGGCGCCGCGCCAGACCGGGCGCCACCACCCTGCGGCAGGT
Source organism: Actinomyces ruminicola (assembly GCF_900103885.1). Classification (GTDB taxonomy): domain Bacteria; phylum Actinomycetota; class Actinomycetes; order Actinomycetales; family Actinomycetaceae; genus Actinomyces; species Actinomyces ruminicola. The sequence goes on from NZ_FNIM01000003.1 coordinate 66,059, forward strand.
GACCGCGATCGGCGTGCTGGAGCGGGACGGGGAGCGGATGCGCTGCCGGGACGCCCTCATCATCGAGCCCGACGGCGCGGTGGCGGCGGGAACCGGCGTGGACCGGCTGGCCGCCCGGATCGGGGAGGCGCCTGTGACCGCCGCCCTGGGGGACGACGTCGGGGCCGGACGGCCCGCGACTGCGCAGTGTGCCCCGGCGGCCGCCGGCACCGGGGCGCACGTGCGCGTGCGGACGGGCACGCACAGGAGCCGGCCATGACCGGCGCACAGGTACTGGCAGGCCTGCTGGTGGCGTTGGCGGCTGCCGTGATCCTGCTGCCGGCACGGCGCGAGCCGCCGGACGCCCTCGGCACCCACCACGCCGGAGGCCTGGCCCGCCCCGCCCGGCCCGGGGCGGAGGACCTCGACCTCGGCCTGGTGCTGACCGAGGCGGCCACCCTCCTGCGCGCCGGCGCCACCCCTCAGCGCGCCTGGGCCCGCACGCTGGAACGCGCCGGCATCACCGAGGGAACGCAGCCCGACGACGACGGCGTGCCGCCCGCACTGCTGGCCCTCGCCCGGGAGCCGCCCACCGGCTGGCTGCCCCGCCGCCGGGAGGGCCGTTGGCGCTGGGAGCCGCCGCTGCCGGGCCGCCGCGGGCGCAGCGCGCGCCGGCGCCTGACCGCCGCGGCCGTGCCCGGGGCCGTCGCCGCCTGCCGCCTGACCACGGCGCTCGGCGCTCCCCTGGCCGGCGTGCTGGAGGCGGTCGCCGGGGGAGTGGCGGAGTCCGGGCAGGCCGAGGCCTCCCGCCGCACCGCCCTGTCCGGGCCGCGCGCAACCGCGCGGCTGCTCGCCCTGCTGCCGCCCGTCGGGCTGCTGCTCGGCTCGGCGGTCGGCGCCCACCCCGGGCAGATGCTGCTCGACGGCGGCTGGGGCAGTGCCCTGGGGGTCGCAGGCCTCGTGCTAATGGGCATAGGTCATTGGCTGACCGCGCGCCTGGTCGCGGCGGCAGTGGCAAGGCCGGACGAAGTCGACGAGGCCCTGGTCCTGGACCTGGCCGGGGCCGCGCTCGCGGCCGGCGCGTCGGTGCCCGGGGCGCTTCAGGCGCTGGGCCGGGCGCTGGGTGACGAGGAGCTAGGCGTCGTCGGGCGGGCCCTGCTGCTGGGGGCCGACTGGGAGGAGGCCTGGCGAGCCGGACGCGGGGAGGAAATCGGAGCGGGGGAGGATATGGCGGAGAAGACCTACACGCGCCCGGGATGGTGGCGTCGGGATGAGAAACAGCGGCGGCACGCCCGGCTTGAGGCCTGTCTGCGACCGGGCTGGGAGGACGGCGCCGCGCCCGCACCGCTGCTCGCCGGCACCGCCGCCTCCCTGCGCGCGGGACGGCAGGCGGCCGACGAGGCCGCCGCCGAGCGCCTGGCCGTCCGGCTGGTTCTGCCGCTGGGGACCTGCTTCCTGCCGGCCTTCATCATCCTGGGCATCGTCCCGGTGGTGATGAGCGTGGGGATGGACATGCTCACCGGGTGAACGGGGCACGAGGCACGAGCCGCCGGGGATGGCGCATGCGAGCCGGTATTGCGCCGCCCAGCGGTTGCGACACAGCGGTACGGTCGCGCCCATGACCGATGCCGCGCCCACTCCACCGACTGAGCTCGCCCCCACCCCGCCGGCTGCGTTTTCCCCCACCCCGCCGGCTGCGTTTTCCCCCACCCCGCCGGCTGCGTTTTCCCCCACCCCGCCGCCCGTGGCCACGCCGGAGCAGGCAGCCGCCCTGCGCGCCGACCTCGCCGAGGCCGACTGGGGCGTGGACGCCGTGGCCGAGCTGCTCGGCCCCGCCGTCGACGCCGCCTTGCGCCGGGAGCAGCGCTACCCCGCCCTGCGCCGGGTGCGGGAGGCGTTGGCTGCCGGGCGCACCGCCCGCACCGGCGCAGGCTCGGAGGGAGCAGCGGACCCGGTCGCGGTGCTCACCGCCCTGTTCATGCTCGGCGAGCCGGTGTACGCCGCGGAGCTGGATGCGGCACTGCCGCGCACCGGCACCGCCGGCGCCCGCGCCATGGGGCTCGTCATTACCGCGGGGAGCGACCTCGAGGCGGTTGGCTCCGGGGCCACGGAGCAGCATCCGCCTGCCGCGGGCAGCGGCGGGGGCGGCGCGGACACAGTTCGGGTGCGCGCCGCCGTCGACCTGCGCCCCCACGAGGCGTGCGACGACGGCGGCCAGGCGCGCTGGTGGGTCGCCTCCGACCTGGGAGAGCTGGTGTCGCAGGGGCAGCTCGCCCCCGATCACGTCCTGGGCATCGGCGGCGCCGGCCTCACCCTGGCCGCGCTCACCCCGCGCACGCCCGTGCGCACCGCCCTGGACCTCGGCTGCGGCTGCGGCATCCAGACCCTCTACCTGCTGCGGCACGCCGACCACGTCGTCGCCACCGACATCTCCGCCCGCGCGCTGGCCTTCACCGCCTTCAACGCCGCCCTGGCCGGCACCGACCCCGAGCGGCTGGAGCTGCGGCGCGGTTCCTTCCTGGAGCCGGTGTCCGGACGCCGCTTCGATTTGATCGCCACCAACCCGCCCTTCGTAATCACCCCGCCCGCCGTGCGCGCGGCCGGCCTGCCGCTCATGGAGTACCGCGACGCCGGCGGCCCCGTCCTGCCCACACTCCTGCCCGCCCTCGGGGAGCACCTGACCGACGGCGGCATCGCCGTCATGCTCGGCAACTGGGAGCACCACCTCGGACAGGACTGGCGCGAGCGCGTGAGCGGCTGGCTGCCGGACGGCACCGACGCCTGGGTCATTCAGCGGGAGGTGCAGGACCCGATCGAGTACGCCACCATGTGGCTGCGCGACGGCGGCACCACCCCCGAGCGGAATCGCCGCGGCTTCGAGGCCGCCCTGGGCGCGTGGCTCGACGACTTCGCCGCCCGTGGCGTCCAGGCCGTCGGTTTCGGCTATGTGGTGCTGCACCGGCCCGGGGACTGCGATGATGCCGGCCGCGCACCCTGGCGGCTCCTGGAGGAGGTCGGCACTCGGCCGACCGCGCCACTCGGCCCGCACGTTGCCGCATCGGTGCGCTCGCGCAGCCGTCTGGCCGCCATGAGTGATGCCGAGGTGGCGGCGCTGCACCCCGTCGTCGCCCCCGACGTCACCGAGCAGCGCCACCTACGTCCCGGGGACAGTGAGCCCAGCGTCATCCTGCTGCGCCAAGGCGGCGGCTTCGGGCGCACCGTGCAGGCAGACACAGCCCTGGCGGCACTGGTGGAGGTGGCTGACGGCGAACTGAGCGTGGGGCAGATCGCCACCGCCGTGGCGGCACTGACTGGCGCCGACGCCGCGGAGACGACCGCCCGCATGGTGGAGGGCGCGCGCAGCCTTCTGGCCGACGGGCTGCTGCTGTGGACGTAGGGCGGGTGCTCCGCAGATCGGGCTTGCCGATCTTGCGACTGTGTCACCATAATGGTGGGGAGTCGAGCGGCGGCAACCGCCCGACTCCCCGGAGACATCCGGAGATGTTGATCTCAGCGGCCTTGCAGGACGCTGAGCAGAGCCGCAAGGGCCCAGATCATCGGCGGAATGCTTTCGACGACAGTCCGCCAGATCTGGGCCTTTTGCTTGCTCTTCATCCCCTTCGGCGCCTTGGCCTTGCGGCGTCGGCGCTTCCGGTTCTTCGACATGCCCAGAGGTCACCTCCTCTCGGTGCACACTCCCCGGCAGAGATTTCTGCGTTGATCCGGGGTTGCGCCGTGGAGGCAGCGCCATCATCGCACGGGTGCGACGAGCAAGCAGCCCGTTTCCGGCGGGCGCTGTGTGCATGCGGCGGCTCGGCGCGGTGGTGGGTCATGCTCAGTAAGCGTCCGGTCCATAGGGAGGCTGGTCTGGGCGGTTGACCAACCCAAACCAAATGGGAGATCATGGCAGCATGAAGACAGTCAAGGTGCAGCAGGCGAAGACCCACCTGTCGGCGCTGTTGGCAGAGGTGGAGCGCGGTTCCACCATCAACATCGCCCGCGGGTCGCGAACCATTGCGCGACTGGTTCCGGCAAATAACGGTGAGCGCGAGCTCGGGTTCGGTGGTTACCGACTTCCAGATTCCTTCTTTGATGAGCTACCTGAAGACGAACTCATGGCCTGGGAGGGACGGTGAGCGGCTACCTGCTCGATACCCACGCTCTTATGTGGGCGATCAACGAGCCGGATCGTCTGGGACCGGATGCCGCCCAGGTACTGAGAGCGCGGGAGAGTCGTCTCCTGGTGTCGGCAGCGAGCGCCTGGGAGCTGTTTACCAAGTACCGCATCGGCAAGCTGCCTGGCGCGGGGCCCTGGCTCGACGCGCTTGATGGGCACATAACACGGCTCGGCGCGGAGGTGCTGCCGATCAACTGGCAGCACGCCCGTCTGAGCGGACAGTTGGAGTGGGCGCACCGCGACCCCTTCGACCGGATGCTTGCCGCGCAGGCCATCACCGAGGCGCTGACTCTCATCACTGTGGATGCGGCATTCTCCGGGCTCCTCGGCTTGAAGACTCTTTGGTGACGCCGAGGAGCGTCACCTGCGTTCGGGCGACGTTGAGCCGCGAGAGCCCAGAAGATCGTCGGCGGAATGATTCCGACGGCTTCTGCATCGCGTCCGCGCAGGTATGAGGCTGGTTCTGGGTGCTAGCGGCGAGCACGGACTTGGGGACGGCGGAGGCCTGCTCCCGGACGCCTCCTCCGTTGCAGCAAGAGTTGCGGAGGACTCGGAGAGGTAGGCCGGTTCGCTCGCGCCCGTGGGGCAACTCGTGCCGGTCGGGCGGTCCGCGGGAAGCGACGTTGCGCGAATGACGCGCCGTGGGTGCTCACTCGCGAGCGGATTGCGAGCCAATCGTGACCTAGTGGGGTAGTTATAAGGATTGTGCTTGAAATGTTGCTGTATGGAAGGTCAATCGTGCGTCATACGCCGCGGTGGCGCGGTACGGTTAAAGGCCGTGAGGAGCTAATGCTGCTTGCGATATTGCTTTTCGGTAAAGCGTTTTGGCTTGTCATGACATGTGTGAGGAAGGTCGTCAATGCGTCACGCTGCACGATCCCGCAGTAAGTGGGGGCTTCCGCGTTCCAGATTCACGGCGGTTGTGACCGTTGTCGCCCTGTTCGCCAGCGCCTTCGTCGGCGGCGTGGTGCTGCCGATCCAGCCGGTTGCGGCTGCGGCCGAGATTGTGGTGGACCTGGGAGAGTCCACCGCGGTGCAGCGTGATGTCACGACGAACTCCTACACGACCCCCGCATCTGCCTATAACGATGCCTGTGTGCGTTACTCACCTCAGGGAAGTGGATACAGTACGTCGAAGGTCAGCTCGTCGCAGAATGTCTTTGCCTCCTTCGGGTACAGCTATGGGCAGGGGATGAGGTGCCCCGGCAGCTACAACGACACCATCCAGAGCACCGTTGGGCTGAAGCCGGCAACCACCAACAGCGTCACCGCCGGCAGCCCCTTCCTCGTGGCCACCATGCGTCACAGTAACAAGCCGGTCCTCCAACTCGGCAACGTGACTCCTACGGTGGTCACCGGCACCATGGACCTGACTCTGGGGAACGCCATCAGCTCGTCCTTCCCCTGGACGCTGACCGAGACCAGCAACACCTGCCGTTCCACCTTCGACTCCGAGGGCCACTACGTCTCCGACGGGAGCGGTCAGTACGCCTATGACGTGAATGGCAACATAGGGCTCCGTTCCACAGGGACGTGGTACTGGAATGGTCGGGAGTACGTCGGGTCTTGGAATGGTCCCTACCACTACGCCTACAACCGTGATGGCAGCCTTGTCTCCCTTCCCAACGGCGACGTCGCCGTGGCCGGTGAGGCGACGAACGGCGCGCTCGGCGCCATCTATGACAAGTTCGGCCGCTCCTGCGAGGATGACGTCCTCGAGGTGGCCTCCGCGACCGACTCGACGGCATGGACCGACACCACCACCGGCATTCAGTACAAGCTGAAGCTGTGGGGCTTCGTCAACAACGGCACCAGCGGCACCTGCTCCCCCGAGCTGGCCGATCAGGATCTGGAAGACACCTTCATCACCAAGGAGAACGCCGAGACCTACGGCTGCCTGTACGGCTCCCTGGAACAGGTCCGCGCCGTCACGTTTGCCAAGGACGTCACCACCGATCCCTCGCTCGAGGACTCGACCACCATCCGCCCCTTCGACTATGAGAATGTCTCCGCCGAAGGGTCCACGGCGCTTGCCGACTGGGGCAGTATCAGCTCCCTGACCCCCACCGACTGGGGTGAGGCGGGCACCGCTCACGACACCAAGCACTATGAACTGCTCGCGCCGGACGATCAGGCCATCGTCAAGGAGAGCGACGCCAACACGGCAACGGACACCACCTCCGGCTGGCGCCTGACCGGCGTCACCTGCATCACCAATGGCAATAAGCAGCCCCTGATGAACCGCAACGGCGAGGTGCTCACCGACTCCGCTGTCAACCTCTCCGAGGGAACCCTGAACCTGTCCAGCTCTGAGCTGGCGGACACGGCCGAGAACACCGACATCACCTGTACCTGGCACAACGAGTACGTCGGTCGCTCCCAGCTCACCCTCGTCAAGCAGATCGACGGCATGACCTTCCCCGCCGTCAGCGAGAAGAACTGGACCCTGACTGCCACCCCCACCCAGACCTCCGAGGAGGGCACCGCCTTCCCGTACCGGACTATCTCCGGCCTGTCCGGCGAGCAGTCCGTCACGGGCCAGTGGACCCGCTCGGGCACCTACACCCTGTCCGAGGCCACCACCGGCGACGTCGAGGGCTTCTCCCAGCAAGGGGAGTGGAGCTGTGTGAACCAGAACGGCGACGCCGTCGCCGTCACCGACTCCCAGGTCACCCTCGGCGCCAACGAGCAGGTCACCTGCACGGTCACCAACACCTTCAAGACCGGCTCCATCCAGATCAACAAGACCGTCTCCGACCCCGACGGCGGCCTGACCGACCAGAACAAGACCTACACGGGCACCTACGACTGCGGCAGCGCCAACGGCCGCGACTTCTCCGGCACCTGGTCGGCCACCACCTCCACGCCCGCCGTCATCTCCGACCTGCCCGTAGGCGCCAGCTGCACGATCACCGAGAACGCCCCCAGCGGCGACCTCAAGGACGACTCCTACGAGTGGACCACCCCCAGCATCGACAACCCGTCGGTCGTGGTCCCCACCGCCCCGGCCGCGGGCCAGGTGAACGTCACCAACACCATCGTCCGCAACACCGGCACCATCGACGTCAGCAAGGTTGTTGAGCCGGAAGACGAGATCGCCGCGGGCGGCTGGACCGGCGCTTCCGACCGCACCTTCGAGGTCTCCTACACCTGCGACGGCGACGGCGGCTCCGGCACGCTCGACGTCTCCACCGGCACCCCGGCCACGCTGACCGTCCCCGCGGGCACCACCTGCTCCTTCACCGAGGCGGCCCCCGAGACCGCGGACGGCGACTTCAAGGACTCCTCCTACGAGTGGACCGGCGCGGGCAGCTTCGACAACTCCAGCGTCACCGTCAGCAAGGGCACCCCCGAGACCATCACCGTCACCAACACCTACAAGCGCGTGCTGGTGGACCTGAACTTCGCCAAGCAGGTCGACGGCGAGGGCTACACCGGCGGCGAGGCCACCTTCGCCATCGACTACGACTGCGGGACCGACTACTCCGGCACCGTCGACGTCGCCAATGGCGCCTCCACGACCGTGCAGGTGCCGCGCGGCGCCCTGTGCACCGTCTCCGAGCCCGCCTCCTCCCTGAACGAGGACCTGCTCGCCGACGCCTACGACTGGGGTACCCCCAGCTATGAGGGCCTCGACGCCGCCGAGGGCACCATGGTGAACGCGGCCGACGGCGGCAAGACCGTCACCGTCGTCAACCCCACCGAGGCCGCCTGGGGCAAGGTTGCCGTCACCAAGACCGTCAGCCCCGACGCCGGCCCCGTGACCGCAGGCACCACCTTCCCGGTCACCGTCACCTGTGACGCCCCCGCCCAGGGCGAGACCGAGAACTACACCGGCACCTTCGACCTGGCGGCCACCGGCTCCACGGCCACCGCCACCACGCCCTACATCGCCGCCGGCGCAAGCTGCACCGTCAGCGAGACGGCCCCCACCGGCTCCGAGGGCCTGACCGACGCCTCCTACAAGTGGAACGTCGGCCCCGAGGACCAGACCGTCACCGTCCAGGGCGACCACACCGAGCAGGTAACCGTCACCAACACCTGGCAGCGCGACCATGGCGACTTCACCATCACCAAGCAGCTGACCGACCTGGACGGCCAGGGCGCCGACAACACCTACTCCGGCACCTGGACCTGCACCCACCCCGGCGACGACGACGCCACCGGCACCTGGTCGGTGACCGGCTCCGGCGCCGCCACGCTGAGCGTCACCTCCGGTCCCGCCACCGCGGGCGGCACCAGCGCCGCCGTGCTGCTCGGCTCCACCTGCACGGTCACCGAGAACGACCCCGGCGCCCCCAACGACGCCGACCCCTCCTACGTGTTCTCCACCGCCGGCACCACCTCCGGCCCGGTCGCCATCGACCCCGACACCCGCACCGGCAACGTGGACGTCACCAACGTGGTCGCCCGCACCACCGGCGGGCTGACCATCACCAAGAGCGTGGAGGGCGCGCAGGCCGGCACCGGCTTCACCGACACCGACTTCACCTTCACCTACACCTGCACCCCGCTGACCGGCGAGGCCATCACCGGCACCGCCACCGTGCGCGCGGGCCAGACCAGCGAGACCATCACCGGCATTCCCGAGGGCTCGTCCTGCACCGTCACTGAGGACACGGGCGCTCTGCCCGCGGCCATCGACCCCTACCGCTGGGATGAGGACGGCACCACGATGACGGCCACGCCGTCGAGCGGAGCGGCCACCTCCGCGGACGGCGCGAGCATCTCCTTCACCATGCCCGGCGGCGAGGACGCGGGTGTGGCCGTGGCCGCCACCAACACCATGAGCGAGCGCTACGGCTCCATCCAGGTCACCAAGACCGTCGCCGACGGCAGTGACAACGTAAAGGCCAACGGCTTCACCGGCGCGGGGGACAAGCTCTTCCCCGTAACTGTCACCTGCGACGGCGCCCAGGCCTACTCCGGAACCCTCGCCGACGGTGAGACCGTCACCGTCGAGGGCATCCCGCTCGGCCGCACCTGCACGGTTACCGAGGGCACCATCAGCGGCGGCCTGGCCGACGGCTCCTACGCCTGGGGTGTGCCCACCATCACCGACCCGGTGAAGGTCACTAGTGAGGACGCCTCTTCCGGCACCGTCACCGTCACCAACACCATTGAGCGCGTGCGCGCCGAGGTGAACCTGAACAAGGTGCTCTCCGGCGAGCTGGCCACCCAGTTCGGCGCCGACAACACCTACTCTGGCGCCTTCACCTGCACTCACGCCGGCGACGCCGACGTGACCGGCACCTGGAGCGTGGACGGCGCCGGAAACGCTGCCATCACCTACGACGGCGGCCAGCCCCCCTTCGTCGACTCCACCTGCACGCCCACCGAGGACCTGGACGCCTCCGGCGCCCCGGACACCGACCCCTCCTTCTCCTGGGGCGAGCCCGCCTACGCCGATGCCACCGTGACCGCGGACGGCACTGCATCCATGACGGTCACCAACACCGTGAACCGGGACATGGGCTCCCTGACCGCCGCGAAGACGGTCATCGGTGAGACGAACGGCCTGAAGGACGGCCAAACCTTCACCCTGAACGCCACCTGCACCGCCCCCGGCGTGGACGGCGAGCTCACCGCCACCGCCACCGTCGCGAACGGCGAGACCGGCGTCGCCTTCGACCGGCAGATCCCGGCCGGCTGGACCTGCGCCATCAGCGAGACCAGCCCCACCCAGGACCAGCTCAAGGACTCCTCCTACGCCTGGGACATGGTCAACCTCTTCCCGGACGAGGTCACCATCACCAAGGACCAGACCGTGGAGGTAATCGCCACCAACACCATCCGCCGCGTCACCTCCGAACTCAGCCTGAACAAGGCCTACGGGGACGGGCTGTCCGACGGGGTCGTCGTCGACGAGTCCTTCTCGGGCGACATCGCCTGCCACTACGACGACGACCAGGGCACCACCCAGGACTGGAACCTGACCTGGACGGCCGACGGCGCCGGCGCGGCCACCATCGACGGTCTGCCCGAGGGCGGCCTGCCGCTGGGCACCGTCTGCACCGCCACCGAGAACGCCCCCACCCAGGAGCAGCTGCGGGACATCTCCTACCGCTGGAAGACCCCGACCGTCTCCGACCCGATCACTATCGGCGCTGACGCCGCCGCGAACACGCTCACCGTCACCAATGACGCCGAGCGCGCCGCCCAGCCGCTCACCGTCACCAAGGCCTACAGCGGCCTGGAAGGCGCCCTGACCGACGGCGCCACCGTGCGCGGCGGCTGGTCCTGCACCCAGGCGGACGGCAGCGAGGTCGGCGGACGCTGGGAGCTGCCCGCCTCCGGCGGCTCCGTCACCATCACCGAGGGCGCCGCCGGCGCCACCCTGTACGCCGGCGCCGACTGCACCCTCACCGAGGACACGCCCATCGACACCTCCGGGCTGACGGACGTCTCCTACGCGTGGAACAACCCCGTCTACGCCGTGGCCGCCGACGGGCAGACCTTCACCGAAGGCAACACGCTGACGGGCATCGCCCAGGACTCCGACCCGGTGCTGCGGGTGACCAACTCCACCCAGCGCATCTACGGCGCCCTGGCCATCAACAAGCTCGTCACCGGGCTCGACGGCGTCACCGCCGCCACCTCCAACGTCTACGCCGGCACCTGGTCCTGCACCGCGCAGGACGGCACCCTCAACGAGGGCACTTGGCGGGTCACTGGCGCCGGCGCCGCCACCCTGACCGGCGACTACACGCAGATCCTGGTCGGCTCGACCTGCACGGTCACCGAGACCGGCCGGCCCACCGCCCCCGCCGGTTCCGACCCGTCCTACCAGTGGACGGACCCCGAGCTGGACGGCGACTACGGCACCGTGGCCCAGGCGCAGACCATCGCCCGAGACGCCACCTCCACCGCCGAGGTCACCAACGCCGCTTCCGAGCGCACCCTGGCCACCGGCTTCACCGTGAACAAGGCCATCTCCGGCGCCACCGACGGTGCCACCGGGGAGAGCTACACGGTCGACTACACCTGCACCGCCGGCCAGGACACCTTCACCGGCACCCTCACCCTGCCCGCCGACGGCACCGCCGTCGCCGTGGAGGGCGTGCCCGTGGGCGCCACCTGCACCCTGACCGAGACGGCACCGGGAGACGACTCCCTCGCCGCACCCGCCGACGGCTCCTTCACCTGGACCGACCCCATGACCTATGAGGTCCAGGGCGCCGACGCCGACACCTCCACCCCCGGAGCGGTCACCTTCACCCTGCCCGCCCAGGCCGACGCCGCCGTGACCGCCACGGTCACCAACGACGTCGCCCCGCACGCCGGCGTGAACAAGACCTTCACCGGCACCAGCAAGCACCTGGACGCCGAAGGGAACTGGACCGGAGAGACCTGGGACGTCACCTACCAGGTGACCGTCACCAACCCCTCACAGGTGCAGGAACTCACCTACGAGCTGGTCGACACCCCGACCGTCCCCGAGGGCACCACGCTGAACTCCATCACCGTCACCGGCGGCGCCCTGGAGGGGACACTTGCCCAGGACGCCGGCCCCGTCACCGTGGTCACCGGCGCCACGCTGCCGGCCGGGGCCACCCACACCTACCAGGTGGTGCTGAACGTAACCGCTCCCGACACCGGGCTCCCCGGCGTCGGCGAGGGCGAGTGCAGTGCGCAGGCCGCCACCGACGGCACGGCCATCCACAACACCGCCTCCGTCACCTCCGGCGAGGTCACCGATACCGCCGAGGACTGCGGCGACGTCCCGATCAACCCGAAGTTCTCCGTGCGCAAGGACCCGGTCGACGTGGTCCGCAACGGGGACACCTACACCGCCACCTACACCGTGACCGTGGAGAACACCTCCCGCGCCGCGAGCCGCATCATCGCCGACGTCACCGACGCCCCGGCCCTGCCGGAGACCGCCAAGATCACCGGCGTAGCCGTCCTGGAGAACGGTGAGGCTGCAGCTGACGCCGAGATTCCGGGCATCACCGACGGCGTGCTCGACGGCCCCGTCACCCTGGCCAAGGCCGACTCCGGCCCGGTGCTCGCCGGCGGCACCGCCGGCGATGACGGCACCGTCACCGGCGGCGGTACTCGGGTGATCACCGTCCAGGTGAGCTTCAGCGTCAACTCCGCCGCCGCGGACTTCGAGGACACCGACTACCAGTGCGGTCACGAGCGCGCCGACGGCGCCCCCTCCGGCCTGGTCAACACCACCGCCATGGTGGGCGACACCGACGGCGATGAGAACAACACCGCCTGCCTGGACCTCACGCCCCGGCTGACCGTGTCCAAGTCCGTGGCCACCACCGGCGTCGGCACCACCTCCAGCTTCGAGGTGTCCTACACCATCACGGTGACCAACGAGGGCGAGCTGGCCCAGTCCACCGGCCTGCTGCGCGACAGGCCGGACTTCGCGCCCGGCCTGGACATCGATCAGGTGGCCGTTACCGCCCCCGGCGGGGAGCCAGTCGCCGCCGAGGCCGACGCCGAGGGCTACTACACCCTCACCGACGGCGACGTGATCGCCCCCGGGCGGACGGCCCAGTACACGCTCACCTTCGCGGTGACCGTCGACCCGAGCAACGCCGACTACTCCGAGGAGCTGCTGGAGTGCTCCGTGGAGGCGGACGGCACCCGTACCCCCGGCCACGGCCTGTTCAATGAGGTCTACCCGACCGACGGGCGCGACGCCTCCGGCCGCAGTGACAACACTGCCTGCGAACCGGTCACCCCGGACGCCGGCAAGCGCGTAATCACGCTGCGCAAGACCGGCACGCAGATCCAGGCGGACGGCACCAACAACCTGCCCGGCGCCGAGTTCGCGATCTACGACGTCGATCCCGCCACGGACGGCGCCGCCCCGATCGCCGGCGGCGTGAGCGTGGACCCGGTGGACGGCTCCCTGTTCACCACGGCGGGCCTGCCCATCAACCGCGACTACTGGGTGGTGGAGACCAAGGCCCCCGCCGGGCACAGCCTGCTGCCGCAGCCGATCCGCTTCCACCTGGGCGTGGACGCCGACGGCGGCACCACCATCACGCTGGCAGACACCAATGCGACCGCGGACACCATCAAGGTGATCCCCGCCGTCACCGATGCCGACGGCAATGTCATCACCGCCATCGGCATCAGCATCCACGACGTCGAGATCGGCACGCTGCCCCTGTCGGGCGGCCGCGGCATCGGCGTGTATGTGGCCGGGGCCGGGCTGCTGCTAGTGGCAGCGCTCGTCCTGAGCCTCACCCAGACTTCCCGCCGCCGGGGCCGCAGGGCCTGAGCCGCCGGGAGACGCCAGGGGCCAACCGGGCAGCCGGGTAACCCACAACCACATCAACGAGGAGAACCCATGACATCCCTCACCAGGCGCCGTTGCGCCGGCCTCGCTGCGGCGGTGGCCCTCGCAATCGGTGGTGCGGTCGCGGCGCCCGTCGCTACGGCTGCCCCAGTTCCTGCGATTCTTGCAGCAGTGGAGGCCACCGACGCGGACGTGGCGCTGATCGACGCCACCGCCAAGCCGGACCTGACCATCCACAAGCTCGCCCAGACCGAGACCAACGGCACCAGCGCCGGCAACGGCCTGGAGGACACGTCCGCCACCGGTGACCCGGTCTCCGGCGTCACCTTCACCATCACCAAGCTGGACTTCGACCTGACCACCCAGGCAGGCTGGCAGGCGCTGGCAGACCTGGACGGCGACGTCTCCGCCGCCCGCAGCCACACCACCGACACCACCTACACGGCGACCACCGGTGCTGACGGGCTGGCCAAGTTCACCGACGTCGAACTGGGTGCGTACATCGTCTCCGAGACCGCCACCCCCGCCAACGTCACCCCGGCCGAGGACTTCATCGTCACTCTGCCGATGACCAACGCGAGCACCCAGGCCGCCTGGAACTACGACGTGCACGTCTACCCCAAGAACGCGGTCGTTGACGCCACCAAGGAGGTCAGCGACTCCACCGCCCCGTCGGTCGGCGACACGCTGACCTACACGATCAAGGCGGACGTGCCCAAGCTGGACGTCGCCGGCGGCGCCACCATCAAGAACTACCAGATCGTCGACCCGCTCGACTCCCGCCTGGACTACTCCGACGCCGCGGTCAGCATGATCGGTACCGGCGCCGTGACCCTGACCCAGGGGGATGACTACAGCATCGTCTCCGCAGAGGGTGCCGACGGCAAGACCTACGTGACCGTCACCTTCACCGCGGCCGGCCGCGCCAAGATCGCGGCGGCCCGCGCCGACGGCGACGCCACCACCCAGGTGCAGGTGGTCATCAACGCCGTCGTCAGGGAGATCGGCTCCGGCCAGGGCGCCATCAGCAACCAGGCCTCCCTCATCCCCAACGACTCGCAGACCACCTGGGACCCGGAGAACCCCACCCCGGACGTCCCCGGTGAGCCCACCGAGGAGGTCAAGTCCTACTACGGCAAGGTGACCATCACCAAGACCGGTACCGACGGCAAGGACGCCTCCACCTATGCGGGCGCCGAGTTCCAGGTCTACCAGTGCAGCCCGACCGGCGCCTCCCAGGGGCAGACCATTGACCGCGATGCCGCGAACATCACCGGTGACGCCCTGACCGCCAACGCGGTCACGAACGGTGTCACCACCGAGGACACCGCCAAGTTCACCACCGGCGAGGACGGCACGGTCACCATCGATGCCCTCCAGACGAACGACTTCATCAACAACGCCGTCGTCGCCAGCCCCGGCTGGTACTGCCTGGTCGAGACCAAGGCTCCCGAGGGCTACGAGCTGCAGAGCGACCCGATCGCCTTCCAGGTGCTGCGCGCCAACGTGGCCGACAGCCCCTACACCATTGGCTTCACGGTCACCGACGTGCCCTCCAACGCGGGCTTCCGCCTGCCGCTGACCGGTGCCAACGGCATCCTGTTCCTCACCGTCGCCGGCGTACTGCTGGTCGGCGGTGCGGTCCTGCTCGCGGTGCACAACAAGCGCCGCAACGCCGAGGACTGACAGCCACGGGGTGGGGACGGCCCAGCAGCCGTCCCCACCCCGTGACACGACGGCGTGCGTCGGCCGGTGCATCCGGTCGCGCACGCCGTCGCCTGCACATAATCGGAACCACACCAGCACACTCCGCTGAAGGAAGCCAATGGGCCAGACTCCGTCAAACGCCGATGTCTTGGATGAGCCGCGCCGGAATGTGGAGGGCGCCTCCGCTGTGGCACCCGCGGAGCCGGGCGCCGGCCACGATGATGCCCAGCCGCCCAGCTCAGGTTCAGGAGGCAGCTCCCGAAAGCCGGGCCGGAAGCCCAGCCGGGGCAGCCGCCTGCTGAGCGTGCTGCCGTTCATCCTGGCCCTGGCCGGAGCGCTGGTGCTGGCCTATCCGGTGCTGGCCACGCAGCACAACAACTCCCGCCAGCAGGAGATCGCCGACCAGTACCAGGCGCAGATGGACACCGTCAGTCCAGACGTGCTCGCCGCAGAGCTGGCCAGTGCGGACCAGTACAACCAGGAGCTGGCCTCCTCCCCGATCCTCGACCCCTGGCTGGACCAGCAGCGCCCCGACACCCCCCAGTACCAGGCGTATCTGGCGGAGCTGGACCTGGATGAGGTGATGGCCCAGATCGTCATCCCCAAGATCCACGTGGACCTGCCCATCTACCACGGCACCGAGGCCGACACTCTGGCTCACGGCGTCGGCCACCTGTTCGGCACCGCCCTGCCCGTGGGCGGGGCCTCGACCCACTCCGTCCTCACCGGGCACACCGGCCTGGGCTCGGCAACCCTCTTCGACGACCTGACGAAGCTGGAGGAGGGGGACGCCTTCTACATCACCGCCGCGGGTCGCACGCTCAAGTACGAGGTCAACGACGTCCGCGTGGTGCTGCCGCACGAGACCGAGTCGCTGAACAAGGTGCCGGGGGAGGACCTGGTCACCCTGATTACCTGCACTCCCTACGGCGTGAACACCCACCGCCTGCTGGTCACCGGCACACGCGTGGCCATGGACCCGGTACAGGCGGAGGCCGAGCAGGCCGCGGCCACGCCCGCGCCCATGCGGCCATGGATGCTGTGGCTGATCGGGGCCGTTGTCGTAATCCTGACAGTGCTGACCGTGGCAGCCGGGCGGCGGGTAGTGCGCCGCATGCGCCGCGCGCGTCGCTCCTGACGGGCGCGTTTTCCCAGGCCAGGGGCGTAATCGGGGTCATAGGCGAACTCGATACGGTCACCATAGTAACCGACTTGCTACGACACTGGCACGGGTGTGCCACAGGTTTGGCACAGGTTAGTCGGGCTGACAGAAGGCTGGGAGTCCGCCGGTATCGTCGTCTGACGTCATCCCCCAGATGGCTAGGTCGTCCCCCAGATGGCCTAGGCCAAGCGTCTAACCCATAAGAGTGCGGTGCCTCCACCGCCGGTTACCCATGGAGCCTCGCAGTGCTTGTTCAGTCCGCCGTCACCCGTCTTCGTCGGGTCTCGCGCCGAGCCGCCGCAATACTCGCCTGTACCGCGCTCGCTGCGACTGGCATGGTCGTGGTCTCTCCCACCTCCGCCTCTGCGGCGGGCACTGCCGCGGAGGGCTTCGCCACCGGCGGAGAGGGCCGCTTCAAGAACGACATCCAGTGGATCCAGTGGGGTACCTACGCTGGTGAGCATCTGCTTAACACGGAAAACGCATGGGGCAGGAAGGAAAAGACTCAGCGCCGTGACTTAGGTAACGGCCTCACTCTGGAGACCACCTGCACCATTTCGCGCCCCAGGGCGCATGTCAATGATGTCGGAGTGACTCGCGGCACTGTGCTCGAGTCCTACATACCCGGTGGCTGGGCCGGAGACTCGCTTGATGACCTCTACAACGACGGCGGATCGGGCTACTTCACGGATCCTGGGAACCCGACCTTCGACATTAACAACCCTGCCGCCGATACCTACGAGAACCCCAACACGATGGTGATCGGTATCAAGAACCGTACTAACCACGCCAACGTCTCATTCGACTTCGAGTGCCACGCGTACCTGAACGGTGTTGAGGTCCCACTGCAAGGCTTGGTATTCGCCGACGCTGAAGCGTCTTCACTCGCAAAAGGAAGCAGCGAGAATGACCAGGCCGAGTGGATCGAGGCTGCCCCCAAATCGGGCAGTGGCGGTGTCACCTGGTACCTGCTCGATCGTTACCGCAGTGATGGTTGCAGCACGGACGTGCGTATCAGCGCGGTGAGCCAGCAGCTCGGTGGGACAGGTCAGACGCTCAACTACATGCGCATGGAGCCCACAGCCCAGGAGTGCGTCTATTCCGATGGAGCCTATTACGAACGGCCTAAGTACGGCGCATCCGGTCCAGGCGCGGTGATGTTCATGAAGGGAGCCACCTCGGCGACCGTGCATATGCAGGGCCGCGGTTTCACCGCCGTTGCCCTGGGTGTGGTCATCGAGACCGACTTCGGCGATGCGCCGAACTCCTACGGCACCGCCGGCGCCCTCTTCCAGCCCAGCTGGACCACCGGCACCGCCCTAAGCAACACCGGTTGGCAGGGGCAGAGAGTGTGGTCCATGACTCCGGCCGACATCACCAACGAGCCGCCGTCCACGGTTCACCTGGGGACCCGCATCGATTCCGAGACCTACCAGCAGCACTCCGTTGGCGCTGATGGTGATGACACCAACGGTGTCAATGACGATGAGGACGCCCTGGACGCCCGCTCCTCCATCCAGCAGGGGGCCATGCTGCCGATAGACGTCCTGAACGGGGACACCAGCTCCTACACGATCAACGGCGTCGCCTGCGGCGGCTACGGCAAGATCCAGGGCTGGATCGACTGGAACGGTGACGGCGAATTCCAGGACAACGAGGCCTCCAACACCCAGGCCTGTCCCTCCTCCGGCCGCGTCAACCTGACCTTCAACGTCCCCCAGGCGCCCGTTGACACCAACCTTGTCAACAAGGCGGTCACCTACCTGCGGCTGCGCGCCACCACCAACGACTCGGAGAGTAAGCCGACCGGCGTCACCGTCGGCGGCGAGGTGGAGGACTACCTCCTCAATCTGCCCGCCCAGCTGCGCCTGGTCAAGGAGGTCAACAACAACTACGGCGGCACCGCGGAGGCAACCGACTGGGACCTGACTGCTAAGACCGGTACCACCTCCTACACCTACGCCTCCGGCCAGACCCGGTACGTCAACGCCGGCAGCTACGCGCTCGCCGAGGCCGGCAAGACCGACGTCGCCGACGCCGGCTATGAGCTGGAGTCCCTGGCCTGCACGCAGGGTGCGGTCGGCTCCAACCCCACCACCGCCGTCGGCGGCGTTAACAAGGGCAACCCGAACGTCACCACTGCCAACGCCACCCTGACGGTGTGCACCTTCACCAACGCCGACCAGCCCGGCTCCTTCACCTGGCACAAGGTCGACGAGACCGGCCAGGAGGTCGGGGGCACCGAGTGGACCTTGACTGGCCCGGGCGTGCCCGCCGGCACCACCATCACCGACTGCACCGGGGGCTGCTCCAGCCAGCCCTGGACCGACCAGGACGCCGCTGCCGCCCGCTTCCAGCTCACCGACCTTCCCTGGGGTACCTACACCCTCACCGAGTCCAAGGTGCCCGACGGCTACCAGCTGGACGAGACCCCCATCACCTTCACCATTGGCCCGGACGCCGAGGGCGGTCTCGACGTCGAGCACGGCGACGTCGTCAACGAGCGCCTTACCGGTTCGGTGACCTGGCTAAAGACCGATGCCGACAACGGCAAGGCCCTGTCCGGCTCCGAGTGGCAGCTGAGCCTGCCGGGAGCCGGGGAGCCGGTGACCATCACCGACTGCGTAGCCGACAGTGCCGAGGCCTGCGCCGAGGCCGCCGGGGAGGCCGACTACTACGACTCCGACCCCGCCGCGGGCGCATTCAAGGTGACCGGCCTGGCCTGGAACGAGGACGCCGACTACGCCCTGGCCGAGTCCAAGGCGCCCGCCGGGTACGTGCTCGACACCACCAGCCACAGCTTCCGCATCCTGCCGGCCGCCCTGGACTACGGCTTCACGACGGCGTTCACCAATGAGAAGACCACGGTTCCCGGCCTGCCGCTCACCGGCGGCCTCGGGGCCGACACCTTCCTGATCGGCGGGGGCGTCCTGGCCGCCCTGGCCCTCGCCGCCGGACTCGTGAGGAGGCGCCGCGCACAGAACGTCCCGAGCTGAGACCCGTGCCGGCACAGCGACCGCACGGGCGGCAGCCGGCCTCAACCAACCAGATTTAATCAACCCCCCCCTCATACGCGCCGCCGACGACGGCGCAGATGAAAGGAACCTCAACCCATGAGCACCAGCACTCGCACGCTGGCGAGCCGAGTCGCCGCCGGAGCCGGGGCCCTCGCCCTGACCCTGGCCGGGCTGGGCGGCATCGCCGCTACGGCCGCTGCCGACACCTCCGTCGGCAACATCAACCCCGACGCCAAGGGAACGCTGAACATCCACAAGCTTGAGAGCGGCTCGATGCAGGGCGGCCCCGGCACGCCCAACGACGCCACCGACAAGACCGGTAAGGGCGTGGCCGACGTCGTCTTCACCGCCTACAAGATCACCAACCTTGACCTGACCACCCAGGCGGCCTGGAACGGCCTGGACAGCCTCAGCATCCCCGCTAACGCCTGCGGCTCCAACAACGCCACCCCGTCGCTGACGCTGCCGGGTGGCACGGCCGCCACCTTTGACACTGGCAAGGCCTCCGACCCGACTGCCGACAATGGTGACACCACCATCTCCGACCTGTCCGTGGCCGCCTACCTGGTCTGTGAGACCGAGGCGCCGGCGACCGTCGCGAAGAAGGCCGCGCCCTTCCTGGTGACGATCCCCTTCCCGAACAACAAGGCCAACAACGCCTCCACCACGCAGAACGGCGAGTGGCTGTACACCATCGACGTGTACCCCAAGAACACCGTCGTCCTGGCCCCCACCAAGGGCGTTGAGGTCACGGCCAACGGCCTGCAGACCGCCGCGCAGCTCGAGTTCCCGGTGACTGTCACCGTCCCGAGCATCGCCGAGGGTGACCAGTTCACCGCCTTCTATGTAACCGACCCGCTCAACGCTGCCCTGACCGACGGCGCCGTGAAGTCCGTGAAGCTGGACGATGTGGTGGACGTCAACCCCGACTACTACTCGGTCACCACGGGCCAGAACCTCAAGGTCGAGTTCAACGAGGCCGGCCGTGCCTTCCTGAAGGGCAAGGCGGACTCCAAGCTGGTGATCACCTTCACCGCCACCGCCAACTCCGTGACCGAGTCCGGCAACATCCCCAACACCGCCCACCTGTTCGTGGACACCGAGGGCGGCGACACCCCGCCGGACACCCCGACCAACCCGGTGGTCTCCAGCTGGGGCAACGCCGTGATCACCAAGACCGACGCCGACAACGGCAAGGCCCTGGCCGGCGCCACCTTCCAGGTCTACAACTCCTCCGACCCCCTCGCCGAGACCTGCGACAAGAGCACCGCCACCGGCGAGGCGATCTCGATCAACGGCGTGGACACCTTCACCTCCGACGCCAACGGCCAGATCAACCTGGTCGGCCTATTCGTCGACTCCAAGGTCGGCGTCGCCGGGCAGACCGAGGACGAGATCTCCCCGGACAACACCACCCGCTGCTACGTGCTGGTTGAGACCGCCGCCCCGGCCGGCTACACCCTGCCCCAGGGTGACGCCGCCAACACGGCGCTGAAGATCACCGCCGGCACCACCACCGCCGACAACATCACCATCGACAACACCAAGCAGAACGTGCCGAACCTGCCGCTGACCGGTGCCAACGGCCAGCTGCTGATGATGCTGATCGGTGCCGCCCTGGTCCTCCTCGCCGCCGGTTCGGTCCTCGTGGCCCGCAACCGCCAGCGCGCCCAGGGCTGACCCGGGCAGGGACTCGCATTAGCGGGACCCACCCCTGGCAACACCTGCGGTTGCAAATGCGTGGCGGGCAGGCCCCATCCGGGTCTGCCCGCCACGCGCGCGCGGATCGCCGTGCCGGGCGCATACTGCGCCGTGGCCCAGCCCTCGACACCTGCCGACAACCGAGTGGAGGAGACCCTATGAGCCGACGTGTGCGACGCCGCCCGTCCGCCACGCCCGCCGGGCAGGCGGAGCCCGGCCCCCGGCGCTGGCGGCTGCAGCCCCTGGCCCTGCTGCCCGCCCTCCTCGCGATCGCCGGGATGCTGCTGTTCGCCTACCCGACTGTCGCCGCCTGGGTCACCCAGTACAACCAGTCCAAGATCATCACCTCCTACGACGTCGCCGTCGACACCGCCGACCCAGCGGCAGCCGTCCAGCTTTCCCAGGCCCACGCCTACAACGACGCCCTCTCATCCGGGGCCGTGCTGGAGGCCAACGCCAACATCCCCACCGGTGCCGGATCCGGCGGTGACGACGCCCTGGACTACGACTCCATCCTGGACGCCAACGGCGCCGGCCTCATGGCCAGGCTGCGCATTCCCGCCATCAACCTCGACCTGCCCGTCTACCACGGCACCAGCGACGAGACTCTGCTCACTGGGCTCGGGCACCTTGAGGGCACCTCCCTGCCTGTGGGCGGGGCCGGCACCCGTTCCGTCATCACCGGCCACCGCGGCCTGGCGGACGCCCGCATGTTCACCGACCTGAACCGGGTCGGCGTGGGGGACAAGTTCGTCATCGAGGTCTTCGGCGAGGTACTCACCTACCAGGTGATCGACACCAAGGTCGTCGAGCCCGATGAGACCGAGGCACTGCGCGCCGAGGAGGGCCGCGACCTGGTCACCCTGGTCACCTGCACGCCCCTGGGTATCAACACACACCGCATCCTGGTGACCGGCGAGCGCATCTACCCCACTCCGCAGGAGGACCTCGACGCCGCCGGGCAGCCTCCCACGGTTCCCGCATTCCCCTGGTGGGCCGTGGGCCTGGCGGCCGGCTTCATCCTGGTGGGCCTGTACGTGTGGCGCTCCGGCTACCCGCCCCGCAAGCGGCCGGCTCGTTCCAAGTCCAGCCCCGAGTCCTCTCAGGTTGCTCCCGAGGCGACTTCACCGTCGGAGGCCGTATTATCCGGGCCTAATGACGACTTCCAACCTCCGTTCGGCAAGCATCCCTGACAACAACCGGCGGTCCGGTGGGCGCTACCGGCTCCTCGCGGGCGTGCTGGCCGTCGCCTGTGCCGTGGGCGTGGCCGCAGTCTGGTGGCTGTCGGTGGCACACCCGACCGGGCAGTTGCTCGAGCAGGCGGCTTTCGCCGGCTCGCTGATCGGTGCCCACTTCGTGTCCGACCATGCGCGTAGCCTGCTGCACGTCGTCTCCCTGCCCGCCGCGATAGGGCTGGTACTCGTTGTCCTGATCGGCGCCCTGTGGCGCGGCAGCAGGCGGCGGGCGCTGTGGGCGGCGGGCGCCGTCGTCGCCATCAATGTCTCCACCCAGGTGCTGAAGTACATGATCCTGTGGCGCCCGGACCATGGGCTGTCCCAGCGCTTCGGCGGCATGAACACGCTGCCCTCCGGGCACACCGCCATGGCCGCCTCCGCCGCCGTCGCGCTTATCCTGGTGGCCCGGCCCCGGTGGCGCCCGGCGGCGGCCTGGGCGGGGGCACTGCTGGCTGCGGCCATGGGCTACTCGACCCTCGTGTGCCAGTGGCATCGCCCAGGTGACGTGATCGCCGCCCTGCTGCTGGCCACCGCCTGGGGCGCGCTGGCGATCGCCGGCGGCGCCTGGGCGGACGAGGAACGGGAGCCCGCCGAATCGGCGGATCAGGTGCCCCGTGTCGGCGGCGGCGCGAACGGTCCGGAAGGCGCGCCCGCGGAGCGCCTGTCGGCGGCCGCCATACTGGGCGGGCTCGGAATACTCGCCGGGGCGGCGGCACTGGCGCTGGAGGTGCTCAATTGGCGCGGGGTCGTAGCCGTAGGCGGGGTTCCGACCCCCGCCACCATTCAGGCCCTCGGCCGTACGGGAACCTTCATCGCCTACGCGGCCGGGTCCGTGGGCACCGTCGCCGTGGCGTGCACGGGGATGGCGGCGCTGGCCCTGCTGACGCCGCGTGCGCGCCGGTTGGGCGACGCGCTGCCGAGCCGGGTGGCACACTGAGGCCATGGCTCTACCCCAGAAGCTGCTCAGCAAGGACGAGATCGTCGTGCGCCACATGCGCACCCACCCCAAGGTCCTGCTGTGGCGCATCATTGTTCTCCTCGCCCTGCTCATCGCCGGCGTAGTCGTCTCCGTCCTGCTCCCTGACGCCAGCTGGCGCACCGGCGCGGTCATAGCGCTGTGGGCCGTCATCCTCGTGGCGCTCCTGCCCGCCTTCTTCGTGCCCTGGCTGCGCTGGATGACGACGACCTACACGGTCACCTCCAAGCGCGTCATCACCCGCGCCGGCATCATCAACAAGACCGGTCATGACCTGCCGCTGTCCCGCATCTCCGACGTCCAGCAGGAGCGGACCATCACCGACCGCCTGTTCCGCTGCGGCAGCCTCTCACTGCAGACCAGCGCGGATGAGCCCCTCGTGCTCGTCGACGTGCCCGACGTGGAGATGGTGCAGGTTGAGATCTCCAACCTCCTCTTCCACGACGTCGAGGGTGCTATCAACGCCGATCCCGACGACTGAGCGGGGCGCATGAGGCTCCCCGGTTACTTGCGTCAGCCGTAGGCTGGTGACGCCTTCCTCGGCACCTCCTCCCCGATCACCCGCAGCGTTCTGTCGCGGAAGGAAGGAGCCGGAGAGGAGGCGGGGGCCGCGTCCAAGCCGAAGGGGAGTTACCGGCGCGATGGTGGTGTTTAAGATCGGGGTTTTGGTTGCCGTGGTGCGGGAAGGTCGGGGTGATTGTGGTCTGGGGGGTTACTCCGGGCAGGTGCCTGACACCCGCGGGCAGATGTGCGGGCCGTGAGAACAGCGTTCTTTTGGACGCCCTCCGCAGGCGGCGTCCTCGGGCGGTGGGGCCGTCGGCAGCGTCACGGTGAAGGTGGTGCCGTGGTTGTCGGCATCGGTGTGGGACTCCACGGTGAGGCTGCCGTGGTGCGACTGCACGATCGCCAGGGCGATGCTCATGCCCAGGCCGGTCGAGCCGGTGCGCCGTTCCCGGGAGGCGTCTGCGCGGGCGAAGCGCTCAAACAGGCGCTCGCGCACCGCCGGGGCTATGCCCGGGCCGTCGTCGGCGACGCGGATCACCAGGGTGCCGGCGTCGCCGCGCGAGAGGGTGGTGGTCACTCGGCTGCCCGCCGGGGTGTGGACGCGGGCGTTGGCCAACAGGTTGACCATCACCTGTCGCAGGCGCGCCTCGTCTCCCACCACCAGCGTCGGCTCGGGGATGAACTCCGCAGCCGCCTCGGGGCTCAGCTGCGCAGGCGGTTCAAGGACCTCCAGGTTCAGCTCCCAGACATGATCGGGTCCGGCGGCGCGGGCGTCGGAGACGGCGTCCACGACGATCTCCACCAGGTCCACCTCCGCGTGCTCCAGCTCGCGTCCCGCATCCAGGCGCGCCAGCAGCAGCAGGTCCTCCACCAGCGCCGTCATCCGCACCGACTCCGAATGCACCCGCTCCAGGGCATGCACGGAGTCCTCCGGGAGCACGGCGTCGGCGCCGCTGCGTTGAATCAACTCGGTGTAGCCGCGAATGGAGGCCAGCGGGGTGCGCAGCTCGTGGGAGGCGTCGGCGACGAACTGGCGCACCTGCGTTTCGCTGCGCTGGCGGGCCGTAAGTGCTTCATCGACATGCCCGAGCAGGGTGTTCAGGGCGTTGCCGACCTGCCCGATCTCCTGGGAGGAGGCAACGTCGGCGGCGTCGACCCGCTCCCGGATGCTCACCTCACCGCGCGCGAGCGGCTGGGAGGCGACGCGCTCGGCCGTGTCCGCCACGCGCTCCAAGGGGGCCAGCGCCGCCCGCACCATGGTCCCGCCGGCGAGTGCGGCGCTCAGCGCGCCGATGATGGCGATCAACAGCTGGGCGAGCAACTGGGTGCGGATCAGCTTCTCATCACCGGTGGTCGACAGGCCGGTTACCACAATGTCGCCGCTGGTGGAGTCCTCGGTGACGAGCACGCGGTAGTTGCCCAGCGAGTCGACGGATACGGTCACCGGCTCGCCGGTGACCTCCAGCGACAGCAGCACCGCACACTCGGCGTCCGTGAGCGTGCGGTAGGTGCCGTCGTCGTCGATGTAGCCCGCCTTGATCATTGAGGTGGCGCTGAAGGAGCCGTCCTCGCCGCGCGCGCCGGAGGCGATGACGGTCAACGTGCCGGTGGACTGCCCGACGGCGTCCAGGCCAAGGGGTACGTCTCCGCTCGTGCCGGTGGGCGGGGTGGCGCCGTCGCCGGGAGGCTGAGCGCTGGGGTCGTTGCCCTGAGCCTTGCCCGTGTCGCTGCCAGCGGGGGCGGCGCCCTGGCGGCGGGCGGCGGCGCGCTCGGAGGCGGCTGTGAGCTGCTCGTCCAGCCGGTCCATCAGCGAGTGGCGCAGCATGAGCGTTGACAGTGCTCCAATGCCGGCCGCCATGACCAGGACGATGCCGATCACGCCGACGACGAGCCGGGTTCTCAGGCTGCGTGGGGTTATGCGCACCATCAGTACCTGGCGGTAACAGGGGCGGCTACTGGGCGGTGGCCGGCTTGAGCACGTACCCGACCCCGCGCATCGTGTGGATCATGGGCTCGCGGCCCTTGTCGATCTTGCGGCGCAGGTAGGAGATGTACAGCTCCACGATGTTGGCCTGTCCGCCGAAGTCGTAGTTCCACACGCGGTCCAGGATCTGCGGCTTGGACAGCACCCGGCGGGGGTTGCGCATCAGGTAGCGCAGCAGCTCGAACTCGGTGGCGGTCAGGCGGATCTCGTCCTCCCCGCGCCACACCTCATGGGAGTCCTCGTTCATGCGCAGGTCGCCGACCTCCAGCACGTTGGACGGCCTCTCCGCGCCGGCGCCGGAGCGACGCAGCAGGGCGCGCAGCCGGGCGACGACCTCCTCCAGCGAGAAGGGCTTGGTGACGTAGTCGTCGCCGCCGGCGGTCAGTCCGGCTACCCGGTCCTCGACGGCGTCCTTGGCGGTCAGGAACAGGACGGGCACGGTGGGCTGGTGCCCGTGGATGCGGCGCATGACCTCCAGGCCGTCGAAGTCGGGCAGCATGATGTCCAGGACGATGACGTCGGGGTCGAGCTCCTGGGCGATGCGCACCGCGGCCCTGCCGGTGCCGGCGGTGCTCACCTCCCAGCCCTCATAGCGCAGCGCGGAGGCGAGCAGGTCTGCGAGGGTCTGCTCGTCGTCGACGACCAGAACGCGTATGGGGGAGCCGTCAGGGCGGGTGAGCGTTTCAGTGGGGGTACTCATGCGCCTCATTGAACACATCCATGCTGTGCTGAAGCTGTGAATCGCGGGTGGGGCTCGAATGCCAGGTGGGGCGACGGCGAACATAGGTGCGAGTTCCTGCGCCCCGATCGCGTGTGGCAGCATGGCCCCGGTTGTCGGGTCGGGGCTGGTCCCGGCCATGCGGCGCCCAGACCGGTGCCGCCCCCACCGTCTATTCTCACAGGAGTCTCATGGAATACGTCGATGGCAACGAGCGTCGCTTCGGAGCCGCGGACCTGTTCTTCTCGACCACCGACGCCAAAGGCATCATCCGCAGGACCAACGGGGTGTTCAACACCCTTTCCAGGTACAGCGCGGAGCAGCTCAGTGGCGCTCCGCACAACATCATCCGCCATGACGACATGCCGGCGGGCGCGTTCCGGCTCATGTGGGACGAGCTTGAGCAGGGGCGCACCGCCTGCGTCTACGTCCTTAACCGGGCACAGGACGGCCTGGACTACTGGGTCTTCGCCACCGTGACACCCCTGGCCGACGGCTATCTATCGGTGCGGGTGCGCCCGAGCAACCATGCTCTGTTCGACCCGATCAAGCAGATGTACGCCCGGGTGCGCGCCGCCGAGCGTGAGTACGCCGCCCAAGGTCACAGCCGACACGAGGTGGGCGAGTACGGAGCCCGGCTCCTGTCCGAGGAGCTGGGCAAGGAGCGGTTTCGCGGGCTGCACTCCTTCGCCAGGGCCGCCCTGCCCCGTGAGCTCGCGCTGCTCGTGGCCGAGGGGGTGCGGGTGCCGCATCGTGCCGAGTCTGACAGTCCCATGTCCATCATCCTGTCCATGATGGGCGCCATCGAGCGAGACACCGACGAACTGGTCCACCAGTTGGGTGACTATCAGGACCTGATCAACGGCCTGGGCTTGTGGACGACTGGGGTGCGCTCTGTCATCGACCGGGCCGCCAGAGTGGGCTCCCTGGTGACAGAGGTGACCAGCCCCGACCTGGACTCCTCCGCGCCCGCCGTCGCCGAGCGGGTCAGGGAGCGTAGCACCCAGGCTGTGGCACTGCTACAGCAGTTCAACTCCTCCCTGGTGGCGCTCTACGAGGTGGTTTCTGAGGTGCGCTTCCGCGCCTCCATGATGCGGCTGCACACCTTGATGGCGGGCATCTTCGCCGCGGCGGTCCTCGACGGGGATGAGGACGACTCCGCCGACGCCATCGGCGACCTCGCTGAGGCACTCATGGCCGACCTGGAGTCGCTGGTGCCCTCCTGTCGGAACGCCGCGGACCTGGCGAAGCGCCTGGACGCGGACATGCGCTCCTTGGTATCGAACCTGGACCGGGTCAAGCGTCCGTTCCAACGGTGGATCCGCGCCCTGCGGGACGAGGGCACTCAGCCGCTGACCGAGGGGGCGGACGCCGGCGCCCTGCTCCGGGAGGCGAAGGAACTGGGTGAGCAGGGGTTCCCGGAGACGTCGACCCTGGCCGAGCTGGCCGCCAAGGCGCGCGGCGTCGTGGTGCCCCTGGACGAGCCTGTCATCCGTGAGCGGGTGGCCACCGTCCGTGAGGTGCTGGCGCGGATGCAGGGGTGACGATCTCACAAAGCGGACGTGGCTGTTTGAATCGACCCTAAAGTGGTTTGAGCCCGGATCTGCTGAGGGGCCGGCCGGGGTGTCGGGCGCGCGGCGGCCCGGGCAACGCATCCACCGAGCAGAAGAGGAATTCCGTGGAATCGCAGATCGGCTATGAGCGCCTGTTCGATCCGGAGGACATCTTCTTCTCCACCACGGACACCAGGGGTCATCCAGAACACCAATCGGACCTTCGACACCCTGTCCCGCTACTCGCGCGACCGGCTAATTGGTGCCGCCCACAACATCATCCGCCACCTGGACATGCCCGCCGGCCTCTTCCGGCTCATGTGGGACGACCTCCAGGAGGGCATGCCCGTGTGCGCCTACGTAACCAACCGGGCGCTGGACGGCCTGGACTATCGTGTGTTCGCCACGATCGTGCCTCTGCGCGAGGGGTATCTGTCGGTGCGGATCAAGCCGATGGACACGACCGCCCGGGCCCAGTTGGAGAAGGCCTAACGCAGGGTGCCTGCCGCAGAGCGTGAGCTGGCCGCACACGCGGCCTCGCGCCGCCGGATCGGTGAACACGGCGCCGTCGAGCTGGCAAAGGAGCTGGAGGGACTCGGCTTCGGCTCCCTCCACGAGATGAAGCGGGTCATGCTGCCACGCGAGGTGGCGGCGCTGGTGAGCGTCGGCGTGCGCGTGCCCGCGGCGACCTCCGCGGCCCTGGAGCCGGTGGCGCGCATCCTCGACTCGGCGGCGATGATCGAGAAGGAGACCGACGCCCTGGTCTACGAGCTCGCTTCCCTCGCATCCCAAGGCTTCCCCGAGGTACGTTCATTGGCGCAACTGGCGGCGGAATGCCGCGGACTGAGCCTGGTATACGACGACGCCGCGACCGAGCGGCGGCTGGCGGCGGCCCGTGACGCGCTTGCAGAGCTGTCCTGAGGCCGAGTGGCTGCGGAACGGCATAGTGTTGCCCTGGGCAACGGTGAGTTACGCTCACCCGGAGCGGTTGCCGGTCGGCTCCCGCCGCCGCGCTCGTGAGGCCCTGCGGTCGGTATGTCCAGGGCAATGTATGTGTTTGGAGTGAGAAAGGTCGCTCGTGTCCAAGAAGCTCGTCATCGTCGAGTCCCCCAACAAGGTCCGCTCCATCGCCGGCTACCTGGGGAAGGACTTCGACGTCGAGGCGTCGGTCGGCCATATCCGCGACCTGGCCCAGCCCTCCGAGTTGCCCGCAGCGCAGAAGAAGGGGCCGTACGGGAAGTTCGCCGTGGACGTGACCGACGGCTTCAAGCCCTACTACGTCGTCAACCCGGACAAGAAGAAGACGGTCACGCAGCTGCGCAAGGCCCTCAAGGACGCCGACGAGCTCTACCTGGCCACCGACGACGACCGTGAGGGGGAGGCCATCGCCTGGCACCTGTTGGAGGTGCTCAAGCCCAAGGTTCCGGTCAAGCGCATGACCTTCACCGAGATCACCAAGGAGGCGGTCACCCGCGCCCTGGACAACACCCGTGACCTGGACACCCACCGGGTGGACGCCCAGGAGACCCGCCGCATCCTCGACCGGCTGGTCGGCTACGAGGTCAGCCCCGTGCTGTGGCGCAAGGTCCGCGCCGGCCTGTCCGCCGGGCGCGTGCAGTCGGTGGCCACCCGGCTCGTGGTCGAGCGCGAGCGCGAGCGCATGGCCTTCAAGGCGGCCGGCTACTGGGGGGTGGAGGCGCAGCTGTCCACCGACCTGTCCGCCGGCAGCTCGCTGCGCCCACCCGCCGGGACGGAGGCCGCCTTCACCGCCCGCCTGACCACCCTCGATGGGCGGCGCGTGGCCACCGGCCGCGACTTCACCGACGCCGGAGCGCTGCGCCCCGCCGCCGTCAAGGCCGGCACCGTGCACCTGCACGAGGGCGCCGCCCGCGCCGTCGCCGACGCCATCACCCGGGCCGTGCCGCGGGTGGCCCAGGTGGAGGACAAGCCCTACCGGCGGCGCCCGGCCGCGCCCTTCACCACCTCCACCCTGCAGCAGGAGGCCAGCCGCAAGCTGCGCATGAACCCGCGGGAGACCATGCGGGTGGCGCAGGCCCTGTACGAGAACGGCTTCATCACCTACATGCGCACCGACTCCACGGTGCTGTCCGGGCAGGCGATCGCCGCCGCCCGGGGGCAGGTGGCCGAGCTTTACGGGCCCGAGTACGTGGCCCCCAAGCCGCGCGTGTACGCCACCAAGACCAAGGGCGCTCAGGAGGCGCACGAGGCGATCCGCCCCGCGGGCGATCACTTCCGCACCCCCGCACAGGTGTCCGGGCGCCTGACCGGCTCCCAGTTCCGCCTGTACGAGCTCATCTGGCGGCGCACCGTGGCCTCCCAGATGGCCGACGCCACCGGCTCCACGGCGACCGTGCGCGTGGACGTGCCGCTGCGCCCCGCCGACGGCGGCTCCCGCGACGCCGGCATCACCTTCAACACCGCGGGGCTGAGCGCCTCCGGCACCGTCATCACCTTCCGCGGCTTCCTGGCCGCCTATGAGGAGGGGCGCGACGCCGAGCGCTACGAGTCCGAGACCGCGCCCGCGGTGACGGACGGATCGGCGCCGTCGGACGGCGGCTCCGGGGCGGGCGGGTCCGCGGGCAACGCTGCGGCCGGCCGGGACCGGGAGGTGCGTCTGCCCGCCATGATCGCCGGGCAGGAACTGGTCGCGCTCGGGGCGCAGGCCGCCGGGCACGAGACCACTCCGCCGCCCCGCTACACGGAGGCCTCCCTGGTCAAGGCGCTGGAGGAGCGGGAGATCGGCCGCCCCTCCACCTACGCCTCCATCATGTCCACCATCTCCGACCGCGGCTACGTGGAGCACCGCGGCCAGGCGCTGGTGCCCACGTGGCTGGCCTTCGCCGTCACCCGCCTGCTGGAGGAGAACTTCAGCGAGCTGGTCGACTACGACTTCACCGCCTCCATGGAGGCGGACCTGGACCGCATCGCCGCCGGCGAGGAGGACCGGGTCAAGTGGCTCACCCACTTCTACTACGGGCAGCAGGGAATGGCCGGTGCGGGCGCGGCGCCGTCGGGACCTGCGGCCGCAGCGGTCGGCGGAGCGGGGGAGAGCCAGGGGCTGAAGGCCCTGGTGGACGGGCTCGGCGAGATCGACGCCCGCGCCGTCAACTCCATCGACATCGGCGAGGGCATCACCCTGCGCGTGGGCCGCTACGGCCCCTACCTGGAGGACGCCGAGGGCAAGCGCGCCAACGTCCCCGGGGACCTGGCGCCCGACGAGCTGACCGTGGCCAAGGCACGCGAGCTGTTCACCCGCGCCGCCGACGACGGCCGTGAACTCGGCACCGACCCCTCCACCGGGCACACCATCGTCGTCAAGGACGGCCGCTACGGGCCTTACGTCACCGAGATCCTGCCCGAGCCGGAGGCTCCGTCCACGCCTGAGGAGGCGGCCGATACGCCGACCGGCTCCAAGACCACCGCCAAGTCGGCGGCGAAGTCCACGGCCCGCAAGTCGCGCAAGGGCCCCAAGCCGCGCACCGCGTCGCTGCTGAAGTCAATGGATCTGGCCACCGTCACCCTGGAGCAGGCCCTCGATCTGCTCAGCCTGCCGCGCGTGGTGGGGCAGGACGCCGAGGGCGTCGACATCACCGCCCAGAACGGCCGCTACGGCCCCTACCTGAAGAAGGGCACGGACTCGCGCTCCCTGGAGAGCGAGGAACAGCTGTTCACGGTGACCCTGGAGCAGGCGCTGGAGCTGTTCGCCCAGCCCAAGCGGCGCCGCGGCCAGGCGGCCGCCCGCGGTCCCCTGCGCGAGCTCGGCACCGACCCGGCCACCGGGCGCCCGGTGGTGATCAAGGACGGCCGCTTCGGCCCCTACTTCACCGACGGGGAGACGAATGTGACGCTGCGCCGCGACGACGACCCGGCCACCGTCACCCCCGAGCGCGCCTACGAGCTGCTCGCGGAGAAGCGCGCCAAGGGCCCCGCCAGGAAGCGCACCACCTCCAAGACCGCCACCAAGAAGACAGCGGGGAGGAAAACGACTGCCCGCAAGTCAGCCCGCTGACCCCTTCGCCGAGATCGGTAGAAGTTACGTGCCGAGATCGGTAGAAACGGTGACACCTACGACGCAGACGGCAACGGGTGCCGCCGGCGGCACCGGAGGTAGGGGACCCAGTGGCTCCAGAACTGGTGCGACCGCAGTCGCAGGCTGACGAAACTCCACTCGTTCCGACCGGCTGCGGCCCGCTCCTGCTTCCAGCGCTTGAGGAGGAGCACGACTACGGTGGCGATCTGAATGCGAGTCAGTACACCAACTGCCAGCAGGCACCGGTATCCCGACGCCCGGACTGCGGTCAGACCCGCCCGCCACCCCGAGCACGTCCCCACATCGCAGCCTGGGCCGGAACCATCACACCCTCAAACGCGAAGAGCTGTTCATTGCCGCCGACTTCGGCAGTCATCACGACCGATGTCGGTGGGACGACGGGTCGGGAGTGGCATCTCGCGGTTCATGCGGGTTCGGAACTCCTCGGGGGTGGCATCGGCGAGAACGGTGGAGCTCAACTCCGACAACTGCACCAGGCGTCGCAGCAGGGCCAGGGCAGTGCTGCGGACATCGCGATGCTCGCTCAGCGCCGTCACCGCGGCTCCGTCGACCGTGGCGATGACGGTCTCCGCTGTGAGGTACAGACCGAGCCCATTGACCACACGGTCGACGGCGGCATTCAGCCGGTTGCGCCCCTCCCCGTAAGCGCGGCCGACGGGCACGGAGGTGTTGGCGGAGATAAGCTGCATGTAGTGGCCGAGGTACGGTCCGGCATCGGGCAGGGTGGCCGACAACAGGAGCTGGACGGCCTCCTCCAGCGAGGGAGAGTGATCCAGCGCCTCGACCCTTCTGGCGACACGTTCGGCGCGTTCTGCCCACAGGGCGATGTTCACTCGCCCGGCCTCGTAAAGCAG
Source organism: Actinomyces ruminicola (assembly GCF_900103885.1). Classification (GTDB taxonomy): domain Bacteria; phylum Actinomycetota; class Actinomycetes; order Actinomycetales; family Actinomycetaceae; genus Actinomyces; species Actinomyces ruminicola. The sequence goes on from NZ_FNIM01000003.1 coordinate 98,960, forward strand.
GTCATCCAGGCCGGAGAAGTAGTACGTGGTGGCTGACAGCGAACAGCCGGCTCGTTCCGCGACGCCACGATGAGTCACGGCGCTGGGACCGGATTCACGGATGATCTCGGCGGCCGCGTCGATGATGCTGCGACGTCGTGCCGCGCCCTTGGACGTCGCCGGGGTTCTGGGAGTGTCGGTGCTCACAATACGATGATGTTAACGTCCGCGTGAGCGGTCGGCCTTCCGGTCTCAGCCTGCGGCTATCTCGCCTCCGGGGCGGTCTCGACGGGTCCACCGGCACCGGTGGACTCGGCCACGGGTAACAGTATGCAACAGCCCAGACAAGCAAGGATTCATCCTCCAGTGCGGCGAAGAGCGCGGAGGCGGGACTGAGCGGCTCTTCTGCGATCTTCAAGACTGAGCCCGGCGTGCGCAGATGTCGCGGGGCGGGCTGGTACCGGCATGCTTTTGCCGCCTCCGCAGCCTGCGGACGATGTTCACCATCATGAGCAGGATGACGACGCTGAAGGGCAGCGCGCCGACGATGGTTCCGGTCTGAATCGTGGTCAGAGCCTTGCCCCCGCCCAGGGTCAGCAGAGCTATCGCCAGGGCCGAGATGAGTATCGCGAGCACCACCCGGAACCGCGGGGATGCCTTCGCACCCATGGATACGAATCCCGACAGTGCATGCACTCCGGAGTCCAGGGAGGTCACGAAGTATGTCCCCACCAGTACCGTGGATACCAGGATGAGTAGACCTCCGACGAGGGGCACGAAGCCGAGCGCCGTGAACAGTCCTGCAGAGACGTCCGCGTTGAGGGAGTCTCCGACCGCACCATTCGATTCTGTGTCGTAGTGCAGGGCGGCACCACCGATGACACCGATCCATATCATGACGATGATCGTTGGGATGCCGAGCACTCCGAGTACGAACTCCCTGAGCGTGCGCCCTTTGGAGATCGAGGCGATGAAGGAGGCGACGAAAGGGGAGAAGGCGATGCACCAGCACCAGATGAAGGTGGTCCACTGCCCGTTCCACGACTCACTCCACGTGGTGATGCCCGAGCCCAGGACCTCCGGCTCGGAGTACACCGACATGGCGACGAACCGATCGACGAACTCGCCGACGGACTGCGGCAGGATGTGCAGTATGTACATCGTCGGGCCGAAGACCAGGGTGAGGAAGACAAGGACCACGGATAGGACGGAGTTGAGCTCTGAGATGAGCCGCATTCCGCGGTTGATCCCGAAGTAGACCGAGATCGCGGTGACCGCTCCCATCGTGGTGATGACGGCGACCTTGCCGGAGGTGGAGACCTCGATGCCCAGCAGCGCGGACAGCCCCGAGGACAACTGCAGTGAGGCGAAACCGAAGGACGTGGACAGGCCCAGGATCGTTGCGAGGATGGCGAAGAGCTCGATCGCCAACCCGGTGTGGCGCCGGTGCCGTGCCGGGAAGAGATCCTCACAGGCGCCCCGGAATGTGGGTTGCTGTGCGCAGTTGTATGTGGAGTAGGCGATGCACAGGGCGACGACGCAGTAGATCGCCCAGGCGGTCAGCCCCCAGTGGAAGTATCCCCAGGACAATGATGCCGAGTCGACGTCTCCCGGATTGGAATCGGCGAGAGGGTCATCGGTCTTGAGGAGGACGGGCTCGGCGACGGACCAGAAGATGAGTCCTATGCCCTGCCCCGAGGCGAAGAGCATCGAGTACCAGGCGAAGCGTCCATACTCGGTCCTCGCCTGCGGGCCGCCGAGTCTGATAGATCCGTGGGAGGGAGACAAGGCGATGACTAGGACGAAGGCGAGGGCGAGGACCGAGAAGACGACGAAGTACCAGGAGAAGTACTCGGTGACGAAAGTGCGGGCCACATCGATGATGGTGGAGGCCTGCTCCCGGAACAGGACGGTCCCCAGGGCCAGTAGGACGACAACGGCCACCGCCGCGATTCTGATGTTGTTGTCATCGTGGCGTCTGGCATCGGCGCTGATCTGGGCAGAGCCATCCAGCTCCTCACCGAAGTCATTGGCCCTGGGGCCGTCTTCAGAACTCATGGCGGATAGCCTCGACCATGCCGGTTGCGGCGGTGTCCAGAAGGATCCGCCCCTTCTCCAGGGTTGCGTTCCTCGCCGAGGACAGGCAGCCCGACGGCGGGGTCAACTCGGGTTTGATGGGAAGGATGTCGTAGTTTGGCAGGACGGCGGGCGGGTCGTCGGAGACCCGCTCCATGTCGACCAGGTCGGGGTGTAGCAGGAGCATGAGGGAGGTCTCCAGCACCCCGCCGTGTTCAAGATCCCAACCCGTGAAGCCCTCGGGGTAGAGCCGGTCTATGGTCGCGTCGTCGACGAAGTCCCAGTAGGATATGAGTTGACAGATGATCTCGATGCCTCGCGCCCGCAGGTCACGTACCGCCAGGTCGACGCCCTCGAAGAGGAACTGGTAGTTTTCGTAGTGGCCGTTGCAGAAGACGAACCTGCGTATTCCGTGTTCGGCCAGCTCAAGGGTGATCTCCTTAGCAAGGTCGATAAAGGTCTTGCCCGTCATGCTAACGGTGCCCGCCAGGTGATACCCGCCCCCTGAGCGTTGCTGGGACTTGTAACCGAAGGTGATGGCCGGTCCGACGACGGCACCTATCCTTTCGGCGACGGCGATGGCCATGTCGGTTGAAAGCAGCTCGTCCACGCACAGGGGCATGTGGGGCCCGTGCTGCTCCAATGAGCCGACCGGGATGATGACGATCGGGTTGGTGGCGAGGCGTTCGCGGTAGGTGAAGGCGTCCATTTCCTTCATGAGTACGGTCTGTTTCATGAGATCAGTGCTTTCTCGTGCTCGGCTGGGGATGTCTCAGCCTCGTTTGTACTGGGGGCGGCCGCGGTCCGGGTGGAGAAAAGTGCCTGAGCGCTGCTGGGACTTGTAACCGGTGGTGATGGTTGGCCCCACAAGGGCTGCTCCCAGGTGCTCAGCGGTCAACTCGGCCGTCGTAGTTGACAGAAGGACGTCGACGCTCACAGGCATGTGTGGTCCGTGCTGCTCGACGGCTCCCACGGGGATAAGGCATCGAGCCTCATGATGTTGTTCGTGTTCATGGGTATATGGACTCCTTGGCAAATGGTGGCGGTAGCGTGCGTGATGGCTCGTCGGATTGATGGGGGCGAGTGTTCAGGAGCTCGTCGAGTCGGCGAATGCCTTGTCTGCGCCGGACTTTGCGGGGGCCTCCTGCTTGTCGTTCTTCGTCGAGAATATGATCTGAGAGACGCCTCCGGCGATGATGAGGGCGCCGCCGAGCCCCTGGGTGAAGGTGATGTGTTCGCTGAACAGGATGATACCGAGCAACGTGGCCATGATTGTCTCCTGGTAGGAGATGGTGGCCAGTTCGGAGGCGAGTAGGATCTTCGAGGCGACCGTCAGGAAGAAGAAGGCGCCGAACCCGGTGATAAAGGCTGCCACGACGAGCACGGTCCAGCCGCGGGCGGTCATCTCAGACAGGTCCGGGCGATTAACGAGGAGGATCGTGCCTAGTGTGATGATCGCGAAGGTGAAGTTGCAGTAGGAGCGTATATCGGAGTCGACATCGGTCCGGTAGCGGCTGAAGAAGAGGAAGAGGCCGTAGGCCACGCCGGAAGCCAGGGCTACGAGATTGCCGGCCATGTACTTGGGGTCAAGGTCTAGGCTGACGGTGAATCCCTCGCCCGAGGTGTAGTTTATGATGCCTATAATCATTAGGCAGCCGATAAGCACGGCGGCCAGTGATAGGCCGGTGACCTTTGTGAAGGGCTCCTTGAGGAAGATCGTCGCCAGTACCGTAGAGTATACGGGTCCGGTGTAGATGAGGAAGGCGGCGTTCGACAGGGTCGTCATTTGGGTGGACATGACGTAGAGGCCGGAGAGCAGGCCCAGGAAGATGCCCGTGAGGATGACGGCAGGAGATATCCTGAAGTTGCGGAACTTATGGAATCTCCGTGTTGCCAGGAATATCGCCGTCATTCCCAGGAATCCGGCGAAGCTGCGGTTGAACGAAATAAAGAGCCCCGGCGCCTCGATATAGCGGGCGAAGGCGCCGATTCCTCCCATCAGGCTCGATGAGAGAAACATGAATGCGAATCCCTTGAGTTTTTCTCGACTCGATGAGTCCAACGTCCGCTCCTTTGCGGGGGGCGTCGCCGACGAAGAGCGCCGGCGACAGAGTAGTGATAAGTGTGGGACTGGCGAAGACACGGCGATCGGTCGACTGCATGTGGCCGAGAACGTCCGGCTACGCCCACGCCGTGGGTGACGGTCGTCGCCGACCGTCACCCACGGCATGCGGTGACGGCGCTGAGTTCTCGGATCAGACGAGGGTCGGGTCCTCGACCTGGTTCGGGAAGTAGTCCTCGCAGCCGCCCTCGCGGTAAACGTCCGCGGTGGCGCAGTGCAGCGCGCCGCCGAAGGGGTAGGCATCGCGGAACGGCACGGGGATGACATTCATGCCGAGCTTGTCCATCTGCTCCATCTGGTGGACCTCGGAGGCCTCGCAGATGACCGTCTTGTGGTCGAGCACCAGACAGTTCATGGACAGCCACACCGAGGAGTAGCACAGCGGCGGGGGCGTGTCGTGAGCCGGCTGGGCGGCGTCGACGATCTGCCAGTCGTTGGCCTCGAAGATCTTGCGCTGCTCCTCGGGCAGACGACGCTGCGGGTTGTTGATGATCAGACCGGGCCGCAGCGGCACGAAGGTCGCATCAATGTGGATCGGGTAGGGGTCGCCCGGGAAGTTGACCGCGTGCACCCGCAGGTCCGGGTAGTAGCGCTTGAACCACTCCATGGCCGTGCGGTTGGTGGTCAGGCCGTGCTGGATGAACAGGTCCTTGCCCAGCCGGAGCACGTCGGCGGCGTCCCACATGGGCTCGACCTCGGTGGTGACGAAGTCCTTGTTCGCGGTACGTTCGAGCCGCTCCTCCAGGGAGATCTGCTCGTCGTAGTAGTTGTGCTTGTAGGACTTGTCGGTCAGGCGGGGGCGAGGGGCCTGGGTCCACTTGAACTCCGGGTCCTCGTCGAAGTACTGCTTCATGAGCGGCCAGTAGGCCAGGTACTCGAAGTAGCGGCAGCGGAAGGAGTTGGCGGAGGCCATGATCTCGTTGCCGATGGTGAGCAGGATGTCGCGCGGCGGCATGCAGGTCATCATCGAGTCGTTGCGGAAGTCCGGCGTCTGAATGTGCTGGTTCCACTGCAGCGGGGTGGGGCGGTCGACCTTGACGCCGTGCTCCTCAAGGGTCTTGGCGAGGAAGTCGAGCTGGGCGGCCGCCTTCTCCACGGTCTCCAGGGGGCGGGGCCCCCACATGCCGCGCATCTCGGAGTCGATCGGAACCTTCTCGGAGGTTGCGGGCTCCTCCGGCGGGATGACGGAGTGCTCGGCCCGGCCGACGATGACATGCTTGAGCGGGTCGAAGTCGTTCCATGAGTTGACGATCTTCGTCATGGTGGTCACTTCCTTAGTGAGTGTGTGTCGGTGCGTCTGCTGCCTGATAGTTGCGGACGGTGGGTCGGTTCTTGAAGATCTGGTGGTTGAGTGCTGGCATCACCTTCTCGACGTGTGTCTCGGTAGGTTCAGAACTGTTGGTGACGGGGGAACATGAGTCCCGGCATGGGCGGGCGGATGTCCTCCGGTCCGCCGTAGTCCCCGCCCGCGGTGACGATGGTTCCCGCGGTGCCGTCGATAATCTCGGTGGTGTCCTCCAGGCGGCCAATGGCGGCCATGTCTCCGGTCAACTCCACGAAACGGCACACCGCCTCCACCTTGGGTCCCATTGAGCCGGCGGGCAGGTCCAGGGCGCGCAGAGATGCCGGGGTGGCCCGGTCGATGCGCCGCTCCTGCGGGGTGCCATAGCCGGTCCTCACGCCGTCGACATCGGTGAGAATGAGCAGGGCGTCGGCCTCCAGGTGCTCTGCGAGCACGGCGGCGGTCAGATCCTTGTCGACGACGGCCTCGACGCCCTCCAGCTTGCCCTTGGCGTTGCGGATCACCGGTACTCCGCCCCCGCCGGAGCAGACGACTACGGCGCCGGCCTGAAGCAGGATGCGGGCCATGCGCGTCTCGATGAAACGCTGCGGTTTGGGAGAGGCGACCACACGACGCCAATGGGCGCCGTCGGGCTTGACGGTCCAGCCTCGCTCGGCCGCAAGCGCCCGGGCCGTGGCCTCGTCGTAGACCTCGCCCACGAACTTGGTGGGGTTGTTGAAGGCCGGATCGCCGGAAAGGACCAGGGTCTGGCTGATCAGCGAGGCGACGTGGCGGCCCGGCAGTGCGTTCTGCATGGCCTGGAGGAGCCAGTAGCCGATCATGCCCTGGGTCTCGGCTCCGAGTGTGTCGAAGGGGTAGGGCTCGCTCAGCCGCTCGTCGTTGGCGGACTCCAGAGCCAGCGTTCCGACCTGCGGGCCGTTGCCGTGGGTGATGATGAGCTCATGCTCCTCGGCCAGTGCGGCCAGCGCCTTGGCCGCCCGCTTGACGTTGGCGATCTGGGTGCGGGCGTCGGGCTTGTCTCCCCGACGCATGAGCGCATTGCCTCCGAGTGCGGCGACGATTCTCATGGTCGCATCAGTCCCATTCGCCCAGGGTCGCCACCATGACGGCCTTGATGGTGTGCATACGGTTCTCCGCCTGGTCGAAGGCGACGTTGCGCTCGGTCTCGAAGACGTCGTCGGTCACCTCCAGGCCGTCCAGTCCTGTCTTGGTGTAGATGTCCTCCCCGACGGTCGTGTTGCGGTCGTGGAAGGCCGGCAGGCAGTGCAGGAACTTCACGTCCGGGTTGCCAGTCCGCTCTACTAGGGAGGCGTTGACCTGGTAGGGCTTGAGCAGGGCGATGCGCTGATCCCATACCTCCTTCGGCTCGCCCATGGACACCCACACGTCTGTGTACAGGAAGTCGGCTCCCTTGACGCCCTCATCGACGTCGGAGCCGATGGTGATCCGGGCGCCGGACTCCTCCGCCAGGCGCCTGGCCGAGGCGACGACGTCGTCGGCGGGCAGCAGTTCGGCGGGCCCGACCAGGCGCACGTCCATGCCCATGAGGGCCCCGGAGACGAGCAACGAGTTGGCAACGTTGTTGCGACAGTCGCCCAGGTAGGCGAAGGAGATCTCCTTCAGCGGCCGCTCCGCGTGTTCCAGCATCGTCAGCTGGTCGGCCAGGGCCTGGGTGGGGTGCCAGTCGTCGGTCAGCCCGTTCCACACCGGCACGCCGGACAGGTCGGCGAGTTGCTGGACGTGTTCCTGCTTGCGGCCCCGGAACTCGATGCCGTCGAACATGCGCCCCAGCACGCGGGCGGTGTCGGCGACGGACTCCTTGTGCCCCATCTGAGAGCCGGAGGGGTCGAGGTAGGTGGTACTGGCTCCCTGGTCGGCGGCGCCGACCTCGAAGGCACAGCGAGTGCGCGTAGAGGTCTTTCCGAACAGCAGGGCGATGTTCTTACCCTTGAGGCGCTGGACCTCCCGGCCCGCCCGCTTGTCGGCCTTGAGCTGGCCGGCCAGATTGAGCAGGATGCTCCACTGCGAGGCCGTGAAGTCGAGCTCCTTGAGGAAGGAGCGCCCGGACAAAGGATGCGGCATGTTGTTCTCCTGATGTGTTTCGAATGCGGATGGATCAGTCGACGGGATTGCGCAGGACTGGGCAGCTCATGCAGTGTGGTCCGCCACGGCCGCGGCCCAGCTCCGACCCGGGAATGGTGAGCACCTCGATGCCCTTGCTCGTCAGGTACCTGTTGGTGTTGACGTTGCGCTCGTAAGTGATGATCGTGCCGGGGGCGATGGCCAAGGAGTTGGCGCCGTCGTCCCACTGCTCGCGGGCGGCGGAGCGGGAGTCCTGGGGGGTGGTCAACACGACGATCTCATCGAGCCCGAGGGCCTCGGCGATGACTTGGTGCATGAGCTCGGGGGCGTTCTCCCTGACCTCGATCTCATCGGGGCTGTCGCCGGGGCGCAGTGTGACGGTGGGGAGCATCCCGGCGCCCGCATACTTGGTGAAGGTGCCGCGGTCCACCATCGTCATGATGGTGTCCAGGTGCATCTGTGCACGCGACTTGTGCATGCGCACGGCGACGACCTCACGAATGCCTCCGGCGAAGAGCTTCGCCGCCAGATGCTCCACGCCCTGCGGGCAGGTACGTTCGGAAACGCCGATCATGACCGCGCCGTTGCCGATGATTTGGATGTCGCCGCCCTCGATGCTCATTTCGCGGCCGAGCGTGCCATCGTTCCACAGGGGGAAGTCGGCGTTGGCGAACAGCGGATGCCACCGGTAGATGGCCCGATAGTTGAGGGTCTCGCGGCGGCGGGCGGTGCGGCGCATGGTGTTGACCGAGACTCCGTCGTAGATCCAGCTGGAGGAGTCCCTGGTGAACAGGTGGTTGGGCAGAGGCGACAGCAGGAGGTCCTCGTCGTCGATGGAGGACATGACCATCGAGGAGACGCCGGGAAGCTGTTCAAGGAGCTCTGCCTTGGTGATGCCGGCGATGAGTACCTCGGCCAGTACCGCGGCGGGGGCCTCCTCGGCCCACCGGCGCACCGTGGGGGCGGCCGTGAGGCCGGTGTGATCAGGGGTGAGTGCGCCTTCGAGCAGGTACTCCCGGGCCGCGGGGACCTCGATGGTGTCGGTGAGGAGGTCCTGGAGATACAGGATATTGACGCCGCGCTGTTTGAGGATCGCCGCGAACTGGTCGTGATCCTGCTGGGCCCTCTCCAACCACAGCACGTCGTCGAACAGAAGCTCGTCCTTGTTGTCCGGGGTGAGTCGGTTCATCTCCCTGCCGGGGCGGTGAAGGATGACCGTTGCTAGCTCGCCGATCTCAGAGGCGACGGAAAACTTCATGTCGTGTCTCCAGGTCTTGATCTTCGGCACACCTGCGTGCCTGCGTGGGGTGGGTGCCCCGTCACGATTGGGACAAGCGTACCAATGTTCGTGTGAACCTAAAAGAGGGGTGGGCGGATTTCTGGTACGTTTGTGCAAAAAGTCTAGCCCGGGTGGCGGGCGGCCTTTCTCGGAGAGGCTCGTTCACGCAGGTTTTCGCAGGCGATGTTTGGACGTCCTGGGGTGGGTGTGGTGAAGAACGGTCAAACGTTGATCTTTGTAGATAACCACAGTTTCGATAGTCTTGCTTGCTGGTCGGCGGTCGGACGGCGCCTCCACGGCTGCGCGTGTTCTCGGCGTCTACCCGGCTTTCTGGCGGCCTGCCCTGCGTTGCCGTCATCCCGGCCGCCGCCGACAGCTCGCAAAGGTCGGTCTCAGGTGCCGCCCCGCCGCGCTCTCGAGGCGGAAGAGCTATGAATGTGACTTGCGGCCGGGTCGCAGGATTGCGACAGGGTGGCGACAGCCTGGCGGTATGCGGGCCTGTAATCTTCCGGTACACGATTTCTTGAACCCCGGAAGGAACCCCCATGCGTATCCCCAACAAGCTCCTGGTCCCCGCCGCCGTCCTCGCCCTGGGCGCCTCCCTGGCCGCCTGCTCCATCAGCGTCGGCGGCTCCGACGGCGAGTCCGCCTCCTCGCAGGAGACCACCGCCGTCGTCGCCACCGAGGAGGCCACGCAGGAAACTGATGACTCCGAGGACACCGACAGCGACGACACCGCCACAGACGACGCCGAGGACGCCGGCGCCGACAAGGCCGACGGCGACGCCGCGGGCGCGGGTGCCTCCGGATCCTCCACCGCGGGCATCACCAACTCCGACTGGCTCGGCGTCATTGCCGGCAGCACCCAGGAGAACGTCTCCGGCGATTACGCGATCCAGAGCTCCGGGGGCACCTACAACCTTGTCGGTGAGCTCAACAGCCTGACGATTCAGGGATCGGAGGTCACCGTTTCCGCGGAGAGCATCGGGACTCTGACCGTGCAGGGCTCGGACGTGACCGTCTACGTCCGCGAGGTGGACGAGGTGCTGGCCTTCGGCTCGGACGTGAAGGTCTACTACCTCGACGGCGACCCGGCCGTGCAGGACATCGGTGCCGGCAACACCGTCGAGCAGCTGAGCAACTGACCGGCACGCCCGGACATCCAACTCACCCCGGTCCAGAACCAATGCCCCGGCCCGCTCCCGCCCCGCCCGCCGCCCCTGCGGCACCCGTACCGTCCACCGCGCCGACCGCGACCGTCCTGCTCGTCGACGACGAGGCCCCCATCCGCACTTCGCTGGGCTCCTACTTGGAGCGCAGCGGCTACCGGGTGATGCGCGCGAGTGACGGCGTGGAGGCGCTCGACCTGCTCGCCGCCTACGACGTCGACATCATCGTCAGCGACGTGCTCATGCCCCGCATGGACGGGCGCGAGCTGGTGCGGCGGGTGCGGGCCGGCGGCACCTGGACCCCGATCATCCTGCTCACCCAGGTCGACGCCTCCTACGAGCGCGTCTCCGCCCTGGACGACGGTGCCGACGACTACCTGTCCAAACCCTTCGACCCCGCCGAGCTGGCCTCCCGGATTCGCGCCGTCCTGCGCCGCACCCGCGGGGCGGGACAGCCGCTGACCGCCGCCTCCCGGCTGGTGTCGGGGGAACTGACTGTGGACCGGGCCGCTCGCCGCGTCACCCTGGCGGGCCGGGAGCTGTCGCTGACTCCCAAGGCCGTGACCCTGCTCGACTTCCTCATGAGCCATCCCGGTGAGCTGCACACCCGCGAGGCGCTGCTGTCCGCCCTGTGGGGCATCGACTTCGCCTCCTCCACGCGCGCCGTCGACCACCGCATCCGCGAGATCCGCCGGGCGCTGGGCGACGACGCCACCAACCCGACCTTCATCGAGACCGTGCCCCAGGGCGGCTACCGCTTCCGCGCTGAGGTGCACGTATGAGCGCCGCCGTGCCTCGAGACATGCGCGGGACAGCGCCGGGAATCGGACGGCCCGACGCCGGCCCCGGGGGCGGACGACGGGCCGGGGGCGGCCGACTACTGTGGTTGTGGTGGGGGTGCGCCGTCGTCGCGGTCGTGGTGCTGACGATCCTGGCGCAGGTGATCTGGGGCGGATTGAACCTGTATGTGACGGTCGGCGTGCCCGCCGCCGTGGGAGCGACCGGCACGGCGCTGCTCCTTGCCGTCGCGCTGGCCGCGCTCGCCCGCACCCGTCGGCGCAATGCCGAGCAGCGGCTGCGCGAGACCGTGCAGGAGGAGTCCCGTAACCGCCACCGCCAGTTCCTGCGGCGCCTGGACCACGAGCTGAAGAACCCGTTGACGGCGGTGCGCGCCGCCGTCGCCGACGCCTCCCGCACCGCCGCCCCGGCCGTGGCCGCCGACCTGGAGGTGGTGGACGCCCAGTCGCGGCGGATGAGCCGACTGCTGACCGACCTGCGCAAGCTCGCCGAGCTGGAGACCGCCCCGCTGGCCCTGGAGGACGTCGACCTGGCCGAGACGGTTCAGGACGCGGTCTCCGCCGTCATCGAGGAGGCCGCCGGGCGCGGCGCGGCGGTGCGGGTGCGCCTGGACCTGCCCGCCGTGCCCTGGCCGCTGCCGCACGTGCGCGGCGACGGCGACCTGCTCTACTCGGCCGTCTACAACGTCATCGCCAATGCCGCCAAGTACACCCCGCATGGCGGCGCCGTGGAGGTGCGCGGTCGGGAGGAGGCCGGCGCCGTCACCATCGAGGTGGCCGACACCGGCATCGGCGTGCCCGAGGCGGACCTGGCCCGCGTCTTCCACGAGCTGGAGCGCGCGGGCAATGCCCGGGCCCTGCCCGGATCCGGGCTGGGCCTGGCCCTGGTGCGCACGATCGTGAGCAGGCACGGCGGCCAGGTCCGCATGGCCTCGCGCGAGGGCGTGGGTACCCGGGTGTGGCTGACGCTGCCGGTCATGGGACCGTCCGCCGCCGGTCCCAGCACTCACGCGCGCCAAGGCTGAGCACTCAGCCGGCCCCCGGACCGGCAGCCACCGGATCACCTGACAGACAACTCGACAGACAACTCGACAGACAACTCGACAGACAAGGACTCGACCCGTGCACTCCCAACTCGCCTTCCCCCAGCACCACCGGTTTCCCCGCATGTCGGCGGGGCTCGCGGCCGCCGCAGCCCTGACCCTCGCCCTGGTCGGCTGCTCGGGCACCGATTCCCCGGCATCCGGTTCCCAGAGCCCGGAGGCGCAGGCCCCCACGGCGACCGCCGCAGCGACGCAGAGCGCGCAGGCGAGCGCCTCGGCCGCCGCGACCGACTCCGCCCTGGCCGTTGCCGGGTACCAGGTCGGCGAGATTCCGCCGGTCCCGCTGTTCGCGCTGCCGGACCTGGGGCTGCTGACCGCCTCCACCGGAAGTCTCACGCCGGATCTGACCACGGGCCTCACCTCCCGGCCGGGCATCACCGTCTCCCCGGCGCGCTGCGATGAGGCGGGGAACCTGAACGGGGGTAGGACCGTCGTCGGCGCAGACGGCTCCGTGGTCACCTCCGACGGCAGCTCCTCCCTGGTCAACGACGGCGAGGGCGCCGCCGTGTATGACGACGGCACCGTGAGCATCGTCAACAACGGCGACGGCTCGGGCACCTACGACGACGGCACCACCAGCATCGTGGTGGACACCGACGGCACCGGCACCTACACGGATGAGACCCTCAGCGTCGTCGTCGGGGAGGACGGCGCCGGCACCTATGACAACTCCGCCACCGGCGAGTCGATCGTGATCGGCGGGGACGGCTCGGGCGTGTATTCCACCCGGACGGTCAGCATCACCAATGAGGGCGACGGCTCGGGGACGTACAGCGACGCCGAGACCGGGCTGAGCATCGTCAACGAGGGCAATGGCGCCGCACTGGTCACCCGGGGCGCCCAGAGCGTGCAGGTCGACGCCGAGCCGCTGCCCCCGGTGGGGTCCATCGGGTCCTTCCCGAGCATTGATGCGGCCCAGCCGGTTGAGTCCTGCGGGACGGTCATCACCCTGGAGGACGGGATCCTGTTCGACTTCGGCTCCGCCGAGATTCGCGCCGACGCCGACGCCACGCTGGAGGAACTGGCCGGGCTGCTCAACGAGGCGGGGGTCCCCGCCGCCAACGTCTATGGGCACACGGACTCGATCTCGGATGAGGAATTCAACCAGACCCTGTCCGAGCAGCGCGCCCAGGCGGTGCTCGACGCCCTGGTGCAGGACGGGGTGACGGCGCAGCTTGAGGCGGCGGGCTTCGGTGAGACGCGGCCGGTGGCGCCCAACGAGAACGCGGACGGTTCGGACAACCCGGCCGGGCGCCAGCTCAACCGCCGCGTGGAGGTATACGTCCCGGCCTTCTGATGCGGGTGCGGCGCTGGGCGTAAAGCGGTGTCATGAAATGCACCGCTTTACGCCCGGCTGTTGCCGTATCCGCCGACTGCGTTCGCGGGATCATGCGGTTTTTCGTCTTTGGATGCTGGTAGGCGCTCGGAAAGTGGTGCATTTGGTGACAGAGGCGGGCCCGGCGCCAGGCGAGAACGGGGCACGGCGCGCTGCGTCCGGCTACGCTGGCGCCGTGAACTCGTCCGCTTCCGCGCCCGCGCGTGCTCACCGTGGCCTGTTCATCTCCTTCGAGGGCGGCGACGGGGTCGGCAAGACCACCCAGATCGAACAGCTGTGCTCCCTGCTGGATGAGGCCCGGATCGCCTGCCGGCGTACGCGCGAGCCCGGTGGCACCGAGCTCGGCAGTCAGATCCGCAAGCTGCTGCTGCACGGCGGCCAGGTGAGCCCGCGGGCCGAGGCCCTGCTGTATGCCGCCGACCGCGCCCACCACGTCGCCACGGTGGTGCGCCCCGCCCTCGCCCGCGGCGAGGTGGTGCTCACCGACCGCTACCTGGACTCCTCAGTGGCCTACCAGGGCGCGGCCCGTGCGCTCGGCCCGCAGGAGGTGCGCGACCTGTCCCTGTGGGCCACCGACGGCCTGCTGCCCGACCTGACCATTCTGCTCGACGCCGACCCTGCCGTCGGTTCCGCGCGCGCCGGTGCACGCGGGCGCCGGGACCGGCTGGAGCGCGAGCCCGACGCCTTCCACGTCGCCCTGCGCGAGGAGTTCCTGGTGCTGGCGAGTCGGGAGCCCGAACGTATCAAGATCGTTGACGCCGACCGGCCCGCGGAGGAGGTGGCCGCGGACGTGGCCGGGCACATGGAGCGGCTGATCGCCGAGCGTGGTACCGCCGCACAGCTTGCCTCCTTCCGCGCCGCGTTCCTGCACCGAGATCGGTAGAAGTTACGTGCCCAGATCGGTAGAAGTTACGTGCCGAGATCGGTCGCAATCGTCTACCACTCCACTTAGCTGTTGGCTGTGTGCCTGTAGGGGGCGCAGCAGACCGCTTACCGGCGTACCAAGGCCAAACCGGCGTGTGGCTGGCGGCTTCGGTGGGCGGCATGTGCCGGGCGGGTAGGGCGGGCTGACCGCGTCGGTGGATGCCGCTACCCTGTGGGCGTGAGCCGCTCCATCCCGACGTCGACCGCAGGCCGGGCGCTCTTGCCCTCCACGCGGGAGCGCGCATGAGCGTCTGGGACGACGTCGTCGGCCAGGAGCGGGTCGTCGCCGCCTTCCGGGCCGCCGCCGAGGCCGCCCGCGCCGTCGTCGCCGCCCGCGCAGGAGACGGCGGCCAGGCTCCATCCGCCCGGCAGCCGGCGCCGGAGAACGCCGACGTAGCACCTGCAGCCGTAGCCAACGTTGACACCTCGGCCATGACCCACGCCTGGCTGGTGACCGGCCCTCCCGGTTCCGGCCGGAGCGTTGCCGCCCGGGCCTTCGCGGCCGCCCTGCAGTGCACCGGGGAGGTACCCGGCTGCGGGGCGTGCAAGGCCTGCCGCGACGTGCTCAGCGGCGCCCACCCCGACGTGGTGCGCATGGCCACCGAGAAGCTCCTGATCACCATGGACGAGGTCAAGACGCTGATCGGAGAGGCGCAGCGCCGCCCCTGGACCGGCAACTGGCGGGTGATCCTGGTGGAGGATGCCGACCGCATGGCCGAGCGCACCACCAACGTGCTGCTGAAGTCGATTGAGGAGCCCCCGCCGCAGACCGTCTGGATTCTGTGCACACCCAGCGCCGACGACGTGCTGCCCACCATTCGCTCACGGTGCCGCCTGGTCACGCTGCGCATTCCGAGCGCCGACGCCGTCGCCGAGCTGCTCGTGCGCCGTGACGGCGCCGACCCGGAGTTGGCCGCCCGTGCCGCCCGCGCCAGCCAGTCCCACATAGGACTGGCCCGGCACCTGGCCACCGACCCCGGCGCCTGGGAGCGGCGCCGACGCCTGTTGCTGGCACCCATATCGCTGCGCAGCGTGGGTGATGCGGTCCTGGCCGCCGCGGACCTGGTGGACGCCGCCGAGGCGGAGGCCGGCCAGTCCACCGCCGAGCGGGACGCCGCCGAGAAGGCCGCCCTGCTGCGGGCGCTCGGGCTGGAGGAGGGCGGTCGGGTTCCGCCGTCGCTGCGTGCCCAGGTCCGGCAGCTGGAGGAGGACCAGAAGCGGCGCGCCCGCCGGGCCCGCACCGACGTGCTCGACCGGGCCATGATCGACCTGTTGTCCTTCTACCGGGACGTGCTCGCGGTGCAGCTCGGCAGTGACGTGGAGCAGGTCAATATCGACCTGTCCGACGCCGTGGCCCAGGTGGCCGCCTCCACCGGACCGCGGCAGTCGCTGACGCGCATCGGCGCCATTGAGGAGTGTCGCACCCGGCTGCGGTCCAACGCGGCGCCGCTGCTGGCGGTGGAGGCCCTCATGGTGCAGCTGCGGCCCCAGGCGTAGGTGCTGCGGGGCGTACTCGCACAGGCCCCGGAGGCTTCAGCGTTGCTCGGTCGGTTGGGCGGCGGCATCCGTCGGCGCCAGCTCGGTAGCTGCCCAGGAGGACAGCAGCCTCATGGCCTCCTGACTCGCGCTGCCGGGCTCCACCCCGTACACGAGCATGGTCATGCCGGGCGCGGACGTCATGGCGGCGGATTCGTAGAACAGGTGCATCCGTCCGACGACCGGGTGATTGATCACCTTCTCCGCACGGCACACGTAGCCGACGTCGTGGCGCGCCCACAGGTCGGCGAAGTCCCGGCTGCGCGTGGACAGCTCTCCGATGAGTGCCTGCAGGCACGGGTCGGTCGGATCAGTGCCGGCCTCCAGACGCAGCATGGCCACGAGGTCCTCCGCCCCCGCCTGCCAGTTTGGGAAGAAGTCGCGCGAGCGCGGATCCAGGAAGACGAAGCGCGCCATATTCGGGTGCTGGCCGGAAACATCCGGTACCGGGTCGACGAACATGGGGGAGTACAGGGCCCGGGCCATGTCGTTGACCGCAAGGTAATCGCCTGAGCCGTTGCGCACCGCGGCCGGCATCACCATCGAGTCCAGAATCCACTGCGTGCCCGGGCGCACCACACAGCTCTTGGTGCGGGCACGACGGCGACGCACCCGCCCCGTGGGGGTGACGGCGCGGGCGAGGTCGACCAGGTGCTGCCGCTCGGCGTCGTCCAGCAGCAGCGCGGAGGCGAGTGCGTCCAGGACCTCCTCGGAGGCGCCGGCCGCATTGCCGCGCTCGAGCCGCGTGTAGTAGTCCACGCTCACGCCGGCCAGCATGGCGACCTCCTCGCGTCGCAGCCCCGGCACGCGGCGGTGTCCGGCCACCACGGGTAGTCCCACCATCTGCGGGGTCACCTTCGCTCGACGCGTGGTCAGGAAGTCCTTGATCTCGGCACGGGCGTCAACGGACTTGGGCGGCTGCTGGCTCATGACTTCCAGGCTATGCGCAGCGGAGAGGGCGTGGGAGGTCCGCCGAGGGCCTGCCTGGGGCCGCCACGGACGCCGGTGCCGGGGCACGGCATCCTTAACGGGTGCGTCGCAATGGGGAGGACTCCACCCGGTGGCGTGCCGGACGGATACGCTCATACCCGTAGGCTGCCTGAGTGGACTTCCTCAAGGCTCGCCCCGGCCGCGCGCTCGCGGCCGTCACCGCAGTGCTCGCCGCGGCCGGCCTGGTCGCCTGCGACAGCCTGATCCCCGGCTCGGGCGTCAGCCCCTCGGCCGCGGCCAGAGCAACGGCCTCTACCACCGCGTCCGTTCCGGCCGGCCTGGAGCACTACTACACCCAGCACGCCGACTGGTACCCCTGCGCGGAGGCCGGCATGGAGGAGGCCGACGGCGAAGCCGACTTCAGCTGCGCCTATGTCACCGTGCCCCTGGACTACGCGGAGCCGGATGGACAGACCATCGACATCGCCATGAAGCGGCGCTCCGCCAACGGCACCGCGATCGGGACCCTGTTCATCAACCCGGGTGGCCCGGGCGGCTCGGGCTTGAGCCTCGTAGAGTCCGTAGACGACTACTTCTCCGACGCCCTGCTCAAGTCCTATGACGTGATCGGCTTCGATCCGCGTGGCGTCGGCAGCTCCACGGCGATCGACTGCCTGACCGACGCCGAGCTGGACGCGGCCCGCTCCGCCTCCGAGCTCGAGGCGGCCACCGGTGCCGGGGATGCCTACGCCGATGACGAGGCTGCCGTCCAGGAGGAGGTGGAGGAGTACGCCGCCTGGTATGAGGGCAAGTGCGCGGCCAGTACTCCCGTAGGCCTGCTCGACCACGTCGACACGATCTCCGCCGCCCGCGACCTGGACGTACTGCGCGCCGTCGTCGGCGAAGACGTCCTGACCTACCTCGGCTACTCCTACGGCACGTACCTGGGCGCCACCTATGCTGAGCTGTTCCCCTCCAACGTCGGCCGAATGGTCCTTGACGGCGCCATCGACCCAACTCTGAGTGCCGGCGAGATAACCCTCGGGCAGGCCGCCGGTTTCGAGAATGCGCTGCGCGTCTATGTGGAGGACTGCCTCAGCGGTGACAAGTGCCCGCTCAGTGGTGATGTCGACAAAGGCGTGGCCCAGATCCGAGACCTTCTCCAAGTCACCGCGGATGCGCCGATTCCCACCTCCGATCCCGACCGGCCCCTGACCTACTCGCTCGCGGAGTCCGCGATCCTCGGCATCATGTACCAGTCCGAATCCTGGTCTGTGCTCACCGAGGGACTGGACCAGGCGATGAACCAGAACGACGGCTCGGTGCTGCTGCGCGTCGCCGACCTGTTCGCCTCGCGGGAGAGCGACGGCTCCTACAGCGGCAACGGTAACGAGGCCATCAATGCGATCAACTGCCTGGACTATCCGGTGGTCGGCGACGCCGACAGCTGGGAGGCCGAGCGGAGGGCGCTGCAGGAGGCATCCCCGACCTTCGGCGTCGACCTGGGCTACTCCGATCTGTTCTGCCAGGCCTGGGGGCATGAGTCCACACGCGAGCGGACCGAGATCCACGCCTCCGGCGCGGCCCCCATCCTGGTGGTGGGCACCACCGGTGATCCGGCCACTCCCTACTCCTGGTCACAGGCGCTGGCCGAGCAGCTCGACGACGCTCGCCTGGTCACCTGGAAGGGCAATGGGCACACCGCTTACGGGCGGTCCGACGAGTGCGTGACCGCCGCCGTCGACGACTACCTGCTGGCGGGCGTCCTGCCGGAGGCGGGACTCACCTGCGGCTGATTGCGCGCCGGCCGGTGGAGACAACCGGCTGCCGCCATATCTACCGATCTCGGCACGTAACTTCTACCGATCTCGGCGCAGGGGAGGGGCGCCTCAGCGCTGGGCGGCCGGCTCCGTGAGCTCTCCGGCCAGGTTCCGCCCCAGCCAAGCCCCGAGCTCGGCGCCACGCAGCCCCTGGGACGCCAGGAACTGCAGCTTCGCATAGGTGGCCTCCAGGGTCATGTCACCGCTGCCCACCGCACCGACCTCGGCGGCACCGGCGCCGGCGGCGTAGCGGTCGAGCGCGACCTCACCCTGAAGGCACTGCGAGGCGAGCACCACCGTGATACCGGCGCGCACCGCCTCCGCGAGCACGGACACCGGGCCGTCCGGAGCCCCGGGCAGGTTCCCGACGCCGAAGGCCCGCAGGATCACCGCCACGGGCGACGGCGTCAGGGCGGCCCGCAGGCGGGCGGCGCTGAGCCCGGGGACCAGATCGACGACGACAACGTCGTGGGTGGTGAAGGGCAGCGGCGAGGACCAGCCGGCGCCGGCAGTCGGACCGCCCGGTGACCAGTGCCAGGGGGCGCCCGCGACGGCCAGGGCCGGGGAGAGCGGGGAGTCGAAGCCCTGGAAGGCCCAGGTGGAGAGCTTCGTGGCCCGGTTGCCGGCCAGCAGGCGCCCGCCGAAGAACAGGTGTACCCCGCGGGGCGCACCGTGCGTGAGCGCATACAGCGCGCCGGTGACGTTTGCGGCGGCGTCGGATCCGGCCGCGTTCAGGGGCAGCTGAGAACCGGTGACCACGATCGGTTGACTGAGCTCGGTAAGCGCATAGGACAGTGCCGCGGTCGTATAGGCCAGGGTGTCGGTGCCGTGCAGCACCACGAATGCGTCCGCCCGACCGGCGTGCCGACGCACGTCGTCGACGATTGCCTGCCAGGTGCTAGGCGTGGCATCCGCGGAGTCGAGCAGCGGTTGCAATGCTGTGAGTGAGTATGTCGCGTCGGGGGTTGGTGAAGGCCTTGGCGCCGGGGCATTGGATTGCGGTGCCGCGGTTTCCCGGGGAGTGAGAGGAGGCGCGGCGAAGCCTGGAATCAACCCGGACAACCAGCCCTCCAGGTCGGCGCCGGGCCTAAGTCCGCGGGGAGAATCGACCATGCCGATGGTGCCGCCGGCGTAGGTGAAGTGGATGTGCATATGGCCAGGGTACGCATCGCCCGGCCCGGCGTTGTGCTCCAAACCACCGTCTGGGACTGGGGCGGCGAATTGCGTGTCGCGCCGGTCAGGCGGTAGCCTGCGTCTCGCCGCTTTGGCGGCAGGCCACCTTAGCTCAGTCGGCAGAGCGATTCACTCGTAATGAATAGGTCGTGGGTTCGATTCCCACAGGTGGCTCCACCTGGCGTCGGGCGCGAGCGGTTTCGGTGCGGTCCGCCCGTGACACGCTAAGAATTCCCGATTACCTTGCCTCAATTGGCCCGTTATGTATATTCTCCTTCGTGGGGTGATCCCGTACTGGACGCGGGATCCACGTAATCTGTGGCAAGGAGGACCAATATGGCACAGAAGACCCAGATTGTTCTTGTGGATGACATCGACGGCTCCGAGGCGACTCAGACCATCACCTTCGCTCTTGACGGCGTCACTTACGAGATCGACCTCAATGAGGAACACGCGGCCGCATTGCGCGAGTCGATCGAGGAATGGACTGTGAAGGCCCGCCGTCGCGGTGGACGCCGGACGCTCCGCCGTCGTCCGCCGACGGGCGTCACCCAGAAGATTCGCGAGTGGGCCCGTGCCAACGGCTACGAGGTGTCCGACCGCGGGCGCATTCCTGCTCCGGTGCGTGAGGCCTACATGGCGGCTAACAACCCCGCCAACAACGGCTGAGCCGAGGCTATCGCCGTTCTGCCGCGGTCGCAGCGCCACGGCAGACGCTCACGCGTCGCAACCAGGCTTGCGTTCACCAGGCCCCGGTTCCTTTTGTAGGACCCGGGGCCTGGTGGCGTCCGGGAGGTCCTGGCACAATGTTCCCCATGGCTTACACCCTTGTGCTGCTCCGCCACGGCGAGAGCGAATGGAATGCTAAGAACCTGTTCACCGGTTGGGTGGACGTCGCACTGTCGGAGAAGGGACGCGCCGAGGCGACCCACGGCGGTGAACTCCTCAAGGAGGCCGGCGTCCTGCCTGACAAGCTCTTCACCTCCGTGCTGCGCCGCGCCATCATGACCGCTAACCTGGCTCTCGACGCGGCCGACCGCCACTGGATCCCGGTGGAGCGCCACTGGCGGCTCAACGAGCGCCACTACGGCGCCCTTCAGGGCAAGAACAAGAAGGAGATCCGCGAGCAGTACGGCGACGAGCAGTTCATGCTCTGGCGCCGTTCCTACGATGTGCCGCCGCCGGCGATTGAGCTCGGCTCGGAGTTCTCCCAGGACTCCGACCCGCGCTATGCCGGTGAGCCGATTCCCGCCACCGAGTGCCTGAAGGACGTCCTGGCGCGCCTGCTGCCGTACTGGGAGGAGACGATCGTCCCCGAGATCAAGACCGGTAAGACGGTCATGATCGCCGCCCACGGGAACTCGCTGCGCGCCATCGTCAAGCACCTCGATGACATCTCCGATGAGGATATCGCCGGGGTCAACATTCCCACCGGCATTCCACTCGTTTACGAGCTCGACGAGGAGACCCTCAAGCCCATCAAGAAGGGCGGTCGCTACCTGGACCCCGAGGCCGAGGCGAAGATCGCCGCGGTCGCCAACCAGGGCAAGTGAGTCGCTAGCGGCCGACCGGCATCCGCACCGGGAGCGCGTGCTTCAGGCGCGGCAGGCCTTGACTGATAAGACGGGGCGGGATGACGAACAGTCGTCCCGCCCCGTCGCATTCTCCCACCGGGGTTGCTTACGGGGCGTTCGCGGGTTATCGGCGCGAGCGTGGTGCTTTGGGCCGGTGTGTCGGGGGAGGTGTGCTGGCGGCCTCCTCGGTTTGGACCGCTGTCCCCCTGTTTGGACCCCGGAACTCTGTTTGGACCGCTGTCCCCCTGTTTAGACCCCGGAACTCTGTTTGGACCGCTGTCCCGTGTTTGGACCGCCGTTGCGTGCGGCGTGGGCGGTCCAAACCGGCGCAAGGGGTCCGAACCGGCCCGAGGGGGTCCAAACCGGTGTCGGTTCAGCGTCGATGCACAGTGGATGTACACCTGGGAGCACCCCTGGCCGGGCGGGGCGGGCGGGAGCTGGCGGACCGGCACCAGGGGCGCGGTGGCCGGGGCCCGGCAGGTGTTGGGCTTGCACCGTTGGGTGCCTGCGGCGGGGGCTGGACTTCTTCGCACGGGTCTGGCGGATCGGGCGGAGCCCTTGCCCGCGGGGACCGTGCTCTCACGGCCCGTACATCTACCCGCGGATGTCAGGCACCGTCCCGGCTCAACCCCCCCAGACCACAATCGCCCCGACCTTCCCGCACCACACCAACCAAGACCCCGACCTTAAACACCGCCATCACGCCGATGACTCGCTTACGGGGCGTTCGCGGGGTATCGGCACGAACGTGTGTGTGGTTCGGGTATGTGGGGACGTGTTTGGGCTGTTGGGGTCGTACTCGGCGAGTTCTGCCCTGCCGAGTACGACCTTTTGGTCCCCAAGCCCGCCTCGTTGGTGAGGTGGTGGGCGCAGGAGGACTTAGTCGCTGGGCACGGTGATGCCCGAGACCAGGTAGGCCATGCGGCGGGCGACCGACGTCGAGTGATCGCCGAAGCGCTCCAGGAAACGCCCCATGAGCACCGCGTCGACCACCTGCTGGCGGGTGAGCTCGATCTCCGGGTCGAGGATCATCTGGAAGGACTCCCGGTGCAGTGCGTCCAGTTCGGCGTCGCGCCGCTGGATCTCGGCGGCCAGCTCCAGGTCCTGGGTCTCGATGAGCGTGCGCACATCGCGGCCGGCGCGAACCGCGGCGTCGGCCATCTTCACCATGAGTCCGAGGATCGGCTCGGGCACCGGAGTCAGCGGGTAGCGTCCCCGGGCGATGGCCGCGACGTGACGGGCCAGGTCCCCCTGCCGCTCCAGGGTCTGGGCCATGCGCAGGGCGGAGATGACATTGCGCAGGTCCCGGTCCACCGGCTGCTGCCGGGCCAGCAGCATGACGCACATGTCGTCGATGTCCCGCTGCAGGTCGTTGATGCGCTCGTCGGCGTCAATGACCTGCTCGGCGACGATGATGTCCCCGGTGCGCAGGGACTCGGCGGCGCGTTCGATGGCGGTGGCGACCTGCGCGGCCATGGACGCCAGGTCGGTCCCCAGCTGTTTCAGCTCCTGGTTGAAGATGTCACGCACGATGAGCCTCCCACATAGCGGCCGCGGTGCCGGGCTCGCGGATCACCCGGCCACACCTCTACCCTAGGGGGCGTGGGAACCGTTTGGCTGATCATCGCCGTAGCCGTCGCAGGTGTCGCGACCGGCGCCGCGGCAGGACTCGCCCTCGGGCACTCCACCCGCGACGTCCGTGGCAACGGGATCGTCGCCGGCTCCACGCTCGAGCGGGACGGGCTGATCCCCATACTCGCCGCGCTGAGCTCCACCATCGTCCTCCTCGACGACGACGGCGAGGTGCTGCGCGCCTCCGCGGCCGCCTACACCTACAACATCGTGCACGACGACGAGGTCAGTGAACCGCAGGTGGCCCAGATGGTTGACCGCGTGCGCGCCACCGGCCGGGCCCAGGACGCCGAGATCACGGTGGCGCGCGGCCGCGTCGCGGGCGCCGGCAACTTCCACCTGCAAGTGCGTGTGGCCGGTATCGGCCGCGGTCGGGTCCTGGTGCTGATCGAGGACCGTACCGCCGCTCGCCGGGTGGAGGACATGCGCCGCGACTTCGTCGTCAACGCCTCCCACGAGCTCAAGACGCCGGTCGGCGCGATCTCGCTGCTGGCCGAGACCGTGCGCGACAACGCCGACGATCCCGCGCTGGTCGCCGACTATGCCGAGCGCATGAGCCGGGAGTCGCGCCGCCTGGAGCTGCTGGTGGGAGACATCATCGAGCTGTCCCGGCTGCAGGACGGCGACGCCCTGGTCGAGCCCGAGGACGTGAGCGTCGACGATGTCGTCGTCGACGCCCTGGACCGGGTGCGCGTGGAGGCGGACGCCAAAGAGGTCGTCCTCGTTTCTGGCGGCACCGAGAACCTCCACGTACTCGGGGACGCGTCGCTGCTGGTGACCGCCGTCAGCAACCTGCTGGACAACGCCATCCGCTACTCGGATCCGCGCACCCGCGTGAGCGTGGGCCTGAGCGTCGACGCCAACGACCCGGAGCTGGTGCGCATCGCCGTCGTCGACCAGGGGATCGGCATCCCCAAGGAGGCGCAGGAGCGCGTGTTCGAACGCTTCTACCGGGTGGACAAGGCCCGCTCCCGCGCGACCGGCGGCACCGGCCTGGGACTGTCGATCGTCAAGCACGTGGCCGCCGACCACGGCGGCACCGTTGAGCTGTGGTCCGCCCCCGGGCGGGGGAGCACCTTCACCCTGGTGCTGCCCCGGCATCGCACCGCGGCGGACCTGCCCGGCCCTGCCCCCGAGGCGGTCCAGGCGGTGGCCAGCGGCGCCGCCGGCGCGTCCTTCGCCGCCATCGCCGCCATCTCCGATGCGCCCGTTCCACTGGCACCGCCGAGCACATCGCCCGCGACACCGGACGCGGATCCGCAGGAGGTACGTCCATGACTCGCATCCTGTTGGTTGAGGACGAGGAGAACTACCGGGAGCCGCTGGCACTGAACCTGCGGCGCGACGGCTTCGACGTCGTCGAGGCGCAGGACGGAGCGGCCGCGATTCAGCGCTTCGAGGCGGCCGGAGCCCCGGACGGTCCCGGCCCCATCGACCTGGTCCTGCTGGACCTGATGCTGCCGCGCATGTCCGGTGCGGAGGTGTGCCGGCGCATCCGCCGCACCTCCCGCGTCCCCGTCATCATGCTCACGGCCCGGGATGCGGAGATGGACAAGATCGCCGGGTTGGAACTCGGCGCCGACGACTACGTCACCAAGCCCTACTCCTACCGGGAGCTCGTCGCCCGGGTGCACGCCGTGCTGCGCCGCACCGCCGAGGACGCCCCCGAGGAGTCGGTGCTGACCGCGGGGCGGGTGACCATGGATGTGAGCCGCCACGAGGTCAGCGTTGCCGGACAGGTGGTGCCCATGCCCAAGCGCGAGTTCGAGCTGCTGGAGCTGTTCCTGCGCCATCCCGACCGCGTGCTCACCCGCAGCCAGATCATCGGGCGCCTGTGGGGCACCAACTATGTGGGCGACACCAAGACCCTGGACGTCCACGTCAAGCGGATCCGCGCCAAGATCGAGGAGGATCCGAGCTCTCCGAAGCTGCTGACCACCGTGCGCGGAGTGGGCTACCGGCTCGTCGTGTGAGCTAGCTCCCCGGCCTTCCGGCGATATTTCCTGATAAACTTGTGGTCCCGCTACAAATCTGGAGTGACCTCACACATGACATTTGAAGTCGGCGAGACCGTTGTTTATCCCCACCACGGAGCCGCCCGGATCATCGACATCCGGCAGCGCAAGGTAAGGGGTGAGGAGAAGACCTACCTGCAGCTCGAGGTCGCACAGGGCGACCTGACCATCCTGGTCCCGGCAGACAGCGTCGACCTCATCGGGGTGCGCGACGTCGTCGACGAGTCCGGGCTCGAGCGCGTCTTCGAGGTGCTGCGGGCGCCGCTGACCGAGGAGCCCACCAACTGGTCGCGCCGCTTCAAGGCCAACCAGGAGAAGATCGCCTCCGGTGACGTGATCAAGGTCGCCGAGGTCGTGCGCGACCTGTCCCGCCGCGATACCGACCGCGGCCTGTCCGCCGGGGAGAAGCGCATGCTGGCCAAGGCCCGGCAGATCCTCGTCTCCGAGCTCGCCCTCGCGCAGAAGACCGCCGAGGAGGAGGCCGAGAACACCCTTGACGAGGTGCTGGCCTCCGGCACCGCTGCCTGAGACCGGACGGCGCGCAGGCGGCGGGACGGCGCTGGTAGGTTCCCGAGCATGTCGGACACGCCCTCACACAGCACCGCCGTCGCCGTGCTCACCGCCGCGGGCTCCGGCACCAGGCTCGGGGGGCGCGGACCCAAGGCGCTGGTGGAGATCTGCGGCGAGTCCCTGCTGCACCGGGCAACACGCGGCCTGCTCGCCGCCGGCGTCATCGACCACATCAGCATCACCGCCCCGGCCACCGCGGTCGAGCGCTTCACCGCCGAGGTCGCCGACCTGGCGGACCCGGGGCGGATCGGCGTCGTCGCCGGCTCGCCCGCCTCCCGGCAGGCCTCGGTCGCCCGTGGGCTCGCCGCGGCGCTCAGGGCCCGGCCCGACGCCGAGATCGTGCTCGTGCACGACGCCGCCCGCGCCCTGACCCCGCCCGATCTGGTGCGCCGCATCGTCGCCGCCGTGCGCTCCGGGCACGACGCCGTCGTCCCCGGCCTGCCCGTGGTCGACACGGTCAAGGAGGTCGCCGTCGAGGAGGCGATCGAGCGCGTGGTCGGCACCCCGGACCGGGAGCGGCTGCGGGCCGTCCAGACCCCGCAGGGCTTCTCCCGCGCCACCCTGGAGGCCGCGCATCGGTTCGGGGCCGGCAGTGCCGATGACGAGGCGCGCTCCGCCCGGGACGACGCCGCGCTCGTCGAGGCCATGGGCGGTCAGGTCGCCGTCGTCGCCGGGGACCCGCTCGCCCTGAAGGTGACCACGCCGCTGGATCTGGCCCTCGCCGAGATTCTTGCCCGTGGGGAGCGTGAGCAGTCTTAGGCTCTGAGGCATGAGGCCTCATGTTCCGGGACGGGACTCAGAATTCAACCCCGCGTTCAGCCCCGCGGGTGCGGCGGACGGCGGTGCCACCGTCGCCCCGCGCGGCAAGCTGCTCACCTGGCCGGTGGTGGCCTGGGGACTGTGGGACTGGGGATCGGCCGCCTTCAATGCGGTGATCACCACCTTCGTCTTCTCCGTCTACCTGACCAGTTCCGACTTCGGCGACCCCACCGCCAACCAGTCGGCGCTCTCGGTGGGGCTGGCAATTGCGGGTGCCTGCATCGCGCTGCTGGCTCCAGTCACCGGGCAGCGCTCCGACCGTGCCGGGCGCAGTGTGTTCTGGCTGGGTGCGTACACGGCGGTGGTGGTCGCCGTCAGCGCGGCCATGTACTTCGTGCTGCCCGAGCCCGGCTACCTGTGGTTGGGCGTGACGCTGCTCGGCGTGGGCAACGTGTTCTTCGAGCTGGCCTCCGTCAACTACAACGGCCTGCTGGCCCGCCTGGCCACCAAGGACCGGGTCGGTGCCGTCTCCGGGCTCGGCTGGGGTATGGGGTACCTCGGCGGGATCGTGCTGCTGCTGATCCTGTACGTCGGCTTCATCAACCCGGAGGTCGGCTGGTTCGGGGTGACGGATGACAACCGCCTGGATATACGCGTGTCCATGCTGGTGTCCGCCGGCTGGTTCGGCCTGTGCGCGATTCCGGTGCTGGTCACCCAGTCGGGCAAGCGGGCCTGGCGGCGCTGGGCGGCCATCGAGGAGGCGGAGGGCGATGACGCCCGCGCGCTCGCTGGATTGGAGAACGAGCCCACCGACCCCATCCAGGCGCCGCCGCGGATCATGCGGCACGAGTCCCTGGCGGCCTCATACAGGCACCTGTGGCGCACACTCGTGGGCCTTTACCGCACCCACCCGGAGGTGCTGTGGTTCCTGCTGGCGGCAGCCGTCTTCCGTGACGGGCTCGCCGGGGTGTTCACCTATGGCGGGATCATTGCTCAGAACACCTTCGGCTTCTCCTCGGGGGACGTGATCGTCTTTGCGGTGGCGGCCAATGTGGTGGCCGGGGTGGCAACCATCGCCGCCGGTCGGCTGGATGACCTGCTCGGGCCGCGCCGGGTGATCCTGGGAGCGTTGGTGGTGCTGGTGGGGGCCGGAACGGCGGTGTTCTTCCTCCATTCGGCGGGGGCGAGGATCTTCTGGGTGCTCGGACTGGTGCTGTCAGGCTGCGTGGGACCGGCACAGTCCGCCGCCCGTTCCTACTTGGCGCGGCTGGCGCCAGAGGGACGCGAGGGTGAGATCTTCGGCCTGTACGCCACCACCGGGCGGGCGGTGTCCTTCATGGCGCCGGCGATGTACGGCGCCAGCATCTGGGTCGGCACCCGGGTGGTCGGCGGTGGCGCCGGCTACTGGGGCATTCTCGGGATCGTGGCGGTGCTCGGCGTCGGGCTGCTGCTGATGCTGCGGGTCAAGGACCCCGTCGGCCGCATCACCGTCGTCGAGTAGTAGCCGAGCGGGGCGCGGCAGGTGAGCCGCAGGGGGTGTGGCGGAGCGGCAGGGGTGTGGCGGAGCGGCAGGCGGGTGAGCCGCAGGTCCCTCTCGCCGAGATCGGTAGAAGTTACGTACCCAAATCGGTAGAAGTTACGTGCCCAAATCGGTCTGCTGTGCGCGGGCGGGTACGGCAGACCGATTCGGGCACGCGCTCGACGGCGTGAGTGCTCAGCTCTGATGGCTGAACGCGCGACAGGCCCTAGTCGTCGGAGACGGTGACGGTCACCGGAATGTTGCCGCGGGTGGCGTTGGAGTAGGGACACACTTGGTGAGCGGCCTCGGCCAGCGCCTGAGCGGCGTCGTGTGGCTGCGCGGGGATTACGACCTCCAGCTCGACGGCGAGGCCGAAACCGCCCGCACCATTCGAGCCGATGGAGACCCGGGCGCCTACGCTGGAGTCGCCCAACTCGGCCTTCTGAGACCGGGCGACCACCTGCAGGGCGGAGTGGAAGCAGGCTGCGTAGCCGGCTGCGAACAGCTCCTCGGGGTTGGGCAGGTTGGCGCCGGAGCCGCCCATCTCCTTCGGCACGGCCAGGTCGGTGTCGATGCGGCCGGTTGCGGAGGTGACGTGGCCGTTGCGGCCGTCCCCGGTGGCCAGGGCCTCAATCGTGTACAGGGGGTTGGTGAGCTCCGGCATGGGGATGTCCTTTCCGGTTGGGTGAACAGGGGCAGATGTGCGCGAGAGTGAAGACCTTCCCGGCACCGTTGGCTAGCTTAGTTCAGGTTGCTGGGGCCGGTGCCTTCGCGCGCGGCCCGGGCCTCGTACTCGCGGCGCATGCGCTCCAGGTCCTCCTTGGTCAGGGGGCCCTGTGCGGTTCCGGCGGAACCGTCGTCGCGCGTCCAGGAGACGACCAGGCCATCCTCGTAGCCGAAGCGCGCCAGGTGCCGTCCGGCCACGTCCTCCAGGCGCGGCAGCTCCTGCGCGGAGGCCGACAGGGTCAGGACGAGTGCTCGGTCCTCGCAGGTCAGGTCCGCGACGCCGACCACCGGCCCTTCACGGTTGAAGACCAGGCGACCCGTGGAGGCGGCCTCATCCCAGGTCGCCTCGAGCTTGTGCGTCATGTGGTTCACGAGACGGCGGCCGTAGTAGGCGGGCCGGTCTGTGTCCACGCGGGCGACCGAGCGGTGGTCGAAAACGGGGGCTACGTCTGTAAACGCGAATCCGGCGCTCATAAGGACAGGCTAGCCTGAATCGGGACGGAGTGGCCAAGGCTGTATCGCCGACGGCGGATCGGCCGGCGTCCTAGGCGGGGCGGTCCATGTGTGCGGCCGGCCGGTTGCTGAGCCCGATGATCACCGTCTCGGCGCCGCCGGAGTCAGCGGGCGCGGAGGCACCCGCTCCCCCAGTGGATGCGGAGCGCGAGCACACCAGGGCGATGATGCCGGGCGCCGGCACCAGGTAGCCGTCGTCGCGGTAGCGCGGAGCGGCGGAGGAGGCATTGTCGGAGTCCTGGATGTCGGCGTAGCTCAGACGGACTGCAGTGGTGTTGTCGGCGCGAAGCACCTCTAGGTCCCTGCCGTCTTCGGTGACGGCGTCGCCTGAGCAGCTGGCGGTGAGGGTGTCGAGGTAACCGAATCCGTAGGCTTGTTCGGTTAGTTCTTGAACAGTGCCGACCTGCCCGGTGGCGGGATCGAAGACGACATCGGTGGAGGGGCCCTGAAGGCGTAGGGTCCGGGTGCCGTCGTCGTCTACCGGCGCCGTGAGATCGCCCAGGGCGACCGCAGGCCCCGCGACCGCGCCGGACAGGGCGTCGAGGCTGACGGCCTCCAGCGATCGGGTCTTGGAATCCGCGCCCGACTCCTCGAGTTCCTGGTATGCCGCGTCGGGATTGCGGTAACGCACGCTCCAACCGTCGACGACAACCGGACCGCTCCCGTTCGCGGCGGGGACGAACCCGCCAACAGTGGTGATGGCGGTGAGATCGTCATCGGGGACCAGCGTCAACTCGCACCAACCGCT
The DNA here is from genome assembly GCF_900103885.1 of Actinomyces ruminicola. Lineage (GTDB taxonomy): Bacteria > Actinomycetota > Actinomycetes > Actinomycetales > Actinomycetaceae > Actinomyces > Actinomyces ruminicola. Next base: position 128,645 of record NZ_FNIM01000003.1, read on the forward strand.
CCGATCGCTTGGGCAGTGCGCGCCGAGGATGAGGGTCGAGTGGCCGCCTTGGAAGAACGACGCGAAGACCGGTTTAGAAGTGGCGCAGTCCGCATCCCCCGCGCAGGCGGGGAAACGGACTCTCGGCGCGGTGGCCAGGACAGAGCCGTCCTCCAGCGACAGGATGTCCTGATCGATCATGACCACGTGGTCGGTGATCTGAACCCGCGCGCGCTGGTCGGCTTGGGGAGGGTAGGTGTACTGGTGCATGTGCTCGAAGGCGACTCGTCCGGTGGCGGTGTCGATGCCGACGAACAGGGTACGAGTGGGGCCGGCGTCGTAGGCGATGACCAGGTGGGCGCGGTTCGGGCTGAGGGCCGCGTGGCAGGAGGCTCCCTTGGGGCCGTCGGCGCAGTCGCCGAGCGCGATGGTCTCCGCCGGGCGGGTGTGGACCCAGTCGGTGTAGCCGCTATTGGGATCGAGGCCGAGGACGCCATGGTCGGTGACCACAATCGGGGTGAAGCTTCCCGCGATGACGCCCCGGACCGGCTCGTCCGCGGCGAACACCCGCTGCCAGGCGACGTCGTCGTCGAGCGTCTCGGGGACGGATACCGGGCGGACGGCGGTCAGCCACACGGATCGGGAGGGGAAGGACAGGGCCGGGACCATGACCGCAGAGGTGGCGAGAACGAGCACCACGGCGGTGGCGACGAGCGCCGTCGGCGTGGGGCGCAGGCGGCGCCTCAGAGGCAGGCGCACATCCGGGCGCGGCCTGCGTAGCAGGCGCACGAAGATATCGGCGGTGACGGTGACGGCGAGCCCCGCGGCGGCGATGGCCAGCGGGAACAGCCCCGGGTAATCCATGCCGATCGCCCGGGACTGGCTCCGCCACAACGCGCCGAAGCGGAATGCGGCGATGAATGTTGGCAAGGCGGCCAGGAGAATCGCTAGCAGGGTCACGCTCACCACGCGGCGACGGCGGGCGCGCAGGCCGCCGATCAAGCCCGCGTAACACGCCCAAGCCACCAGGGCGACGAGAGCGAACAGGGTCAGCATGGGGAGCATCTGATCCACCGCGATCTCGACCATGCCCGGGTTGATGGAGACCTGGTACGCGGCCCACACGATGCCCCCGAGGGCCAGCAACGCCCCGCCGACGCGCAGCCCGCGCAGGAACTCGGCGACGGCCCGGGACTTGTCGGCGGTCTCACGGACGGGCGACGGCGGAGGGGGCGCGAACGCCGGGTCAGCGGCGGATCGGGAGCCTGAGGACGCGGGCGGTGCGGTGTTGTCTTCGGTAGCGTCGGCTGGTTCGGCGGAGGGGCGCATTACCCAAGAATGTCAGCCGACGGCGGGTCAGGGGCGTCGGTGCGCGAATAACGACCTCGGTGTACGTTGCGCGGCCTCGGGGTGGTCGTGGAACGGGCAACAAGGTCGTGCAGTGTCCCCAAGGTCGTGAATTGCCTGTGCTGGACGCGGGCGGTGCGGTGTTGACGCCACTCCGAGCGCGGATTACGGTGGAAGCGTAAACGAAAACGATCGTTGTTCTATGGTTGTGCCGGCTCCCGCTCGTCGCACGGAGCCGGCGCGGCCGCCTCCGTGAAAGGTCCCTCATGTTCAGTCGTATCGGTCGCGCCGTCTCCCACCACCCCGCGAGTTTCGTCATCGGCTGGGTCCTGCTGGTCGCCGTCGCGGTCTCCCTCGTCTTCCAGGGCTGGGGGGCCGGCGGCCTGTTCCAGAGACTGGCCAGCGGCGACGCCACCACCCCGGACACCGAGTCCAGCGTCGTCGCCGACCTGACCAGATCCAACGAGGATGCCGGGGAGGTGATTTCGATCGTCGTCGACGGCGTGGATGTGGTTGGCGATCCTGCCGGAGCAGGCCTTGCGGCTACGTCCGCTCGCGGGAGCCTGGGTGAGCTGGAAGGCGTCGCCTCGGTTACCGACGCCTTTGCGCTGCCCGACCCCACTTCGCAGGAGGCGCGAGCCCTGCTGTCAACTGGTGGTGACGGCTACGTCGTGATCGTCACGCTCGACGCCGACCTGTCCGAGCAGGAGGTCGCCTCCGTCTCCGAGCGCGTGGCCGAGACTGCGGAGGGGGCCTATGTCGACTCCCTGCATACCTACGAGCCGCGCGCCGAGGCGTACGCCGTGTCCTCAGAGCTGATCGGCGACTCGATCGGCGAACTGGTGCAAAGAGACCTCGCCCAGGGGGAGTCCGTGAGCCTCCCCGTGGCCCTCATCCTGCTGGTGATCATCTTCGGCGGACTGCTCGCGGCAGGGCTCCCCGTTGTCAACGCGCTCGCCTCGATAGTCATCGGCATGGCGGCGCTGTGGGGCCTGACCTTCGTCCTCGAAGTACAGTCCTTCATCCTCAACGTCATCTCCATACTCGGCCTCGCCCTGTCCATCGACTACGGGCTGCTGTTCGTCAGCCGCTACCGCGAGGAAGTGGCCGCACAGCTCGCGAAGGCCGGCCATGGGGCCGCCAAGCGGTCCGAGGAGCTGCCCGCCGGCGAGCAGATGAAGCAACTGGTGCGCGTCAGTGTCCAACGTACCGTTGCCACCGCCGGGCGCACGGTCTCCTTCTCGGCGCTGACGATCGCCTGCTCGATCGCCGGACTGCTGGTGATGAGCTCCTCCATGCTGAAGACGATCGCCACGGGCGCGATTGCCGTGGCGCTGGTGGCGGTGCTGTGCACCATAACGCTCGTGCCCGCCGTGATCACGCTGCTGGGCGGCCGCCTGGTTCGCCCGAGTGCGCTGAGCCGGGTTCCCGGGGTGGGCCGCGTGCTGCGCGCCGTCGGCGACTCCTCCTCGGATCACGGCGTATTCAGTCGGCTGTCGCATCGCGTGGTGGCGCACCCGTGGATCGTCATGGCCGCAGTCGCCGCCGTCCTGGCCGTAATGGTGGCGCCGATCGGGTCGGCGCGCATGCGCACCAACATCATCGAGTACGTGCCGCAGGACGCACCGGTGCGTACCGGCTACAACATCATCCAGGACGACTACCCCGCGCTGGCCACGCCCACTATCAGCGTCGTGGCTCAGGCCGGTGCCGACGACGCAAACGGGCTCGTCTCCGCCATCCGGGCACTGGACGACGTCGCTCGGGTCACCGCCGCGGAGCTTCCCGGGCAGGAAGGCATGACGCTGATCAGCGTCCTCATGGACGTAGAGGACCCGGTCGGCCCGCAGGCGAGCGACGCCGTCGAGACCATCCGCGGCATGGAACCCGGATATGAGTACTGGGTCGGCGGCGCGGCGGCCCAGCAGGAGGACTTCATCGACTCCATGGCCGAGCGGGCGCCCTGGGCGGCACTCATCGTCATCACAGCCGTATTCCTGTTGCTGTTCTGCATGACCGGCTCGCTCGTGGTTCCGCTCAAGGCGCTGCTGATAAACAGCGCCTCGCTGATCGCCGCCCTCGGCGCCACCTCCTGGCTCTTCGAGCATGTCCGCCTCGGCCTGCCGCAGACCCCGGGCCTGCAAACCTTCGTGGTGGCCTGCCTGATGGCCTTCGGATTCGGGCTGGCCATGGACTATGAGGTGTTCCTGCTGGCCCGCATCAACGAGTACTGGGAGGCCGGTCACGACAACGACGACGCCGTTGCCCGTGGCCTCCAGCGCTCGGGGCGCATCATCACCTCGGCCGCGGTGATCATCATTGCGGTGTTCCTCGGCTTCGTCTCGGGCGAGATGATCGCCATCAAGGAGCTCGGGGTCGGCCTGGCCGTCATGGTCGCGGTGGACGCCACACTGGTGCGGCTGCTACTGGTCCCCGCGACCATGACGGTACTCGGCCGTTGGAACTGGTGGGCGCCGGCTCCCCTGGCCCACCTGTACCAGCGCTTCCGTCAGCAGGTCTGAGACGCGCTCAGCGGTTGTCGAAGTGGGAGTCGAAGGCGGCCTCGGGCAGGTCGTAGACGTGCTCGCGCGCGAACTTCAGGGCGAGGGGTGCGCCGTGCAGGCGGTCCATGCCGGAGTCCTCCCACTCGATCGAGATGGGTCCCTCGTAGCCGATCTGGTTCAGCGTGCGGAAGTAGCCGTCCAGGTCGGCCTCGCCCAGGCCGGCGGAGACGAAGGTCCAGCCGCGGCGCGGGTCGTCCCAGGGCAGGTGGCTGGACAGGCGGCCGTTGCGCCCGTCGAAGTGGGTCTTGGTGTCCTTGCAGTGGACGTGGTAGATGCGGTCGGCGAAGTCGGTGAGGAAGACGGCCGGGTCGATCTGCTGCCAGATCATGTGGGAGGGGTCCCAGTTGATGCCGAAGGCCTCGCGGTTGTCGATGGCGTCCAGGGTGGCCTTGGTGGTCCAGTAGTCGTAGGCGATCTCGCTGGGGTGGACCTCGAGGGCGAACTTGACGCCCTCGGAGTCGAAGACGTCGATGATCGGGTTCCAGCGGCGGGCGAAGTCCTCGTAGCCGTCGGCGATCACGTCGGCGCCTACCGGCGGGTACATGGCCACGTACTTCCAGATCTTGGAGCCGGTGAAGCCGGTGACGACCTTGGCGCCGAGCTTGGCGGCCACCTTGGCGGTGAGCTTGAGCTCCTCGGCGGCGCGGGTGCGCACGCCCTCGGCCTCGCCGTCGCCCCACACCTTGTCCGACAGCAGGCCGCGGTGACGGAAGTCGATCGGGTCGTCGCAGATGCACTGGCCGGTGGAGTGGTTGGAGATGGCGTAAACGCTCAGGTTGTGGCGTGCCAGGGTGTCCTTCCACTGCTGGCAGTAGGTGTCGTCCTCGGCGGCGCGGTAGACGTCCAGGTGGTCGCCGGCCACGGGAACCTCCAGGCCGTCGAAGCCCCACTGCTCCGCCAGGGTGCACACCTCCTCGAACGGCAGATCCACCCACTGGCCGGTGAACAGGTTGATCGGACGCGGCATGATAAAGCTCCTTCGCAGACGAACGGTCGTCTGGAGGCTGATGCGGCGGCGTCGCACGACCCGAGCCCCCCGACGCCCACGAAGCTACCGACGCCGGTCCCGCCGCCGACAGGGGCGATCACCTGACTTCTGTGCGCACGGTGCAGAAGGCCTGCGTTCTTCACGGTTCATCGGATAGCAGCCCTTCCGCAGAACGAATGTGACCGATATCATGTACGCATGGCTGAGAAGAAGTCCCTGCGCAACCGTTTCCTCAACTGGCTCAAGGCCGATATGCGTTCCACCTCCTTCGTCGGTGGTGACCAGGTGCGGGAGAAGACCCGTAAGTACGGCCCCATCGTCGGGGCGTTGTGGGCGTTCAAGTGCTGGGTGGTTGACACCTGGGCCGGCACCGAGCCCTACGGACCCCACAAGGAGTCGCCGTCCTACATCCCCATGCCGGAGGAGGGTACGGCGAAGCTCTATGACAAGCAGCCCCGGCTCTTGAGGCGACGCAAGTAAGACGATGCTCCACGACGGCGCCCAACCGGGCTGGGAGCCGGGGCGCCGTGCGCGGGCTCAGGCGTCGTGCTCGCGTAGCCAGGCCAGCGAAGTCGCGATGCCCTCGAAGATGTCGCCCGCGTAATCATCGAACTCAACCACGCGCAGCGCCTGTGGCGCCGCCCGCAATGATGCGACTATGTCGACCTCGCCGCGGCCGGCCGGTTGCTGTTGGGCGGTGTACTGTGCCATGACGGCGGTGATCCCCTCGGCGTCGTCGGGAAGCGGTGGGGGAGTGGTCGGCATGATGCCGTCCTTGATGTGGATCGCCTTGACCCGCTGTTCCAGCCGTCGCAGCAGCGCCGGGGCGTCCGCACCGCCGAAGGCGGCCCAGAACGTGTCCACCTCCAGCGCCACGCCCGACTCGAGCTCGTCGGCGAAGACCTCCAGCGCGTGCCTGCCGTTGATCAGTGTGGACGTCTCCCAGGAGTGGTTGTGGTAGCCGAGCGTCATCCCCGCCTGCGCCGCGAGTGCGGCCGCCGCGTTGGCCCTCTCGGCCAGGCGGGCGACGTCGTCTGCGGTCCGCCAACGATCTGGCGGCAGGTACGGGTCGATGAGCAGCTCGGCTCCGACCTCCTGCGCCGCCTCCAGCACCGGCTCTGGGTCCGCAGCCTCAATGATCGAGGCGTGCACACTCGGGGCGGCCAGCCCGGCGGCATCCAGGGCGCGGCGCAGGCGCGCGGCCTGCTCGACGAAGGCGAAGGCCTCAACCCGGGCGTAGCCGATCTCGGCTATGCGGGCGAGGGTGCCCTCCAGGTCTGCGGCGAGGGCGTCGCGAACGGCGTATAGCTGAACACTGAGCGCTTGCATGGCGGGGGATCCTCCTTGACCGGCTTCTGCCATCCTCGTGCGGGCGGGCCGCCTCCGGCAGGGGGGATGCGGCTGGTACTGCACGTCCCGGGCGGAAGGAGTCTGCAATCTCCCACTTTTGGCTCCCGCAAAACCCTACTTACAGCGCCTGCAGGTCCGTACCTTCATCTGTGCTACGGACATGGAAGCGGCACAGGATGAGGGCATCGCATACCTCCTCCGTGCTCCCAACCTCATCCGGGGTTACGGTTGCCTAATTGCTGAACTGCTGTCGCGCGTGTTCGTGGTTGCGGCCGTGCCGCTGGCGGCGTTCCATACTGTGATCGCCGGAACCGGCTTCACTACCACGACGCCCGACGGCTGACCTTCCTGCTGGGTGCGCGGCGCCCACGACCGGGGAGTTTGTTGCATGCACTGGTCGGCCGAAGCGTTCAGGGGGCGGCTGCCTAACTGAAAATGTCCATCGGTGACCACTTTGCCGCATGGTGGCGGTTGTACGCGGATCGCTGTGGTTGACTTAACGCGGTTTTCCTTCGGTGTCCAGCTGATACTGTGGAGGAGAGCGCCGAAACTGGTCACCGATGGACACTACTGGCTCTTCCGGTTTGAATCGGATGATGCCTTGTCCCGGTGCTGACACTGTGCGCACTAGGACGATCCCACTTTCGTGATGTGCGCCGAGGGTCGGTGTGTGCGTGGTAGCGGATGCAGACACCTGGAGGACGAGGCCTGTTCTTCGGCAGCCAAGAGGCGAGCCAGGGCTCCATCCACGACTGCTAGAGGCCACATCCGCAAACGCGAAGAGCCGGATTCAGACCTGCTCGTACTGGACGATGGCGGGGTCGCCGTCGGACAGGGCGATTAGCTGGGGGATGAGCGTGGTGAAGTGCGCCGAGGCGTTGTGCGCCGCGATGGCGTCGTCGTCGGCCCACGCCTCGAGGAAGGTCAGGGTGGCGTCGTCGTCGCGGGCGCGCAGCAACTCGTAGGAGATGTTTCCGGATTCGGCGCGTGAGCCCGCCACCAGTTCACGCGCCTTGGCGGTGAACCCCTCGACGGCGTCGGGGCGGACCTTGAATGTGGCGATGATGCGGATCACGGGAACTCCTTCGAGGGACGGCGCGTAACAACTGTCGGTTCCGGCATGCTACTTCTACCGATCTCGGCATGTTACTTCTACCGATCTCGGCGAATGGGGGCGGGCGGATCAGGCGGTGGCGGCCTTGAAGACCGAGTCGACGGCGAGCAGGGCACAGCCGCGCAGCTCGTCGTCGAGTCCGCTGGTGGCGGGCAGGATCTCCAGGTCGGCCGTGGCCAGGGACAGCGCTCGCTCCCCCACGATCCGCTTGATGACGTCGAGGAACATGGTGCAGCCCTGCGGCATCGGGCCGGCTAGCACCACCCGGTCTGGATTGAAGAAGCTCACCAGCATCGCCAGCGCGTCGCCGACGGCGGTCGCCGAGCGCACCATCAGCGTGACGCACTCGGTGTCGCCCGAGCTCACGCCGGCCACGATGTCCTCGGTGGTCAACTCGCCGCTGCGGTCCAGGCACTCCCGCAGGTGGGGGCTCAGCCCCTCCACTGCGGCGCGGCGGGCATCGCGCAGCAGCGCCCAGCCGCCCGCCACGGCCTCCAGGCAGCCGGTGCGACCACAGCGGCAGATCACCGAGTCCATGCCGGAAACCTGCACGTGCCCGATGTCGCCGGCCGCTCCCGCGGCCCCCAGGTGCAGGTGGCCGTTGGAGATGATCCCCACGCCGATGCCGGTGCCGACCTGCAGGTAGAGGATGTTCGCGGGCTCGCGTCTGACCCTGCCGGGGAGCGCCGAGGCATAGCCGAGCAGCATGATGTTGACGTCGTTTCCCGTGGTGACCGGTACTTCGAGGGAGCGGCTGAGGGTGCCGATGATGTCGAAGTCGTCCCAGCCCGGCATGATCGGCGGACTCGATGGACGCCCCGTCTCCTGGTCGATCGGGCCGGGCAGGGAGACGGCCGCCGCCCACACCGGCAGATCGTGGCCGCGCACCATGTCATGCAGTCCCTCGGCGGCCCGTGCCAGCGTCGCCGCGGGACCGCGGGTGATGGGCCAGTTCAGGGTGCGCCGCTCAATCGGCTTCCCGGCCAGATCCGTGACCGCCAGGCGCAGCGTCGAAGTGTGTACGCCGACGACGAGCGCCAGCCCGGCCTCCTGGCGGAAGCGCCAGGTGGCCGGCGCCCTGCCGCCCGTAGACGGCGCGGACCCGTCCGGTGCGATGAGCCCGGCCTCTATGGCGACGTTGATCAGCGAGGAGATCGTGTTGCGCCCCATGCCGGTCAAGCGGGCGAGTTCCTGCCGGGTACGGGCGCGGCCCGTACGGATGAGGTTAACGGTCGTCAGCACGTCGGTGTCGATTGCGGAGATGGGGCTGGACACGGCTGCCTCCCGGGATAGTGACCACGGCGCCGCAGGGGGAGGGCGTCGGCGTGGGCCCAGCCTAGAACAGACGGGCACGCCGGGCGGGCCGGTAGGCGTCGGCGGCGGGGCTAATGCCGTGATCGTGCAGAAGCCGCGCCCGGGGGCCTGGCCCTGCGCACCTGCGGCGCCATAGCCTCGGGGCAACCGGGGCATCCCGAGAAAGATGCGGCTATCACCCGTGGGCAATCCCGCCCGCGGCGCCTGCCGGCCGCGCTTGCACTGACAAGCACCCTCCAGGAACCCTCCAAGGACGGAGAGAGGACGGATACATGACTATCAAGAAGGGCGTCTCCCTGTACTCGCTGCAGGACGCCTACGGACGCGGCGGCCTCGGGCTTGAGGGCACCGTCGCCGCCGTCGAGGACATGGGCACGCAGGGCATTGAGATCCTCTCCGATGAGATGATCCGCGGTGCCGCGCGCGCCAGCGAGGAGACCCTCGCCGAGTGGGACGCGATCATGGAGCGCCACCCGCTGGAGCGCGTCTCCAACGACATCTTCATCAACTCCTCGCTGTACAAGAACCGCTGGCTGACGCTGGAGGAGCAGGTAGAGCTGCTCAGTGCCGACCTGCGCCTGACCCACCGGCTGGGTTTCCCGCTGGTGCGCATCGTCTCCCAGACTGACCCGGCCGTCATCCGCCCGACCCTGCCGCTGGCGGAGAAGCTGGGGATCACCATGGCGGTGGAGGTGCACGCGGGCATGAGCTACGACCACCCCATGACCGCCGCCTGGATCAAGGAGATGAAGGAGGTCGACAACCCGCACGTCGGGCTCGTGGTCGACTTCGGCATCTACTGCCAGCGCCACCCGCGCGTGTCCACCAACTACTTCCGCGAGACGCTCGGGGTCAACGAGGACGTCATCAAGTACATCGACGACATCTTCGCCCGCGGCACCGACCCGCGCCAGTTCTTCCCGCGCAACCCGGACAACCCGGACGACTACATGTTCCCCGAGGAGCTGAGCCGGCACTTCCACAGCTTCCAGGACCGCTTCTACGCCATGATGTCCACCGGGTACGAGAACACCCCGCTGGAGACCCTGGACGAGTACCTGCCCTACATCAAGTCCTTCCACGGCAAGTTCTGGGAGGTCACCGATGAGGGCGAGGAGTACTCCATCGACTACGGCCGCATCTTCACCCGGCTCAACCAGCTCGGCTTCGACGGCTACGTGTGCTCCGAGTACGAGGGGCAGCGCTTCACCCTGCCGGGCGAGGAGATCAAGGATCTGGAGCAGGTGCGCCGCCACCAGGAGCTCATGGAGCGGCACCTCAACGACGGCAAGAACGACGGAAAGTGAGTAGGACCAATGTTCGACGGATACATCTTCACTGAGAACTCCCTCGCCAACGTCGAGGAGGACGGCAAGACCATCGGCTTCGAGATGCGCACCCGCATCCCGTACTACCGCGGCATTCCGCTGTCGATGGTGCACGACGTCGAGGTAGAGGTGGACGGCCAGGCGGTGCCCCGCGAGGACATCCGCTTCACCGCCGACGACGGTAAGCACTGGTTCACCCTGGAGGAGATGGAGACGGTCACCTTCTTCCGCTGGGAGTACGCCGACGAGGCGACGGTGCGGGTGCTCAAGGACGGCGGGCTGGCCCCCGGCGAGCACGAGGTGCTGCTGCGGGTCTCGGCGCGCGTGGCCTACATCCCCGTGCCCTTCTCCGGCGAGATGAAGCGCACCGTCACGGTCTAGAACCGCCTCAGGTGCATCCCGACGGCGGCGGCTCGGTCGGCATCCGCGCTGGACCGCCGCCGTCGGGCACCGAATCCACAACCGACCACAGCCGCCACCGCCGCTACCGACCCGAAAGACGAAGGAGACTTTCATAATGAACCGCAAAGACAGCCGTCACCCGGTGGTCGGGGGGCGGCCCCGGCTGCTGCTGGGCGGCCAGCTGCACAACTCGACCAGCTCCGACATCGAGCTCGCCCGGGCCGCCTTCGACAGGGTGGTCGAGCTTGGCGGCAACGCCGTCACCGCCACCGTCAGCTGGCACCTGGTGGAGCCTCGCGAGGGCACCTTCGACTTCACGGGCGTGGACGCCCTGATCGGCCTGGCGTGCGAGCGCGGCCTGGCGCTGACGCTGCTTTGGTTCGGTGCCTTCAAGAACGCCGCCTCCACCTACGCGCCCCGCTGGGTACGCGCCGATGCCGGGCGCTTCCCACGCGCGCAGGCCGGCGCCGACGGCGCCACCGGCGCCTTCACCCGACCCGGCACCCCCGTGCTGTCGGTGTTCTCTCCGGCTCTGCTGGAGGCCGACCGGCGCGCCTTCACCGCCCTGACCCGCCACATCGCCGAAGTGGACGCCGACGGCACCGTGGTCATGGTGCAGGTGGAGAACGAGACCGGGCTGCTGGGCGCCTCCCGCGACCGTGCGGCCGACGCCGAGGCCGCCTGGGCCGCTCCGGTGCCGACGGCGCTGCTGGACTGGCTCGCCGCGCACCCAGAGGCCACTGGCACCGCTTCGCGGCTGTGGCGCGAGCAGGGCTCTCCCGCCTCGGGCACGTGGGCGCAGGTGTTCGGGGACGGCCCGGGCGCCGACGAGGTCTTCATGGCCTGGGGCTTCGCCTCCTACTGCGAGGCGCTGGCCGCCGCCGCGGCTGAGCACTTGGACGTCGCCTACTACGCCAACGCCTGGCTGGGACCCCAGCCGGGGCAGGAGCTGCCGGGCCAGTACCCCAGCGGCGGGCCCGTGGCCGGTGTCGTGGACGTGTGGAAGGCCGCCGCTCCCACGCTCGCCCTGCTCGGCCCCGACATCTACGTCGACGACGTCAAGGGCGCCGTGGCCGGGTATGTGCGCGAGGACAACGCCCTGCTGGTGCCCGAGTCGCGGGTGGCCGTCGGCAACGTCTTCTGGGCGGTCGGCTCGGGGGCGGTCGGCTTCAACGTCTTCGGGGTGGACGACCTGCGCCCGGACGGACAGTTCGCCGCCGCCTACCACCTGCTCACCGGAGCGGAGGACGTGATCGTGGCGGCGCAGCGCACCGGCCGTATCCGGCCGGTGCTACTGGAGTCGGGTGAGAGCGCCGTCGTCGAGCTGGGCGGCCTGACCTGGACCGTGCGCGGGGCCGCAGATGTACTGAGCCGGATCTTCCTGGATGCCGGTGTGCAGGTGCGCACGCAGGCGCGCGGCGAGCAGGAGAACCTGGAGGAGGCGCTCATGCCCGCCCCGGCGGACACGCGCGCCATGGGCGTGCTGATCGACCTGGGTGAGGACGAGGTGCTCGTGATCGGCCAAGGGCTCATGCTGGAGCCGGCCGGCGCCCCGGGCGAGATCGTGGAGATCGACGACGCCGTCGAGGGCCGTTACGAGGCGGGGGAGTGGCTGAACGGACGCAATCTAAACGGCGACGAGCGCCTGAATCTGCTGCCGCTGGACCGCCTGGCCGCCGTGCGCATCAAGGTCCTGCGGCGGTGAGCGCTGCGGCAGCCTGTCTCCTTCGCCTCCGGCAGCTAATGTGACAGTGACAAACGGCGTCGTCAGTCGAGGTGAGAGTCAAGATCCCTGCTGCTGTGCACGATGTGGGTGACCGTGACCACCTGCTCGGCCTGGTCGATGCGATAGAACACCAGATGGCTTCTGGCACGTGCGTACCTGTACTCGTGCCGGAGTGAACGCGATGGCCTATATACCGGGTGACGGTAGGGCATGGTGCTCAAGGAGTCGACTGTCCGAATAATCGCCTCGGTTAGACGGTCAGCAGCTTCAGGCGCGTTGAGCTCGTTGATCAGCTGGGCGTTGATCGCAGACATCGTCTTACGGACTGACTGCAGGACGACGACTTGATACATGTTTTTATACGCTCTGCGACTGCTCGGTCGCTCTGGCTGCCAGGAGCTCGTCGAGGTCGGCGCGGATGTCGGCCGTGGTGAACCGCTCCGTGGTCGTCGACATCTCGACTTCCGCCGCGGCCAGCGCCTCGGTGATCTCCCGATGCAGCGCGAGCGCCTCGTAGTGCTCGATGCTCATCACCACCATGTCACCCACCCCGTTGCGAGTCAGGAAGACCGGGCGGTCGGCATCGTGGACAGTCTTTGAGATCTCCGTGAACTTGTTGCGCAGGTCGGAGATCGGGCGGATGACTGGCATGGATATCCTCAACCCCTCATTGAAGACGTTTTATCATCAGCATGATAGCAGAGCTGTGAGGCGGGGAGTGGGTGAGCGGACGCAACCTCAACGGCGACGAGCGCCTGAACCTGCTGCCGCTGGACCGCCTGGCCGCCGTGCGTATCAAGGTCCTGCGCCGCTGAGGGCTTGTCTCGGCTCGCCGAGGACGCGGCTCCGCCGTCGAGAACGCTGGGCAGCCGCCCAGGACGCTCTCCGGGACTGCGTCCTCGACGGCGGTGGAGCGTTCTCGCGGGCCATCCCGCGTGCTCGACGCGCGCGGGGAACCTGGGCGCGGCATTCCTGGTGTCTTTGAGGGGTGATCGTCCAGGAACACCAGCGCGAATTTGATGATGCGTTCCTGCCAGCCGACTGTGGACGCCTGGCCGTTCTGGCCGCAAGGAGCTCGACGTGCTCTTCCTGGCCAGGGTCCCGGTATGAGCTCGCCGTGCCTCACGCGTCCTGGCGGCGGTGGGTTACCAGTTCCTGTACCCCCACGGGGGAGCCGTGGGGCAGCCAGACGTGCATTACGTGGGCGGATAACAGGCGATCGGTGACCATGCGGCAGGCGCCCTTGAGTGCATCGTCCTCGTGCCCCATGCGCACCCGCAGGCGTTCAGAGGTGGCGGGCAGGACGCGGCGGCGCAGCGCCTGGCCGACCGCTCGGGAAAAGAACTCGCCGGCCTGTGCTACGCCGCCACCGAGCACGACCTCGCCCGGGTTATAGGTGGTGGTCAGCACCGCCAGTACCACCGAGAGTCGGTCTGCCGCCTCGGTCAACAGGCGTACGCACACGGGATCCCCTTCCGCTGCGCCGCGGAAGACGTGCTCGCAGCGAATACCACCGTTCTCGTCGAGGTGGCGCAGGTAGGGAGAGCGTTTCAGGGCCTGGGGGGTGACCGCGGCATCCTCCATGGCGCCGCCGGACAGCGTCGTCTCCAAGCAGCCTCTGCGGCCGCACCGGCAGGCGCGCCCGCCCGAGTTCGCCATCTGGATATGCGCGATCTCCCCGGAGGCGGCCGCGGCGCCGCGATGCACCTGTCCGCGTGAGACGATGCCCAGGCCCAGGCCCAGGCTGAGGCGGACATACAGGAGGTCCTGCGGAGCCCCGATGCGCTTGGCGGCAGCCAGGGCCATGACGTTGACCTCGTCGTCGAGCCACACGGGCAGGTTGAGTCCTTGGGAGAGCTGCCGCCGCAGTGGGAATCCGGTCCAATTGAGCGTGTCGGCGGCGCCGCCGGTTCCGGCCGTGGCCGGGGCAATCAGCGTCCCGTCACGGAAATCGACGGCGGTCGGGATGCAGATTCCCAGGCCCCAGGTCGGGGGGAGTTCGGGATGGCGGTCGCGCAGGGCCCGGAGATGTGCCAGAGCGTGGTCGGTGACCGCCTCCGGTTCGCAAAGTATGCCCTCGTCCCAATGACTCTGATCAATAACCGTGCCGTTCAGGTCCGTCAGTGCCACAGTGCTGGAACGGTAGGAGATCGACAGGACGAGGATCGTGGCTGCCGACGGATTGAAGCGCCACATCTCCGGGGCGCGACCGCCGGTGGACATGCCGCGTCCGGCGGGGGATAGCAGGCCGAGGCCAACGGCGGTCTTGAGCCGGCGGTCCACGGCGTTGCGGCCCAGCGTCAGCGTCTCGCACAGGTCCGCGCGGGAGACCCCCTGGGGATACTGGCGTGCCTCGGTGATGAGCTCGGCCAACTGCGAGACGTGGGCGAATGAGAGCGTGCGGGGCTGGGCTGCGCAGTTGTGGAGGTGCTCCGGGGAGGACGATGGGGAGCCGGGCGGGCGCCCCCCATCGTGCTGGCTGTCGTGTGTCGTCACGTAGGCAGTCTCCGTCGCACTTTCGTAAGCGTCAACCGAATTCGACGCTACACTTCGCCAACTTGCGCCTCGGTCGTGCGGAACTGAGGGGCGGCTGCGCGGGGCGTTGCCGTATGCCGTGGCTGCGCGGTGAATCGGCTGAAAACGCCGGGAACTGGGGCGACGTCGTGATCGGGGCGTTGCCGTCGGAGTCGGCGTGCGTGCGGGCTTATGCACGGGGAGTGCGGAAGGGGTGTTTCTGTGTCTTGTTGCTTGTGGCGTGCCCGCGTTGACTGTGGTCCAGAACGCAACGAGGTGCGGACGTCGCAGTCCCTGACCTCGGGAGTTCCGGGCAGAGCAGCCCGTACTTCGATCACAGAAAGGCCTGTCATGACGACCCAGTCGGAGGCTCCCCGCACACCAGGGGCACAGGTTCCCCTCAAGGAGAAGGTCTCCTATGCCTTCGCCGAGTTCGGTTCCCAGTTCATTTGGACGACCGTCGGCTCCTACCTCATGACCTTCTACACCGACGTCGCCCTCATCCCCGCGGCGGTTGCCGGAAACATCCTGCTACTCGCCCGTGTCCTGGACGGCATCCAGGACCTCGGGTTCGGGTACATCGCCGAGCGCACCAAGAGCCGCTGGGGCCGCTTCCGTCCCTACGTCATCTTCGGCGCCCCGCTGCTGTCGATTTCGATGGTGCTCGCCTTCTGGATGCCCTTCCACGGCGGCTCAATGACCAAGGCCGTGTGGGCCGCGATCACCTACGTGCTGCTGTGCTTCCTCTACACCGTGGCCAACATGTCCTACGGCTCGCTGGCCGGTGTCATGACCACGGACTCGGGTGAGCGCGTCATCCTCAACTGGATCCGCAACATCGGTTCCCAGGCTGCCCAGCTCATTATGAACGTGGCGACGCCGTTCTTGCTGCTCGCCCTCGTTGCTTCGGCGGCTGCCAAAGATCGTGGCTTCGATGCTCGGTCCTTCTTCCTCACGATGCTCATCTACTCGCTCGTTGCGCTGCCTGCCTTCCTCATCACGGGCATCAACGTCCGCGAGCGCATCACCATGACGCCGGAGCAGCAGAAAGTACCCTTCGGCCGGACGGTCAAGGCGGTCCTCGGCAACGGCCAGCTCATGGTCGTCTTCTTCACGCTGCTGCTGCAGCTCTTCGGCCTCTTCGGCCGCATCGGCGTCATGTTCTACTACTGCCGCTGGATCCTGGGCAGCCCGCTGCTCATGGCGGGCGTCATGAGTGCCTTCCAGATCGGCATGATCATCGGTGGCCTCCTCCTGCCGCCCTTCGCCCTCAAGCTGGGCAAGCGCAACATGATGATGGCCTCGGTGCTCTCGGGTGGCATCGTCCTCATGCTCATCTTCTTCTTCGGGCAGACGAACCTCACGGTGCTGCTGGTGCTGCAGTTCCTCTACGGCTTCTCCGGCTTCGCCTCTCCGATCGCCCTGTCCATGGTTCCGGACGCCGTCGACTACTACGAGCACAAGACCGGCATCCGCGCCGACGGCACCTCCTACGCGACCGTCTCCCTGTCCACGAAGTTCGCCAACGCCATCGGCGGTGCCTTTGCCCTGTACATCATGGGCTGGTTCGGATACAACGGGGCTCTGGACGTGCAGAGCTCTTCTGCGCTGACCGGTATCAACATCGCGGCGAACCTCGTCCCCGCCATCATGTCCTTCCTCGCATTAGTTCCGCTGCTGTTCTGGAAGCTGGACACGAAGACGATGGCGAGGATCTCCGCCGAGCTCGAGGTCAAGCGCGCCGCCCAGGCCGAGGCCCTTGCCGAGGGCAAGTCCCTCGACGAGGCCGAGGCTCTTGCGGAGCACGCGCTTGAGGAAGGCGACTCCTCAGGCCGAGCCTGACCCGACCTGTACTATCCACGGGCGGCCACCGCCAACTGGTGACCGACCCGCCTGGAGATCCAGGCACATACCGTTGGGGCTGTGGCCCGGGTGCCATGCCCGAGTCACAGCCCCAACGTCCAACAGCACACACCGCAGTCCTCACCCGACACACAACCGCCCCGCTCATCCGCCCCCAGCTCAACGAGGAGCCCCACGTGACCGCCGCCTCCGCCGCCAACGCCAACACCTCCACCAACGCCAAGAGCCCCCTCGTCCAGCTCACCGCCGCCCAGCGCGAGCACATCGAGGCCCTGCTGGCCTCCCTGACCTGGGAGGAGAAGCTCGCACAGATCCAGATCACCTTCAAGATGACCCAGGAGGAATGCCTGGACGCCGCCCGCTCCGGCATCGGCGCCCTGTTCTGGCCCGGCAACGCGGCGGACACCAACGCGGTCCAGCGCGTGGCCGTGGAGGAGACCGCACACGGCATCCCCCTGCTGATCGGCCTGGACGTCATTCACGGCCAGCGCACCACCTTCCCCACACCACTGGCCATGGGCGCCTCCTTCTCCGCCGCCGCCGCCCAGTCCTGCGCCGCCGTCTCCGCCGCCGAGGCCCGCTCCGGCGGGGTCACCTGGACCTTCTCACCCATGGTGGACGTCTCCCGCGACCCGCGCTGGGGCCGCGTGGCTGAGGGCTTCGGCGAGGACCCGCTGCTGACCGCCGAACTGGGCGCCGCCATGGTCTCCGGCTACCAGCACGAGCGCCTGGACGAGCCCGGCACCATGGCGGCCACCGCCAAGCACTTCATCGGCTACGGCGCCGCCGAGGGCGGCCGCGACTACAACACCGTGGACATGTCCGCCCAGCGGCTCCACTCCGTCTACCTGCCGCCCTTCGCCGCCTGCGTTCAGGCCGGCGTCGGCTCCGTCATGGCGTCCTTCAACACCTTCAACGGCCGCCCCGTCCACGCCAGCCGCCGCCTGCTCACCGGCGTCCTCAAGGATGAGCTGGGCTTCACCGGCGCCATCGTCGGTGACGCCTCCGGCGTGGAGAACCTCATCCCCCACGGGGTCGCCGCGAACCTTCCCGACGCCGCCCGCATGTCGCTTGCCGCCGGGCTCGACGTCGAAATGGGCGGTCACCTCCACGACCCCGCAGCCCGCCCCGAGCACCCGGCCCTCCTGGACGGGGACGACCCGGCCCTGGCGGCCCGGGTGGACGATGCCGTGCGCCGCGTCCTGGCCCTCAAGCTCGCCCTCGGCCTGTTCGAGAACCCCTACGTGGACCCCGCTGCCGAGATCACCGCCCCCACCACCGAGCACCTGGCCGCCGCCCGCGCCGCCGCCGAGAAGTGCCCCGTGCTGCTCACCAACGACGGCGCCCTGCCGATCGCCCCCACTGCCCGCCGCATCCTGCTGGCCGGCCCGGCCGCCACCCACACCGACCACCTGGGCGCCTGGGTGCAGCACTTCGCCGCCCCACCCGCCCAGTCACTGGCCGACGCGCTCACCGCCGCCCTGGCCGCACGCGCCGCCGACGCCGACACGCCCGCCCCCGAGCTCACGGTGCTGGGCGGCCAGGACCCACTCGGCGTCACCGAGGCGGAGGTCGCCGAAGTCGCTGCGGCCGCAGCCGACGCCGACCTGGTCATCCTCGCCCTGGACGAGCCCAGCCAGCTCACCGGCGAGGCCACCTCCCGCGCCGACCTGCACCTGCCCGGCGACCAGGCCGCCCTGGTACACGCCGTCGCCGCCACCGGCACGCCCCTGGCCGTGGTGCTCGTGGCCGGGCGCCCGCTCGTCGTCGAGGACTGGATCGAGGAGCCGGGCGCCGTCCTCATGGCCTGGCACCTGGGCACCACCGCCCCGGAGGTCATCGCCGACATCCTCACCGGCACCGTCAACCCCTCCGGGCGCCTGCCCATGGGCTTCCCCCGGCACTCCGGGCAGCTGCCCGCCACCTACGACGCCCACGAGAACACCGGCCGCCCCGCCACCCGCGGCGGGGAGATGATCAAGCCCGCCTTCGACATGGGCCTGGACGGCCCCGCCAACCTCCAGGAGTTCTTCACCTCCAAGTACCGCGACCTGGAGCTCGGACCCCGCTTCCGCTTCGGCCACGGCCTGTCCTACACCGGCTTCACCTACCGGGACGCCGAGCTGAACCGCGCCACCATCACCCTGGCCGAGCTCAACGCCGGCCAGGCCGTGGAGGTGACCGCCACGGTCGCCAACACCGGCGAGCGCGACGGCGAGGACGTGGTCCTGCTGTTCACCCGGGACGTGCTCGCCTCGCTCGCCCCCGCCGTGCGCAGGCTTGCCGGCTTCCAGCGCGTCGCCGTCCCCGCGGGCGGCAGCGCTCAGGTCACCTTCCGGCTGGAGCGCAGCCACCTGGCCCTGTGGGATGACGACGGGCAGGGCTGGCGCGTCGAGCCCGGTGACTTCGAGATCCGCCTGGGGCCGGACCCCGCCGCCGAGCCGCTGCTCCTGACCGTCACCGACTGACCCGCTGCGCGCACCAGGAGGCAAGCCCATGCGCTTCAACTCAACCCAGGGGCCGGTCGTCGACGACGGCGTCCCCGAGAAGGTCGGCCACCTCACCGGCGTGCACGCCCAGCGCCTGCAACTCATGGAGGGGCTGCCCCCGCGCGGGCCCGCCTGGGGGCCGGAGGAGAACGCCCGGCTGGCCCGCTTCGACGCCCCGGTCGAGCCCATTGACCTGCCGGCGGTGGATCGACGCGAGGCATTCGCTCCCGGCCCCAACGGGGACGTCCGCGTCATCGTCACCACCCCGAGGAGGCTCGCTGAGCCCGACGCCGCCGGCCGTCGCGGCGTCATCGTGTGGATGCACGGCGGCGCCTTCCTCGGCGGCAGCCCGGAGATGCCCGAGGGCGACCACACGGCCGCCCGCCTGGCGCACGCCACCGGCCTGCCCGTCGTCAACGTCGACTACCGGCTCGCCACCGAGGGACGTCACCACCCGGTGCTCCACGACGACGTCTGGGCCGCCTACACCTGGGCGCGCTCCGGCGGCCACGGAACGCCCACCGACCCCGGGCTGGTGTTCGTCGGCGGTGGCAGCGCCGGCGCGGCCCTGGCCGCCACCATCGGCCACCACGGGCGCGACGCCGAGGCCGCGGCCGCCGGCGTCTTCCTCGCCTACCCGCTCGTGCACTACCCTCGCCCGCCGGCCTCCGCGGAGCTCGCCGCCGCCCTCGCCGTCCTGCCGGACGCCTTCCAGGACAACCCAGACGGCGACGACTGGCTGATGAGCAACATGCTTGGCCCGGACATGCTGGACATCGAGCGCCCCGAGTACGCGCTCGCGGGCATGACCGAGGACTTCAACGGCTACCCGCGCACCTTCATCGAGAACTGCGAGCTCGACGGCCTGCGCGCCTCCGGGGAGCGCTTCGCCCAGCAGCTCGCCGATGCGGGGGTCGACGTCGAGGTCCACACCTGCCCCGGCGAGCTGCACGCCCCATTGAACGTGCCCGGCCTGGACTCCGGCGTGCGCATGTGCGCACACCTGGCCGCCTTCATCAACGACGTCATCAACCACCACGCCTGAGGACCAACCATGCGCAAGAACAGTTCAGCAGCACCCGTCGTCGTCACCGAGGGCCCCGAGAAGGTCGGCCACCTCGCCGGTCCCCACGGTGAGCGCGTCCACCACCTCGAGGGCGTCTCACGGATCGGGCCGCATCTGACCGAGGCGGAGCAGGCCCAGCTCGCACGCTTCGACGCCCCCGTCGAGCCCATCGACCTGCCCGAGGTCGAGCGCCGCGACGCCGTCGCCCCCGGTCCGCACGGGGACGTGCCAGTGCGCGTGTACACCCCGGCCGAGCTCGCCGCTCCCGACGCCGAAGGCCGCCGTGCGGCGGTGGTCTGGATCCACGGGGGCGCCTTCATCTTCGGCGACCTGGACACCGGCGAGGCCGATCACACCGCCGCCCGCCTGGCCGACGCCACCGGGCTTCCCGTCATCAGCGTCGCCTACCGGCTGTGCCGTGACGGCATCCACCACCCCGTCCCGCACGACGACTGCTGGGCGGCCTACCAGTGGGTGCGCGCCGGCGGACACGGCCTGCCCACCGACCCCGAGCGCGTAGCCGTCGGCGGCGGCAGCGCCGGCGCCTGCCTGGCCGCCACCATCGGCCTGCACGGGCGCGACGCGGACTGCCCACCCGCCGGCGTCTTCCTCGCCTACCCGCTGGTGCACTATCCCCGTCCGCCTGCCTCCACCGAACTCGCCGCAGCCATCGCCACCCTCCCCCCGGCCCTCGTCGACGACCCCGAGCAGGACCACTTCCTCATGGGCAACTACCTCGGCCCCGACCTGCTGAACATCGGCCATCCCGGCTACGCGCTGCCCGGCATGGCCGAGGACCTCACCGGCTACCCGCGCACCTTCATCGAGAACTGCGAACTGGACACCCTGCGCGTCTCCGGGGAGCGCTTCGCCGCCCAGCTGGAGGAGGCCGGGGTCGACGTCGAGCAGCACACCGTGCCCGGGGAGATCCACGGGCACCTGTCCGTGCCCGGCCTGCCCACGGCCAAGGCCACCTGTGCCCACTTCGCCGCCTTCATCAGTGACGTCACGCGCTGAGCCCATACAGCGGGCCTTCCTCCCGCACTCCTTACAAAGAACCACCATCGCACCACCGGAGAGACCTCATGACGACCGCTAACCAGAACGCCGCCCCCGCCTGGGGGCGCGGTATTGAGAACCAGCGCCGCGCCAACCTCGGCGACGGCACCTACCGCAACCCCGTCATGGGCGGGGACTACCCCGACCCCACCGTCCTGCGCGTGGGGGACCGCTACTACCTGACCTACTCCTCCTTCGAGTCCAGCCCCGGCATCGTGCTGTGGCGCTCGGAGAACCTGGTGGACTGGGAGCCCGTCGGCCCCACCTGCCCCGAGCCCTGGGGCAGCGTCTTCGCCATCGACCTGGTCGAGCACGCCGGCCGCTACTACATGTACATCCCCTTCATGCCCACCTCCTGGTCCCGGGTGGACGCCCCCACCATCGCGGTGATGTGGGCCGACGACATCGAGGGCGAGTGGCACGGCCCCATCGACCTGGGCCTGCGCGGCTACATCGACCCCGGCCACGCCGTGGGCGAGGACGGTGAGCGCTACCTGTTCCTCAACGGCGTCGACCGGGTCCGGCTCACCGACGACGGCCTGGCCACCGTCGGGGACGTCGAGCACGTCTACGACGGCTGGCACTACCCCGAGGACTGGGTGGTGGAGGCCTACTCCCTGGAGGGGCCCAAGCACGTGATGCGCGACGGCTGGCACTACCTGGTCTCCGCCGTCGGCGGCACCGCCGGCCCCGCCACCGGGCACATGGTCATCGTGGCCCGCTCCCGCTCCATCGACGGCCCCTGGGAGAACATGCCCACCAACCCGCTGCTGCGCTGCACCGACCCCGCCCAGCCCTGGTGGTCCCGCGGCCACGGCACCCTGCTGGAGGGGCCCGGCGGGCAGTGGTACGTCATCTACCACGCCTACGAGAACGGCCATGCCGGCTTGGGTCGGCAGATCCTGCTCGAACCGGTCGACTGGACCGAGGACGGCTGGCCGGTGGCCCGCGGCGGCGGCCTGACCGCCCCGTTGCCCCTGCCCGGCGGCGGCAGCGAGCAGCGTCCCCACGGCGTCGCCCTGTCCGACGACTTCGCTGCGCCCGCCTGGGGCTGGCGGTGGACCTTCGATCAGCCGGGCGCCGACGAGACCGCCCGCGCCGACTTCACCGGTGAGGGCCTGGTGCTGGCAGGCAAGGGGGAGGGGCCGGCGTCGGCCTCGCCCATGACCGTGCGTGCCCCCGACCGCTCCTACCGGGTGCAGGTGGGTGTTGAGCTGCTCGGCTCCACGGGCGCCGACGGCGGCGCGGGCGACCCGGGGGCACCCGAGACCACGGCCGGTCTGCTGCTGTTCTTCAACCACCGGCTCTTCCTCGGGCTGGAGCTTGCCGAGGGACGGCTGCAGGCCTGGACCGGCGGCACCCCCACCTGGGCCGGCCAGCCGCTGCCGGAGGGCACCCGCGCGCTGGAACTCGCCCTGGAGAAGCGTGAGCACATCGTGCAGATGTACTACCGCGTCCCCGGGCAGGCGGAGTGGACCCACTACCCGCTCACCCTGGAGTGCTCCGGCTACCACGCCAACACCGCGAACGACCTGGTCTCGCTGCGCCCCGCCGTCTTCGCCGCCGGGCCGGGCAGCGCCCGCATCACCGACTTCCGCTACCGGGCCCTGTGAGGCCCAGGCACTGAGAGATTCGAGGAACGTCCAATGAGCACGCCCGCAGACCTGCACCGCCCCGCCACCCGCGCATCCCTGACCCGGGCCCGCTTCGCCACCCCGGAGGCCGCCGACCGCCCCGGGATCCGCTGGTGGTGGCAGCAGCCCACCCCCGTGGCGGAGCTACTTGAAGAGCTGCGGGCGATCGCAGCCGCCGGCTTCGGGGAGGTGGAGATCGCCTTCTCACCGGGCTTCTGGGCCGATGCCGCCCAGCGCGAGGCACTGGGGGCCGTCCTGGAGGAGGCCCGGGGCCTGGGGGTGGGCGTGGCCATGACTCTAGGAGCCGCCTGGCCGCTGCAGACCCCCAACACCGCCCGCGGCACCGCCCACGCCGCGCAGGAGCTCCAGTACGGGGTCGCCTGGGTCGAGGGCGACCGCCGGAGCGCCGCTCGGGCCGGCACCGGCCGGGGCGCCGCTGAGAGCTCCGCACCCGCCGACAGCCTGGGCGGCGCCATCACCACGCCCGTGCCGGCGCCCTTCGACGACCCGGACCGCGAGCGCGGCGGGAAGCTGATCGCCGTCGTCGCCGCCCGGGTGGTGCAGCGCGGCACGCCGCCGCGCGTGGTGGACTCCGGCAACCCCTGGGGCAAGCCCACCAAGATCATCGAGCCCGAGCGCTCCACCCTGCTGGATGAGACCACCCTGACCGTCCTGACCGGTGCCGTGCGCGGCGAGGGCGCGAGCGCCGTCGTCACCTGGAGGCCCGGGCCGGGTCAGTGGGCGCTCATGGCGTTTTGGAGCCGCGACAGCGAGCAGGGGGTCACCAGCTTCCTGGACGCGACCGCCGCCCGCGCCGCCCTGGGCTACCTGGACGAGCACCAGATCGGGGCGGCGGGTGCGGCCGCCCTGGAGGCGGAGGACTCCACCGCCACCGAACTGTTCGAGGACTCCCTGGAGCTGAACGCCGACTGCCTGTTCTGGAGCCGCGGCTTCCTCGAGCGCTTCCGGGCCCGGCGCGGCTACGACCCCACCCGCTACCTGCCGCTGCTCATGGCTCACGGCCAGTGCCGCTACTGGGTGCCCGAGGCGCCCCCGCGGCCCGACTTCGAATCCGCCGACGCGGACGGAGCCACCACCGACCTGGGGCGGCGCGTGCGCGCCGACTACGACCGCACCGTCACCGACCTTTACGTCGGCGACCACCTGGCCCTCATCCAGGACTGGGCCGCCGGGCACGGCATGCGGCACAAGGCCCAGGCCGCCTATGGGCAGAACCTGGAACCGGTCCGCTCCTTCCGCGAGCTGGTGCGCTGCGGCGGGCGCGCGGAGGTGGAGTCCCTGAACTCCGGCGACCGCGTCCCCATGCGCATGGACCACCCCAACTGGCGCTTCTCCCTGGACTGGCAGCGCAGCTGCGTGGCCGGCGCCCACCAGGGCGGGGCCGCGCGCGTGTCCACCGAGCTCGGCGCCCAGATGGACAAGTGCTACGACTTCTCCCTGGCCGACTACCGGCACATGCTCGACAAGGAGTGGGCGGTGGGCGTCACCAAGCCCTTCGTGCACGGCTTCGCCGCCCAGGACCCCGAGGCGCCCTGGCCCACCCGCGGACGCTTCGGCACGGTGGTCTCCGAGTCCTGGAACCACCGGCACTTCCCCCAGTGGCAGCACTGGCGGGGCCTGACCGACTACTGGGCGCGGGGCACCGCCGTGCTGGAGACCGGCACCCCCCGGGCGGACGTGGCCGTCTACCGCGACGGCTTCCTGACCACCGCCGCCCGCGGCAACGCCGAGGCCGACGCCACCGCCCCCGACCGACTCATCGACGCCGAGCCGCTGGAACGGGCCGGATACAACGTGCAGATCCTCGACCCGGTCGGCCTGGCCGAGGAGGGGGTCGTCGGCCCCGAACGCGACACGGATGCCGACGGGACGGTGCTCTTCCCCGACGGGCCGGCCTATCGGGCCCTGATTCTGGACGCCGCGCTTCAGGGCGGCACCATCCCGCTGGATGCGGCCCGCGCGCTGGCGCGTGTCGCTGCGGCAGGGCTGGCCATCATCTTCGTCGGGCAGCCGCCCGCCGGGGATGCGGGCTGGGGCGGAGCCGACGCCGGCGAGGCGGTGCGGGAGGCGATCACCGCCGTGCTCACCGGGGCGCGCGTGAAGCGTGTGGATGGCTGGGAGGAGGTGCCCGCCGCGCTCGCGGCGCTCGGCGTGCGGCCGCGCGTGGCCTGGGCCGGACCGGTGCTGCTGAGCCAGGTGCGCGATGCCGACGAGGGCCGCTACGTGCTCGTGTACAACCCCGCCGCCGTGGCGGTCGCGCTGCCGCTGGAGATCGAAGGGACCGGGCGCGTGGAGGTCCTCGACCTGGACGCGGGCACGATCACGCCGGTGGGTGCCGAGGCCGCTGCCGGGGTGACGCGGGTGCAGGTGGCCCTGGAGCCGCTCGGGCTGGCGGTGCTGCGACTGGTGTCCCCGCAGCCTGGTCCGGGTACCGGTGAAGTTGCGGGTGCGGGCGGGGCCTGTGCCGTGGCCGGGGCCGTCGTCGGTGCGAGTGCGGGCGAGACCGGGCCCGCCGTGGGCGGGCGAACCGGAAGTGGCGGCGAGGAGATCGCGCTTACGGGGTGGAGCCTGACCGTCACCAGCGAGGAGCCGGACGGACCGCGCACCATCGTCCTGCCCGGACAGGGGCCCGCGGATTGGCGCGAAGTGCCGGCGCTGAAGGACGTCTCCGGCACCGGGGTCTACCACGTGCGCGCGGACGTGCACGGTGGCGCCGACCCGGCCGCGCTCGCGGACGCGGTGCTGAGGCTCGGGGAGCTGGGCGGCAGCGCCGTGGTGCGGGTGGGCGACCGCGAGTTCGGGCCGGTGCTGCGCGATGACGTGGACATCCCGGTTGGGCAGGCGCTTGCGGCGGTCGTGGCCGCGGGACAGGACCCGGTCATTGAGATCGAGGTGCGCACGACGCTGCGTAACGCGACGCTGGCCGCTGATGTCTACATGAAGGGCCCGTGGGCGGTGCAGTACCCGACCGTGCCCCACGGCCTCCTCGGCCCCGTCCACCTCCTGTCCTAGTCTCCCCTCGCCGAGATCGGTAGAAGTTACGTGCCGAGATCGGTAGAAGCTACGTGCCGAGATCGGTCGGGGTGGCGGCGGCCGGCGGCCGCTCCCTCCGGATTGGGGGCGGCAGGGGCGGCCTCATTGGCGCTGCACACTGGAGCTGTCATGACAAACTTACCTGGTTCTGGTTTTTCGTTGATTTTGTGCGGAAATGGCGGCTCGGTCTGATTCCGGTGATGGTGCTCCGGTGTGCAGCAAGGTCGTTGTTGCACACCGGAGGCTTTCCATGGTTCTGGACTCGATGGATGAAACCGCAGAATCATGCGATTCTTGGGTGAGCCCCGGTTTCTCCGGTGTGCGGCACCCCGTCTTCACTGCCCCTACAGGTGCGTCCGCGCACCGCCTACCTCGTCGACGACGGCGGAACCGCACAAGGACACTAGAACCCGCTGTTCGCGAGCGTACTTGCCACGGTCGGGGATCGGTGCTCGTGCCGGACGTGTCGGAGAACGGCACGAAGGCCGCTGGGCCCAGATCGGCGGCGCCAGCAAATGGCGTGATTTCAGCCCTCCTCAAGACGCGGGGCGGCCAGCCGCGGGCCTTTGTGCCGAACTCGGACATGTCGTGCCGTCATCCCCTCGCTGCCTTCGAGGCAGACAGGCTGCTTGCCGGTGCAAGCAGTGGCCCCTCCTCGTGGAGCGACTGCTTGACCACCTGGCAGATGTCGGCACCGTCCCGGAGCGAGCCCTCCCTGCGGGGCGACTTGTGCACGCACAGGGCGCAAGTACGGCATTGTGGGCTTGGGTTCGGTTGTGGCCGCCGAGTTGAATAGAACACGTGAGGCGGGAACGCATCCCGTCGGGCCCGGCCATCGCCGGCGGGCTCAACCCGAACACAGGAGTTCAGATATGAGCAAGAAGCTTCGCATCGGCATCGTGGGTCTGGGGTTCATCGGAACCCAGAAGCACCTGGTGGGTCTGGCGCAGCACAAGGACAAGTGCGAGATCGTCGCCTTCTGCGACTTCGACATCGAGCGTGCCGAGGCCGGTAAGGCTCAGTGGGGCAACGAGGACGCCTACACCACCACCGACTACATGGATCTCGTGAACGACGACTCCATCGATGTCATGCACGTGTGCACCTGGAACGCCAACCACTGTGAGATCACCTGCGCGGCCCTGGAGGCCGGCAAGCACGTGATGGTGGAGAAGCCGATGGCCGTCACCGGCGAGGACGCTCGCAAGATGCGCGACACCGCCAAGCGGACCGGCAAGAAGCTGACCGTCGGCTTCCAGTACCGCCAGCGCGAGGAGTACCAGTTCCTCAAGGCCCTGGCCGACGAGGGCAAGTTCGGCGAGATCTACGCCGCCAAGGCCCACGCCACCCGTCGTCGCGGCGTGCCGATCTGGGGCGTGTTCACCGACAAGACCAAGCAGGGCGGCGGCCCGCTCATCGACCTGGGCGGCCACTCGATCGACGTGGCCCTGTGGCTGATGAACAACTACGACGTCGCCTCCGTCACCGGCGTGGTCAACTACAAGCTGGCCGACAAGCCTGAGGGCAACATCGGTGGCGAGTGGGACCCGGCCACCTACGAGGTCGAGGACTCCGCCTTCGGGTTCGTCACCTTCAAGAACGGCGCCTCCCTGTTCGTCGAGGCCTCCTGGGCTCTGAACATCAAGGCCGCTCGCGAGGGCTGCATCACCATCATGGGCACCGAGGCCGGCGCCGAGACCATCCAGGACCCGGCCGGCTCCGCCAACCTGGTCGTCGACGTCAACTCCATCGAGGGCGGCAAGCAGGTCAACACCGGCTTCGGCGCGGGCGGCGCCTACTTCTCCGCCGGCGGCGTCGGCGGCGCCCAGACCGGCTTCTCCTACATGGGCGGCCTGGAGGCCGGCCTGTGGCTCGACGCCATCCTCAACGACACCGAGCCCTACGTGACCGCCGACCAGGCCGTCGTCGTCACCGAGATCCTCGACGGCATCTACAAGTCCGCGGCCCAGGGCGGCAAGCCCGTCTACTTCGACTGAGCCCGATCTCTCCCACAACCCAGCGGGGTCGACGCCGTGGCACACCGCGGTCACGCCGTCGCCCTCCGCGATAACACGCCGCACCGTCCCGGCCGCGCCTCACGGCGTCACCTGACGGACAGCAACAGGTTCGGCCCCGGTCCCCACCGCGGGGCCGGGGCCGAACCGCACCCGTCGCCCGCACCTACAACTTCCAAACACATAACCCGCACTCAGAGAGGAGCGCATCCATGACCTCGCAGATCAAACGCGGAGTCAGCCTGTACTCGTACCAGCACGAGTACGCCCACGGCACCTTCACCCTCGAAGACTGCGTCGCCGCAGCCGCCAAGGAGGGCGCGCTGGGCATCGAGACCCTCGGCGAGCAGATGATCCCCGGCTTCCCCTTCCCCGGGCAGGCAGACCTGCCCGACTCCTTCTACTCCTGGTGGAAGGACCTCATGGTCAAGTACGGCACCACGCCGACCGTGCATGACATGTTCCTGGACACCAAGCGCTACCGCGGCCGCCTGCTCAACCACTCCGAGATGGTCGACTCGCTCAAGCGCGACATCCGGCACACCGCCAAGCTCGGCGCCAAGGGCATCCGCATCATCGTCAACACCCCGCCCGAGGTGGTCGAGTCCGCTGCCCCCTACGCGCGCGACCACGGCGTGTGGATGGGCGTAGAGGTCCACTCCCCGTACTCCTTCGAGGACGACTGGATCAAGCGGCACCTGGAGGTCGGCGAGAAGGTTGGCTCCGACGTCGTCGGCTGCGTGCCGGACATGGGCATCTTCGTCCACAAGCTGCCGCGCGTGGTCGTGGATCGTGCCCTGCGTGACGGCGCCGACCCGGAGCTCACCCGCGAGATCGTTGACACCTACAACTCCCACGGCGACACCCAGGCCGTCTTCGACCGCCTGGAGCGCCAGGGCGTCGACGGCGTCACCCTGGGCCTGGCCCGCAACGGCATCCACATGATCGCCCAGCCCGTTGACTGCCTGCGCGACCACGCCGAGTTCATCAAGCACATCCACGCCAAGTTCTACGAGATGCACGAGGTGCCCGGCTTCGACTACTGGCACGAGTACTCCATCCCCTACCACGAGATCGTCCCCGTCCTGGACGAGATCGGTTACGACGGCTACCTCTCCAGCGAGTACGAGGGCAACCGTCATATCGAGGACGCCGAGCCCGTCGACTCCGTCACCCAGGTGGCCGCCCACCAGGCCATGCTCAAGGCACTCATCGGAGAGGAGAACTGACATGTTCGACGAGATGATCATTCACGAGGGAACCGTTCGCAATGTCACCGGTCCCGACGGCGAGGTGGCGGGCTTCTCCTTCGAGAGCCACATCCCCTACTACCGCGGCCTGGGACTGTCCATGATCGAGACCCCCGAGGTCACGGTCGACGGCGAGGCCGTACCCGAGGAGGACCTGCGCTTCACCTACAACGGCGTAACTCGCACCTTCGACGAGCTCGCCGACGTCTCCGACGTGCGCTGGGAGCTGCGCACCTTCGCGACCATCACCGTGCTGCGCCCCGGCGGGCTCACGCCCGGAGAGCACGAGATCCACGTCAACCTGCGTCTGCGGGTGTCGTACCTCCCGTTCATCTCCGAGAACCGTTTCACCCGGAAGGTCACGGTGGCCTGAGGCGCCGCCTGTCCGGCTTACTTCCCTTCACACCAATCCTTTGGAAGGAACCATCCATGCCCACCAAATTCATGAAGCTCGGCTTTGACGAGCAGGTGCTGCGCCGTCTCGCCAACGACTCCGACGGCTACGTCCTCGACGTCGGCCTCAACTACTACCGCGGCACCCCGATCTCCGCCGTCGAGCGGATGGAGCTCAGCGTCGACGGCGAGCGGGTCGACGACGACCGCATCCTGGTGGAGATCAACGGCAAGTTCCTGCGCCTGCCGCAGGTGCCACTGGCCTTCACCGAGTACTGGGGCGTTAAGACCCCGATTCGCCTGCACGTGACCGGCGAGCCGCTGGCCGCCGGCGAGCACGACGTCGACTTCGTGTGCGAGGCGCGCGTCGTCTACATGCAGTTCGCCCCCGGCGTCTACGGAATGTTTGACGCCTCCGCATCCGGCACCCTCACGGTGGCCGAGGACTCTGAGAACTGAGGAGCAAGACCCATGGCAAAGATCAACGGCATCGAGCAGGCCATCTCCTGCTACAGCTACACCCAGGAGTTCATCGAGAACGACGACTGGAGCATCGACACGATCTTCGAGCACGTCGCCGCCAAGGGCATCAGCAAGGTGGAGCTGGTCGGTGGGCAGACCTTCCAGCAGTACCCCACTCCTCGCGCCGATGAGATCGACGCGGTGCTGGCCGCCGGCGAGAAGCACGGCGTGGAGGTCTTCTCCTACGGCGGCTACGTCGACCTCGGGCGCATCACCGGTTACCAGATGAGCCGCGAGGACATCCTCTCCGACATCCGGCTGGACATCATGACCGCCCGGAACGTCGGCGCGAAGTACATGCGCGCCACCGGTTTCGAGCCGGAGCTGGCCCCCGCCGTCAACGACCTGGCAGAGCGCTACGGCGTGCAGATCGGCTTCGAGATCCACGCCCCGCACACCCCCTCCGACGCCACCACGCTCGGCTTCATGGAGACGATCGAGAAGCACCAGCTCGGCTCCTTCGGCCTGGTGCCCGACTTCGGCATGTTCATCGAGCGGCCCACCGAGATCGCCATCAACCGCTACGTGGGCCTGGGCGCCAAGCGGGAGACCCTCGACTGGATCATCGCCAACCGCCACAACGGCATGACCGAGGAGGAGATGCAGGAGCACGTCGCCAAGAACATGGGCGGCGGCGAGGGAGAGAAGGTCGCCATCTCCGAATGGTTCGGCTACCTGTCCTTCGCGCCGGCGGAGCTCGACTCCTTCGCCGCGATGGTGCCGTATGTGAAGTACGTGCACGGCAAGTTCTACCACCTGGAACTGGACGAGAACGGCAAGGTCTTCGAGCCGACGATCCCGTACGACAAGGCGCTGTCCATCCTCGCCGAGGGTGGCTTCCAGGGCGTCTTCATCAGCGAGTACGAGGGCCACGCCTTCTACCTCAACGACGCCGACGAGCAGCTCGACCGCCACCTGGCCCTCGGGAAGAACATCCTCGAGAACCTGTGACGGGCAGCCCGCCCCGGCCTCCCTCGCCGAGATCGGTAGAAGTTACGTGTCGAGATCGGTAGAAGTTACGTGCCGAGATCGGTCAAAACGGACGGCTCACCCCAAGTGAGGCAGTGCTCAACTTGGGGCGGGCCGTCCGCGGCTCTCCCTGGGACGCAAAGGAGCGTGTCATGACCGAAGTACAGGAATGGCAACAAGAGACGGTGCGGGCGGAGTCGGCGCGCTTGTTGCGGCTGGCGCCACCTGTGGTGTGGTACCTGATTGCGCTTGCGACGCTGGTGTCGCTGTCTGCCTGGAACATTGCTACTGGCGAGTGGTCCAGGGACTGGCTGGGCTGGGGCGAGGCACCCCCGATCCTCGCCGGCGTGCTCGGGGCGGCGCCGTCGCTCATCGGCCTGTGGGGCCTGCACGCCCTGCGAAAGACGACGGCGTAGTCTCGCGGCCGTCAATGCCGCTCGGTGTCGCTAGGTAGCTCCACCGTGCAAGCCCCAAGGAGGCCCGGGACGACGGATGTCATCCCGGGCCTCCTTGTTGTGCGGCTTTAAGGAGTAGGAGTTGGTGGGGCTCCGGACGCTGCCTAACGATCACGCGTAAACGGCACAGTATGTACATTTCGGCGCTTTTGAGGCAGACTGTCTTTGTGACGGAGTTGACTGTGACGGATGCTCGAGCCCGCCTGGCCGAAGTAGTTGATGAGGCGCGGGTGCGCCATGAGCCTGTCTTTCTGACTCGGCGCGGTCGTCGGGTGGCGGCGGTGATTGATGCCGATGACCTGGACCGCCTCGTCGAGGCGGCCGAGGACTTGGCTGACATTGAAGCAGCCCGCAACGCACGTGCGGAGATTGAGGAACACGGGACTCTCCCCTGGGACCAGGTCAAGGCGGACCTCGGGTTGACATGATCTACCAGGTCGAACTCAGCCCTGCGGCCGCAAAACAACTGCGCAAGCTCGACGTACAGGCCCGTCGCCGAGTCCAGGTGGCGATCGACCTGCTTGCGCAGACTCCGCGCCCTCCCGGCGCGAAGAAGCTGGTAGGTGGCGACGGCGAGTGGCGAGCGCGCACCGGAAGCTACCGCATCATCTACGAGGTGGAGGACAACGTACTGCTCGTACTGGTCCTGGCTGTCGGCCATCGGCGCGAGGTATACCGACGACGCTTATGGACAACGCCTATCAGTTCCGCGCCTCCGCCCACGTAGCAGGAGTACCGGTAGGGGACGAGCCAGACATCGGCGTCGCTTCCCGGCCGTCCGCAGCGGCAACTTCTACCGATCTCGGCACGTTACTTCTACCGATCTCGGCGAAGGGGGACGGCGGGGTACTGCTGGGCTACCCGGGGCTGTACGGGGGCACCCCCCGGAGCTCTCGCGGGGCTCCCCCCGGAACCACTCCAGGGCTACTCCAACTCGAAGGCGCCGGTGTAGAGCTGGTAGTAGGTGCCGCGCTGCTCGATGAGCTGGTCGTGGCTGCCCCGCTCGATGATGCGGCCGTGGTCCAGCACCATGATCGCGTCGGAGTTGCGCACCGTGGACAGGCGGTGGGCGATCACGAACACCGTCCGGCCCCGCATGAGGTTGTCCATGCCCGCCTGCACCAGGGCCTCGGTGCGGGTGTCGATGGAGCTGGTGGCCTCGTCCAGGATCATCACCGGCGGGTCGGCGACGGCGGCGCGGGCGATGGACAGCAGCTGCGCCTGCCCCTGGGACAGGCTCGAGGAGTCGCCGGAGATGACCGTCTGGTAGCCGTGCGGCAGGCGGCGGATGAAGCCGTCGGCGTTCGCCAGCTTCGCCGCCTCGATGCACTCCTCGTCGGTGGCGTCCAGGCGCCCGTAGCGAATGTTGTCCATGACGGTGCCCGTGAACAGGCGCACGTCCTGCAGCACCACGCCCAGCGAGCGACGCAGGTCCGCCTTGGCGATCTTGTTGATGTTGATGCCGTCGTAGCGGATCTTGCCGTCGTCGATGTCGTAGAAGCGGTTGATCAGGTTCGTGATCGTGGTCTTGCCGGCACCAGTGGCGCCCACGAAGGCGATCTTCTGCCCCGGCTTGGCCCACAGGGAGACGTCGTGGAGGACCTCCTTGACGCCGTCGTAGGAGAAGTCGACGTGCTTCATGACGATCTCGCCGCGCAGCCGCGTGTAGGTGACAGTGCCGTCCGCCTGGTGGGGGTGGCGCCAGGCCCACACGTCGGTCTTGTGGTCGGCGGGCTGAACCCCGCCGTCGGCCGTCTCGACGGCGTCGACCAGGCCCACATAGCCGGCGTCCTGCTCGGGCTGCTCGTCGATGAGGGCGAAGACGCGGCCGGCGCCGGCCAGCCCCATGGCGATCAGAGCGACCTGCTGGGAGGCCTGGTTGATGGTCTGGGACAGCTGCCGCACCATCGCCAGGTAGGAGACGATGATGCCGACGGTGATGGTGCCCATGCCGGAGAAACCGATATTGGTTACCTGCAGCTGGATGAGCAGCCCGCCCACAATGGCGACCAGCACGTACAGCAGGTTGCCCAGGTTGCCCATCGCCGGGGCGAGGATGTTGCCGTACTGGTTGGCCTTCTCCGAGTCGGAGAACAGCTGCCGGTTCAAGGCGTCGAAGTCGGACTTGGCGGCCTCCTCGTGGTTGAAGACCTGGACCACCTTCTGGCCGCCCATCATCTCCTCGATGAAGCCCTCCTCCGTGGCCAGCGACTGCTGCTGGGCCACCATGTAGCGCGACGACTTCCCGCCCAGGTTGCGGGTGGCGCCCACCATCACCGCGGCCGCGACGGCCACCAGGATGGTCAGCCACAGGCTGTAGTAGAGCATCATCGCCAGCATCGCCCCGAGCGTCAGGGCGGACTGGATGAGTGTGGGCACCGACTGGCCGATCAGCTGGCGCACGGCGTCGGTGTCGTTGGTGTAGGTCGACATGATCGCGCCGTGGGCGTGGGTGTCGAAGTACTTGATCGGCAGGGACTGCATGCGGTCGAACATGTCGTCGCGCATGTGCTTGAGCGAGCCCTGGGTGACCACGGCCATGATCCGTGAGAACAGGAAGTTGGTGATCACGCCGAGGCCGTAGACGACGCCCATGGCGGTGATGATGTGCACGAGCGTGGGCATGACGGCGTCGAGCCCGGTGCTCAGGCCGGGGGTGATGACCTCGTCGACCACCCGCTGCATGAAGATCGCGGCGACCGTTGAGGCGACCGAGGCGATGACGATGCTGATGGCGGAGACGATCAGCCGCCACGGGTAGTAGTGGAAGACGTAGGCCGCCAGGCGGCGGGCCGGGTGCTCAATGCGCGGCAGGTCGTGCGGGTCGGGCTGGTCCCCAGCCCCGGCGCTCTGCTGCGGGGCGACGGCGGTCGGCTGCTCGGCGTCGGGACGCTCCTCGGGCCGGTCGGTGCGGTTGCGTGCCACGGTCACGCCACCTCCTGTTCCTGGCTGGTGCGGTTCTGGGACTCGTAGATCTGCTGGTACTCCCCGCCGGCCGCCATGAGCTCGGCGTGCGTGCCGTGCTCCAGGATGCGGCCGTCGTCGAGGACGACGATCTGATCGGCGTGCTCCACGGAGGAAAGCCGCTGGGCGATGATGATCTTGGTGGTGTCCGGGATCTCCTCGGCGAAGGCGCGGCGGATGAGGGCGTCCGTGCGGGTGTCGACGGCGGAGGTCGAGTCGTCCAGGATCAGGATCTTCGGCCGTTTGAGCAGGGCGCGGGCGATGCACAGGCGCTGCTTCTGGCCGCCGGATACGTTGGTGCCGCCCTGCTCGATACGGGTGTCGTAGCCGTCGGGGAACTGGCGGATGAACTCGTCCGCCTGGGCGAGCTCGCAGGCGTGGACGAGCTCGGCGTCGGTGGCGTCGGGGTCGCCCCAGCGCAGGTTCTCCTTGATGGTGCCGGCGAACAGGACGTTCTTCTGCAGGACGACGGCGACGGCGTCGCGCAGGGACTCCAGGTCGTAGTCGCGCACGTCGACGCCGCCGACGCTCACCCTCCCGCCGGTGGCGTCGTACAGCCGGGAGATGAGCTGGATGAGGGTGGTCTTCGCCGATCCGGTGCCGCCCACGATGCCGAGGGTGGAGCCGGAGGGGATGGTCAGGTCGATGCCGTGCAGGACGTCGGCCTCGGCGTCGGCGGAGTAGCGGAAGGAGACGCCTTCGAAGCGGACCTCGCCGTCGGCTACCTCGGTGAGGCCGTCGGCGGGGGAGGTGAGGGTGGGCTCGTGCTCGATTACCTCGGCGATGCGGTTGGCGGACTCCGCCGACATCGACACCATCACGAAGATGAAGGCGAGCATCATCATTGAGGCGAGGATCTGCACGCCGTAGGTCATCAGTGAGGAGAACTCGCCGGTGGTCAGCTCGGTGCCGCCGCTGGAAACGACCACCCGGGCGCCCAGGTAGTTGACCAGCATGAGCGCCACGTAGATGAAGAAGACCATGATCGGGCCGTTGAGGGCCAGGATCTTCTCGGCGTAGGTGAAGTCCTTGCGGACCTCCTGGGAGGCGGCGCGGAACTTCGTCTTCTCGTGCTCCTCGGTGACGAAGGACTTCACCACGCGGATCGCGGAGA
Source organism: Actinomyces ruminicola (assembly GCF_900103885.1). Taxonomy (GTDB): domain Bacteria; phylum Actinomycetota; class Actinomycetes; order Actinomycetales; family Actinomycetaceae; genus Actinomyces; species Actinomyces ruminicola. The sequence continues at coordinate 164,118 of NZ_FNIM01000003.1, forward strand.
CGTTCTCCTGCACGGAGTTGTTCAGGGCGTCGTACTTCTTGAAGATCCGCTGGAAGATGGGGAACACGTAGGCGGCCAGGCCGATGAGCGCGCCGCCGAGCAGCGGCAGCATGACGATGAAGATCAGCGCCAGGCGGGCGTTGATGGTCAGCGTCATGATGATCGAGAAGACGACCATGAGGGGCACGCGCACGGCCACGCGGATGATCATCTGGTAGGCGTTCTGCACGTTGGTGACGTCGGTGGTCATGCGGGTGACCAGTGACGACGTCGAGAAGCGGTCGATGTCCGCGAAGGAGAACTCCTGCACCCGGTAGAACAGGTCCTGACGCAGGTTGCGGGCCAGACCGGCGGCGGCGGTGGCGGCACGCAGGCCGGACATGATGCCGCACACCAGCGAGATCATGGCCATGAGCACCAGTACCAGGCCGATGCGCAGGATCGGGCCCATGGAGCTGCCGGTGAGGGTGTCGATGAGCTCGGCCATCATGAGGGGCAGGATGCACTCGAGCCCGGCCTCACCCACCATGAACAGCGGCGCCTGCACCGACGCCGTCCTGTACTCGCGCACGCTGCGCATAAGGGTACGTACGGTCTTCACAGAGGTCTTCTATCAGCTTCTCGGCAAACAGGACAGTCGCTCAGCCTACCGATCCGCGCTTGTCGGGGACAACGGGTGACAATGGCGACCGATCTCGGCACGTGACTTCTACCGATCTCGGCGAGGGTGCGGGGTGGGCTGGGGAACCTCCCACCGCCATTCGGCGGTGGGACGTCCTGAAACGGAGACTACATGGCGGCGGTCGTGCAGGTCGCGCCGGAAGATGATCGTCCTGTCAACGACGACTGAAGGAGTCAGACGTGAGTGCGAAGCACCTTCCTCTTATGAATCGCCGTCGCATGCTGGGCGCGAGCGCCGTGGCGCTGGTGGCGGCCACGATCTCCGCGTGCTCGGCGCCCGGTTCAGGCGGAGCCTCCGCCGAGGGCTCGGCGGCCGGGGCCGTCTCCACAACCCTGCCTGCCGAGCCCGTGAAGATTCGCATTATGACCAGCACCGAGGCCGCCGATGCGGTGACGGCTCTCGGCGAGGCCTTCACCGCTCAGCACAACACGGTGACCTTCGAGATCACCGCCGAGGCCAATGCGACGCTGGGGCAGAACATCTCCCGCATCCTCACCCGCAACGATCCTCCCGAGCTGTGCTTCATGCCGGCGCTGAGCGCCGCGGCGGAGGACGGGATCGTCACCAACATGGACCCCTATGCCGAGGCCTACGGCTGGGACTCCTGGTCGCAGGCGCTGCTCGCGATCGCACGCATGGATGACAGCGGTGAGCGGGGCGTCGGCTCCCTCTACGCGGTGGGAATCGGCTACAACGTCACCGGCATCTTCTACAACACCGAGCTGGCTGCCGAGCTGGGCCTGACGCTGCCGCCCACCACTCTGGACGAGTTCGACGCCGCCTGTGCCGCCGCCGTAGCCGCGGGCAAGAAGGCCATCGCCATGGCCGGCAAGGATGTGGGGACCCCCTACCTCCTCCAAATGCTCCAGAACGCCTACGGCGACTCGCAGGAGATCAACGACTGGATCTTCCAGAAGTCCGGGGCCACCTTCGTTCAGCCCGCGATGATTCAGGCCGCCGCCAAGATCCAGGAGTGGGTCGGCAACGGCGTCATTCCCGGCGACGCCGTTTCGATCGACTACTCCACCTCAATGGCCGACTTCCAGGCCGGTGATGCGCTCTTCGTCCCCAACGGCGACTGGGAGTCCCAGCGGCTGGCCTCGGTCATGGGGGACAGGGTCGGGTTCTTCCTCTTCCCCGGGACCACGGCGGACGCCTCACCGGTGGCGATGTCGGCCCCGGCCAACTACGTCATCCCCGCAACCGCTGCCCACAAGGACGTCACCGCATACTTCCTCAACTGGATTCACACCGACGTCTCCGCGCGCCAGATCGTCGTGGACGCGATCGGCTGCTCTCCGGGCGGCCCCACCGACCTGCCGGTGCCCACGAGCGATGTGCAACTGGTCCAGGAGACCACCCAGGCGTTCAACACCATTCTCGAATCCGGTGGCGCGGTGGACTTCATCGCCAATGCGACGCCGGGCATCGGCATGGGCGTCATGACCCCCGAGTGCCAGGCCCTCCTTCTCGGACAGACCACGCCCGAACAGTTCGTCCAGGCCATCCAGGACGGGTACGAGCAGGAGTTGAACGGCTGATGGTGCAGGCGGTCACCCGGGCGCGCCGGTCCCGGTCTTGGAAACGAACTCTCATTGCCCTCGCCTTCCTCGCCCCGGCGGCAGGCCTGTACGGGTGGCTCATCCTGGGGTCCTTCGTGCGTGCCATCCAGTACTCCTTCTACGACTGGAACGGAGTGGGGGAGGCCACCTTCGTGGGGGTGAAGAACTACACCGACATCTTCACCAACACGTCCAAGCTCGTGACGCTGCTGCACTCCTTCGAGCTGATGGTGTTCTTCACCGGCGGGACCCTGGTCCTCGCCCTGGCGGTGGCAGCGCTGACCGGGCACGTCGCCCGTCGGCGCGGCGGCGACCTGGTGCGAACCGTCCTGTTCCTCCCCCAAGTCATCCCCATGGCCGCCTCCGCCATCGGCTGGAGTTGGATCTACTCGCGCGAGGGCCTGGTCAACCAGATCCTCGACGCCGTCGGGCTCAGCGGCATTACCCGGGCCTGGTTGGGCGATACGAAGACCGCTCTGGTGGCCATCGGGTTCATCGGGACCTGGGCCCTGCTGGGCATCACCACCATGATGCTGTCCTCCGGCATCACCAAGATCGACCAGGGGCTCTACGAGGCCGCCCGCCTCGACGGTGCCAACGCCTGGCAGGAGTTCCGCGCGGTGACGCTCCCGGGTCTGCGCAGGGAGATCGTCGTGTGCGCCACCATGACCATCATCGCCGCACTCGCCAGCTTCGACATCGTCTACATGACCACCCAGGGCGGCCCGGCGCGGGCCACCATGGTGCCGGGCGTGGAGGTCTACTTCCTCGCCTTCAGCCAACAGAAGGTCGGAGCCGCCGCCGCCATGGGAATCGTCCTCATGGCTGTGGTCCTGCTCGTCATCATTCCGCTACAGAAGCTCAGCTCGAAGGACTGACGCGACCATGCGCATTTCACGCCGTGAGCGGTTCTCAGGTTCTGCTCTTCTCATCGCCCTGGCCATCTTCACCCTTATGCCCTTCGTCGCGCTGCTGTCTGTTGCACTGGCGCAGCCGGGGACGCTGCCCGCCGGGATCTCCTTCACGGGTGCCCTGCACTGGGAGAACTTCGCCACTGCCTTCGAGCTGGCCAAGTTCCCGACACTTATGGTCTCCAGCGCTCGACTGGTGATCATTGTGGTGCCCCTGGTCCTGCTCCTGTCGACCATGGCGGCCTACGCCCTGACCTGGCTGAAGGTGCCCGGAGCCGCGCTCTTCTTCCTGGTCTTCCTCACGGGTCTGACCCTGCCCACGGAGAGCCTGGTGACACCGCTCTACATCACCATGCGTGACCTCCACCTGACCAATACCGTGTGGAGCGTGGCGCTGCCGCTGGTGGCCATGCAGATGCCCTTCGGAGTGTTCTGGATGCGGACCCACTTTCTCGGAGTCCCCGGGGCGCTGGAGGAGTCCGCCCAGGTCGACGGCGCCGGACCAATCCGCACCTTCATCAGTATCCAGCTGCCGATTGCCAAGGCCTCGCTGTCCACTCTTATGGTGATGAGCTTCCTGTGGACTTGGAACCACTTCATGCTCACCGTGGTGATGATCGACGACCCCTCCCAGCGGACCGTCGGCGGCGCACTCGCCGGTTTTCAGGGGGCCTACGCCACAGACGTCGTCATGCTGTGCGCCGCGGCACTGTTGATGATGGTCCCCACACTTCTGGTGTTCGTCATCTTCCAGCGCCAGTTCAAGCAGGCCCTGCTCCAGGGCTCGGTGAAAGGATGAACCATGGGTGAGCTACGCAACCGGCAGGTTCCGCTGCGTCCCGCCTACGACGCCGAGCTGGCAGGTGCCCTGGCAGTGCGAGGCTTCGTGCCCATGCCCTTCAGCGCGGAGGCCCTGGAGGCAATGAGAGCCGATATCAGCGGCTTCTCCAAGGAGATCCGTGAGGGTTACGAGGCCAGGGGGTACCTGGTCGAGGACCTCACGGTCCCCGCGGCTGACGGACACCCCATCGGCCTGGTGCACACCCACGCAGTAGGGGCCAGGGACCTGCGCCCCTGCGTGTTCTACATTCACGGTGGCGGAATGATGGTGGGTACGCCCTGGGACGGGGTGACGGACTTCGAGGGCTGGATCGACGACTTCGGCGCCAGCGTCTTCAGCGTCGACTACCGGCTGGCGCCGGAGTTCACCGCCCCCACCCTGGTGGAGGACTGCTACACCGCCCTGTGCTATGTGGTCGAGCACGCCCAGGCGCTGGGGATCAACCCCGAGGCGATTGTTGTGGCCGGCATGAGTGCCGGCGGTGGGCTGGCTGCCGGCACCGCTCTGCTCGCCAGAGAGCGCTCGGGCCCTCCTCTGGCGGGGCAACTGCTCATGGCGCCGATGCTCGACCCCGACGCCGACGGCGACTCCGTTCGGCAGGAACCCCTGACGGGACCGTGGTCTGCGGAGGAGAACCGGCGGGCCTGGTCGCTGGTCCTGGCCGGTACGGAACCGGGGGAGACCCGGTTCAACACCCCCGGCCGGGTGGATGACCTGTCGGGGTTGCCGCCTGCCCTGCTGGAGGTGGGCTCGGCCGAGACCTTCCGCTCCGAGGTCATCGACTACGCGGCCCGCATCTGGCAGGCGGGCGGCTCCGCCGAGCTGCATGTGTGGGACGGCGGCTACCACGGCTTCGAGAACCACATCCACACCGCGGTGGGGCGGGCGGCGCTGGAGTCCCGTAGCAGCTGGCTGGGCCGGATATTCGGCTATGGGCCCCAGGATAAGGTGGTTGGGTGAGGGACCTTCTGTCCAGACTCGCCTCCCGGGATACGGAGGCCGGTGTGGCGCTGCGCGTCCTGGACTACTTCGACAGTCTGGACGGCAGCGGCGCCGGGCCGGAGGCATACTTGCGCGGGGGCGCCGCGCTGACCGGATCGGTGACGGGAATGAACCTGCAGGACCGCGGGATCGACATCCGCGTCGACCCCGCGGGGCGTCGTCTACCCAGCAGATCAACAGGGCCCGAGCCCAGCTGGCCAACAGCAAGAGTCTCGCCGGAGACCGGTAGCCGGGTCTGGGTGGAGAACCCCGAGCCCGGCACCACTGACCGCCTGGTGCTCGAACGCCTGGTGCAGGGGATCAGCCGCTGGCGTGACCGCATGGACTCATTCGCCCCCAGCCCCGCCCAGGCCTGGTCCATCCTCCTCAATGACCCGGTGGCCGCCGATCGGCAGGTCCAGCTCATCGGCTCACTGCGGCTGGACGCCAACAGGACCTATCGGGTCCTGGCCACCACGGAGATGTCCGGAGCCGATCAGCTGAGTGCAACGACCGATATCGGCGCCGTCCGGGTGCGTGCCGTCATCCAGCCCGCCTCGACCAGGTTGGATTCAGAGTTTCCTGGTCACCGAGGCGGCGCCGGCCCTGCGGTGGCACCGACCGACATCATGGAGTCGTGGAGCCGGGCACGAACCGTGCTCCGCATGGCTCCATTCGGCAAACTGTTGGAATGGGACCGGTTCAAGGTGATCGCCCCCTTGTTCCTCCATGCCAGGCCGCAGGACGTCATGACCGATCCCACGGTGCAACTGATCACCGCCGAGCAGATCCCCTGGCTCGAGGAGACCGTGACGGCCCTGACCAGGGCCAAGTCCGTGCGGGGCGCCTGCGTAGAGCTGGGCCTGCACCACTCCACCGTGCAGAAGCGCGTCGATCGCCTTCAGAACACCTTCGACCTCGACCTGTCCAACTCCCGCCACCTGTTCTACCTGTGGCTGGGATGCGTGGCCCAGCGCTTCGCCGTCTTCGGCACGGAGCTGGACCCCTGGGCGCGGAGCGGAGCACAGTCCGGGTCCTGAGCCGGGGGACCGGCCGGGTGCGCGCCGTCGGCAGCCCCGGCCGGCGGGGCGTCAGGATGCCAGTACCCGGCGCCAGGGCTCGTGCCCTCGCCGAGCCTTGATAACGAAGGCGTGCTCGGAGAAGTCCGCCTCCAGCAGTACCGCGCAGGCGCCGTCCTCCCACTCGACGCTGATGCGGCCCGCGCCCCGGTCCGAGACGCTGCAATGACCGTTGAAGGCGGGGAAGGTGTTGCGCAGGCGCAGGGCGGCCAGGAGCGTCTGCACCGCGGGGCGGGCCACTGCCTGAGCGATCTCCGCCTCCGAGTAGTCGTGTCGGTTGGCGGCGCGCGGATCGCCCACCCGATCCAGCGCGGCGATGTCGTTCGCGCCGAAGAGGGTCCCGACGTAGTACAGCTGTGGGATTCCGGGCACGAAGAGCTGGAAGACACGGGCGAGGAGGAGGGCGGCGTCGTCCTCCCCCAGAGCCGAGTAGTAGGAGGTCATCAGCTGGTAGCGGACCTTCTTGCCGTCCCTGCGGATTGCCGGGAGAGCGGGCCCGTGCCCCTTGAGGCTCGCCGTGTTGGCGTCGACCCGCTGTGAGACCAGGTCGATCTCAGCGTCGCTGAGCAGGCCGACGACGTCTACCACGCCGATTCCGTCGTGCGTGTCCAGAGTGGTGAACTGGCGGCGGGGGCAGATCTCCAGCCAGTGGGCGAGACGATCTGTGCGCCCGGTGAACAGCGCATGCAGAGTCAGCATGGGCAGGGCGAAGTCGTAGACCCAGTGGCCCTTGTCGGCAATCTTCATCTGCGTGCGGTAGTTCTCATGTATCTCCGGGAGCATGACGGTGCCGTAAGGCCGCAGGGGCTTCAAGCCGATTTCGAGGACCTCCCAGACATCTGGTTCGACGAAGAAGCAGCTGGTGCCGGGGCGCTTAGTCGCATAGGCGAAGGCGTCGAACCGGATGGCCGCCACGTGCCGGGCCAGTCGGCTGAGGTTGCGCTCGTAGTACGCCTGCGTGGCGGGATCGTAGGGGTCGATGTCCACCTGTTCGTCGAAGAAGGTGTTCCAGATCCGCACGGTCCTCCCGTCCGCCCGGGTGAACTCCTTGACCGGGCCGCCCGGCTTGCGTCGATAAAGAAGCTCCATGTCCTTGCTCGTGGGCTCGCCCTCGGGCCAGAACTCATCCCAGTCGATGAACATGGATCGGTAGGCGGAGTCCTCTCCACGAGCCATGTAGTCGAGGAACTCGTGGGAGCGGATAGAGGCATGATTGAGCATGAAGTCGGCCATGAGGAAGTAGTCCTCGCCGAGGGCGTCGATGTCCGACCAGTCGCCGAAGGCGGGGTCGACGGCGTCGTAGTCGATGACCGCGAAGCCGCGGTCTCCCGAGGAACGGAAGAAGGGCAGGATGTGGAGGCCTCCGAACGCCCCCGGCAGGTGGACGTCCAGGGCGGCACGCAATTGTTTCAGGTCACCTCCCAGGGAGTCCGCGTAGGTGATGAGCATGGCCTGGTTGACGACGGGCTTCATGATGACCTCCGGTCATTCGGGTTGTTGATCTGATGGGACAGACTGCGCCGTCCATAGACGAGGAACACGGCCATGCCGATGGCCACGGGGACGATCAGGGAGAGATACATGATCTGATACGAGGACGCCACCGAGGCGCCTGCATCACGGAGCCAGGAGACGATCGCACCGGCGACCACCGGCATCACGAGATAGGCCAGGTCGACGCCGATGTAGTTGGTGTTGCTCGCGATGCCCCTTCGCGCCGGCTCAACGCTGATCAGGCACCAGGTCTGGACCGCGGGCTGGCAGATGCCGTAGCCCAGGGCCGAGAGCACTCCGGCCACTAGAAACATGGCCAAGGAATGCGCCTGGCTGACGACGACGAATGCGAGTCCGAAGACCGCCATGCCCGGCACGATGACGACAGCCAGGCCGTGCCGGTCGGAGATACGCCCCGCCAAGGGGCGCGAGATCACGATTGCGAGGGCGTAGGCGGTGAAGAACATGCCTATGTCGGCGACTCCGACGGACTCGCCGAGCAGAACGATGAAGGCGTTGATACCCGAGTACGCGCCGGCCAGGAAGAAGATGACGATGGCCGGGACCACCGCCTCGGGTGCAATGACGGATCGCCAGGAGAAGGACGTGCCGCCGGTGCGCGTCGGCGGAGGTGCGGGGGAGAGAGCCCAGGTCATGAGGAAGGCGATCACGATGAGGCCGCCAGAGGTCAGGAAGGTTCCCCGGTAGCCGACCACGCCCAGCAGCCAGAGCCCCGTTGACGGGCCGACGGCCGTGGCCACCGCCTGGCCCAGGGAGAAGACCCCAATGCCCTGCGCCATGCGCTCCGCCGGGAGGGCCTGGCTGGCGAGCGACAGAGTTACGGGGGCCAGGAATCCCATGCCCGTTCCGTGTAGAAGACGCGCCATGAACAGGCCCATGACACTGCTTGCCGAGGAGTAAAGGATGAAGGCGGTCATGAGAATCAGAAGCGTGCCCGCAAGCAGCCATTGGCTGCGAAGGCGCAGGGTGGCCGGCCCGACCAGGGGACGAACCGCCAGCGCCGTGATCGCGAAGGTCCCGGTGACCACGCCGATGACCACGGCCGAGGCCCCCAGGGACTCGGCGAACTTGGGCACCAGTGTGATCATCATGTACTGCGCGAAGTTGATGATGACGTTGATGACGAAGATGATGGTGAATCCAGTCGACCAGATGCGTTGGTTGTTGACTGCGGACATGCGTGACCTCGATGTCTCACTCGGATCGGCGCCTCTGGCGTGGACGAGAACTGTTCAGGTGCGGCGCAGGTGGGCGGTGTGCGCCGCACTGCGATCCGCGTCATGGGCCGAGTCAATCAGGATGTACGTTGCGCTTGAGCCGCCATCGCGGCGCGATCATCCGGGATATCGCCGCCGGATGGCGGATCACGCGGGGGCGGCGAGGGGCGGATAGTTGCTGCGCACCATCGGTGTGGCAAGGATGCCGTGCCGGATTCGATGACACGAGGAGAAGCTATGGCGTTGCTGACCATGAACTTCGAGAGCAGCTACCTGCGCGCGAATCAGGAGTTCACGATGATCCTGCCGGATCGCCCCCAGGCCGAGGAACCGGCCGACTACTACGAGCAGACCCGGGACCTGAAGGTTCTGTGGCTGCTGCACGGGACCTTCGGCGACCACAGCGACTGGGTGCGCAAGACCAATATTGAGCGCTACGCCGTCGACAAGGGCATCGCGGTGGTCATGCCGAGCGGGCAGAACTCCAACTTCTCCAACTGGAGCGGCGCGATGCTGGGCTACGACGCATACGACTACCTCATCAAGGAGCTCATGCCGCTGGTATGGAACTGGTTCCCGGTCTCACGCCGGCGGGAGGACAACTTCATCGCGGGCCTGTCCATGGGTGGGCGAGCCACCATCAAATTCGCGGTCAACCACCCGGAACTCTTCATCGCGGCGGCGGTGCTCTCCGCCACGCCGAAGAACTTCGATCTCCTCACCGAGGAGTACCTCGCCTCGGATGACATCTTCGCGCGGCGCCTGGCGAGCATGGCCGACAACGCCGGTGGCCTGGAGGCCTTCAAGACCTCGGAGGAGAACGTTTGGCAGATCATCAATGAGAAGGCAGCCAGCGGGGTACTGCCACGGCTGCGCTTCCACACGGGCGGCGATGACGACTACATCCTCCCCGATCTGATGACCTTCAAGGAGCATGCCGAGAAGATCGGCCTTGAGGCCGAGTTCATCGTCACCGCGGGGTACGGACACGAGTGGGACTTCTGGGACCGCGCCATCCGCGAGGCCCTTGAGTTCTTCGAGCTTGAGGATGCGCGCCTCTGAGACACCGGGTCAGGCGCGGAATTCAGCACAGCGAAAGGCTTATCACATGACACGAGGATCAGCATTCATCCGCCCGGGCATCCCGGACGACGACAACCGGGACTATCTCCCACAGTCCCTCAAGAACTCCAGCATCGTCGTCAATGAGAACGGCAACAACTCCCAGCCATTTCCTCCCCGACTGGCTGAATGCTCCGGAGAGATCGCTGACGGCGTCATCGACCACTGGTACCTCTACGTGCCCGAGTCCTATGACCCGACTGTCCCCGTGCCGCTCGTCGTCTCCCTGCACGGCGGCATGATGACCGGGTGGGCGCAGGCCGTGTACACCTCGTGGACCAATGTGGCCGACCGCGAGGGCTTCATCGTGGTGTTCCCGAGCGCCGGAACCCGGAACTTCTGGACCGTGGACGTCGCCGCCGAGGACGTCGAGGCCTTCACCCGTCCGGATGCGGAGGGCATGTACTTGAACACCCCTCCCGCCGATCCGGAGGACAACCACGATCTGCGCTTCATCCTCGGACTGATCGAGCACTGCTGCCAGGAGTACTCCATCGACCGGAGCCGGGTGTTCATGCAGGGCATGTCAATGGGGAACCTCATGACCTCCCAGTTCGCCCGCTACTTCGGGGACGTTCTGGCGGGCGCGGCCGGGTCCGGAGGCCCGGCCAAACCCAACCTTCTCTTCGACGCCGATGGAGGCATTCTGAACCGGGCCGGTCCGCTGGCCATCTGGCAGTCGCGGCTCGACCTCGACGGGCCGCCGAAGGATGCGGGGATGCCCGTTCAGGAGGTGGTCCGTCGCAACCGCGAGTACTGGCTGGCCGTCAATGGGATCGCCGAGCCTCCCGCCATCTCCATCCGCGGGGATGACAATTTCGCGTTCTATCGGGGCGGATACGCGGACCTGGTGTTCCGGGACGTGCGCAACCGCGATCACGGCCAGACCTTCGATGACGCCGAGCTCGTCTGGGACTACTTGTTCTCGGGCGTGCGTCGTCATGAGGACGGATCCATCCAGGACACGGGGCCCTCATGCCCGCGGCGCGGAGACCGCTTCGCGATCGCGGTGGCGAACGGCTGCCGTCGTGCCTGGGTCTGCGGAGGCGTCGTCGATCTTGGCGGGGAGGCCTTCACCTGGAGGAAGCTCAAGTACCACGGGCTGGGCGGTGACGCACGCGTGCGCGGGGAGTACGTCTATGTTCCCCTGCGCTTCATCGCACGCGCCTTCGACGCCGCGCTGGAGGAGTCCGAGGACGGCGCCGTGGCGGTCCTGACGCTGGCCGACGGGCAGACCCTTCAGTTCGCGCGCGGCGGCATCGGGTGCGTGAGGAACGGACGCGTGACCTCGATGCTCGCCGAGGCCGTGCACCGTGACGGTTGCCTATGGATAAGCCTGGAGTGGTTCGCCTCCCACGTCCTCGACCTGCGCAGCTCGACGCGTGACGGCGTGCTGTACGTGACGGACCATCATGCCAACCTGTCCACGAACATGGCGGTCCTGCTGCGTGATCTGCTCGCCTGAGGGGGCGCGCCGGGAGCACACGGATCTGGGCGCGTTCATCTCGGGCGCGCTCCGTCGTGCCTTTGCGCTTGGCGATGCTCGGCGAGGGCACGGGTTCAGTTCCCGTACATGGCCGCCAGGGTCATCTCCATCACGCGGCTGGTGCCCTGGCTCTGCCTGCAGACGAACACCACGGCATCGGCCACATCCTGCGGCAGCAGCATGAGGCGGGCGTCGTTCTCCTCCCGCGTGCGTCCGGCCCCGACCTGGAACTCGGTGTTGGTGGCCGAGGGGCACAGCGTGCACACCTTGAGGCCCTGCTCGCGGAACTCCAGGTTGAGGGCCTGCGCCATGCCCCGGTTGGCGAACTTGGTGGCGGAGTAGGCGACCTCCAGGGCGTGGCCGTTGATGCCGGTGACCGAGGAGACGATGATCAGCTGGGACTCCTCCTGCTTGATCAGCTCGGGCACGGCGTGCAGGCAGAACGCGTAGGACGAGCGCACGTTGGTGTCCATCTGCACGTCGTAGGTCTCCATGGTGGAGTCCAGGAACGGCCCGGCGATGCCGATGCCCGCGTTGGACAGGAGGATGTCGATGCCCCCGAAGGTGTTCACGGCCAGCCCGACGGTCTCGGCCGCGGTGGCCTCCTCGCGGGCGTCACCGGCGTGGTAGACGGCCTGTACACCCAGATCGCGGCACTGCTTAGCGATGCCCGCGAGTTTGTCCTCGGAGCGGGCGGTCAGCACGAGGTTGACCCCCTCCTCGGCCAGCGCGAGGGCGGACGCCCTGCCGATGCCGGAGCTTGCTCCCGTGATGATCGCGGTCTTTCCGGTGATGTCCTGCATGGTTGTCTCCCGATTGCTCTGAGTTTTCTGGTCCAGCCGACACAGGAGGGCTCAGTCGCCGTCGAGGGTGCGCACCACCCGGGCGGGCACCCCGGCGACGACGCTCCCGCTGGGGACGTCCTTGGTGACGACGGCGCCCGCGGCCACGACGACGTTGCTGCCGATGGTCACGCCCGGCAGGACGGTGACATTGCCGCCCAGCCACACGTCGTCGCCGATGGTGATGGGGCGGCTGACCGCCTTGCGCTGACGACGAGCCTCGGCCTTCAGCGGGTGGCCGGTGGTGGCGATGATGGTGTTCGGTCCCACCATGCAGTAGTCGCCGACGCGCACCGGCGCGCCGTCCAGGATGGTGACGTTGTAGTTGGCGGTGAAGCTCCTGCCCACGTGGATGTTCTTCCCGTAGTCGCAGTGGAAACCGGGCTGGATGTCCAGGCCCTCACCGGCCGAGCCCAGGAGCTCGCGGGCCGCGGCCTCGCGGGCGGCGGCGTCCAGGGGGTCGCAGTCGTTGAGCCGGCGGCAGAGCGCGGAGGCGGTGTCCTTGCGCCGGGCGACCGCGGGATCGTCGTAGCGGTACTCCAGGCCCGCCTCGAGCTTGTCCAGCTCGCTCATGGCGGCTGATGCGGCTGCGGCAGACGAGTCGGGTGAGGCGGGTGGCCGTACGGTCATGGTGTCCTCCTGCTTGCTGGTCCACCTCGAAGCCTGTCATTCGGGTCCCGTCCCGCACAGCGCCCATTCCTCAGCTCCACCGGGGTAGATCCTCAGACTTCGGCCCGCGCGCCCCGGACTGCTCCCCGTACCGGGCAGGGGCTACGCCTGGCTGGTTCCCCGCGGAGAGTGGCCGAAGTAGCCCATATAGGCCCGGTAGAAGTTGCTCGTGGAGGAGTAGCCCACGTTCCGGGCGATCTCCTCCACCGCCAGCGTGGTCCGGTCCGCCAGAAGGGCGGCACGCTCCATGCGCAACTGGAGGACCAGCTGAGAGAAGCTCTTCCCCGTCTCCTTGCGCACCAGTGTGCTCAGGTAGTTGGGGTGGTACCCCAGTCGCTCGGCCAACGCCCGCAGGCTGACGTGCCCCAGATCCCGGGACACGGCGTCAATAACGGTGGAGGAGACGGGCCGGCCTAACACCCCGGTTCTCCCGGGGCTGCCGGCTCCAACGCCGGTTACTCCACCGCATTCGGAGCCCCCGGTCTCGGCTCGTCCCGAGCGCCCTGCGTGCTCCGCGCGCCATTCCCGGGCCACCAGTTCCACCAGCGCCAGGGCCAGTGGCTTGAGGATCTGCTGGGAGTCGCCGCGTCGATTGGCGTACTCCACCACCATCATCTCCAGCAGTCGCCGTACCGGGGAGGAGCCGGGGATGGTGACGTGCCTGAACTCGTCACTGAAGGCGTCCTCGCGTGGACCCAGGTAGAAGTCCAGCAGCTCGGCATCGGCCATGACCGGCGGGAGGAACTCCCGGTAGAAGGTCTGGGTACGCACCAGCACGCCCACGATCGTGCACTGCTCGCCGACGCTGGAGCGCAGGGCGTAGCCGTGGAAGGGCTGGCCCGCGTACATCTGGCCCTCGTGCACCGTCACCAGGTTGTCGGGCCGGTGACTCAGGGCCCGATAGTCACCTCGGTAGGCGTAGTTGAGGAAGAAGAACCCGTGGCGGTGGAAGCGCTCGCCGATGCCGCTGCCGCGGAAGACGCAGACCATGACCTCCTCATCGTCTTCGCCGAACCACTCGAAGCCCACCTCGCTGCCGTCGGTTCCGGGCACCTCCCGGTAGGTCCAGTCGTAGAGGGGGAACCTCTCGGCGAGCAGGTTCAGCGCCAAGGCCAGCGCGTCGTCCTCGGTCACGCCGCCATGCTATAGGTCGGCGGGACCTCAGCTCAGCGGCAGTTTCACGGTCCGGGCTCCAAGCGGGGTGTGGAGGCGGCTGTCGGCTGCGTGTGCGTTGTGTGCGGTCTGCTTGGCGGCTTGGTCCTTCAGAGTGGTGTTGGTGGGCTCCGCGATCGTGCGGATCGTGTTGGCCTCCGGGGTGGTGGTGGGGACGATGGTGAGCATGATGTGCTTCCGGGAGGGAGGAGTCGGGCGCGTCGGCAGACCGAGGTGTGGATGGGGGCGGGCCGAGTCTGAGCGGGCTCGGGGCGAGCTCGGGGAGTGCGGCCGGAAGGCCGACGACGACGGTGGCAGGTGCGCATGCGCCTGGCGTGCAATGGATACAACAAAGGCCGGAGACCCCGATGTCTCCGGCCTGGCTGCGTGCCCCGTCCCGACTGGCGGGACTGCTCTGCGCTGCTGCGGCGCTACGGCCGCCGCGGGGGCTTGGTGAGCTCAGTGCTGCTCGTCAGTGGTCTTCTCGGCGAGACGGTCGTTGACGATCTCGGCGATGGCGCGAGCGGTGTTGGCGTCGATGGTGTTGAAGAACATGTGTTGCTCCTTGAGTTGAATTGAATCGGATTGTGTTGTGCAGCCTTGAATGGATCCGCCGTGGGTTCCGGTTGCCCGTTCCCTCCTGGATGGATGTCCGTTCGGCGGCTGTGGCATCACGCTATCAGTGCTGACGGCGGCAAAAACGCCCAAGAGCGGGGTGACGCACCACACCGAGGTGCTCGGATCGGCGTCGTCAGCCGCAATATTTCAACGAAAAACGGCCCTGCTCGTGGCGGCGAGCAGGGCCGTGGGCTTATGCCCGGACCGGGCATTTTGGGCAGTGCAGGTCACCCCGGCACCTCGCCGGGCGGAGACCCGAGCGGACGGGGCCCGCCCCAGCTCGGCGGATGGGGAGCGCGGCCGCTGCGGGGAAGGCGCGCTCTCGCCGTCGTCCCCGCAGCGACCGCCCCGGCAGGGCTTACAGCACCACGTCCTGGGTGGGCCGGGTCAGCTCGCCGGATGCGTGCGCCCGGGCGACGTAGTCGCAGGCGCGGGCGGTGACCGCCATGATGGTCAGCGCCGGCCCCTCGGTGGAGCCGGTGGGGAAGGAGGCGGCGTCGGTGACGAACAGGTTGGGGACGTCCCAGGACTGGCACACGCCGTTGAGCACGCTGGTGGCCGGGTCGTGGCCCATGCGGGCGCCGCCGGCCTCGTGGATGGACACGCCCATCATCAGGCTCATGCGGATGCCCACCCGGAACATGGCCCGCTGCACCGGGTTGAAGTCCGGCCACACCCGCTTGGAGTGCACCCCGAAGGTGGAGGCCACGAAGTTCGTCCGGTAGCCGCCGGCCTCCATCATCTCGGTGACGTCGCGCACGGCGGCGTCGACCATGGCCCGGTCGTTGTCATCCGGGCGGCACACGATGTGCGCCGCGGGAATGCCCCACTTGTCCTTCACGCGCCGCGAGAGCGAGACGTGGTTGCCGTACTGGGACAGCATCTCCCCACCGGCGCCGAAGCCGAACATGGCGGGGGAGTCCTCCGGTACCGGCACGCGCCCGGCCAGCCCCTGGAAGGAGTAGCCGCGCTTGTAGGCCTCGGTCTGCCCGTGCAGGTTCTGGTAGCGGGGGATCAGGAAGCCTCCGGAGTTGCCGTAGAAGGGATCCGGCTCGCACTGCGAGGAGGGGCCGAAGTAGCCCGGGCGGCGGGCGTCGTCTCCGAAGCCCAGCGTCATGGACTGCTCCATCAGGTAGTGGCCCACCAGCCCGTTGGAGTTCGCCAGACCGCCGGGGTGGCGGCCCGAGCCGGAGTTCAGCAGCAGCCGCACGGACTCGATGGCGGAGGCGCACAGCATGACCACGTCCGCGGTGACCCGGTGCTCGCGCTTGGTGTCGGCGTCGATGAAGACGGCGCCGGTGGCCAGGCCGGTGCGGCGGTTGGTGGTGATGCGGGAGACGACGGCGCCGGTGCGGATGGTCAGGCGGCCGGTCTTGCGGGCCTCGCGGATGCCCGGGGGCACGCGGTCGAGGAAGGGGGCCTGGAAGCGCCAGGAGATCACGTGCCGCTCCGGCCAGCGCGACTCGACGACCTGCTTGAACTCCTGCTCCATCTCGTTCAGGTGCCCGGGGCCCACGTACTTGCCGGCCGGCGGGTGCTCCACGCCGGGGTCGGCGTCGCCGTAAACGCCGACGAGCTCCTCCACCCGGTCGTAGTAGGGGGCCAGGTCGGCGTACTCGAAGGGCCAGTCGGTGCCCACGCCATCGAGGCTGGCGGCCTTGAAGTCGACGTCGCTCATGCGCTGGAGCACACGCCCATAGGCGTGCATGCGCCCGCCCAGCAGCCGGGAGCGCACCCACAGGTAGGGGGCGTCGACCGGGTAGGTGTAGGGGTTGGCCAGGTCGTCGACGAGGAACCGGGAGGAGGAGTCGGAGTAGAAGGAGCGCCGGGCCTGGTTGAACTGGCGGCTGCCCAGCATCCGCTTGGCGCGGGTCATGATGTCCATGCCCATGGGCTTGGGCTTGCCGTACACCGGCGGGGTGAAGTCCTCTTCGGTGAGCTCACGGCCGGCCTCCAGCAGCAGCACGTCCATGCCTGCGGCGGTCAGTTCTCGCACCGCCGTCGAACCTGCGGGGCCGGAGCCGATGACGACGGCGTCGAAGTGGCGGTCGATGTTGCCGGTGCTGTCTGTGGTGTCCACGTTTGTCCACGTCCTTTGTGGGGCCGACGGAGCCTGTAAGCAGTCCCGTCCGGTGATGGGTGATCGTGCAGTGCCCGCGCGGAGCGAGGGCGCGTCGGCGGCGCAACGTGTCGCGGCGCTGCGAGCTGACTTGACTCACCGTACGAATCAGGCCGGAGGGCGGGCAATGGCACCACGGTCCCTTCCGCCCGCTGAGGGCGGAAGGGGTGCGGCCGAGGACGCCCCACCTGGGCCGCGCCCGTCTCTCTACCAGCCATTCGCGAGGCACAAGTGTCCATCCGTAGCGGGAATGAACCGGCGCCTTCTCGCCCGCCTGCCGGCAAACCGGCTCTGACCTGCGCAAGCATCAATTGCTGTAGTCGGTTGAGGGGGCGACTGCTCGCTGAAACCCGCTACGGATGGGTGGGTCTCGTAGTGTGGTGGCAATTCCCGCGAGGGGTCCTCTCTGGTGGGGGGCATCGTGGGAGCCCGGATTCTCGACCAAGATTCACCAGGAAGGTTCACCCACGATGCCCGAGAACAAGTCTGCCGTGTCCACGCTGATCC
>NZ_FNIM01000001.1:0-352131 GCF_900103885.1 Actinomyces ruminicola
AACAAAATGCTGAACCTATACCAACCCACCCATGCAGGCAGGCCAGACCACCCCGTATTAGCCGCCCTTTCAAGCAGTTATCCAGGAGAAGAGGGCAGGTTACTCACGTGTTACTCACCCGTTCGCCACTAACCAACCCACCAGCAAAAACCAGCAGGAAAGCCCGTTCGACTTGCATGTGTTAAGCACGCCGCCAGCGTTCGTCCTGAGCCAGGATCAAACTCTCCAAACAAAACAAAAACCAAACAAAGAAACCAACAAAAAACACCAACCAAAACAAACAAACACGACACACTATCGAGATCCCAAACAACACACCCACCGAGTCTCCACATCGCCTCATCGGCAATTGCTTCTTCTCGGAAGCGCCGGAGGAACTTTAGCGAACCGCGCGATCGGGGTCAAATCGGAAATCCGTGATCCCCGTCTCGCTCAGCGGCTCTGTTGAGTTACTCCGTTCCGCCTTCTCGGGTCATCCCCGTTGCCGGCGGCAGGGAGAGACTCTACGCAGCCGTCCCGCCCCGGTCAAACGGCGCGGCGGTGACAACAGCCACAAGCCGTTGCCACCGCCGCTCCATGTCGGGGATAGCAAGCGGACCACGCCGCGGCAGCCCTTGGCGCCCCGTTCCCCTCCAGGCGTCAGGCGCGTCGGCCGACGGCGAGATTGCGTCGGCCTTTGCGAATGAGTACCACGTCGCCGGCCAGCAACTGTTCCTGAGCCACCGGTGCGTCCTCGTCCAGCACCTTGACGTTATTGAGGTAGGCGCCGCCGGCCGCCACCGTCTTGCGAGCGGCGTTACGACCCTTCTCCAGGCCTGCCCCGACCAACAGGTCGACGATCGTCGACCTGCCCACCTCGAGCGGCGCGGCCGGCAGATCCGCGGTGGCGGCGGCCAGAGTCGCCTCGTCCAACGCACTCAGTTCCCCCTTCCCCCAGAGCGCCGCCGTGGCCGCCTTCGCCTGAGCGGTCGCCTCCGCTCCGTGAACCCATGTGGTCACCTCGTGAGCCAGAACGCGCTGAGCCTCACGCGCCTTCGGGTTGGTGGCCACAGAGTCCTCCAGCCGTTCGATCTCCTCGCGCGGCAGGAAGGTGAAGACCTTGAGGAAACGAACCACGTCGGCGTCCTCGACCTGGAGCCAGAACTGGTAGAAGGCGTACGGGCTGAGCATTTCGGGGTTGAGCCAGATCGCTCCGCCCTCGGTCTTGCCGAACTTGGTGCCGTCGGCCTTGGTGATCAGCGGGTTGGTCATGACGTGCACCGAGGCGCCTTCAACCTTGTGGATGAGGTCCATGCCGCCCACCAGGTTTCCCCACTGGTCGTTTCCGCCTACCTCCAAGCTGCAGCCGTACCGGCGGTAGAGCTCGAGGTAGTCGTTGGCCTGGAGGATCTGGTAGCTGAACTCGGTGAATGAGATGCCCTCCTCGCTCGCCAGACGGCGGGCCACGATGTCCTTGGACAGCATGGTGCCCATGCGGAAGTGCTTGCCGAGGTCCCGCAGGAAGTCGATCGCACTCAGCTGCGCAGTCCAGTCCAGGTTGTTGACGATCCGGGCGGGGTTATCGCCGTCGAAGTCGAGCAGGTGTTCCAGCTGGGCCCGCAGTCCTTGCGCCCACTCGGCGACCACCTCCTTGGTGTTGAGCGTGCGCTCGCCCTTGGCGCGCGGGTCGCCGATGAGCCCGGTGGCGCCACCCACCAGGGCCAGCGGGTGGTGTCCGGCCAGTTGCAGATGACGCATGACCTTCACCGCCACCAGATGACCGTGATGCAGGGAGGGCGCGGTCGGGTCGAAGCCGCAATAGAAGGTGACCGGTCCGCTGGCCAGCGCTGCGCGCAGCGCGTCGATGTCGGTGTGCTGAGCAATGAGGCCCCGCCACTGCAGCTCGTCCAGGATGTCGGTCACGGTCCTGTGCCTTCCTATGTCTTCTCCCGGCACACGCGGTCCGGGGCCGGAGCGGTTGCCCGGCGCGGGCTAGTCTGCCACGGCCTCCCGACGCGCCCGGCACGCCGTCAACGGACCGGACACCGCGCCGGCACTCCCCCGCACGCCTGCTCAAAGGGAGTCCGCGGGTTCAGCAGCTCCGACGGCACCCTCATCGGCGGCCTAGGCGGGCGGTCGCTGCCCTGGCGACCGAAGTCATACCGGCCGCCCCGTTGGCCGGTCCCAAACCAGTGAGTAGCGCCAGTAGAACCGCCTGCGCACCCGGGCACCGGGCAGCGTCCGCCCGGCCGCACCGCGAATCTCCCGCAGTGACTGGCGCGCCGGAGCCGTGGGCACGCCGATGTCTCGCCGCTCCCGGTGCAGCAGGCTCGCAATCCGGATGGGTACCACGCTCAATGCGCTCAGCACCCAGTCCGCAGCGGAGGCGTTCGCAGCCAGCCCGATGACCAGAAGCCTGCCACCGGGAGCGACCAGCGCGGCCAGACGGTCCAGCCCTGCTTCCAGGGGCAGGTGGTGCAGGACCGCCACGCAGGTGACGGTGTCGAACTCTCCGAGCCCGTCGGCCGCTCCCGGCTCCAGCACGTCTGCCTGCCGCACGTCGGCTCCGTCGACTCCGGTCAGGCGGTCACGGGCCCGTCGGGCGGTATCCGGGTCCGCCTCGATCCCGACGACCTGGTCGCACACGCCCGCGAGCCGTTCCAGGAGCAGTCCCTCGCCGCAGCCCACATCCAGGGCGCGTCCGCCCCTGCGGGCGGCGTCGGCCACGATCTCATCATGGAAGGCCGCATTGTGGTTCCAGTAGTGGTCGTGCCCGGAGAGGCGGGTGCTCATGATCCGGTCCTCCCCCGGCGTCGGGGTCGGGCGGGCTTGTAGGGGGAGACGGTGGGCTCGCCGTCGAGCCAGAAGCGCCACGGGTAGACCGTGCCGTCGCCGCCGGGACCGGATACGCCGGTACGCGGGCCGGTGCGGATGGAGGCGGGATCGGGAGCCCGGCCCGCTCCCGGCAGCTCCAGGGCGATGCGGGAGCCCGGCGGGCCGAGCCGAAGCCCGTCGTCGTCCAGGGTGAGACCGAGCGCCTGACACAGGCGTGCCGGTCCGCGGGCGAGGTCACGATCGCTGCGGGCGGCCGGACGGCGCCGACGGGCCAGCTCGAGCCCAGCCGTCACCTCGCCGCCGCGCAGCAGCACGGCGCGAGAGCTCCCGGCGGGGCCGCAGACGATATTGGCGCAGTAGTGCATGCCGTAGGTGAAGTAGACGTAGATGGCGCCCGCGGCCTCGAACATGGAGGCGTTGCGCGCGGTGCGACCGTGATAGGCGTGCGAGCCCGGATCGGCCTCGCCCCGATAGGCCTCAACCTCCGTCGAACGCACGGCCACATCTCCCTGCGGCGAATGGGCGGTCAGCGTGGCGCCGAGCAGTCGCGGCGCCACCTCGACCGGGTCTCCGGCGAGCAGGGAGGCCACCTCCCCGGGTACTACGGGGACGTCGATGCGCAGGCCCTCCTCAGCAGCCGGCTTCGCCATATGGTCCTCACGCCTCTTGGGCGCATCCCTCTCCGGTGCCGGCGACCGGATCGGCGGGGCCGTCCAGCAGCGACCCCTCCCAGGAGAACACGCGCAGTTCGGCGGAACACTCTATGGCGCGGGCCAGCTGCTCGACCACGCGCACCGGAGCGGTTCCACCGTGTCCCGCACGAGCGGCAACGGATCCCTGGACCGACAGCACCGTGCGCACCTGCGGCGTCAACTGCGGATCGATGGCGGCGAAATCCGCATCCGTCAGCTCCCACAGCTCAACGCCCCGCCGTTCGCACTCACGCACGCAGGCGCCGGAGAGCTCATGGGCCTGGCGGAAGGGGACGCCCTGCTTGACCAGCCACTCGGCGATGTCGGTGGCCAGGGAGAATCCCTGTGGTGCCAGCGCGGCCATGCGCTCGTAGTTCAGGCGCATGGTGGCGATCATGCCGGACACGGCGGGCAGCAGCACCGCGAGCGTATCGACGGCGTCGAACACCGGCTCCTTGTCCTCCTGCAGATCACGATCGTAGGCGAGCGGCAGGGCCTTGAGCGTGGCCAGCAGCCCCGCCAGATCGCCGATGAGGCGGCCGGCCTTGCCGCGGGCGAGCTCGGCGACGTCGGGATTCTTCTTCTGCGGCATGATGGAGGAGCCGGTGGAGAAGGAGTCAGCGAGGGTGACGAAGTCGAACTCCTTGGTGTTCCAAATGATGATCTCCTCCGCCAGCCGGGAGATGTCCACCGCCGTCATGGCGAGGATGAAGGAGATCTCGGCAACCGTGTCGCGGGCGGAGGTGCCATCTATGGAGTTCTCACAGGCGGCGTCGAAGCCCAGTTCGGCGGCGACGGCGTCGGGGTCGAGCCCGAGCGTGTTGCCGGCCAGCGCCCCGGACCCGTAGGGGCTGACGGCCGCGCGCGCGTCCCAGTCCTGCAGACGCTGAACGTCGCGCATCAAGGGCCAGGCGTGGGCGAGCAGCTGGTGCGCGACCAGCACCGGCTGGGCGTGCTGCATGTGGGTACGTCCCGGCATGATCGCCTCGCCCGCGGCGGCGGCCTGATCGATCAGGGCGTCGACGACGTCGAGCACGAGCCCGGCCAGATGCCGGGCCTGGTCGCGCAGATACATGCGGATCAGGGTGGCGATCTGGTCATTGCGGGAGCGGCCCGCCCGGAGCCTGCCGCCCAGCTCCGCTCCGGCACGCTCCATCAGGCCGCGTTCGAGCGCGGTGTGCACGTCCTCGTCGGCGGGCGTCGGGGCGAAGGCGCCGGAGACTACGTCGTCCTCGAGCCGGCGCAGGGCATCCAGCATGCCGTCCAGTTGAGCGTCATCGAGCAGGTCGGCGGCGTGCAGGGCGTGGGCGTGCGCACGTGAGCCGGCGATGTCGTAGCGGGCCAGGCGCCAGTCGAAGTGGGTGGACACCGACAGCGCCGCCAGCGCGTCGGCGGGGCCACCGGTGAAGCGTCCACCCCACAGGCTGATGCCGGCAGGTGCGGAACCGGGGGCTGCGGGGGCGGAGGGCGTCTGGCTCGGCTGACTCGTCATGGTGCCCATCATGGCGCATCCGAGTGGGTGAGCGTGAGCAAGGCCGGGGCGTGGACCGGTGCCGGGTGCTCGGCGGCGGGGCCGCCGTCGGGGGAACCGGCGCGGTCGTCATCGCGGCTGTGCTCGTACAGGCGGTGCAGGCCCAGCCAGGTGCCCAGGGCGCAAACGACCACCCAGTTGCCCTCGCTGAGCAGGCGGGACTCGGTGAAGGACTGCACCGTGAGCGCGGTCATGAGCAGGGCCGGCAGCAGCACCGAGGCGTCGGAGTCGATATTGCGCAGTGCCAGTCGGAACGAGCGGACCAGGAGCAGCAGTACGAGCACGACGACGAGCGTCGCCCCCACCACCCCGGTCTGGAAGAGCGCCTCGATGTAGGCGTTGTGGGCGCTCATGGTGGGGGTGCCGTCCGGGCGGACCACCAGGGTGGCGAACACCGGCAGCCACGGCACCCAGTACATGATCCACCCCCAGCCCAGGATGGTGTGATCCTCCCAGAGCTCCAGCACCCGCTGCCAGATCTCCCAGCGGCCCGACATGTCCGAACTGCGCCCGAGCACCGCGGTCACCTGGGAGTGCAAGCCGATGGCCGCGGCGATCAGGGCCACCCCTGCGGACACGGCCGTAATCAGCACCGCAGGACGGAACCGGGGCGGAACCCGACGAACCAGCCACAGCACCAGGCACACCGCGCCGCATATCACGAATGCAACGGAGACGGTCGCTGAACCGGTCAGCACCAGTACCAGCAGTGACACGGCCGTCCAGGTAACCAGTCCCAGCGGACTCACCCGCCGGTCGGCCCAGCGCACCGCCACGCACAGCAGGGTGAGCAGGGCGATGAAGGCCAGCGGGTTGCGGTTGCCGACGATGCCCTGGATCGGGCCGCCGTTGAACAGGTCCCCGTTGACCCAGTAGTAGGAGATCGGCACCTCCTCCCAGTCCCGCATGTACAGCGGTATGAGGGGGTGGCGCAGCACCAGTGCCACCCAGGCCTCCAGCAGGAGGCTCAGCACGAGCGTGGCCTCAAGTGCGCGGCTGAGGGCGTCCGTCAGCTGCCGCAGGGACAACCCGCAGGCGAGCAGCACGCCGGCCGCGCTGGTAGCCAGCATGAGTAGCGCCGCCAGGGCGGTGTCACCGGGGTACTGGGACCAGATGACACTCAGCGCGCAGAGACCTACGTAGGCGGTCGTGACCGGCGGCAGGGCGCGCCACGGCACGCGGTGTCCCTCGTGGAGGAAGACGAGCAGGAGCACGATGCCGCTCACGGCGGCGATCAGGCCGAATGCCCACCAGCCGACGAGATTGCGCACTCCCTGACCGGAGAAGGTCAGGAAGAAGG
This sequence comes from Actinomyces ruminicola, assembly GCF_900103885.1. Lineage (GTDB taxonomy): Bacteria > Actinomycetota > Actinomycetes > Actinomycetales > Actinomycetaceae > Actinomyces > Actinomyces ruminicola. The sequence continues at coordinate 6,338 of NZ_FNIM01000001.1, forward strand.
CCCAGGTTCCCAGGGCGGGCAGCAGCGGACGGCGCGAGCCGCGCACCGCGGCCGCCGTGGGGGCGTGGGCATTCGCTGGCACGCTCTCCTCCTTGTATTCGTCCCCCCGCATCCGGGTTGAGGTGGGTCCGGCTCATGGGGCATCGGCAGGGTGGCGGGTACCGGCTGTGTGGCACCGGCCTGCTGTTGCCGTAGCGTAACCGCATCCGTCCGTTTGTGAGGCGGAATCGGCCGCGTCTCGCGCCCCGAGCGGCAGCGCGCTCGCCATATGCAGGTGGCCGGAAGCCCTCAGACGGGGCCGCCGGCCACCTGCGCGATGTGGCGCTTCAGTGGTGCGGGTCTCGGCGTCAGAAGGCCACGCCGCGTCCCAGGCGCACGTCGCGGGCGGCGGCGAGCTTGGACTGCATGCCGTAGATCTCGATGAACCCGCGGGAGGAGGACTGATCGAAGGTGTCCCCGGTCTCGTAAGTGGCCAGGTTGAAGTCGTACAGGCCGGTGTCGGTGCGGCGGCCGTTGACGGTGGCGCGGCCGCCGTGCAGCACCATGCGGATGTCGCCGGTCACGTAGTACTGGGTGTCCTCGATGAAGGCGTCCAGGGAGCGCTTGAGCGGCGAGTACCACTGGGCCTCGTAGACCAGGTCCGACCAGGTCTGCTCCAGCTGCCGCTTGTAGCGACGCTGCAGGCGCTCCAGGGTGACGGACTCCAGGGCCTGGTGCGCCTCGATGAGCGCGACGGCGCCGGGGGCCTCGTAGATCTCGCGGGACTTGATGCCCACCAGCCGGTCCTCGACCATGTCGATGCGGCCCACGCCCTGGGCGCCGGCACGGCGGTTGAGCTCCTGGATGGCCTCCAGCGGGGTTACTGCCTTGCCGTCGATCGCGGTGGGCACGCCCTGCTCGAAGTGGATGACGACCTCATCGGGCAGCGGCGGGTAGGTGGGGTCGTCGGTGTAGACGTAGACGTCCTTGGTGGGTGCGTTCCACAGGTCCTCGAGGAACCCGGTCTCGATGGCCCGGCCCCACACGTTCTGGTCGATGGAGAAGGGGTTGTGCTTGGTGGTCTCGATCGGCAGGTCGTGCTTCTCGGCGTACTCGATGGCCACGTCCCGGGTCAGGGCGAGGTCTCGCACCGGGGAGATGCAGTTCATGTCCGGGGCCATGGAGGTGATGGCCACCTCGAAGCGGACCTGGTCATTGCCCTTGCCGGTGCAGCCGTGCGCGACGGTGCTGGCGCCGAACTCGCGGGCGGCCCGCACCAGATGCTTGGCGATCACCGGGCGGGACAGGGCCGAGACCAGCGGGTACTTGCCCTCGTAGAGCGCGTTGGCCTTTAGGGCGGGCATGCAGTACTCCTCGGCGAACTCGTCGCGCGCGTCCGCCACGTAGGCCTCCACCGCGCCGCAGTCGAGGGCCCGCTGGCGAATAACCTCCAGGTCCTCCCCGCCCTGGCCGACGTCGACGGCGACGGTGACGACCTCACGGCCGGTCTGCTCACCGATCCAGCCGATGGCGACGGAGGTGTCCAGGCCCCCGGAGTAGGCGAGGACGACGCGGTCCTGGTGCTTGCTCATATGCGTTCTGTTTCTTTCTCTGTGGGGTCCGCAAAAGACGGTTCTTGGGCGGATGTTTCGGGTGGGACTGTTGGCGGCGGACCGCGGTCAGCTGTGCGGGCCCGGGCCGGCCAGGGACAGCAGGTGCGCGGCCACCTCGGCCGCCACCGACTCCGAACGGGTGATGACCAGGACGGTGTCGTCCCCGGCGATGCAGCCGAGCACGCCCGGCAGCATGGCGTCGTCGACGGCGCTGGCCAGCAGCTGGGCCGCCCCCGCAGGGGTGCGTAGGACCAGCTGGTTGCCGGCCCATTCGGCGGTGACCACCAGGTCGGCGCACCACCGGGCCAGTCGCGCGGTGGTGTGCTCGGTCAGGGGCTCCTCGCCGCCCCCGATGGGCGGCACCTGGCCGGGGGCGCCGGCCTCGGGGATGGCGTATACCTGCGTGCCGCCCACCGAGCGGATCTTGGTGGCGCGCAGCTCTACCAGGTCGCGCGACAGCGTCGCCTGCGTGGTGCTCACGCCGTGCCGCGCCAGCGCCTCGCGCAGCTCCCCCTGGGAGTGGATGCGCTCATGGCCGAGGATCCTGGCGATCAGGGCGTGGCGGGCCGCCTTGGTCGGGGGCGTGCCGACGCCGTCGACCACGGGCGCGTCGGGGGCCGTGTTCATGCCGCTGCCCGCCGGGCGAGGACGTCGGTGAGCGTTGCCGTGAAGGCGTCGGCGTCGGCGTCGGACAGGATGAAGGGGGGCGCGAGCCGCAGCGTGTCCGGACGGGGCGGGTTGACGATGAAGCCGCGCCGCTCCAGGTCGGCGGCCACCTCCGCGGCCGGGCCGACGGCTTCGTGCAGGCCGACGCCGCGCAGCAGTCCGGCCCCGCGCACCTCGGCCACGCCGGGGACAGCGGCGAGCTCCGCCGCCCAGCGGTCGCCGAGTTCGACGACCCGTTGCAGCAGTCCCTCCGTCTGAATCGTGTCGATAACGGCCAGGGCGGCCGCCGCGGCCACCGGGTTGCCACCGAAAGTGGTGCCGTGCTGGCCCGGGCCGAGCAGCCCGGCCGCCGCGCCGGTGGCGACGGTGGCGCCGACCGGCATCCCCCCGCCCAGGCCCTTGGCGAGGGTGACCACGTCCGGCTGTACGCCGGGGGCGAGCCGGTGGTGGGCCATCCACGCACCCGTACGTCCCATGCCGGTCTGCACCTCGTCGAGGATCAGCAGCGCGCCGGCGGCGGCGGTGAGCTCGCGGGCCGCCTCCAGGTAGCCGGCGGGCAGTGGGCGTACGCCGGCCTCCCCCTGAATGGGCTCGACGATGAGGGCGGCCACGTCCTGCCCCATGGCCCTGCGCAGGGCGTCGACGTCGCCGGCGGGGATGAACTCCACTCCGCCGGGCAGAGGTTCGAAGGGCTCGCGGTAGGCGGCCTTGTGGGTCAGCGCCAGTGCCCCCATGGTGCGCCCGTGGAAGGCGTCCTCGAGGGCGAGCACGCGCGGACGGTCGGCGCCGCCGTGGCGGCGGGCGATCTTGAAGGCGGCCTCGTTGGCCTCCGTGCCGGAGTTGGCCAGGAAGACGCGGGATGCCTGCCGGGCCTCTGGAAACACGAGGGCGTCCAGGGCCTCGGCCAGGGCGATCTGGGCCGGGGAGGTGAACAGGTTGGAGATGTGTCCCAGGGTGTTCAGCTGCTCGGTGACGGCGGTGACGATGGCCGGGTGGGCGTGGCCCAGGCAGTTGACGGCGATGCCTGCCAGCAGGTCGATGTACTCGGTGCCGTCGGCATCCCAGACGTGGGTGCCCTCGCCACGCACCAGTACCCGGCCGGGCGTGCCGAAGGTGTTCATGACGGCGCCGGCGTAGCGCTGCCGCCAGCTCTCATTGGTGCCGACCGCCGCGGCGGCGGTGGGAACGGGCTCGGGGACGGTCACAGCGTTGCGCCTCCTTTCGTGCGTGACTGGGGGATGACGTCGGGGTGGACCACGGTGCCGACGCCGTCGTCGGTGACGATCTCCAGCAGCATGGAGTGGGGCTGGCGGCCGTCGACGACGTGGGCCTGGCCGACGCCGCCGCGCACGGCCCGCAGGCAGGCCTCCATCTTGGGAACCATGCCGCTGGACAGCTCCGGCAGCAGCGCCTCAAGCGCATCGGCGCCGATGCGGGAGACCAGTGAGTCCTTCTCCGGCCAGTTGGAATACAGCCCCTCCACATCGGTGAGCACGATGAGCTTCTGAGCCTTCAGGGCGACGGCGAGCGCTGCGGCCGCGGTGTCGGCGTTGACGTTGAGCACCGTGGTGGCGTCGGCCACGAGCGGGGCCACCGAGGAGACCACCGGGATGCGCCCCTGGTCGAGCAGCTCGATCACCGAACGGGGGTCGACCTCGACGACGTCGCCGACCAGGCCGACGTCGACGCTCTCACCGTCGACGGTGGCCAGGCGCTGGCGGGCGCGCAGCAGGCCACCGTCCTCTCCCGAGATGCCAACGGCCGCGGAACTGTACTCATTGAGCAGACTGACCAGCTCCCGCTGCACGCCGCCGGTGAGCACCATGCGCACCACGTCCATGACTTCGGGCGTGGTCACGCGCAGGCCGCCCCTGAACTCGGACTCGATGCCGAGCCGAGCCAGCATGGCGCTGATCTGGGGGCCGCCGCCATGGACCACCACGGGGCGCAGGCCCACCTGGTGAAGGAAGAGGACGTCGGCGGCGAAGGCGCGTTTGAGCGCGTCGTCGACCATGGCGTTGCCGCCGTACTTGATGACGATCGTGGCGCCCTTGTAGGCGCGCAGCCAGGGCATGGCCTCCAGCAGGACGGAGGCCTTCTGGGTGGGAGTCAGCGAGGTGGGAAGAGTGGTGCTCATGTCGTGTAGTCCGCGTTGATGGTCACGTATCCGTGGGTGAGGTCGTTGGTCCAGACCGTGGCGGCGGCATCGCCCGCGTTCAGGGCGATGTCTATACGGGTCTCGCGCGGGGTCATGTCCACCGTGGAGCGGTCCTCGCCGAGGGCGCCGTGGCGGTATACGGTCACCCCGTTGATGGCGACGTCTACCGCATCGGGGTCGAAGGGACAGACCGCCTCGGGGACGGTGCCGAGCTGCGAGATGACGCGCCCCCAGTTGGGGTCCTCACCGGCGACGGCGCATTTGAGCAGGTTCGAGGCCGAGACGGTGCGGGCGGCGGCCTCGGCGGCCGCCTCGGTGATCGCGCCGGTGACGGTGATGGCGATGTCGTGCGTGGCGCCCTCCGCGTCCGCCACCAGTCGACGTCCCAGCCGGCCCAGCAGCTCCTGAACGGCGGCGCCGAAGTCCTCCGGTGCGGGGGTCTTGCCGGAGGCTCCGGAGGCGAGCAGCAGGACGGTGTCATTTGTGGACATGCAGCCGTCGGAGTTGATGCGGCCCACGGTGCGGGCGGCGGCACGGGACAGGGCCGAATGAGCGGTGCCGGCGTCGACGACGGCGTCAGTGGTGATCACGCACAGCATGGTGGCCATGCCGGGGGCGAGCATGCCCACGCCCTTGATCATGCCGCCGATGGTCCAGCCGTCCAGGTGGAGGGTGTCCTCCTTGGAAACGGTGTCGGTGGTCATGATGGCCGTGGCGGCGGCGTGGCCGGCGTCCGGCGTGTCGGCCAGGGCTCGGACTGCGGCCGCCGCGCCTGTCAACAGATTCGGCATGTCCAGCGGCACCCCGATGACGCCGGTGGAGCACACCAGGACGGAGCCGGGCTGCGGGCCGGGGCGGTCGTGAGCGAGCAGCTCGGCGACGCGTGCGGCGGTGGCGGCGGTGTCCGCGGCGCCCTGGGGGCCGGTGCAGGCGTTGGCGGAGCCCGAGTTGAGGATGACGGCGCGGGCGGCTCCCGGCGAGCCGTGCTCACCCGCCAGCACGGAGCGGCACCAGTGCACGGGGGCGGCGGCGACTCGGTTGGTGGTGAACACGCCGGCGGCCACGTCCAGGGGGCCGTCGTTGACCACCAGGGCCAGGTCGGGCCTGCCGGACTCCTTCAGCCCGGCGTTGATGCCGGCGGCGCGGAAGCCGGCGGCGGCGGTGACGCTCACGGCGCGACTCCTTCCGTGATGATCCCGGTGGTCTCGGGCAGGCCCAGGGCCAGGTTGAGGGACTGGAGAGCGGCTGAGGCGGTGCCCTTGCCGAGGTTGTCGATCGCGCAGATGATGACGGCGGCACGGGCGGCGGCGTCGTAGGCGACCTGCACGGTGGCCAGGCCGGAGCCGGCCACGGCGCCGGTCACGGGCCAGGTGCCCTCCGGCAGCAGGTGGATCAGCGGCTCACCGGTCCCGGTGGCGCCGTAGACGCGCTGCCAGGCCTCGCGCAGGAGGGCGCCGGGATCGGCGTCGGCACCCGCGGCCGCGGTGACCGGCGCGGTCACGGTGGCGAGGATGCCGCGACTCATGGGGACCAGCACTGGGGTGAAGGACAGGCGGACGGCGTCGGGGGCGGCCCCGGCCACCTGAAGGTTCTGAATGATCTCGGGAATGTGGCGGTGGGTACCGCCCACGGCATAGGGCTGGGCGGACCCGAGCGCCTCGGATGCGGTCAAATGGGGCTTCAGCGCCTTGCCGGCTCCCGAGTAGCCCACGGCCAGCACCGCGTTCAACCGGCCGGGATCGATGAGTCCGGCGGCAATGCCGGGCTGGGCGGCGAGGGTGACGGCGGTGACGTTGCAGCCGGGGACGGCGATACGGCGCGCGGCGGCCAGTTCGCCGCGCTGCGCGGCGGCGGCCGTCTCGCCGGCGTGGAGCAGTTCGGGCATGCCGTAGGTCCAGGCGCCGGCATAGTCGGTGCCGTAGAACTGCTCCCAAGCGGCCCGGCTGGTCAGGCGGTGGTCGGCGCCGCAGTCCACAAGGATCGGCGTAGGCCCGGGAGCCTGCTCCAGCGCGGCGGCGACTGCGCCCGAGACGCCGTGCGGCAGCGCCAGCACGACGACGTCGTGCCCGGACAGGTGCTCGGCGTCGGTCGAGGCGACGACCCGGTCGGCCAGGCTGATCAGGTGCGGGTGGTGCTGCCCCAGCCGTGTACCGACCGAGGAGTTGGCGGTCACGGCGCCGATCTCTATGTCGGGGTGGGCGGCGAGGAGGCGGAGTACCTCTCCGCCGGCGTACCCGGTCGCTCCGGCGACCGCTGCTGTCCATGTCACGCAGAAACCATACATCCGAGTGGATACATATACACAGCCGGAAGGCGCCTGCGCCGGGTCGGCTTACTCACATCGGGCGCCGCGGAACCGTCCTGATCGGGATCAGCCGTCGGCCAGCGCGGCGGTGATCGACCCGGCCCAGGCGCGCACCGCGTCGAAGTCGCGAAAGTCCCCTTCGGAGGCACCCCCCATGCGGGCGATCGAGCGCTCGCGCAGCGACAGCTCGGCCGGCGCGAAGCGGCCGGCGAAGGTGGCGTGGTCCTCGGGCTCGATGGACAGCAGCACCGGGCCGATGCGGTGCGGGTCGGAGATCTTGCCCTTGGGCAGGCCCGACAGCCCCACCGAGAAGGCCCACACCGGGTGCGAGTGCAGTTCCTGGCTGAACCGCTGGGTGAAGTCGATGGCCTCCGGAGTCCAGCGGGTCATGTACACGGCGCTGCCGAGCACGAAGGCGTCGTAGTCGGTGACGTCGTCGACGTCCTCCGGGCGTGCCTGTTCGACGTCGTGACCGGCGAGGCGCAGCTCCCGCGCGATGACAGCGCCTACCTCATCGGTGGAGCCGTGTCGGGAGGAGGAGGTGAGCAGGATCTTCATGGCGTCAGTATCACCGGCCGACCCCGGGTTTAGCAGGCCGTGTCGCGTCCAACCGGGCAACCGTGACCACCTCCACAGTCAGTCAGGCGCGCAGCTCGGCATCCAGGCGCTTGGCGGCGCGCTTGACCACGCGCTTGCGCACCGCGGCGGTCTCCTCGGCGGTCAGCGTGCGATCGGGGGCCCGCAGGCGCAGGGAGAAGGCCAGAGACTTCCGCCCCTCCCCCAGCTGAGGGCCGCGGAAGACGTCGAACAGGCGCACCTCCTCCACCAGCTCTCCAGCGGCCTCCCGCACCACCTGCTCAACTGCGGCGGCGGTAACCGATTCGTCGACGACGAGTGCGACGTCCTCCTTGGCGGCCGGGAAGGTGGACACGGGCCGCACCTGCGCCACGCCCGCCTCCGCGACAGCCGCCAGCAACGGCTCCAGGTCGAGTTCGACGGCACAGGTGCGAGCCGGCAGGCCGAGCTCACGGGCGACGCGCGGGTGCAGTTCGCCGGCATGGGCCGCCAGCGCGCCGGGCACCAGCTCACGTCCCCGGCGCACCGACTCCAGGCGCACCTCGGCGGTGCGGCCGGGGTGCCAGGGCGCATAAGGCGTCTGCGGGGCCGTGACCTCTACGGCAACGCCGAGAGCCGCCGCCACCGTGCGCACGAGCTGAATGGCATCGGCCCAGTCCCAGGGGCGGGCCGCTCCCAGCACTCCGGCGCGCTCCCTGTCCCCGGCCAGGACGATGCCCACGTGCGTGGGCTGGTTGGGGATGCCGGCCCTGAGCGCCGCGACCTCCTCCTCCGTGGGACGGCGTTCCACCCCGGGGATGGGGGCCGGCACGGTCCCGGCCGGGTGGGTGACGGAGCCGAGCTCGAAGACGGCCACGTCCTCCAGGCCGCGGGAGACGTTGCGGCGGGCGACCTCCAGCAGGGAGTCGAGCACACTGGTGCGCAGCAGCGGGGCGTCGTCGGCCAGCGGGTTGGCCAGGCGCACCGCCGCCCGGCGCGGGTCGTCGGCCGGGAGCTCGAGCCGGTCGTGTATGTCACCGATGAACGGGTAGGACAGCACCTGGGTGAGCCCTGCGTCGGCCAGGGCGCGCACGATGTCACGCCGGGCGCGCTGCCGCACGGTCAGGCCCGTGCCCGCGGGGGCCACCGGCACGATCGATGCGATGTTGTCGTAGCCGTCCAGGCGGGCGATCTCCTCGGCGAAGTGCGCGGCGCCGACCAGGTCCGGACGCCAGGTGGGCGGCGTGACCGCGAGGAGCTCAGCACCGTCGGCGTCGGCGCCCGCACCCTCGACCGTGCAGCCGATGGCACGCAGCAGCTCGGTGACGCGAGCAGTGCCGTAGGCGACGCCGGTCAGGCGCTCGGCGGCGTCGGCGCGAATGACGAGCGGGGCGGGGGCGGCGGTGCGGTTGACGTCGGTGGCGGCGTCATCGGCGGTGCCGCCGCCGTAGCGGACCAGCAGGTCTACGGCGCGCTGCGCGGCCACCGGGGCCAGCTCGGTGTCCACGCCGCGCTCATTGCGCTTGGAGGACTCGGTGGCCAGCTTGTGGCGGCGGGCGGAGCGGGCGATGGACACGGCGTCGAAGTGGGCGGCCTCGATCAGCACGTCGGTGGTCTCGGCGTCGATCTCCGTCTCGGCGCCGCCGAACACGCCGGCCAGCACCAGCGGCCGGGATCCCTCCCCTGACGGGGAGTCGCAGATCAGCAGGTCCTCGGCGTCCAGGGAACGGGTGACCTCGTCGAGGAAGGCGAGGGTCTCCTCCGCCCGGGCGCGACGTACCACGATGGGAGCGGCCAGCTTGTTCAGGTCGAAGGCGTGCAGCGGCTGGCCCAGGTCGAGCATCACGTAGTTGGTGACGTCGACGGCCAGGCTGATCGGGCGCATCCCGGCGGCGATCAGGCGGTCCTGCATCCACTTCGGGGAGGTGGCGCCGGGGTCGATGCCGCGCACCACCCGGGCCACGTAGCGGTCCACGCCGGGCCGGCCGTGAATCGGGGAGGTGTCCTCGGCGAAGCGGACGGGGAAGCCGTCCTCGCCTCCGGCGGCGACGCCGTGCGGGAACAGGTCGGGATTGGCGCCGTCGGCCGGGTCGGTGAAGCGGGCACCCGTGGCGTGCGAGTACTCGCGGGCCACCCCGCGCATGGAGAAGCAGTAGCCGCGGTCGGGGGTGATGTTGATCTCCAGGACCTCCTCCCCCAGGCCGAGCAGGCCGATGGCATCTGTTCCCGGGGCGGGGATCTCCTCGCCGTCGCGGCCCTGGGCGGACAGCCAGCGCTCCAGCACGATGATGCCGGAGTGGTCGTTGCCGATGCCGAGCTCGCGCTCGGAGCAGATCATGCCGTCGGAGATGTGCCCGTAGGTCTTGCGGGCGGCGATGGTGAAGTCGCCGGGCAGGACCGCGCCGGGCAGGGATACCACCACGTGGTCGCCTGCCTCAAAGTTGTGGGCGCCGCACACGATGCCGCGGCTGGGCAGCTCCGAGGGCTCCTTGCCGGTGCCGGGGGCGTCATTGTGCGCGCCCACGTCAACCCGGCAGTAGTTGATGGTCTTGCCGTTCTTCTGCTCCTTGGCCTCGCGGGTCAGCACCCGGCCGACGACGAGGGGGCCGGTGACGGCGGGGGGAACGATGCGCTCCTCCTCCAGGCCGACCCTGACCAGGTCGGCGGCCAGGTCGGCGGCGCTCGTCCCGCCGGGGACGTCGGCGTGCTCGCGGAGCCACTCGATCGGGACGTACGGCATGTCAGTTTCCCCTTCCGGTGGTTCCGAACTGCTGGGAGAAGCGGATGTCGCCCTCGACGATGTCGTGCATGTCGGCGATGCCGTGGCGCAGCATGAGCGTACGCTCCAGGCCCATGCCGAAGGCGAAGCCGGTGTATACCTCGGGGTCGATGCCGCAGGCGATCAGCACATTGGGGTTGACCATGCCGCAGCCGCCCCACTCGATCCAGCCGGGCCCGCCCTTCTTCTGGGGGAACCACAGGTCCATCTCGGCGCTGGGCTCGGTGAAGGGGAAGAAGGAGGGGCGCAGCCGGGTGCGGGCCTCGGGGCCGAACATGGCGCGGGCGAAGTGGTCCAGGGTGCCCTTGAGGTGGGCCATGGTCAGTCCCTTGTCCACGGCCAGGCCCTCGACCTGGTGGAAGACCGGGGTGTGGGTGGCGTCGAGCTCGTCGGAGCGGAATACCTTGCCGGGGCAGGCCACGTAGATCGGCGGAGCCTGCTCCAGCATGACGCGGGCCTGCACGGGCGAGGTATGGGTGCGCAGGACCAGGTTCGCCGTCGCCCCCGGCTGACCGCCCACGGAGTCACCGTCGATGTAGAAGGTGTCCTGCATCTGGCGGGCGGGGTGGTCGGCGTCGAAGTTCAGGGCGTCGAAGTCGAACCATTCGTGCTCCACCTCCGGGCCCTCGGCGATGGACCAGCCCATGGCGGTGAAGAAGTCGGAGACCTCATCGACCAGGACGTCCAGGGGATGGCGGGCGCCCGCTGCGGCGCGGTCGGTGGGCACGGTGACGTCGACGGCCTCGGTGGCCAGCATCTCGGCCTCGGCCTCGGCCTCGAGCACCTCCTGGCGTGCGGCCAGGGCGGCGCCGATGCGGCCGCGAGCGCCGCCGAGCAGTTTGCCGGCGGCGGCCTTCGCGGCGCGGTCCGGAAGTCGGCCGATCTCCCGGTTGGCCAGGGCCAGGGCGGAGGCGTCGCCGGTGTAGGCCAGGCGCGTCTCCTTCAGCTCGGCCAGGTTGCCGGCGGCGGCGATGGCGGCGATGGCCTCGTCGACGAGGGCGTTGACGCCGGCCTCGTCCGTCGGCGAGAGGGCGCCGGGGGCGTCAGTCATATGGGTTGCCTTCCACCAGTTGAGTCGGAGATCCGGGGTCAGATTAGTCCGGGCCGTGCGAGTGCCCGAAATCGTCTCAGGAGCAGCCGCATGCGCGGCAGGCCGGCGTCGGACGGTGGGCGTCCGGTCAGCCCAACCGAGCCGTCGCCTCGGCGCACCTGCGCAGGGTGCTTGACGGTGACGTTACGTCACCTGTTGAGATGGGCGCATGCGCGTGAAGGAGATCGCCGATCTGGCCGGCACCACCGCGCGGGCGGTGCGTCACTACCACCGGCTCGGGCTACTGCCGGTGCCACCGACCGTGCGCGGGCGGCGGGAGTACGGGGTGGCGCACCTCGCCCGGCTCATGCGGATCCGCTGGCTGGCCGACGGCGGGCTCTCCCTAGCGCAGATCGCCGAGGTACTCGCCGGCGATCCGGGCGGCGCCGACCGCGAGTCGGTGCTGCACAATCTGCGGGCCACTCGTGAGACGGTCATTGCGCGTCGCCGCGAGCTGCAGGCGCAGGAGGCGCGCATCGACGAACTGATCGCCCGGGTCGAGGACGGGGAGGGACTCGAGCCCATCCCCCAGCTGCTGGTGCGCTTCTACGACGCCGTACAGGCACGCCTGGAGGAGGAGGGGCTGAACATCCGCGGGCTGCGGGCCGAGCGGCAGGTGGTGACGGCGCTGTCCGCCCTGGGGCTGGTGCCCGACAGCATCGGCACCTTCCTGGCCGAGCTGGATGACGCCGAGTGGGAGGCGGGCGTACGCATCTATGCCGAGATCGCCCGCCTGGAGCAGCTGCACGGCGACACTGCGCGCACCGCGGCCATCCAGTTGGCCGAGGAGACCTGGGACTACACCCTCCGGCATCGTCGTACGGCGCTGGCGGCATTCTCCGACTTTCCGACCGGGTCGCCGGGTCGTACCACCTGGCGGCTGACCCAGATGATCACCGACACCTACACCGGACCGGCGCAGCACCTGTATCTCGATCGCTTTCTGGAGCTGCTCCTGGCCGACCAGGAGTTCGCCGTCGTGATTCACCGCCTGGCGGGCGATGATCCCACGCTTTGAGCCGCCCCGCTGCTCTATAACAACCATCCCGAATTCCCCTGCTCCGCATCGATATGAAAGGACACCGCCAATGACCCCACGCCACAAAAGCGGCCGCACGGCCGTAGTGCACCCGACGAACCCGCCCGACGCCGACACCCCGATCCGCGTGGAGGGCCTGGTCAAGCGCTTCGGTCGCTTCACTGCTCTGGACGGGCTCGACCTGGAGGTCGCCGCCGGGCAGGTGCACGGCTTCCTCGGCCCGAACGGGGCCGGAAAGTCCACCACCATCCGCACCCTGCTGGGGCTGTACCACCCCGACGGCGGGCGGGTACGGGTACTGGGCCGCAGCCCGCGGCGGGAGGCGCCCCAGATCAACCGGGAGGTGTCCTATGTGGCCGGGGACGTGGCACTGTGGCCGAACCTGACCGGTGGGCAGGCGCTCGACGCCCTGGCGGGGCTGCGCGGCAGGCGGGATCGCGCCCGGGAGGACGAGCTGATCGAGCGCTTCGCCCTGGACCCGACCAAGAAGGTGCGCACCTACTCCAAGGGCAACCGGCAGAAGGTGGCGCTGGTGGCGGCACTGGCCGCGCCCACCCGCCTGTTGATCCTCGATGAGCCGACCAGTGGTCTGGATCCGCTGATGGAGCAGGTCTTCATGCAGGAGGTGACCCGCGCCGCGGCGCAGGGGCGCACCGTGCTGCTGTCCAGCCATATCTTCGCCGAGGTGCAGCGCCTGTGCAGCGCGGTGACGATTATCAAGGACGGGCGGGTGGTGGAGCAGGGCGACCTGGCCCGGTTGCAGCAGCTGGCCCGCACCCAGATCGAGGTGGGCGGCGAGGCCGACCTGCTGCGCGGCATCGCCGCGTCACTGCCGCAGCTGGCAGACGCCCTATCCATTGAGGACGGCCGCCTGAGCGTGCAGGTGGGCGCCGCCCGGGTACCCCAGGTGCTCGCGGCCGTGGCCGCGCAGGGTGCGACCGACGTGATCTGCCGGCCGGCGAGCCTGGAGGACCTGTTCCTGCGTCACTACGAGGAGGTGCGCGGATGAGCACCCACGACGAGCTGCGCGGCATGTCCCGCGCGTTGCGGCTGACCGCCAGGAGGCTGCGCCTGCAGGCGCTCGCCTGGATCCTGCCGCTGTGGCTGGGCATGGCCTCCTTCGCGCCGGCCTATCAGGACGCCTACTTCGCCGATGCGGGCGTTGTTGCGGCGAATAATCCCGTCGTCGAGGCGCTGCGCGCCTCCCCGGGCACGCGCCTGCTGTACGGCGAGCTCCCCTACCCGGGGACAATCGGCCAGCTGGTGCAGTGGGAGGGCGCCACCTACCTGCTGGTGTGCACCGCGCTTATGGCGGTGCTGCTGACCTGCCGCCTGCTGCGCGGCGATGAGGACGAGGGCCTCACGGAGCTGCTGCGGGACACTGGCACCGGCCGCTGGGTCCCCTTCCTCGCCCCGGTACTGGTGATCTGGACGGCGGTGGCGGTCCTGACCGTCCTGGTAGGCGCCACCCTGGCGGTTGAGGCCCAGGAATATGAGGCGCTGACCGTCTCGGGCGGATGGGCGCTGGCCGGTGTGACCGCGATCGTCGGCTGGGGGTTCGCGGGGTTGGCTGCAGTGGTCTGCCAGTTGGCGCGCAGCGCCGCCGGTGCCCGCCCGCTGGCACTGGCATGTGTTGGGGTTGTCTTCATGCTGCGGGTGGCGGCCGACCAATGGGAGGTCACCTGGCTGCGGTGGCTCACGCCGCTGGGCTGGCGCGACCTGGTCGCCCCCTACACCGACGACGACCCCGTGCCACTGGCCGTGTGCACCGCAATATGCGGGGCACTAGTGGCAACAGCCGGAACACTGTACGCCCACCGGGAGTATGCCGACGGCTACCTGCCCGACCGCTCGACCAGCGCACGCCGATGGCACGTGCGCGGCTACGCCGACCTGCTCGGGCGCCTGTCCGTGCGCACGACACTGGCGTGGATGGCGGCGGTGGCCTGCTTCTCGGCGCTGTTCGGATCCACGACCGAGGGCATCCTGGACATGATGCGGGATGAGCGCATCGCCGAATACGTGAACATGCTGGTACAGGCCGGCGCCGACATGATGGAACAGTTCATGTCACTGATGACGGTCATGCTGGTACTGCTGATCGCGGTGGCCGCAACGGGGCAGGCGGGCCGGCTTGCCGCCGATGAGGGCGTCGGCCTGGTGGAGGCCGAGGCGGCCGTCGGAGTGCCGCGCTGGCGTCTGTTCCTGATGCAGGCCGCCTCGGCGGTAGTGGTGGGGACGATTCTGCTGGTGCTGTGCGGAGCGGTGCTGGCCGCAGTCACGGCCACGCAGGTGACCGAGGATCATGCCGTGGAGCGGGCCTTCGTGTTCACCGTCAGCCAGTTGCCGGGCCTGCTGGCGGCCATCGGCATCGCTCTGGCGGTGGTCGGCGTGGCACCGCGACGCTTCGGGATCGTGTGGGCGGTCATCGCCTGGAGCGCCTTCGCCCGGCTGCTCGCCGGCATGATGGACCTGCCGCAGTGGGCGCAGGACCTCAGCGTACTGGGACACTACCTTGATGTCGTCGGCGACCCCGACTGGGTACCGCTGGCGGTGCAGACGGCCGTCGGGGCGGTCGGCACCGCCGTCGGGCTGATGGCCTACCGGCGTCGCGACCTGGTCGGGACCTGATCGGCGTTTTGACCGATAGGTTGCCTGCGTTTTGACCGACACGCGCCCCACAGATGGTCACTGATCGGCTCTGTCACGCCGACATTTACTGAAGCGCGGCAAGTCCAGCTACGTGACATGCGGCCGCAACGACGGCACCGCCCGCCATGCCGGGCTGCCTACGCGCTATGCCGGTCACTATGTCACCGAGCTGAGCGAGCGCGGCAACGGTCAAGACGGCCTGGGTCAGCGGATACACGGGCGTCAGCCAGACGGTCACCGCAACCAACACACCTAGCGGTACCGCCCTTGCCGCGTACATCGCCGGATAGAAGCGATCACCGTCGGCGCCTGTGCTGCCCGGAGCCAGCAGCCCCGGGCGGAGCAATGCCGCCGCAGCGGCAATCGCCGACACGACGCCCATGACGGAGTTCAGAAGCGCCAACCACCATGGCATGCAAACCACCTACCTGAATCGTTCAGTAGTGAATGATTCAGTACAGTATCATCGTCCTTGTGGAGCCAAAAGAGGATCGGGGCGGCGAGGCGATCCTGTCCGCCGCCTGTTTCCAGTTGGGCATGGTCGGCGCACAGATCACCAGGAGCTTCGCCGAGCAGATCGCTCCGACCGGACTGACTCACAAGCAGGTGGGCCTGCTGGCCGTCGTTGACGCCGGGCCGGCGACCTCGCAGCGCGACATCGCGACGCGGCTGCGTGTGGCGCCAAGCCTGGTAGTGACGCTAGTGGACCAGCTCGTGGACCTCGGGGCCGTAAGCAAGACCCGCAGTCGCAGCGATCGCAGGGCTCACAAGATCGAGATCACCCCCGAGGGGCGGCGGCTGCTCGCCAGCGCCGTTGCGGCGGCCGAAGCGTTGGACACCGATATCCGCAGCACCCTCTCCCCCGCAGGCCGGGCTGCCTTAAGCACACTGTTGACGGAGCTCAACACACACCAAGACCGGAATCCGTAGCACAGTCACAGGATTTGATCGCCGCTGGGGACCACAACCCGCATCGGATACTCGAGCACGCGATACATGCTCCGCTTGCTACGGAGTGATGATTATGACTACGATTCCGCACCGCGAGCTCCGTAACGACAGCGCCGCAATCCTCCGCCGAGTGGAGGCCGGCGAGAGTTTCGAGATTACGAACAACGGACGTCCCGTAGCCGAGCTTGTGCCTATCACCCAGGACCGCCTAGCGCTACTGCGGCGGCAAGGGGCCACGCGCCCCGCAGTCCCCACAGACTTCAACGCCCTCAAACGCGCGCGAGGCCTCAGCTCAAAAGATGTATTGGACGACTTGCGCGGTGAGCAATGACCATTTGCTACCTGGACACCTCCGCAGCGCTCAAGCTTCTCATCGAGGAAGTCGAGTCAGGTCCTTTAGCCACCTGGCTGACCGAGGGGACCGCGAACGGCATGTTCCTGTGCTCCTCCTTCTTGCTACACACCGAACTGCACTGCGCCGCGAAGCGACACCGACAACTCGATGAGCAGGCCGCCGCGCTCTTGTTGTCTGGGGTTGAACTCATCGACATAACCCGGGAGCAACTA
The DNA here is from genome assembly GCF_900103885.1 of Actinomyces ruminicola. Classification (GTDB taxonomy): domain Bacteria; phylum Actinomycetota; class Actinomycetes; order Actinomycetales; family Actinomycetaceae; genus Actinomyces; species Actinomyces ruminicola. Next base: position 22,692 of record NZ_FNIM01000001.1, read on the forward strand.
CTCAACGCATCGCGGGATTCTGCGGGGCTGCGCGCGGCAGACGCGATCCACCTCGCAGTTGCTCTGGACGTACGCTCCGACCTGCTCCTCACTTACGACCAGGCGATGCGGCAAGCCGCGGTGCAGCGAGGGCTGGCGTTGGCCGCCCCGAAGTGATCCCTTACGCGGAGCGATACCGCGGGGGTCGCGGCAGTCTTCACTGCCGCGACCCCGTTTATATGGGCGCAACGACCTTGCTGATCAGCGCTCGATGTCGCCCCGGATGAAGGCCTCGGTGGAGTCCATGGCCTCCTCGTCGGGGCGCTGCTGCGGCGGGGACTTCATGAAGAAGGACGCCGGGGACAGCAGCGGCCCGCCGATGCCCCGGTCCAGGCCGATCTTCGCGGCCCGGATGGCGTCGATGACCACGCCGGCGGAGTTCGGGGAGTCCCAGACCTCGAGCTTGTACTCCAGGCTGACCGGAGCGCCGCCGAAGTTGCGGCCCTCCAGGCGCACGAAGGCGAACTTGCGGTCGTCCAACCAGCCGACATAGTCGGAGGGTCCGACGTGGATGTCCTTCTCGGCGAACTGCTTGGAGACGTTGGAGGTGACCGCCTGAGTCTTGGAGATCTTCTTCGACATCAGCCGCTCACGCTCCAACATGTTCTTGAAGTCCATGTTGCCTCCCACGTTGAGCTGGTAGGTGCGGTCGATGGTGATGCCGCGCTCCTCGAAGAGTCTGGCCAGCACTCGGTGAGTGATGGTGGCGCCGATCTGGGACTTGATGTCATCGCCGATGATCGGCAGGCCCGCGTCGGTGAACTTCTGCGCCCAGGCCGAGTCGGAGGCGATGAATACCGGCAGGCAGTTGACGAAGGCACAGCCGGCGTCGATGGCGCACTGGGCGTAGTAGCGGTCCGCCTCCTCCGAGCCCACTGGCAGGTAGGAGACCACGACGTCGACCTGGGCGTCCTTGAGCGCCTGGACGACGTCGACCGGGGGTTCGCTGGATTCCTGAACGGTCTCGCGGTAGTACTTGCCGAAGCCGTCGAGGGTGACGCCGCGCTGGACGCTCACGCCGGTGGGGGCGACGTCGGCGATCTTGATGGTGTTGTTCTGCGAGGCGTTGATGGCGTCGGCCAGGTCGAGCCCGACCTTGGCTGCGTCGACGTCGAAGGCGGCCACGAACTCGATATCCGAGACGTGGTAGTCGCCGAACTGGACGTGCATCAGGCCGCCCACCGTGTCGGTCGGTTTGGCGTCGGCGTAGTGGGTGACGCCTTGCACCAGCGACGACGCGCAGTTGCCCACACCGACGATGGCGACACGTATCTTGCTCATCTGTTCTCCTAATCGGCCCATTGGGCCGTTCGAGGATCTGACGCGCGCGATTTTAGCCATCCGCCCTGGTCAAGGCATGTCACGCCCGTGAATAGCGGCATTCAGCGAATACGCACCTCGGCGCCCGGTCGGCGCACCAGAGTCAGCGGCTCGTTGCCGGTGTGGGCCTTGCAGTCGCGCGGAAGAATCGGTACGCTAGCTGAACACGCTCAGCGAACGCGTTCAGTGAACGCGTTCTAAGTAGGGCCGAGTCCAAGGAGGGTCGATGCCCACACGCGCCGAATCACGCGATGCCACCAGGGCCCGAGTCTTAGCAAGCTCGCGAAGGCTGTTCGAGGAAAGAGGTTTCAACGCGACGACCATTAAGGACATCGCGGCGGACGCCGGCGTCAGCGTAGGAAGCGTCATGTACGTCGGAGATAAGAGCGGCCTGTTGGTTGCATGCTTTGACGAACGCATAGAGGCGCTACACACCGGTCACCCTCCGACCAGCCGCACACAAGTGCGGTCTGAAGGTGGCGGCGATGGCGCACAGGCGATCCTTGACATCCTCTCTCCCTTCATCGACTTGTTCGCCAGTAGCCCCGACCTCGCCCGGTCCTACGGAGCGGTGCTCATCTCCGGCGCTCACAGTTCGAGAGTCTTCAGCGAACTGCGGGAGGAGTTGATCAACGAACTCCAGGACATCTTTGCTGCGGCCACCGACTGCTCGACAACGGCCGCCAAACAGCGTGCCACAACTGCATACCTTGCCTATCTGGGCGCACTTCTCGAATGGGTATCCATCCCGGGAGCCGGGACGGACGCACTCTGCAGCCGGGTGCGCGACGCGGTCCACCCGCTCCTGACAGCCTCCACCGAGGAGCACAACCAATGACACTGCTCCCTCACTTTCCGTGGCTGGTGGTCCTCCTCGCAGTTGTACTGCTGGGTGACGCCACCTTGTCGCTGCGACCTCCTGCCTTCATCCGTAACTGCCTCACCGGAGTCGGATTTCCGCGGCAGTGGTGGTGGACTCTTATTGTCATCAAGGTCTTGGCGGCCGTCGGCCTGCTTATCGGTTTGCGCGTGCCGGGAGTCGCGCTCGCCGCCAACACAGGCGTGATCTGCTACTTCCTGTGCGCCGTCGTCGCCCACGTCAGGGCAGGGTTCATGGGCCGCGAGCTGTGGATCAACTGCCTGGGCATGCTAACCCTGGCCACTGCAACCGCCATCGCGTCATTCGTCGGCTAGCCCCTCTCCCGGCCATCACCGCATCAGTCACAGATTACCGCCTAGGCGCCCATGCTCATCTGGCCCGTCGCGCTGGTGGGCTACTGGAGGCGACGCGCATAGTCCATAGGCGTAACGCCACGGGACCACGCCGCTCTCCTGTCACCAGATGCACCACTTTCCTGGTCGGCTCCACATAAGCATCAGGCTCCTCCCCCGACATCCAGGGGTAAACGCACCTGCCCTAACTACTCGACCGCAAAAAGTGGTGCATCCAGTGACACCGACGGCTCTCGAACACGCCGTCTCAGCGGGTACGCGCCTCCACGCGCCGCGCGAGTGCCCCCAGGGCCCAGTTGATGACTACGTAGATCACCGCGATGATTACGTAGGCAGGCAGATAGACATCGAGATGGGCGGTCACCCGCGCCGACGAGGTGAGCAGGCGCCCGGCGTACATCAGCTCCAGGTAGGCGACCACGTATCCGAGCGAGGAGTCCTTCAGGATCGTCACCAGCTGGGTGATCAGCGTCGGGAGCATCAGCCGCAGCGCCTGGGGCGCCAGGATCAGGCGCATGGTCTGCCCCGCGCTCAGCCCGAGCACCTGGGAGGCCTCGGTCTGGCCGCGGTCCAGGGCGAGCACGCCGGCGCGGAAGACCTCCGCCGTAGTCGCCGAGGAGCACATGACGATGGGCACGGTGAGCATCCAGAACGGCGGCAGCGTCAGCCCCCAGCGCGGCACCGCCAGCAGGAAGAAGTAGATCAGCAGCAGCATGGGGATGGCGCGCATGGTGTCGATCCAGGCGCCGACCACCATGCGTACCAACGCATTGCGGCTGGTGCGTACCCAGCCCAGGCCGACTCCCAGGGGGAAGGACAGGGCGGCGCCGACGGCGGTGACCAGCAGGGTGTCCGCCAGGGCCCTCCCGAGGTAGCCGACCACGGACTGTCCCAGGAAGTAGCGCCACTTGGGGTAGGCGAGCTGGCCGGCCTGATCGAGTTGCATCAGGGCCGCTGCTGCAAGCGCCAGGATGATCAGGGTGACGAGCACCGAGCCGATGAGAATGCGGCGCCGCCCCTTGGGGCCGGGGGCGTCGAAGAGCAGGTCGGCGTCGCTGGCGCCGGCCGAGCGGGTGGGAGTGCGTGCGGTCAGGGCGCTCATGCGCGGGCCTCTCTTCCAGCGATGCGGCGCTCCAGCAGACCGCCGAGCTGGGTGGCCAGGAAGGCGATCGCCAGGTAGGTCAGTCCCGAGGTGAGGAAGGTGATCACCGCCTGGGCATAACGCAGATTGAGCTGCTGGGTGACATTGGTCAGCTCGGGCACGCCGATCGCTGCGGCCAGAGACGATCCGATCAGGCAGGAGATGAAGATGTTGACCAGCGGCTGGATGGTGCGGGCGAGCGCCTGCGGCAACACCACGGCGCCGATGATCAGCCCGAAGGGCATGCCCAGGGCGCGGGCCGCCTCGATCTGTCCCTTGGACACGGAGTTGATGCCTGAGCGCACCGTCTCGCACACGAAGCCGGAGGCGGAGAAGACGATGGCGGTGACGGCCGCGGCGAACAGCGACAGCGGCACGCCCGCCCGCGGCGCGGCGAAGGCCGCCAGGATCATCAGACACAGAGTGGGGATGTTGCAGGCCACCGTCACCCAGGCGGCGCCCAGGACACGCAGCGGCGGGATCGGGCTGACGCGGAAGACCGCGATCACCGTGCCGACGACGAGCGCGCATGCGTAGCCGATGACGGCTATCGTCAGGGTCGTAGCGAGCCCCTGGCCGATCATGCCGAGGTTGTCGGTGATGACATTCATGGGCACCTCCTCCGGAATGTCGGGGCGGCCGCCCCGGAGGGCGGGCCGCCCCTACACGTGTTGCAGTGCGAGCGGACTGGTGTTGGTCCGGCTCAGTCGGTTGCCGACGCCGTAGCGGCTGCCGTCTCGGAGCCGGGCACGGAGCCGATTACGGGCGGCTCGGGGGCCTCGCCGCCGATGATCGCGCCGATGGTGGCCGTCCAGATGGCATTCCAGGTGCCGTCGTCGTAGATGGTCTGCAGGAAGGTGTTGACGAACTCCTGGGCGTCGGAGTCCTTGGGCAGGCCGATGCCGTAGGGGTCCTCGGTGAAGGGCTCGCCGACGATCTTGACGGCGTCGTTGGACTGCACCTCGCTGAGCTCGAGGGACTGGTCGACGACGTAGGCATCCACCTGACCGGCCTCCAGGGCCGCGACGCAACTGGAGTGGTCCTGGAACTGCGCCTGCTCGGCCTCGGGGGCGGCCTCGTCCAGGGCGGGGCCGGAGGAGGAGTTGGACTGGACGGCGACCTTCACGCCGGCCAGGTCGTCTACGCCGTTGATGCCGGTCTCGTCGGCGCGGACCAGCACGGACTGGCCGGAGGAGTAGTAGGGGCCGGCGAAGGCGATCTTCTCGGCGCGCTCGGGGGTGATCGTGTAGGTGGCGAAGACGGCGTCCACCTGACCGTTCTCGAGCATGGTCTCCCGGGTGTCGGAGGTGACCTGGGTTACCTCCAGCAGGGAGCGGGCGTCGTCCCCTCCGATGATGTAGCGGGCCAGGGCCTGGGCGAGGGCGGCGTCAAAGCCGGAGACCTTCCCGGTGGCGGGGTCCTCCAGGGAGAACACCTCGGAGGTCTTGGTGCCGCCGGTGCTCAGCACACCCGCATTCTTGATGGCCGAGGCCCAGGTGGAGGCGGCCACCACGTCGTCGGCGGCTACCGGGCCGGAGTTGATGACGGTGTCGTAGTCGACGGCGTCAGCAGAGGAGTCGATCGCCTGGCCGTCGGCGCCGGTGTCGGCGCAGGCCGCCAGCACCGCGGCAACCGAGGCGGCACCGGCGGCGGTCAGCAGGCCGCGGCGGGAGAAGTTGACAGAGACGGACATGGTGTTTCCTTTCGAAGCGGGCAGGGCATGGATTGGCATTTAGAGGCCGGCAGGCGGCCACAGGTTGATGGTGAGACGGAGGGCTGGGCTCAGTGGCTGAGCACCTTGGACAGGAAGTCGCGGGCCCGCTCGGTGCGCGGAGCGGCGAAGAACTCCGCGGGGGCGCCGAGCTCCACGATCTGGCCGCCGTCCATGAAGGCCACCCGATCGGCGACGGAGCGGGCGAAGCCCATCTCGTGGGTGACCACGAGCATGGTCATGCCCTCCGCGGCCAGGTCCTTGATGACGTCGAGGACCTCGTTGATCATCTCCGGGTCGAGCGCGGAGGTGGGCTCGTCGAAGAGCATGATCTTGGGGTCCATCGCCAGGGCGCGAGCGATGGCAACCCGCTGTTGCTGGCCTCCTGAGAGCTGCGGCGGGCGCTTGGCGGCCTGGTCGGCCAGGCCGACGCGCTCGAGCAGCTGGAGGGCGCGCGCCTCGGCGTCGGCCTTGGGCACCTTGCGCACGCGGGTGGGCGCGAGGGTGATGTTGTCCAGCACGGTGCGGTGCGGAAAGAGGTTGAAGGACTGGAAGACCATGCCCACCTCGGCGCGCAGGCGGGCCAGTTCGCGCCCCTCCTCGGGCAGGAGCTCACCGTCGATCTCGATGGTGCCGGACTGGATCGTCTCGAGCCGGTTGATGGTGCGACACAGGGTCGACTTGCCGGAGCCGGAGGCGCCGATGACGGCGACCACCTCGCCGCGGTGAATATCCAGGGAGACGTCGTCGAGCGCTTTGAAGTCGCCGTAGTACTTGCTGACGTGGCTGATGCGCACGAGCGGGTACTCAGGGCTGGAAGGGGTGGCGGGAGCAGGCATTAGGAGCCTCTTCTCGATATTAGGGCGAATGGGACTGGGACTGTCTCAACGACAGCAACAGCAACACATTCGCATGACCACTTGCGTTCCCTTCGGTTCGGGTCCGCGGCGACCGGCCCTCCCGGCCACCGTTGCGGCGCCCCGGCTCCGATCCGGGCGGATCGTGCTGCGCGCGCTGCGTGCACAGTAGCACCCGACGCAGGTAGGAACGTGCGCGAGTCGCCTCCGGCCGCGCCACCTGGGAGCGGCCTCACAGCGCCGTCTCGGTGTTTGAGACGCGGCGAGGTTCAGTAGTTGAGGAAGAGGCCGTACAGCCGCGTTGCGAACTAACATCCAGCCATGACCCCTGATGTCATCGACACCGCAGTCGCTCCCCGCCGACCAGCTCCCTCCCCCACCGTCCTGGATGTGTTCGTGGTCTGGCATCCCGGAGACAGGATCGGAAGGGACATCCGCAACGCCCTGTTCGACCACTACCACTCCGACGTGTTCTCCGGGCTGGCGGGCGGTGCGGTGGAGGTTTACGGGCGGTCGGAGCCCGCCCCGGGATCCGACACCCCGCCCGCGATCACAACCCGGGTCGGCAGTGCCGGTAGTGGGCCCGCGGCTACGCACTCCCCGGCGATGTTCTCCGTAATACTCGTGGTGGTTGGTCGGCACCTGGTCCAGGCCAGTATGAAGGAAGGGCCCTGGCGCGAGTACCTGGAGGATCTGCTGCGCCTGCGGGACGACGACGCAGCTCCCGGCAAGATCCTCGTCCTGCCGGTGATGCCCGAGAATCGCATCGAGTCGCAGGGCACTCCTGTTGCCCGGCTGCTGGAGCGCCAAGGGGTTTCCGGCAGCCGCGGCCTGCAGCAGATCATCAACGGCGATCCCGCTGCCGCCCACGGAGCACTGGCACGCGATCTCGGTCAGACGATCGTCCAGGAACTGCTGCGAGAGCCCGGGGATCCTGTAAGAATCACCGTCTTCGTGTCTCACGCCCGCGATGACATACCCCGGGCGGACCATGTGAGTGTCACTCCGCATGGTCCGGTTGCCAAGGTTCAGGCTCTAGCCAACCGGACCCGGCTTGCTACATTCATTGATCTTCATGATCTCCAGGGTGGGGAGGAGTGGGACGCCGCTATACGCGATCGTGCCAGTCACAGTGCCTTGCTGATGGTCCGCACTGACAAGTACGCCTCGCGGGAGTGGACACAGCGGGAGGTGTTGGAGGCGAAGCAGGCGGACATGCCCGTTGTGTGCCTGAGTTCGCTTACCAGCGGCGAGCAGCGGGGATCATTCCTGATGGACCACGTGCCCACTGTGGCCTACCCGGTGGACTCGACGACGGAGCGTGGCGGGGATGCAGGCGGCTTGGAGTCCCGGGACTCGCTGACCGCCACGCAGGAGCGGGCGGTGATAACGGCGCTGAACCGTCTGGTTGACGAGGCGCTCAAGCGGGCCCTGTGGCGGCGCCAGGAGATTCCTCGCGATGTCGAGGCGCGGCTGGGCGCGTCTTCCCAGGATGCAGCTGCGGAGAGTGGCTCCAACAATGACGGCTTCGATGCGGCCCCCGTACATCCGCCGGAGCCGTTGATGCTCACGAGTTTTCTGACCGCGCACAAGCAGGCTTTCCCTCAGGATCACCACCTCTGGCTCCTGCACCCGGACCCGCCACTGCTGCCACCGGAGCACGAGATCATGGTCGATCTCTGCGCGCTGTCCGGGTATGAGCGTGACCAGGTGCATCTGCTCACGCCCCGCACCTTCTTCGCTGCGGGAGGCGTATGGGGCGATGGCGAGCCATCGCTGAACAACTCGAATCTGGCGCTGGAGCGCCCACTCGCCACGCGCATGCTTGGGATCTCCATGGCGAAGAGTCCGGACTTGGAGGCACGCGGCCTGTCCGACCGCCATCTGGAGTTGGCGGTGGCGGAGGTCGCACAGATGATGCTGCTGGCCGGCGGCGGAGTGACCTACGCGGGCGCCATCGGAACCCATGCACCGGATCTCACGGCGGCGGTAATCGATACCGTCGTGCGCTATGTCAACGCTGCGAAGCAGGAGCAACACCGGCACCCCGGCACGCGCGCTGCCGGGCAAAGGCTCCATCCCGGCGACATGTTCAGCCTGACCGTGCCCCGCATGGTCCTGTCGAAGCGTGAGTCGCTGGATCGCCTCGCACGTGTTACGGAAGCTCTCGCTGCTTTTGGGCGAGTCGACGTGGTCGATGAGCACGGGCGCCTGATCGACCTTGACCAGGCACAGCTGTGGACCGATTCCGACCCCGAGCTTCTCGCACGGGCTTATAGCAGTGTGCGCGGTGTGCTGCCGCAATTCTGCGACGCCAGGCTGCTGATCGGCGGGAAGACGGCTCCCGCCTCCCAGTCGGATTCCAAGGGCTACGCGGGAGCCATTCCGGGAATCATTGAGGAGGCCCTGTACACGGTTCGTGCCGGCCAGCCCCTATTCATCGCGGGCGGCTTCGGCGGTGCCGCCGCCGTCCTGGCACACGAGCTGGGGATTGGCGCGGGCATTCCGGTGTCAGAGGCTTCGCTCGCCGCCGTCCGCGCGCTGCCGACCTGCCGCGATGCCGTCGAGGAGATCGCAAGTGGGTTCGATCCGACCTTGACGGGGCTGAATGCTTCAGATCTAGAGCGTCTGGCCGCCACGCAGCGCGCTTCGGAACTGGCGGGCCTGATTGCGCGTGGCCTCAGTGCCTGCGCCACGGATGCTGGAGGCACCGATGCCTAAGGTGAAGGTGTTCCTGAGCTATAACGAGGGCGCTGCTGGCGGGAAGGCGGCGCAGGAACTGCACGATGAGCTGTCGAAGGCGCATGTTGACGCCGTCATGGCGCGGCACGCAATACTTCCAGGAACCGACTGGGAACAGGCGATCCGCGCCGAGTTGGAGTCCAGCGCCGCCCTCGTAAGCGTGGGTACCAAAGGTTACTCAGCTCGTCCGTGGTGCCAGCAGGAGATCGGCTGGGCGCTCGGAAGGCATGTGCCTATCCTATGGATTCAGTACGCCGACGGCGAGTCCCCGGCGGGCTTTCTTGCGCGCACTCAGGCGTTGGTCGCGGATGACCCCGACCGGCCGATGTCGATCGCGAGGGACGTCGTACAGTGGCTTGCAAAGCAGAAGAACACGCGTGAGGCGCTAGTTGACAGCTTGCTGTCCGCGTTGGAGACGTCTGACAGTTACAGAGCCACCCGTGAGTGCGCCGAACTGCTGATTCTGGCTGGCACTCTATCGGAAGACGAATGGAACAGAGTGACGCAGGCGGCAGAAACAAACCGTCAAGTCAGGGATGCTTTTGAGTGGATAGGTGAAGGCCGTTATCGGCGCAGGGTGGCTATGCTCGACTGGCTGAAAAGGCATATCGGGCCGTTGGACCCATAAAAGCGTCAGTCATCATCCGAGGTCCTGCACTCGGGCGCTGGCATACAGGCAGATGGCGGCGGCGGAGGCGACGTTCAGGGACTCGGCCCGCCCGTAGATGGGGATCGAGACCACCGTATCCGCCGCCTCCAGGGCCTCGGGCGCCAGCCCCCGGGCCTCGTTGCCCAGCAGCCAGGCCGACGGCGCCGCCAGCTCCGCCTCGGCGTCGAACAGGCTGATGGTTCCGTGCCCGTCGGCAGCGAGCAGCCTCAGCCCCGCCGCTCGCAGGGCTGCAGTCGCCTTCTCCAACGTGACACCGGTGAGCACCGGCAGGTGGAACAGGGAGCCGGCCGTGGCGCGCACGACCTTCGGGTTCGTCGGGTCCACACTGCCCTTAAGCAGCACGACGGCGTCGGCGCCGGCGGCGTCGGCGGCGCGGATGATGGTGCCGGCGTTGCCGGGGTCCTGGGTCTCGGTGAGCACGGCCACCAGGCGTGCACCTGACAGCGCCGCCTCCAGGGCAGCCCCTGCGAGGGCGTCGGCCTCGCGCGCAGCGTCGCTCTCCGTCACGGGTGCGGCGGCCTCCGCCCCTCCCCCGCCGTCTCCCGACTCCGGCGGAGCCACCACGGCGTCGGTACTCACCACGGCGAGCACCCCCTGGGCGTCCGCGCTCATGGCCGCCATGACCTCGGGGGTGACCAGGTGGGTGTACAGGCCCGCGGCTGCGGCGGCCTCGGCGATGTCGGCGTGAGCTCGGGCCGCCTCCTGCGTCAGGTAGACGTCGAGCACGTAGTCGGCCGCGTGACGGACCGCCTCGCGCACGCCCTGCGGCCCCTCCACCGCGAAGCGGCGGTGCTTGTCGCGGGCGGAGCGGCGGGCCAGCCCGGCCACCCGGGTGATGCGGGTGGCCGCGGGGTTGTCCAGGATCGCGGTTGCACTCATACGCGCAGGTTACCGGCCATACGAAGCCGACCCCCGCATCCCAATCCCGTCGAAAGCGGCGGGGATCGAGTGCGGGGGTCGGGTCAGTGGTCACGGACGCGCGCGGCGACCGCTGATGCGCCTAGAAGCGGCGCGGGATCAGGCATTGGGGGCGTTGACGTCCGCGGGCAGCGCCTTACGGGCGGTCTCCACCAGCGCCTTGAAGGCGGCGGGCTCGTTAACGGCCAGCTCGGCCAGCATGCGGCGGTCGACCTCCACGCCGGCCAGGCCCAGGCCCTGCATGAACCGGTTGTAGGTCATGCCCTCGGCGCGGGCGGCGGCGTTGATGCGCTGGATCCACAGGCGACGGAAGTCGCCCTTGCGGGCGCGGCGGTCGCGGAAGGCGTAGACGCCGGAGTGGGTGACCTGCTCCTTCGCCTTGCGGTACAGGCGGGAGCGCTGCCCGCGGTAGCCGGAGGCGCGGTCGAGTACGGTACGACGCTTCTTCTGGGCGTTTACAGCCCGCTTCACACGTGCCATGTGATGACTCCTTGTTGTGTTGTGGGCTGATCAGCGACCGAGCAGACGCTTGACCTGGCGGACGTCGGCCGGGGCCACGGGCTGGTCCTGGGACAGCTTGCGCTTGCGGCGGGAGGACTTGACCTCCAGCAGGTGGCGCTTGCCGGCCTGCTCGCGCATGAGCTTGCCGCTTCCGGTGACCCGGAAGCGCTTCTTGGCACCGGAGTGCGTCTTGTTCTTCGGCATGTTTATTTCCTCATTCTCGGTCCCCGACGCCGGGTGGGTCGGGGGCTGCGGACCTCGTCGTGTGACGGGGCTGGGTATGTGTGCAGTATGTGCGCGTGCCCGCGGGGGCGGACCTGCTGCCGGTGCGGGCTCATTCGCCCGCGGCGGCCTCCTCGGCGGCCTTTGCCTCCGCCTTGGCCTCGCGTGCGGCCCGGGCGGCCTGCTTCTCGGCGCGGCGGCTGGCGCGGGCGGCCTCACGGCGCCGACGCTGGTCGGACTTGACCTCCGCCTTCTTGCGGGTGGGGGCCAGCACCATGACCATGTTGCGGCCGTCCTGGCGGGGGTGAGACTCGATGTTGCCCAGCTCGGCGACCTCTTCGGCCACGCGCTGCAGCAGGCGGATGCCCAGCTCCGGGCGGGACTGCTCGCGCCCGCGGAAGCGGACGATGCACTTGACCTTGTCCCCGCCCTTGAGGAAGCGCTCGACGTGCCCCATCTTGGTGGCGTAGTCGTGCTCGTCGATCTTGGGACGGAACTGGATCTCCTTGAGCTGGGTGTTGGCCTGGTTGCGCCGGGCGTCGCGCGCCTTCATGGCCGACTCGTACTTGAACTTGCCGTAGTCCATGAGTCGGCACACCGGGGGGCGTGCGTCGGGGGCGACCTCTACGAGGTCGAGGCCGGCCTCTTCGGCCAGGCGGAGGGCGTCCTCTACCCGGACGATGCCGACCTGCTCACCGCTGGGGCCGACCAGCCGCACCTCGGGGACGCGGATCCGTTCGTTGATACGGGGCTCGCTGATGACTGTTCCTCACTCTTGTCAGTGGTAACCGTCGCAACGAAGAAGGCCTTCGCCGCATACGCGCACGAAGGCCTTTCATGTGCTCGCAAGAGCACGGCCGCAGGCACCCGAAAGGGCCGCGACCGCGAGGATCGCTCCTCGCATGACCCGGCCCCTCTTGAGGGACCCAGGTGGGATTTCTCCGCTTGCGTGCCGGAGATACGCCCCCGGCCGGTCGGTGCCCGAGTTTAGCAGTCGCCTGCCGGACCGCGGCCGCGCCGGGCGTCGGAGGAGATGTGAGTCTGCCCATAGACCCGCCGGACGTTTCAAGCCGGCACCGGGCACAGCTCCACGGTGTCGATGAACTCGCCCCAGGCCGGGTTGACCATGACGTACTGGCACTGCTCCAGGGCGGCGGCCACGGCACGGTTGCCGGCGGAGGCATCCACACGTATGAACACGCGCAGCTCGGCGCCCTCGCCCGGGGCGAAGGCGACCCCGGTCACTCCGTCCACGGCGCCCAGCTGCGCGGCCACCTCCGCCTGCACCGGCTCATTGCGCCAGGAGGGGATCCAGTCCTCTCCCCCGGCCAGGGCGACCACGGCGGGACGCGGCAGCCGCAGGTCGCGGGTGCCCGGGTCCAGCACCCACAGCTGGTCGGTGCTCAGGCAGGCCACCTGGGCGGCGCGCTGGGGCGTGACGGGGACGGGACGCACGTCTTCTCGCCAGACCGCGACCGCGGCGGCCGAGGTGAACACCGGCAGGGCCAGGTGCCCGTCATCGAGCCGGACGGCCAGCTCCGCGGCGTCCTCGGCGGCGTCGGCCGTGTGCGGCTCGTGCGCGGGAATCCCCGGTGCGGACTCCCCCAGCCTGACCGGCTTGGGTCCGCCGACGGCGTGCGCCGCCACGGGCACGATCAGACGACTCGCCGCCAGCGCGGCCAGGAGCCGGTCGAGGTACTCGTGGCGCGGCAGCTCCTGGGCCGCCAGGGCGGCGGTCACGGCGGGGTCAGCGGCGCCGTCGTCGGACGCGAAGGGGGTGGGGGCGGACAGCAACTGCTCCAACCGGTCTCGGGCGGCCATGGCGGCCGCCAGCTGCGGGTCCTCGGGCAGTCTCCCGCCGGCATCGTCGACGGGCGCCGAGTAGGTGCCGGTATTGTCCGGGGTGTTGACCATGCTTATCGCGTCCCCTGCGCGGAGTCCTCGCCACGGCAGACGGCCAGTGCCTCCTGGAGGGTGAAGTTGCCGTTGTACAGGGCCTTGCCGACGATCGCGCCCTCGAGCCCGTAGCGCTCCAGGCGGGCGAGGGCGCGCAGGTCGTCCAGGTGGGCGATGCCGCCGGAGGCGACCACGGGAGCAGCGGTGCGCTCACATACCTCCCGCAGCAGCTTGATGTTCGGCCCCATCAGGGTGCCGTCCTTGGTGACGTCGGTGACGACGTACCGGGCGCAGCCGGCGGCGTTCAGGCGGTCCAGGGTCTCCCACAGGTCCCCGCCCTCCTTGGTCCACCCGCGAGCGGCCAAGGTGGTGCCGCGCACGTCCAGGCCGACGGCGATCTTGTCCCCGTGCTCGGCGATGACCCGCTCGGTCCACTCCGGGTCCTCCAGGGCGGCGGTGCCGAGGTTGACGCGGGCGGCTCCGGCGGCCAGCGCCCGGTGCAGGGATTCGTCGTCACGGATGCCGCCCGAGAGCTCGACCTTCACGTCCACCTCCCCGACGATGCGGGCCAGCAGCGGGGCGTTGGTGCCGCGCCCGAAGGCCGCGTCCAGGTCCACCAGGTGGATCCACTGCGCGCCGGCATCCGCCCAGTCTCGTGCCGCCTCTATGGGGCTGCCGTAGTCAGTCTCGCTGCCGGCCTCGCCGCGCAGCAGACGAACGGCCTTGCCGTAGGCAACATCAACGGCCGGGAAGAGGGTGAGCATGGGCGCCTCCTTGAAGTGATAGAGCGGTTGGTTGGCTGAATTACGCCGATATCAGAGCGTGGTGAGCCAGTTGCGCAGCAGCTGTGCCCCGGCGTCCCCTGATTTCTCCGGGTGGAACTGGGTGGCGCTGAGCGCTCCGTTCTCGACGGCGGCGATGAAGTCCTCGCCGTGGGTGGACCAGGTGGCGCGGGGCGGGCGCGTTCGGCCGGGACCCAGCAGGACGGCCGGGTCGGTCTTGGCGGCGTAGGAGTGCACGAAGTAGAAGCGCTCGGAGCCGGAGGAGTCGAACAGGCCTTTGAACAGGACCGTATCCGCGGGTGGGCGCACCTGGCTCCAACCCATGTGGGGCACGACGTCCGCCTCGAGGCGGGAGACGGTGCCGGGCCACTGGGCCAGCCCACGCGCCGCCTCTGTGCCGGACTGCTCGGTGTGCTCGGTGGACGTCTCAAACATCACCTGCATGCCCACACAGATCCCCAGCACGGGCCTGCCACCCGCCAGCCGTCGGTCGATGAGCCGGGGGGCGTCGACGGCGCGCAGCTGTTCCATGACGGCGGCGAAGGCGCCGACGCCCGGAACGACGAGCCCGTCGGCGCTGGCCACGGCGTCGGGGTCCGCGGTCAGCTCGGCGGCGGCGCCCACGCGTTCCAGGGCGCGCATCGCCGAGCGCACGTTTCCGCTTCCGTAGGACAGGACGACGACGTGTGGTTGCCTCACGAGGACACCCTACCTAGGCGCGTGCGTATGGCCGCCACCATGTCAGTTACCGGACTGGTCACCCTGATCGCGGCCCCCGCCACGCTGACGCATGCCCCGGCCCAGCCAGCGCATCATTCGCCCGGGCTTGACCTCGCTGGTCCTGACGGCGCCCGGAACCCTCTCGGCCCGAGTGACGCCCAGCAGGATGTCCTCGATAGTCTGGTCGGCGGACGCCAGCAGCAGCCCGGCGCTCGTCTCCTCCCCCGCCTCGCCGTTCTGATAACGGCGGGCGGTGATGGTGCCCGACAAGCCGCTCTCAATGCCGACGTCCGTGGCCAGGTCCGCGGTCATGAGCACCACGCCCAGGCGGCTGAGGCGGGACAGGGCACCGGCGAGCTCGGCCGCCTCGGCGGGCTCGGTGTCGGTTCCGCCCAGAAGCTCGGCGATGTCCCACTCGGCGTGTGCGGAGACGAACTCCTTGACCGCGATGGCACCGGAGCGGGAGGGCACCACCCAGCAGTCAAGGCCGCCGGCGGCGCACAAGGCGGCCAGGGCATCCGCGCTGGCCAGCGGAGTGAGCACGACGGCGATCTTCACGGCCTTGGCGCCGCCGTCCTCGGCGTTCGCGTCGGCGTCCAAGGCGGCGGCCAGGGCCTCGACCTCGGCAAGCTGCTCGGGGGTCAGCTCGGCGTCGTCGCCGGAGCCGACCGAGCCCGCGGAGGCGGCACTGCCGGGGAGGCCGTAGACGTTGTGGGGAACGTCGTCGGTTGAGACGGGGCCGGTGGCCTCCGGCAGGTCGGAGGGCTCGGAGGGCAGCTGCAGGCCCTCCATCATGGCGGCGAACTCGGCGTCGATGTCCGGCTCGTCGTCGCGGCGGCCGGCCGGGCCGGCGGAGTGGTCGTCATGCATCACAGGGCGCCTTTGGTTGAGGGGATGCCGTCCACGCGGGGGTCGGGCTCCACTGCGGAGCGCAGGGCGCGGGCGAGGGCCTTGAACTCGGCCTCGGCAATGTGGTGGGGGTCGCGGCCGGAGATCACGCGCACGTGCAGGCAGATGCCGGCGTGGTAGGCGATCGCCTCCAGGCAGTGGCGGACCATGGATCCGGTGAAGTGCCCGCCGATCAGGTGGTGCACGAAGGCCTCGGACTCGCCGTCGTGCACGAGGTAGGGGCGGCCGGAGAGGTCGACGACGGCCTGCGCCAGGGCCTCGTCCAGGGGCACCAGGGCGTCGCCGAAGCGCTTGATGCCGCGCTTGTCCCCCAGGGCGGTCTTCAGGGCCTCACCGATGCAGATGGCGGTGTCCTCCACGGTGTGGTGGACGTCGATGTCGGTGTCCCCGGAGGCGCGCACGGTCAGGTCGATCAGCGAGTGCTTGCCCAGGGCGGTGAGCATGTGGTCGTAGAAGGGGACCGTGGTGGAGATGTCGGTGCTGCCGGTGCCGTCCAGGTTCAGCTCGACGATGACTGAGGACTCGCTGGTGGCGCGTTCAATGCGGGCGGTGCGGTTCATGCGTTGTTCTCCTTTGTATCCGCGGTATCCGCCCCCGTGGTCACGTGCACGAGCGCATCACGGAAGCGTTCCATCTCCTGCGGGGTGCCGACGCATACCCGAAGATACCCGTCCGGCCCGACCACGCGAATGAGGACGCCCCGATCCAGCAGCCCCTGCCACACCGCCTCGCGGTCTGCGAAGGGGCCGAACAGCACGAAGTTCGCATCGGACTCGTAGGCGGTCCAGCCCTGCGCGCGCAGCCAGGTCACCAGGGCGTCGCGTTCCTCGCGCAGCGAGGCGACCTGGCTCATGAGCTCCTCGCGGTGCGCCAGGGCAGCCAGGGCCGCCGCCTGGGAGACGGCGGACAGGTGGTAGGGCAGGCGCACGATGCGCAGCATGTCCACCAGCTCGCGGGATCCGGCCAGGTAGCCCAGTCTCAGTCCGGCCATGCCGAAGGCCTTGCTCATGGTGCGCGTCACGGCCAGGTGCGGGTACCGGTGGGCTCCGGCGGCGTCGGTGCGCGCCAGCAGCTCCAGCGCGCTGGGCACGCCGGGCCGGCGGAACTCACCGTAGGCCTCGTCGACCACTACTACACAGTCGGCGGGATCCGGGCCCGCGGCCGCGTCGTCGGGGCCGTGACCGCGAGCGGCCTCCAGGATGGCGGCGACGTCGTCGAGCGGCAGGGCGGTGCCGGTGGGATTGTTGGGGCTGGCAAGGATGACCACGGCGGGGCGCTCGCGCTCGATGGCCGCGGCGACGGCGTCTGTATCGAGGGTGAAGTCCTCCCGCCTGGCCACGGTGACGTAGCGGGTGAAGGTGTCGCGGGCGTACTCGGGGTACATGGAGTAGGTGGGAGTGAAGGACAGGCAGCTGCGCCCCGGGCCGCCGAAGGCCTGCAGCACCTGCAGCATGACCTCGTTGGATCCGTTGGCGGCCCAGATCTGCCGCCAGTCCAGCCGCACCCCGGCCTCGGCATCCAGGTAGTCGGCCAGGGCGGAGCGCAGGGCGGGGAAGTCCCGATCCGGATAGCGGTTCAGCCCCGCAGCGGCCCGGCCGACGGCGGCCGCGATGTCAGCCGCCACGGCGGGGCTGGGAGGGTAGGGGTTCTCGTTGACGTTGAGGCGTACGGGCACGTCCAGTTCAGGCGCGCCGTAGGGTTCGCAGCCCTGCAGATCGGGCCGTAGCGGGAGAACGGTCACGCCGCGAGTCTACGCGGAATCGCCTGCCGGTCATTCCCGCGTCCAGGCCGATCGCGAGGGCGGTGACGAGATGCAGTTCGCCGCGGAAGACGTCACACGCATCGGCACCGCGTATAACCCGGCAGCAGCGCATCTAGCCCCACCTTGAGGACGAGCCGGTTGCCGGCGGTGATGACGAGTGGGCCCGCCACCGCGAGGATCAACGACCCAGCGGCCGCGCCCTGGGGTGCGGCCGCTGGGAAGCGCCGGGAGAAGGCTCAGAAACGCGCAGAGGCCAGCCGGGCGCCCTCGGTCAGGGAGGCGAGCTTTGACCAGGCGATGTGCGCGTGGACGCGCCCGCCCAGGCCGCAGTCGGTGGAGGCGACCACGCGTTCGGGGCCGACCAGGCGCGCGAAGCGCTCGATGCGGTCGGCCACGAGTTCGGGGTGCTCCAGCACGTTGGTGGCGTGGGAGACGACTCCCGGAATCAGGTACTTGCCGTCGGGCAGCGGGGTGTCCCGCCAGATCTTCCACTCGTGCTCGTGGCGGACGTTGGCGGCCTCGAAGCTCAGGCCGTTGGCATTCACGGACAGGGCCAGGTCGACGATCTTGTCGAAGCCGAGGTCGGTGGAGTGGGGGCCGTGCCAGGAGCCCCAGCACACGTGGTAGCGGACCTGGGCGGGGTCGATGCCCTCCAGGGCGTGGTTGAGGGCCTCGATGCGCACCGCGGAGAAGCGGCGGTAGTCCTCCAGCGGCGGCTCGGTGACGAACTGGTCCCAGGACTCGGCCAGGTCGGGGGCGTCGATCTGGACGGTGAGTCCGGCGTCGGTGATGGCCTTGTACTCCTCGCGCAGCGCCTCCGCCCACGCCCACACGCAGGCCTCGTCGTCTTCGTAGTAGTAGTTGCCCACGCGGGCCGCCGCGGCGGGGCTGATGGAGGCGACGAAGCCCTCGCTCAGCGGCTTGCCGGCCTGCTCGAGGCCGTGCTTCAGGGCCGCGACGTCACGGGCTACCGTGGCCTGCCCGGTGTAGCGGATCTCGCCGGTGACGCCGGGGAATACCCACGGTCTGCGAGTAGCCAGGTGAATGCCGGAGGTGGGGTCGGAGTAGGCGTCGGCGTAGGCGACCCAGTCACGCCGGTCGGTCATGGCGTCCAACTCGAGCTTGCCGGCCGGAGTGGGCTTGCGCTCGGGCAGTTGGTCCAACAGCTCCAGGCCGCTGAAGCGGCTGAAGGAGTAGGACCACCAGGCACCGTAGTCGACCTTCTCGGTCATGGCGTGGCCGTATTCGCCGTCGTTGACGATCGTCAGGCCGATCTCGGCCTGACGGGCGACGACGGCGTCGGTCTGTTCGGCGATGATCGCGGCCAGGGCGGCATCGTCGAGCGTGCCGGCGGCGTGGGCGGCGTTCGCCTCGAGGAGGGCATCGGTGCGGGGCAGGGAGCCGACATGGGTGGTGCGGATTTGTGTGGCCATAACGGGTCCTTCCATCGGTCCTGGCGGGAGCACCGCACCGGCGGCTGCCTGCCGACGGCGTGGTTGCTGCGGCGTCGACGAGCCAGGTCTCTCGGCCGCTCTGGATGGTGCGGGGGCAGCATAACAAGGCCCACCGGGAGTCATGAGGGGCGAGTCCCAAAGTGTGGACGGCACGGTCCGGGCCACTTCTGCGCCGAACCGCCATATCGGCACGGAATCAACGAATCCGAGAACCCTGCATATCCGTCCTGACGACTCCGGCTCCCCTGCCGGAGTTGAGCCGTCTAACGCTCGGCGACGATCTCCACGCGGCGGTTGGCCGCTCGTCCCTCTTCCGACACGGAGCCGTCCTCGTTCTCCTCAGCGGCGATCGGCTCGGACTCCCCCTTGCCCTGTGCGGAGATGGTTAGCTCTGGCAGCTGGGCGACTACGTATACCCGTACCGCCTCGGCGCGGCGCTCCGACAGGTCCTGGTTGTAGGCATCGTCATCCACCGAGTCCGTGTGCCCGGTGATCGTCACCTTGGTAGGTGGGTCGCTCCGCCAGTCCTCGATCAGCTCGTCCAGAACCTCATGTGCGCGCTCGGTGAGCTCGGCGGAGTCAGTCTCGAAGTTGACATCGCTCGACAAGGTCGTGGTGGTGCGGTCTTCCGACTCGACCACCGAGGCTGCGCCGTCCAGCGTACCGATCGGCGCCTCAATGTCGTAGGACCGCAGCTCGAGGGAGTACACGGGCGTGTCAACGTCCTCAGCGGCTTCGGGCATCACGCCCGGGGCGACGCATCGGGTAGTGGTGGAGGCCGAAGCGGATGCGCTGGCCGCCGACGTCGCCGAGACCGCCAGCGCCCTCGGCGCGGAGGTGACTGCGTCCGGCCCCACCGACAGCACCAGCGCGGCCCCGACAACCACCGCAGCCGCCACCGGCACCGAGCACGCCCTCCGGCGGGTCATCGGGTCACCGCCACGTCGGTGAACAGCTGCAAGCCCGGGATGGAGATGGTGACCGTCTCCACGTTCTCCGGCAGCGGCGCGTACATGTTGTAGTAGATCGCCGTATCGCCCGGGCGGATTCTGTCGGGGCGCGAGCAGAGCGGGTCGCCGTCGGTGTTGCGGGCGGTCTCATAGGTCTTCTGGTTGAGGCCGTCGATTATGGTCACGTCGGCAGTCGTGCCCGAACCGAACGAGGTGGTCGGGTAGAGCCCCTCGTGGTCATCGTCGTCGGGTGAAAGGCTGGTCACCGAGAAGGTGACAATCGTGAAGCCCCCGGTCACGGTGACGGCATTGAGGTCCACCCGCGCCGGTTCCTCAGCGGCCGAGCCGTTGTTCAGCTCGGTCTCCTGGGAGCCGAGTACCGGCAGCTCGCCGGTGAAGGGCAGCGCCGTGCCGGCGGCGGAGGCCTGCGCGGCCGCGCTGGCCACGTCTGCGGCCGCGCCGGCGCCCTCGCCGTCGTCGCCGCCACGCCTGGTCAAGCCGCATGCCGCCAGCGCCCCGACCAGCGCTACAGATCCTCCCAGCGCCAGGAAATGACGCCGACCGCAACCTTGAGATGACGCGGATGCGGTGGCGGAAACCCGCTTGAACGAAGACATGAGCATGCAGCTTCTCCTTGAAGGGGATCGGGGTCATCAGCGGGGACCATCCACCCGCGCCCTAACCGGCTGTCAGCTTCGTGCGCCGACGCGCTTGGAATCCCACCCGAGATCTATCGAAACGTTATCTAATGGCTCAGGTGTAGTCAAGCTCGCGCAACCATGCATTGAGGGTCGACGATACGGGTACGAGGTCGGCGGGGCCCGACGTGATGGCTCCGATCAGCGGATGTCCTGCAGTGGGCCGGCGTCATGGTTACCAGTCGGTGCAGCGGGTTAGCGTGGCTGCCATGAACTCGCCCGCCTCGACCATCACGCCCGTCGATCCCGCGGCCCCGCCCGGCGGCGGGGCCGCTCCCATCCGGGAGCGCGCCGAGGCGGTGCTGCGCGCCCTGGTCGGGCGGGCGGAGGCCCGGCTGCGCGCGGATCAGTGGCGCGCCATCGAGGCGCTGGTGGTGCAGCGGCGGCGGACGCTGGTGGTGCAGCGCACCGGCTGGGGCAAATCCGCCGTCTACTTCGTGGCCACCGTACTGCTGCGGGAGGGCTGGGCGGGGTGGCGGCCCGGCGCCCCCGTCCCCTCCCCCGGCGCCCGCACCGGTGCGGGCGCCACCGTGATCATCTCTCCGCTGCTGGCGCTGATGCGTGACCAGGTGGCCTCCGCCCGGCGCGCCGGCATCAACGCCCTGACCATGAACTCGGTCAACGCCCCGCAGTGGCCCGAGATCCAGGCCCAGATACACCGCGGCGAGGTGGACGTGCTGCTGGTGTCCCCCGAGCGGCTCAACAATCCCGTCTTTCGGGATGAGGTGCTGCCGGGGCTGGCGGCCGACGCCGCCCTGGTGGTGATAGACGAGGCGCACTGCATCTCCGACTGGGGGCACGACTTCCGCCCCGACTACCGGCGCATCCGCACGCTGCTGGCGGGCCTGCCCCCGGGCACGCCGGTGCTCGCCACCACGGCGACGGCGAATGCCCGGGTCACGGCCGACGTCGCCGAGCAGCTCGGCTCCCCCGCCGCCGGAGTCCCCGGAGCGGGAGAGGACGCCGAGACGCTGGTGCTGCGGGGGACGCTCGCGCGCGAGTCCCTGCACCTGGGTGTGCGCCGCCTGCCGGACTCCGCCACGCGCCTGGCCTGGCTGACCGACTACCTGCGCGCCACGCCCGGATCCGGCATCGTGTACTGCCTGACGGTGTCGGCCGCCGGCGAGGTCGCCGCGCAACTGCGCGATGCGGGCCTGGAGGTTGCCGCCTATACGGGCCGCACGGACGCCGCGGAGCGGGAGCGCCTGGAGGGCGAGCTCCAGGGCAACCGGGTCAAGGCGCTGGTGGCGACCAGTGCCCTGGGCATGGGCTTCGACAAGCCGGACCTGGCCTTCGTCGTACACCTGGGGGCGCCGAGTTCTCCGGTGACCTACTACCAGCAGGTGGGCCGAGCGGGGCGCGGAGTCGAGCGCGCGGAGGTGGTACTGCTGCCGGGGGCCGAGGACCGGGCCATTTGGAATTGGTTCGGCTCCCAGGGCTTCCCGCCCGAGGACGCGGTTCGCGAGGTGCTGGCCGCACTGGACGCCCGCGACCGAGCCGGTGCGGAGCCACTGAGTACGAACGCGCTGGAGACCGTGGTGCCGCTGCGGCGCCCGCGGCTGGAGTCAATGCTGAAGGTGCTCGACGTCGACGGCGCGGTTAGGCGGGTGCGCGGCGGTTGGGTGTCGACCGGCCGCTCCTGGGCGTATGACGCGCAGCGTTATGCGCGCGTGGAGGCCGCCCGTGCCGCGGAGCAGGAGTTGATGGAGCGTTATGAGGCGCTCGCGGCGCCCGCGTGCCGCATGTCCTTCCTGCGCGATGTGCTTGACGATCCCGAGCTGACCCGGGGCTGGCGGTGCGGCGCCTGCGACCTGTGCGGCGGGCTGCAATTGCCTCCGGCGCCGGGCGAGCGGGAGATCGCCGCGGCTCGGCGGGCCCTGTCCCGGGTGGGCATCGCGCTCGAGCCCCGCAAGCGGTGGCCCACCGGCATGGACCGCCTGGGGCTGCCCGAGCTCACCGGCACTATTGCCGAGGCCGACCGGCCGGAGCCGGGTCTGGCGGTCGGGCGTCTGGACGGTCTGGGTGTTTCGGCGTCCCTGCGCGACCTGCTCGACTCCGGTGCGGACGGCGAGGTGCCGCCCGGCCTACGCGCTCCCGTGCTGGAGGTCGTCGACAGGCTCGTCGCAGACATGAGTCTCCCAGGCGGGCAGGACGACGGCGGGCGGGCGGCAACCGGGGAGGTGGCCGTGGTCATTGTCGACTCGCGTACGCGCCCGCGGCTCGTGCGCCATCTCGGGCGGGCACTGACCCGTCACCTGGGGGCCATCCCCCTGGGTGTCATTGAGGTGCTCGGCGCGCCGGGTCGGCACGATGTCGGATCCGCCTTCCGGCTGGCCGAGGTCGCCCGTTCGCTGACGCTGAGGGGATGGTCGCCGCGAAGGCGGGCGCGGCTCCGCGGCGCCCGGGTCGTGCTGGTGGATGACTGGGCCGACTCCGGCTGGACGCTCGCCGTCGCGGCTCGGCTGCTGCGCCGGGCGGGAGCGGCCTCGGTACACCCCCTGGTCCTGGCGCAGCGCTGAGTCGGGCCGTCGCCTCCGCGGCGGTGCGGGGCGGTTGCCCCGATCCGGCATCAGCATCCGCAGTCAGTCGGAGCCCTCGATACGCGCCGCGTCAACCAGGTCCTGCGCCACCGCGCCGGAGCCGTCCTCCGGCCCCGACGGGCCCGGCTGGTCCTGCGTGTCGGGGGCAATCACCCCCTCGTCCTGGAGGTAGTACCACCACAGCGGCGCCGCCCAGGCGCGCGGTTGCCCTAGCGCGGCGGCGGTCAGGTGCCGGGCGACCGCCGCCCGGCCGGCCTCGACGTCGTCGGGCGAGCCGAACCACCACGGCCCGTCGTCCAGGTCGTCCGCCCCGTATCCGAGCTCGGTCAGCGCCGTGCGCTTGTCGCCCGCCACCCGTCCCAGAGCGTCCAGGACGCGCCGGGCGCCGGAGCCCAGCGGGTGCCACTGCGGGTAGACGGACAGCCCGACGACGTCGACCAGGTCCAGCAATTCCTCCCCCAGGTTGGTGGCGGCCCAGGAGATGACGGACTCCGCGGCCGTGCCCTGTCCGAGCTGGTAGTACAGGGTGAGCACCCGGGTGGCCGCCGCGGTGGCCGGGTCCGCCGCCAGGGCGCGGGCGGCCGCGAGTGTCCGCGCGACGGCGCCGGGGCCGGTCCACTCCCCCGCCAGCTCGTTGCCGACCTCCCAGGCGTCGGCCTCGGGGAAGGCGTGGAGCAGCGCCCTCAGCCGCCGGTCCCAGCTCTCCTCATCCAAGTCGGCCAGGGCCTGGGAGTCGCAGACCTGCACCATGACCCGGGCGCCCGCCTCGTGCAGCTCGGTGACGCACCGCCGCCACCCGTTCATCTCATCGGCGTCGTCGGTGTCCTCGACGACGATCCGCACCAGCACCGACCGTCCCGCCTCGTCCAGGGGCGCGATGACCTGCGCGGCGCGCCCCTTTGGGGGGGCGGCGGTGAAGGTGACTCCGAGCATGGCGTCGGCGGGGCCGAGCCGGGCGGCGGCCTGATCCAGGGCGAGCTGCGCCGTCGTCGCCGCCTCGAGAGCGGCCTCGGCGAGGGTGGCTCGCTCGGTGGGCGTCGTCGCCGCAGCGCAGGCGGCCAGGGCCTGCGCGGTCCGGGTTCGCAACGCCTCCAGCGCCGCCGTCTGGTCCCCGTCGTCGGCGAGAACCGGGGCGCCCGCCTGGGCCTCGTGCAGGCCTTCAGCGGCCAGCTCGGCCAGGGCGTAGCGGCCGGGGCCGGGCAGATCCACCAACAGCGCGGAGTAGCCGTGACTGGTCGGCCAGGACAGGTTCAGGCAAGCGATGCGCCCTGCGGGCAGCTGGACAGCGGCGCTGGCCTCGACGTGCCTTTGCAGGGGCGCCAGCTCGATGAGTTCAAGCGTTTCGGCGTCGAGCAGGGCGTCGTCGCGAGCGTCCTCGCCGATCCCGTTGGTCTGCACCTCCAGCACGCCGTCCAGGTCCAGCAGCTCACCGTCGGTCCCGGCGACGTCAAGCAGCACCAGGCCGCCCGCGCCTCCTGTGGAGGCGGTTGGCGCCGCGGGGTCTCGGGGCACGGCCAGTCGCCGCACGAGCGCCAGGACCGCCGCAACAAGGGCGGCTGCGACTCCTATGAACAGGCCGATGACGCGGCGCCGGCTCAGCGGTGGCCGCCGCGCCGGCTCCCGGGAACCGTCGGTGTCTCGGTTCCCGGGGCCGGCGCGGGCGCCATCATCTCCGGCAGTCATCTGCGGTCCGTGTCATCTCAGCTCGGTGGCGGGTACGAAGGTATAGCCCTCCGCGCGGACGCCCTCGACGATCTCCTGCAAGAGCGAGACGTCGTAGTAGGGGTGGAAGAAGAAGCTGGCTGTGGCGTGGGTGTTCACCAGGTTCGCGTGCGCCGCGGCCACGATGTCCGCGGGCAGGCGCGGCGGGTGCTGGTTGTAGGACTCCAGTTCCACATTGCCCAGGTTCTCCGGCAGCACATGGCTGCCGTAGGGGTCATTGACGGCGTAGGGGAAGAACTGACCGAAGTAGTCGAAGCTTCCGCCGGTTCCGCCGGTCAGCAGGCCCGCGTGCAGGAGCTCGCGCTCGTAGCGCACCTGATAGACCTGGTTAATGCCGTTGTAGGCGGCGGCCGTGGCCGCGTAGTGGGGCGTTTCGAATACCGTCGGCTCGGGTAGACCGACCTGGGTGAAGACGGCTCGGCCCTCCAGCACCCGCTGGGCGGCCCAGGCGGTGCCGGTGCCGGACAGGTCGCCGCCGATCTGCACCCAGGAGTCGTTGGCACAGGTAACCGCCGGCGCGGTGTTGTCGTTCAAGTCTGTGCACCAGGAGCGGATGAACTCGAAGTCGTCCGTGCTCACCGCGTTGTAGGGATTGCTCAAGTCGGAGAACTGGTGGCGGGTGCCGTGCTGGATCAGGGTGCCGCCATTGGCGACGGCGTAGGCGAGCACTTCAACCAGTTCCGGATTGTCCACCAGGGTGAGGGTTTCGGGGACCGAGTCGTTGTAGACCCCGCCCGGGTCGGTGTACACGGGCACGACGGCGATCTGGAACGGGACCCCCGCCCCGACCAGGTAGTCGACGATGGTGCGCAGTTCCGTGCCCGTGGTAGCGGGGCTGACGTCCTCGATCCGCACGGCCGCCTGCCGGATGGTGGCGGCCTCGGGCTGGAGGATGTCGAGCACGATGTCTGCGGCGGCCAGGTAGCGGTCCCGCTCCGAGAGGTAGGACAGGGGGATCTCGCCGATGTAGGTGAGGTTTCCGGACTTCACGGCCCAGGGGAAGGAGCTGCCGGTCGACTGCGCAATGGACGCGCAGTCGGTGGCCGTGCCCGCCGCGTCGGAGCAGTTGGCGGTCCCCAGCACCGTGACCTGCTCCGGGCTGGTGATCCGGGGGGCGAGGATACCGCCGGTGTTGAGGGCGTTGCGGGTCAGGTCCTGCCCGTTGTAGGTGACGCTGGTGACCGTGTCGGTGGAGTCGATGTACGAACCGGCCGCGTCCCAGCCATACCGGGTGGTGAAGGTGGCGCGGTCCTGGGTGTCGGCCGCCAGCTGCCAGATGTTGAAGCCGGACCACAGCACCGGCACGTCGCCGGTGAGGACGTCCTCGATGAAGGCCCGGGGCAACGGCTCGTCATAGGTGGATCCGGAGTAGATGACTGCGGTGAAGGAGCCGGCCAGGCCCGCGACATAGTCGGCCACCGGCATGGCCGTCACCGTGCCCGAGTGAGAGGCCAGCATGCCCATGCCCAAAGCGTAGTACTCGCCGAGATGGGCGTAGGGGCCGGTCGAGTCGAACAGGACGAGGGTACGGGCCGGGCCGGCCTGCTCAGTGGAGAAGGTGCGGGCCGAGGCCGGCAGGGCGGCATTGGCCGGCAGGTCGCGCACCTCGGCGTCCGCGTCGGCGGCCTCGACCGGTTGGGCCAACTCCGCCTCGTCGACCACGCCTGCGGCAACCAGCGGCAGCTGCTGCTCGGCGGCGGCCGCGGGCTCCGGCGGCGCCTCGACCGCCGCTTCCTCAGTGATGTCGACCGGGGTCACGGCCGGTTCGGTCTCCACCGCGACGGCGGTCACGGCGGGTCCGGTGGTGGCGGGCACCAGGAGAGCGGCCGCCAGCATCAGGCCGAAGGCGGCGCCGCGGCGCCGATTCAGGGATCGGGGAAGCATTCAGTTCTCCTCGGTGATGGAAGTGGCTCTTTCAGGGGTGAAGTCCGGCACCCGCTCGCCAACACCGGTCAACGCTGCCATGGCGGCGGTGATGCGGGAGCACGCCCGCCCATCACCGTACGGGTTGGCCGCATTCGCCATGCGGGCGTGGGCATCGGCGTCGTCCAGCAGGGTGCCGACGGCCTGGACAATCGTCTCCTCATCGGTGCCGACGAGTCGGGCCACCCCGAAGCCGACGGCCTCCGGACGCTCGGTGTTCTCCCGCATCACCAGGACCGGCTTGGACAGGGCCGGCGCCTCCTCCTGCACCCCACCGGAATCGGTGAGCACCAGGTGGGCGCGGTTCATGAGTGTGCAGAACTGCCCGTACTCCAGCGGCTCGGTGATGACCACGTTGTCCAAGCCCTCGATATGCGGCAGGATCGCCGCCCGCACCTTGGGGTTGCGGTGGGCGGGCAGCACCACGAGGTCGTCGGGGTGCGCGCGCGCCACGCGGGCGACTGCACGACCAATCGCCTGCATCGGCCGCCCCCACGACTCACGGCGGTGCGCGGTCACCAGCACCACTCGTCGACGGCTATCGGCCGTGGCCTCGGCCAGGGCGGGATCGGTGAAGGGCACCGGCCTGGCCACGGCCTCCAGCAATGCGTCGATGACGGTGTTGCCGGTGACTACGACGTCTGCGGCATCAGTGTTCTCCCGCAGCAGGTTGTCGCGGGCCAGCGCGGTAGGGCACAGGTGCAGGGAGGCGACCTGCGTCAGCAGCCGCCGGTTGGCCTCCTCGGGGTACGGGGAGGCGATGGAGCCGGTGCGCAGCCCGGCCTCCACGTGCGCCACCGGCACCTGGTGGTAGAAGCCCGCCAGGCCGGCGGCGAATGCGGAGGTGGTGTCACCCTGGACCGCCAGCAGGTCGGGGCCGAGCTGCTCAATGGCGCGCTCCACCCCCTCCAGTGTCCCCACGGTTACCTGCGTCAGGCTCTGGCCGGGGCTGTGGATGTCGAGATCCATGTCCGGGGTGATGCCGAAGAAGTCATTGACCTGGTCGAGCATTTCGCGATGCTGGCCGGTGACGACGACTACCGGCTCGAAACGCTCGTCGTGCTGCAGGGCGCGCACCAGTGGGGCCATCTTGATGGCCTCGGGCCTGGTTCCGTACACCAGCATCACGCGTGGGCGGGCGCCCGCCGCGGTGGTGGCCAAGGTGTTTTGCATGTGTCTCCTCAGGGGTTTCAGGGTTATGGACGAGACTGGCCTTGTGAATGAGATATCTGCTCAGGGCTCGGACGGCGTTATCGTCACGTCGACTTCGGCGTCCTCGGTGTAGGCGGCTGCGGCACCGGATCGGTAGGGGGAATCGGTGTCGGTCACGGAAACCAGATGCTCGCCCTCCACCGTGATGGTGGCAGTCATTCTGCCCTTCGCGGTGGTGTCGATGCTGATGGCCACGTGATGCTCCTGGCCGACGGGGAAGCGTGGAGTGTTGCCGGAGGCCAGGAACTGCTGCTTGCCGGGATAGGCGGGATTCTGTTTGGACACCTCCCAGCCGTTGGGCTTGAGTACGAGCGCATAGAAATGGTCGTTGTCCTGATAGCTCCATATCAGCCAGGCGACCTCCCACGGATTGGGGGCACCGCCCCGCCGAAGCTGCCTGCGGGTGAGCATGGTCGCGTCGAAGGCCGTGACCCGTCCCGGGGCGACGCTGACCTCGCGTGAGGCGGCCAGCCCCGCGTGGGTCTCGTCCGCCGCGGTCGCGGGAGCCGGACTGAGGCTCACCGTCTTGCCGCGGCACGACGCCGAGCCGTACCCGTCGAATACCAGCCCCCAGGCCGTGCAGTTCATGTCCTCACCTCTGACGAGCCCGGCGGCCATCAAGGTCGCTGCCAGAACAATTACCAATACCGCGGCGGACAGCTTGCTCGGGCGCCGTCGACGGGGCCTTCCAGCGGTTCCGGTCATGGTTGCGCCTCCTGAGCGATCACTTCGGGAACGGAACCGTGTTCCGCCTCGCGGGCTGTCTTGGCCCAGCCGGACCTGCCCAGGAACTCACGCGCCAGCGCTCGCCAGCCGAAGACTCCTGCGAGCAGTCCATAGAGCACGAAGAGGTGGCACCACGCCGCGCAGCGCACGGGCCCCGCGCCCTCGTCAGGCTCATACAGCCAATACACCAGGGCATACAGGTATGACGGCCCGAAGGCCAGCAGATACGTGCCGGGCACCCACGACCACTGCTGCGGCACACCGCGAATCACATTGATGACGCACAGCGCCAGCATCAGCAGGAACGAGATGACCAGTAGGGAGCCGGCCAGCAGCAGGTAGGGGCTCAGAACCTGCCACAGGGTGTCGGCACGGGCGCGGCCCCTTAGGCGCCGGGCGATGAAGCCCAGCAGGCTCCGGGCCTGCAGATTGCCCTGGAACCAGCGGGTGCGCTGGCGAATCAGCCGCCGCAGGGAGGTCACGCCCTCCTGATGCACTGCGGCGTCGCCCCTGAACTCGTTGACCCATCCGGTGCCGTTGAGCCGGATTCCCAGGTCGAAGTCCTCCGTCAGGGATCGTGTCCAGGGGCTCCTCCCCAGCGCGTTCAGCGCAGCCAGCCGCACGAACTGGGCGTTTCCGCCCATGCCGACGCTCCGCATGCGGCGGCGCCCCTGCTGGAAGATCGAGGTGAAGGTGACAAACTCGATGTCCTGCATCCGGGCCAGCAGCGAGGCGCGGCGGTTGGAGATGCGCACGCCGAGCTGGACGGCGCCCACGGTCTGGTCGCGGAAGGCGCCGCGCACCACCTCCCAGGCGGTCGGGTCGAGGTGTCCGTCGGCGTCGACGACGCCGACGATGACGTACTCGGGATCGATATCCCGGTAACGCTCACGAATGATCTCCACGGCGTGGTTCAGCGCCTCGCCCTTTCCCTGCCGGGCGTTGGGCGGATCGCGTCGCAACAGCGCCACGCGCGGGTCGGCGATGGCGCTCACGATCTCGCTCGTCGTGTCATCCGACCCGTCGTCAATCACCAGGACGTGCAGCGCCGGATTGGGGTCCTCCAGCAGACGGGCCACCGACGGCCCGATCACCGCGGCCTCGTTGAGGCAGGGCATCAGCACCACGATCTGCAGTGGCTTCCCCACGGGATGCTGTAACGGCCGTGGTGATCGATCCCCTTGCCCGGCGCGCTTGCGCCTGCCGGTCAGGATGTGGGCAGCACAGGCCAGCACCAGCATGTAGGTCAGTGCCACGGCCACCATGGCGACGGCCCCGAGCATGCCAACCGTATCCAGGCCCGCCAGGAGGTCTGCGCCGCCGAAGCTCCAAACGTACTGCGTCGCGATCATGCCGCTCCCGCTTCCGACGACGGCTGGTCGGTGGGCAGCAGCGCCACGGTCCTGCGCGGCGACGTCGCCCCCGCCTCCTCACAGTCGGCGCGACGTCTGCGGCGCACACTCCAGGCGCCATAGACGTTGAGCACGACGAAGACCAGGGCGATCAGAAGGAATCCGAAGCCCGCCAAGTCGAGCAGCACGCGGGCGAGGATCTGCAATCCTCCAGGGAACCCGCCGGAATCCGGGTAGCCGACACCGGGCGCAAACAGTAAACAGGGCATGCCAACTCATCAGGGACAGGGGATCAGGGGGCAGCACACAAGGAATGTCAGGGGCGACCTTGTGCGCCTGCCATTTCAGGCTAGCACGGATCAGCCGGGAATACCGTCGTGAACGCCTGCCAATACCGCAGATGTGCGGCATCTCCTATTCGCCAGTCTCCCCGTTGAATGAGACAACCTGGATTCATGCAAGCGATGTCTGAATTAGCGCCCGCCAATTCAGCGCCCTCAATTCCGCATCGCTATTTCAGCACCGCCGGGCTCGGGCCGCCTCGCCGTGGGCGGGCAGGTTCTCGGACTCGGCCAGCGCCGTCAGCGGAGCGGTCATGGCCCCCAGCGCACCGGCGTCGTAGTCGATCACCTGGACCGGCTTCAGGTAGGCCATGACGTTCAGCCCGGCGGCGAAGCGCGCGGTGCCGCCGGTGGGCAGCACGTGGTTGGAGCCGGCCAGGTAGTCGCCCAGCGGCACCGGGGAGTACGGGCCCACAAAGATGGCGCCGGCATTGTGGATGCGGCGGGCGACGGCGGCCGCGTCGCTGGTCTGGATCTCCAGGTGCTCAGCGGCATAGGCATCGGCGACCTCCACGGCCTGGTCCAGATCCCGCACCAGCACGATCGCGGACTGAGCACCGGTCAGGGCGGTGCGGGCGCGCTCGCGGTGGCGGGTCGCGTCCAGACGGCGGGCCAGCGCGGCATCAACGGCGTCCGCCAGCCGGGGGGAGTCGGTGATCAGGACGGAGCCGGCGTTGGGGTCGTGCTCGGCCTGCGAGAGCAGGTCGGCGGCGACGTACTCGGGGTCGGCGCCCGAGTCCGCGACGACGGCGATCTCGGTGGGGCCGGCCTCGGCATCGATGCCGACGGTTCCGCGCACGGCCCGCTTGGCGGCGGCCACGTACACGTTACCGGGCCCGGCGACGACGTCCACCGGCTCGCACAGGGTGCGCCCGTCGCCGCCCGCGGCCAGGGAGTCGGCGCGGTCGACGTCGTCGGCGGCGTCGGCTCCGTAGGCGAACAGGGCGATGGCCTGGGCGCCTCCGGCCGCGTAGACCTCGGTGATGCCCAGCAGTGCGCAGGCGGCCAGCACGGTGGGGTGCGGCAGGCCGTCGAAGTCGGGCTGCGGCGGGGAGGCCAGGGCGATCTGCTCCACGCCCGCCACCTGGGCGGCGACGGCGTTCATCACCACCGAGCTGGGGTAGACGGCCAGGCCTCCGGGAGCGTACAGGCCCACGCGGCGCACGGGAATCCAGCGCTGAAGCACGTGGCCGCCGGGGATGATCTCGGTGTCGCGCTCGGTGGGCAGCTGAGCGGCGTGCCCGGCGCGGTTGTGGGCGATGGACAGCTCCAGCGCCTCGCGGACCGCCGGGTCCAGGCCCTCCAGGGCCTCCTGCAGGGCCGCCGCGGGCACGCGCAGGTGGGTAGGGCGCACGTGGTCGAAGCGCTCGGCGGCATCGCGCAGGGCGGCGGCTCCGCGTTCGCGCACGTCGGCGATGGTGCCGGAGACGGCCTCCAGGGCGGCGGCGACGTCCTGGTCGGCGCGCGGCAGGGCCGCGGCCAGTTCCCGGGGCGTCAGGTTGGAGTCGCGCAGGTCGATGCGGTTGAGGAGCATGGGGGGGAGCCTACCGGTTCCGGTAGCGGCGAGTGCGCTCGTCCTCGATGACCCCCGACCAGCTCAGGCCGTAGCCGAAGGCATAGGCGTGGCCGACGGCGTCGGTGTAGGCCGGGTAGTCGAAGGGCAGGTCCTCGCAGTGCGTCTCTACGGCGTCCATGGAGGCCGGCAGGGTGATCGGCAGCAGGCCGCTGGGCTCGAATACTCCAGCCAGCAGCTCCCACACGGCCTGCTGCTGCACGCCGAAGTCGACGACGATCGCGTCGGCGTAGGGCTCCAGCTCGGCCAGCACCGCCGGGTTGTGCATGCGCACCACCACGATGACGGGCCGGGTCCCCAGCAGTTCCCGGGCGGCGAGGACCGCGTCCAGGTCGGTCTCGTTGGCGGCCCGGTTGGTCTTGCCGCGGTAGGCACGGTCGCCGGTCTCGCGGAAGTCTCCGGCGGCCAGCGAGCGGGCGCGGGCAGAGGTGGCCGTGTAGGGCCGGTACTGGAGGGTGAGCGGCAGGTAGCCGTTGCCTCCGGCCTCGCGGTCCGCCGTCGAGTAGGGGTCGGACAGCGGGCTCTCGATGAAGACGACGGCGGCATCGGCCTCCTGCGGGTTGTCGGCGCGCGCCCAGGGGCAGGCGGCGGCGTCGAAGGGGTCGATGTCGCGGGCGGGCTCTCCCCCGCGCATGAAGCCCGGCTGGGCGTCCACATGCCGGGTGGGCACCCACACACGGCGCACGCCGGGGCCGAGCGGCAGCACGGAGGCATCGTCGAGAGTCTCGTCGGAGCCGACTGCGGCGCGCTGGTTCTTGAGCAGGACCAGGCTGTCGCGCTGGGCGGCACGGGCGGCGGCCGTGAAGGCGTCACAGCCGACGACGGCGGTGGAGGCGGCCGGATCGAGATAGGGGTTCTCGAACAGTCCGGCGCGGAAGAAGACCCGTAGCAGGCGCGCGGCGGAGGCCTCGAAGCGGGCGCGGGCCGCGGTCTCGCCGTCCCGTTCGACGAGGCGGCGATATGCCTCAATGATGGGGGCGGCCTGGCTGTTGCCGCCGAACTGGTCAATGCCGTTGTCGATGGCCAGCCGGTGGCGGTCGGCGACGTCCAGGTCCTCCACGCCGTAGCAGCGCTGGCCGAAGTGGTCGATCTCCGGGTCGGGGTCGGCGGTGATGCCCCAGTCGGTGCACACCACGCCGTCGAAGCCGTAGCGCTCGCGCAGCATGCCCTGGACGATGGTGCGCTGGTAGGCGTTGGCGCGCGGCGTCTGCGCTCCGCCGTTGACGACCTGCCCGTCGGGGGTGCGGTAGTGCCAGGAGATCGTGTAGTAGGGCATGACGGCGCCGGCGGTTCCGGTTGGACCATCGAGGTGGAAGGCGGCCTCGGTGAAGGCGCGCAGGTGCTCGGCCTCGTTGCCGCCGGGGTAGACGGCGAACTTGCCGAAGCCGTAGTGGGCGTCGCGGCCGCCCTCGCCGGTGCCGCCGCCGGGCCAGTGCTTGACCATGGTGGCCACCGAGGCGCTGCCCCAGCCGGGGTCGGCGATGCAGGCGGCGGCCGGGGGCAGGTCGGCGTCGGCCCGGGTGGCGGTCAGGCCGAAGGCCGCCCCCTCGCCGCCACCGGGGGTGGTCTGCATGCCGTCGCAGTAGGCGCGCGTGTAGTCGGTGACCAGGCCGGAGTGCGGGCCCCAGGTGTCCTGCAGCCGCATCCAGCGCGGGTCGGTGGCGATGTCGATCTGGGGACCGAGCGCCGTGGTGATACCCAGGGCGCGGTACTCGCGGGAGATGATCGCGGCGTACTGCCGCACGCGCTCGGGGTCGAACAGGGCCGCCATGCCCAGGCCCTCCGGCCAGCGGGAGACGTCGGCGGCGGAGGTGGCGAACTCGGCCCCGGAGGCCTCGGCGGCGCCGTTGCGCGGGTCGGTGGAGATGCCCACGGGCACGCCCAGCGGCTGCGACTCCGCCAGCGCCTGCATGCCGTTGTTCCAGCGGGCGGCCGTGCCCGCGTCCTGGAGGGTGAAGGCGAGGATGTGGCGGACGTGGTCGGCGGTGAGCATGGTGCGCTGCTGGTCGGTCAGCGCCCAGGCGGGCACGGCCGCCTCCAGGTAGGAGCGGCCCCCGTAGGTGCCGGCGAAGGGACCGGCTCCGGGATTGGGGACGGGCTGGTGCGGCGAGTAGAGCATGAGTCCGGCGATGGCCTCCAGGCTCAGGCGCGAGGCGAGGTCGGCGGCACGCTGCGCGGCGGGCAGCCGCCAGTCCTCGTACGGCAGCAGCTTCCCGGTGCGGGCCAGGTCCTTGAACAGGTGGCCGTCGACCTCGATCACCGGCGCCGAGGTGACCCCCAGGGTGGGGCCGTCGGGCTGGGGGTGGAGCGTGACGGCGGGTTCCGCGTCATCGGGAGCGGTGAGCGGGGCAGGGCGGGATTCGGGGTCGGTGGACACGAGGGCTCCTTCGCAAGACGACGCAGCGGCCACCACCAAGCATCGCACGGTCCGGCGCACCACTCCAGGCTCTATGGGCAGGGGGTCACCTGCTGGCAGTCCAGCACCTTCTGCTTCTACTCGCCACTGTTCGTGGCCGCCGGCCTGGGGGCGACGGCACTGGGCAACCGGTCACGGCGCAGCGCTGCGCTGCCTCAGGCCGCCGCCCAGTGGCGCGAGGGGCAGATGACCAGGCGCCTGGTAACTGACCACCGCATTCTCATGCGCCGCCTCAAGGAACTGTTGCACCGCACCGGGCTGGAGCCGTTGCGGAGCTCGACAGGCATTATCGCTGCGGCATGAGACCTGGTGAACCGTCGAATTGGGCACTGATTCAGGGAACTCCCTGCTCACCGAGCCAGTCCGCCACCCGCCGCCGCTCAATTCGCCCCATCGCGACTGAGACCACGAGGTCGTAGGCTTCGTCATCCTCACCATCCAGCGCAAATCCGTTGAGACCGAGGAAGACGACCAGACAAAGCCATCCAAGACGTTTATTCCCATCCACGAGGGCGTGGTTGCGCACCACTGACTCTAGAAGCACGGCTGCTTTAGCCGCCAGGCTCGAGTACGCGTCGTGCCCGTAAAGGGGCTGTTGTCGGCCGCTGGGCCGCGGCGGCCAGCATCCCCAGATCCCGCACGTTCGGCACACCGAGGTCTGAGGCGAGTGCGAGCAGATCCTCCAAGTCAAGGAAACGTGCGATCAATCTCCGAGCCTCCGGAGCAGGCCGGCGTAACGGGCGCGAGCCTGTTCAGACAGCTCGGCGACCCGGTCCTGGTGCAAATGACGCTCGGCCGTCTCC
Source organism: Actinomyces ruminicola (assembly GCF_900103885.1). Taxonomy (GTDB): domain Bacteria; phylum Actinomycetota; class Actinomycetes; order Actinomycetales; family Actinomycetaceae; genus Actinomyces; species Actinomyces ruminicola. The sequence goes on from NZ_FNIM01000001.1 coordinate 57,825, forward strand.
ACAATGGCGCGCGCTGCCGCCTCCTGCTTGGAAGCATTCTGGGACGCGGCCAGCTCGGTGAGAAGACGGTCCCGGCTCTTATTCAGCCGCAAAGTCATTGCCACGAGGGGGTGATACCACTCTGGCGGCAAAGACATAGCGCCTTCCGAGGCCAAGGCCACCGATCCTCGGTCCACTCAGCCGCCGCCCGACACGCCCCGCCGGTCGATAACGTGTATAGGACCTTGTAGGCCGCTGTCCCGCAGGGCGGCGTCGAGCTCGGCCACCAGGGCCTCCAGGCTGGTCAGGCCGGCCGCCACCTCCGTGTGCTCGATCTGCAGCGCAGCGACTCCCCCGATCTCCGGCACCGGTTCTATGACGAAGCGCTCCCCCGCCACCTCCTGCAGCAGCTCCAAGTCCTGCGCGGGACCATAGACGACCGTCTGCGCGGACGGAGGCGACTCGGGGGTGTCACTGAACAGCGGATCGTGCAGCACCAGCTCCACGAACACCGTGCCGTCCTCCGCTGCGGGATGAATCTCCCCGAGCCTATGCAGCCGGCCGCAGCCCTCGGCGCCCATGCGGGCGGGCGGCCCCGCGCCCGCGTAGGCGAAGGCGCGCACTCCACCCCGATTGAATGCGTCCGCAAGGGCCCCGATACGCGGGTCGGTCAGACCGCCGGAATCGTTCCAGAGCAGCCAGTCGGCCTCGGGCAGGAGGCGCTCGAGGGGATATCCGAGCCGCCTCCCCGCGCTCTGCACCTGCGGCGTCGCCACAAGCGGGAACACGCGCACGAAAGCCGTATGCGGGCCGGCGCGCGTGACCAGCACGGTGGGGAGCACCAGCCCGGCGTCGATCAGCCAGGGCACCGCCGCCGTCGACCGGGGTGGCTGCCGACCGCCGGGGGATGCCCCGGCACGGCGGTCGGCCGCAGATGCGCCGGGCGAGCGGGAGTCATTCATGTGCGGACCGTATGCGCGAGGTCGGACATGAATCGGATGCGCTTACGCGCCGGCACCGAGAGCGGCGGTCCCGCATGGTTGGGACTGGGCCCGCACCACGGCCGCGCGACTGCGCCCGGCTCGAGCCGAGCGCCCGGCCGCCAGCTATGCAGTGAACGTTCACATTCGGTGGTCGCGGGCTCTATCATGACTGTCAAAGCCAACCGCTCGGTGCGAGGACGCACCCGGCGGCGAAGCCAGAAACCACCGCGCGAAGCGGACGAGCAACGGAGCAGCACATGACCCCAGCCACCGCAGACATCGACCCGACCCGTGCCGCCCTCGGCGTCGAGTTCGGCTCCACTCGCATCAAGGCGGTGCTGATCGACGCGACCGGGACCGTACTGGCTGACGGCGGTCACACCTGGGACAACGAGCTGGTCGACGGGGTGTGGACCTACTCGATGGACGCCGTCGTCACCGGACTGCGGGCCGCCTATGCCGACCTGGCACACCGTTATCGGGAGCGCTATGGCGCCCCGCTCACCGAAGTCGGGGCAATCGGGATCTCCGGGATGATGCACGGATACCTCCCCCTGGACGCAAAAGGGGAGCTGCTGGTGCCCTTCCGGACCTGGCGCAACACCTTCACCCAGGACTCCTCCCACACCCTGTCGGAGTTGTTCGGGCTGAACATCCCGCAGCGGTGGTCGATCTCGCACCTGCACCACGCCATCACCCACGGCGAGGGGCACGTGACCCGCATCGCCCGCCTCACCACGCTGGCCGGCTACGTCCACTACCGGCTCACCGGAAGGCACGTGCTGGGTGTGGGCGAGGCCTCCGGCGTGTTCCCCATCGGCCCGGACGGGCGCTCCTTCGACGCCGACATGCTAGCCGCCTTCGACCGCCTGGTGGAGATGCCGTGGCGACTGTCCGACATCCTGCCGGAGGTGGCGGTGGCCGGGCAGGAGGCCGGCCAGTTGACCCCCGAGGGCGCGTACCTGCTGGACCCCACCGGCACGCTCCGGCCCGGGGCGCGGCTGTGCCCGCCGGAGGGCGACGCCGGCACCGGCATGGTGGCTACCAACTCCGTGCGTCCCCGCACGGGCAACGTGTCAGCGGGCACCAGCGCCTTCGCCATGATCGTGCTGGACCATCCCCTGCGCAGCCTGGTGGAGCAGATCGACCTGGTGGCCACCCCGTCCGGCGCTCCGGTGGCCATGGCGCACTCCAACAATTGCACCTCGGACTTGAACGCCTGGGTGGAGGTCTTCTCCCAATTCGCCGAAGCAATCGGTCATCCCGTCCAGCGTGGCCCGCTGTTCGACGTCCTCCTGGGCGCCGCCGCCGAGGGCGATTTGGACGACTCGGGGGTGCTGTCCTACAACTACCTTTCTGGCGAACACCTGGTGGGGCTGGCCGAGGGGCGGCCGCTGGTTGTCCGCCGTCCAGAGGGAGTGCTGTCGCTGGCGGGGCTGATGCGTGCGCACCTGTTCGCCGCTTTCGCCTCGATGGCATACGGGGTGAAGATCCTCAAGCAGAGCGAGGATGTTCCGATCGACTCGATGTTCGCCCACGGCGGCATCTTCAAGACTCCCGAGATCCCCCAGCGCGTACTGGCGGCGGCCTTCGATACCCCGGTGTCCGTGGGGCAGGCGGCCACCGAGGGCGGTGCCTGGGGCATGGCCCTGCTGTCCGGCTACCTCCTGTGGAGCGAGGGCCTGCCCCTGGAGGACTACCTGGACGAGCGCATCTTCGCCGACCTGGCAGTCACTACCATCGCCCCCACCCCCGCGGAGGTCGCCGAGTACGCCCGCTACCTGGACCGTTTCATTGCCGCGCTGCCGGTGGAGAGGGCCGCCGCCGAGGCTTTCTGAGACTCACTGCGCGAAGCCGCAGTCGGAGTAGTCCTCACGCCCGTCTTGTCTGGGCCCAGTACTCCCAGCAGGCACTGCGCTCAGGGCCGGCCCAGGCGTCGTCGTCGGTACCGACCTCGCCCTTGGCCTGGTTGATCACCAGAGCCGGCAGCATCGGCTCCCCGCGCTCGGTGCAGTCGTGCCCGAGCAGATGCAGCAGCGGACCCATGTGCCGCGGCAGGACGGCCCCGCGAATCGCCTCGCTGAGCTCGCCGTAGGTGATGACCTCGCCGTGCGCGGCGACATCGATGAGCACCGCGCGCGAGCGCGCCACCGCCTCGGCCAGGCGCGGTGTCAGCGTGTGCATGCGCTCCCCCACCGGATACCGCTGCCCCACGGTCAGCGCGAGTTCTCCGTCCCGGGACGGTCCGGGTTCTGGCGATGCTCCGCTCATGGCTGCCGACACCCGTCCATCCTGCCAGACTCAGGCTCAGGCAGGCGGCGGCACGCACAAGTCCGCGCAGCACCACCGACGCCTGCAAAGATAGGGACATGGCCACCTCCACGTTCCCCTCCGTCACAGTCTCCGGCGAGATCAAGCTCGGGCAGTTCCTCAAGCTCGCCGGCCTCGTCGAGGACGGTGCCGAGGCCCGTATAGCCATTCAGTCCGGCGATGTCACGGTCAACGGTGAGGTTGAGACCAGGCGGGGGCACCGCCTGGCCGACGGGGACGTCGTCGTGGTGGACCTGCCGACGGGCGCGGCCGGCGCCGTGGTGACCGCATCCTGAGCACCTGGACTCGGCGACTCGAACAAGCCGCGTGCCTCACCCGACAGCGCCGAGTCCCTGTGGTGCGAGCTTTTGTGCCCTGGTGTACGGGTATTCGCCGTACACCAGGGCACAAAAGCTCGCAGTGGGCGGTGCCCGAGGCGGGCGCTGACACGGCCGCCCACGTCACCCGCGTCCACAGGGAGTACTCGCGACACCCTCCCGCGCATCCCATCAACAGCGCCCGGCATCCATACCCCGCTGCCGCCGCACGCTTGTCCCATGCAGTACTACCCGATGCCCCCGCCACTGCCGCCCATGACGTTCACCTCGGAGCGCACGCGCCGCTCCCTACGCGGCAGGGACGACCTGATCGCAGTCGATCGGGGCGCATACGTGCAGCCGCCGGACTCGGCCGCCCCACTGTGGTCGCAGCAGCAGTACGTGACGCTGGCCCGGTGCGAAGCCGTGCTGCACGCCCACCGCTCGGCCATCAGCCTCACCCACGAGGCCGCCGCGGCCGTCCAGGGCCTCGCCGTCCCCAGCGCCGAGCCCGATATCCGCGTCGCGGTGACACACAATCACTCGCGCTCACGCAGGCTCCTGCCCCAGCAGACATATGCTCAGGGCACGCGCAGGCACTCGGGTCGGCGCGTGGCTGCCGTACGCTCCACAACCGCGCCGGCCCCGAGCGACGTCCATGTGGTCGGCGGCCTACGGGTGACCACGCCGTTGCGCACCGCCATGGACTGCGCCTTCGACCTGCCGGCCCTGGATGCGATCGTGGTGGTCGACTCCGCCCTGCGCGCCGTCTGTCGGCCCGACCGATTCACCGGTCATTACGGCGGCGGTCTTTCGGCTGACACCGCAATCGACACGCTGAAAACAATGATTGAGAGGCAGGGACCGCGCGCGGGGAAGCAAAGAGCACGCGCCGTCGCAGCCATCGCCGATCCCCGGGCGGAGTCTCCCGGTGAGAGCGTGCTGCGCGGGGTGGTCCACGCCGTCGGCCTGCCCGCCCCGGAGGTTCAGGAGCGCTGGGCCGACGACGGCGAAATGACCGAGTACTTCCTAGACCTGGCCTGGCCCGAGTATCGCCTCGCGCTTGAGTTCGACGGCTACGGCAAGTACCGCAGTGCCGAAGATCTTCGCAATGAGAAGCATCGTGAGATGCGGCTGCGCAACACCGGCGGCTGGCGGGTGCACCGCGTCGAGTGGGGCGATCTGCGCGATCGTGAGGCCCTGGGGCGACGGCTGGTCGACTTGTTCCCGCCCTGCGTGGCACGGCTGACACGACGCCGAAAGGACCTGTGGCTGTAAGCCGCCGAGTGCACCGAGACACCTCATCGCTGACACACGCGAAACCCGTCTGGTACGAGCTTTTGTGCCCTGGTGTACGGGTATTCGCCGTACACCAGGGCACAAAAGCTCGCAGTGGGGCACAAAGGGTCGCAGCAGGCGTCAGCGCTTGAGACAGCCGGGGCCCAGCAGGGCCTTGATGTCGGAGTAGAAGGCCGCAGATGCCTCAACGCGCAGGGAGTTGTCAAGCTGGGTGCGCACCTCGCGCCCCGGGCTCGTCAGCGTCAGCCGCACGGTGGACATGCCCGGATGCTTCTCCAGCACGGTCTTGAACTGCTCCACCAGCGGGCCGGTGCAGCGGTTCGTGGGCAGGGTGATGGTGACCGCCTCATGCGTGGCGCTGGAGACGTCCGGCACCGTCATCTCCTGCACGTACAGGGCGACCTGGCCGTCGCGGCGGTTCAGGCGCCCGCGCAGGGTCACGACCGTGTCCGGGGCCAGCATGGTGGATACCGTCTGGTAGGTGGAGGGGAAGAACAGCGCCTCAATGCTTCCGCCCAGGTCCTCGATCTGGGCTATCGCCCACAGGTTGCCCTGCTTGGTGGTCTTGCGGGTCAACGAGGTGATCAGGCCGGCGATGGTGACCATGGCGCCGTCGGGCCGGTCGTCGTCCTCAATGAGGTCGGAGATCTCGGTGTCCGCCAGCTTGGCCAGGGCACTCTCCAGGCCCAGCAGCGGGTGGTCGGAGACGTACAGGCCGAGCATGTCGCGCTCGTAGGCGAGCTTCTCCTTCTTGTCCCACTCGGGCAGGTCGGGGACCTCCGAGGAGAAGACCGGGCCGGAGCCGAAGCCGGCATCGGCCTCGCCGGCGGCGTCCCCCATGATGGAGGCGAACAGGTCGAACTGGCCGGCGGCCTCGTTGCGCTTGACACCGATGATCTCGTCCACGAAGTCCTCGTGGCAGGCCTGCAGCGCCCGCCGCGACTTGCCGAGCGTGTCGAAGGCGCCGGCCTTGATCAGGGAGTCGATGGTGCGCTTGTTGCACACGACCGCGGGGACCTTGTCGAGGAAGTCCTCGAAACTGGTGAAGTCGCCCTTCTGCTCGCGGGCCTTCACGATGGCGTCCACGACGTTGGCGCCGACGTTGCGGATGGCGCCCAGGCCGAAGCGGACGTCGTCGCCGACGGCGGAGAACTGGGCCCGGGAGGCGTTGACGTCCGGCGGCAGCACCTTGATGCCCATATGGCGGCACTCGCCCAAGTACACGCCCAGCTTGTCCTTGTTGTCCTTCTGCGAGGTCAGCAGGGCCGCCATGTACTCGGTGGGATAGTGGGCCTTCAGGTAGGCGGTCCAGTAGGAGACCACGCCGTAGGCGGCGGAGTGCGCCTTGTTGAAGGCGTACTTGGCGAAGGGCACCACCACGTCCCACAGGGCCTTGACGGACTCCTTGGAGAAGCCCCGCTCGACCATGCCCGCCTCGAACTCGACGAACATCTTCTCCAGGATGTCCATCTTCTTCTTGCCCATCGCCTTGCGCAGCGCGTCGGCCTTGCCCATGGTGAAGCCCGCCAGGTCGGTGGCGATCTTCATGACCTGCTCCTGGTAGACGATCAGACCGTAGGTCGTCCCCAGGATCGGCTCCAGGGCCTCCTTGAGCTCGGGGTGAATGGGGATGATCTCCTGGAGGCCGTTCTTGCGCAGGGCGTAGTTGGTGTGCGACTCGGCCCCCATGGGGCCGGGCCGGTACAGGGCGCCGACGGCGGAGATGTCCTCGAAGTTGTCCGGCTTCATCAGGCGCAGCAGGGTGCGCATGCCGCCGCCATCCAGCTGGAAGACGCCCAGGGTCTCGCCACGGGCCAGCAGCTCGTAGGTGGCCCGATCGTCCAGTTCGATGTGGTCGATGTCGAGCGGCTCCTTGCCGTTGGCGACGATGTTGTCCAGGGCGTCGGAGATCACCGTGAGGTTGCGCAGGCCCAGGAAGTCCATCTTGAGCAGGCCCAGGTGTTCGCAGGTCGGGTAGTCGAACTGGGTGATGAAGGCGCCGTCCTGCAGCCGCTGCATCATGGGGATGATGTCGGTCAGGGTGTGGCTGGACATGATGACGGCGCAGGCGTGCACGCCCCACTGGCGGGTCATGCCCTCCAGGCCGCTGGCCAGCTCGACGATCTTCTGCGCGTCCGGGTCCTCGGCGTGCAGGTCGCGGAACTGCTGCGCCTCCCCGTAGCGCGGGTCCTCGGGATTGAACATGCCCTTGATGGTGATGTCCTTGCCCATGATGGCCGGGGGCATGGCCTTGGTCAGGCGGTCGCCGACCGCGTAGGGGTAGCCCATCACCCGGGAGGAGTCCTTGAGCGACTGCTTGGCCTTGATGACGCCGTAAGTCACCACCTGGCTTACGCGGTCGGACCCGTACTTCTGCTTGACGTACTCGATGACCTCGTCGCGCCGACGCTCGTCGAAGTCGACGTCTATATCCGGCATGGAGATGCGCTCGGGATTGAGGAAGCGCTCGAAGATCAGGCCGTGGTTGAGCGGGTTGAGCTCGGTGATGCCCATGGCGTAGGCCACCATGGAGCCGGCGCCGGAACCGCGGCCGGGGCCGACGCGGATGCCCTGCCGCTTGGCCCAGTTGATGTAGTCGGCCACTACCAGGAAGTAGCCGGGGAAGCCCATCTGGACGATGACGCCGATCTCGTACTCGGCCTGCTTGCGGCACTCCTCCGGGATGTCGCCGTGGAAGCGGCGGTCCATTCCCTTCCAGCACTCGCTTATGAACCAGGACTCCATGGTCTCCCCCTCGGGCACGGGGAAGACCGGCATGAAGGAGGCGCCGTCGTCGACGGTCTGGAAACTGACATTGCACTGCTCGGCCACCAGCAGTGTGTTGTCGCAGGCCTCCGGCATCTCCTTGAACAGGGCGCGCATCTCCCGGCCGGGGCGCAGGTAGTAGGTGTCGCCGTCGAACTTGAAGCGGTCGGGGTCGGAGAGCACGGAACCGGAGTTGATGCACAGCATCGCGTCCTGGATGGTGCGGTCCTCCGGACGCACGTAGTGGGAGTCGTTGGTGGCCAGCAGGGGGGCGTTGATGGTCTTGGCCAGGCGCAGCAGGTCCTTGGTGACGCGGCGCTCGATCTCCAGCCCATGGTCCATGAGCTCGACGTAGAAGTAGTCCTTGCCGAAGATGTCCTGCAGCTCGCCGGCGGCGCGCAGGGCCTCGTCCCACTGGCCCAGGCGCAGGCGGGTCTGTACCTCGCTGGAGGGGCACCCGGTGGAGGAGATCAGGCCCTTGGAGTAGCGGGAGATGAGCTCTCGGTCCATGCGGGGCGCCTTGCCCCACTGCCCCTCCAGGGAGGCGAAGGAGTCCAGGCGCATGAGGTTGTGCAGGCCCTCGTCGTTGTGGGACAGCAGGGTCATGTGCGTGTAGGAGCCGCGGGCGGAGACGTCGTCGGAGCGCTGCGACTCGTCCCCCCAGAACACGCGGGTCTTGTCGAAGCGGGAGGTGCCCGGGGTCAGATAGGCCTCCACCCCGATGATGGGCTTGATGCCGGCCTTCTTGGCGGCCGCGTAGAACTCGTAGGCGCCGAACATGTAGCCGTGGTCGGTGATGGCCAGGGCGCGCTGCCCCAGCCGCTTGGCCTCGGCCACGTAGTCCTTGATCTTGCCGGCGCCATCGAGCATGGAGTAGTCGGTGTGCACGTGCAGGTGGACGAAGTCGTCGTAGGGCTCCTTGCCGTCGGTCTGCTCGCCTGCCGCCTGCACCGCGTTCGCCTCTGCCATGTGCCTCATCCTAGGGGCACGCACAGGGTGCGGGCCATGTCCTGGTGCCAGATGCCGGCGTCCAGGTAGCGCTCCCCGGTGAGCGCCCGGTAGCCGCAGCGCCGGTAGAAGCCCATGGCCTGTTCCTGCGCCGAGAGCACCACGGTGATAGTGGCAGGGGGCTCGACGGATGCCGCCGCGGTACTGGTTTGGGACTCGCCGTGGGCCGCCGCCGATCCGACCGCGGCGGCGTGTTCCAGCGCGGCCCGTTCGACGGCGGTCACCATCCGCGCCCCAAGCCCGGTGCCGCGGGCCGCTCGCCTGACGGCCAGGCGTCCCAGATGCACCCGGTCGGGATGGTCGGGGTCGAGGAGTAGCCGAGCGGCGGCGAGCGGGACGCCGTCGGCTCCGGAGGCGAGCACGTGGATGGTGGTCGCCTCGAAGTCACGGGCATCGACCTCCAGCGCGAGGGGGACGTCCTGCTCGGCGACGAATACCTCCAGGCGCACGTCTACCAGTCCGCGCCGCAGCGCGTCCAGGGCGGGATCGGCATCGTCGCCCCGGGCGGTCGCGAAGTGAACCGGCTCGACGACGGCGCGCAACGGCTCGATGCACAGCGGCGGGCGGACGGTCGGGCTGGGCACGTCGGGCACGATTCACCTCCGGGGCGCGCGGTACGAGTACGGCCAGCGTAGCTCCCCTCCCGGACGACCGCTTCTACCGATCTCGGCACGTAACTTCTACCGATCTCGGCGAATTCAGGGCAGGCGCAGGACCTCCAGGGCGTGGGCCAGGTCGTCCGGGTAGTCGCTGTGGAAGGTCAGCCGCCGACCGGTGATGGGGTGGGCGATGGTCAGCTCGGTGGCGTGCAGCCACTGGCGCTTCAACCCGGTCTGTGCGGTCAGGGCGGGGTCGGCGCCGTAAGTGGAGTCTCCCACACAGGGGTGGCCGACGGCCGCCATGTGCACGCGGATCTGGTGGGTGCGCCCGGTCTCCAGGTGGATCTCTACCAGGCTGGCGCGGGGCATGGCCTCGATGACGTCATAGTGGGTGATGGACTCGCGTCCGCCGTCCACGATCGCCATCTTCCACTCCCGCCCGGGGTGCCGACCGATCGGGGCGTCGATTGTGCCCGAGGACGGATCCAGGTGGCCCTGCACCAGGGCGTGGTAGACCTTGTCCACGGCGTGCTCCCGGAAGGCACGCTTGAGAACGGAGTATGCCTGCTCCCCCTTGGCGACGATCATGACGCCGGAGGTGCCCACGTCCAGCCGCGAGACGATGCCCTGGCGCTCGGCGGCTCCGGAGGTGGCCACGCGCACCTGCATGGCCCGCAGGGCCCCGAGCACGTCCGGCCCCTCCCAGCCGACGGAGGGGTGGGCCGCAACGCCGGCCGGCTTGTCGACGACGACGATGTCAGCGTCTTCGTACAGGATCCCCAGGCCGTGGACCGGCGTGGGCTCCGGCTGCTCGGGGCGGGGGTCGGGCAAGTCGGCCTCGATCATCGCGCCCGTCTCCAGGCGGTAGGACTTGTCCGCCGGGGCGCCGTCGATCCGGATCCTGCCCGCGGCGCACAGGGCCTCCACCTTCGAGCGGGACAGACCGGTCATGCGGGCCAGGGCGGCATCGACGCGCTGGCCCACCAGCCCGTCCGGAACCGGCAGCAGGCGCAGGCTCATGCCTCGGTCTCCGCGTGGCGGCCACGGCCGTCACCCGCACGCGTACCGTCGAGCTCCCGGCCGCGCAGGGACAGCACCATGATGACGGCGGCGGCCCCCACAATCGCGATATCGGCTATGTTCCCCACGAACCAGCCCCCGTAGTCGATGAAGTCGACGACGTGCCCGCGCAGCACACCGGGGGCCCGCGCGAGCCTGTCGATGAGATTGCCCACCGCACCGCCCAGCACCAGGCCGAGAGCAACCGCCCACCACAGCGAGCCAAGCCGCCGCGACGCCCGGATCACCACCGCGGTCACGATGCCGGCGATGAGGGCGAATATCCATGTCTGACCGGTGGCGAAGGAGAAGGCGGCGCCGGGGTTGCGCACCAGCACCAGGGTCAGCCAGTCGCCCAGCAGCCGTACGCGGTGCCCGTCGGACAGGACCGCAACCGCCCAAGCCTTGGTCAGTTGGTCGAGCCCCACCACCGCCAGGGCCAGCATCCACAGCACCGCGAGGTAGCGCCGGGGACGTCGACCGGACTCGCCCGTCGCAGCGACGGCGTGCTCTCCGGCCAGGTCAGGCCGGATCGGCGTTACGGATTCGGTGGGGTCGCTCATGGTCCTTCACGGGTTGGTGCGGATGTACACGGATTCCGGGCACGGGAGGCCAAGACACACGGGTCGGGGGCGGCGCCCAGGCAGGTGCGCCGCCCCCGACCGGCGGATGTCCGATGGCGTCAGCGGCGGCGCCAAGAATCGCGCCGGGCTGCGCCGGTTGACCGTTACAGGCTCGGGGTCGCCGCCTCGTTGCCGTCCTCGACCGTGCTGAGCAGGTTCTGCAGGTAGCTCTTGAGGCGGGTGCGGTAGTCGGACTCGAAGCGACGCAGCTCGTCGATCTTGTGCTCCAGGCCGGAGCGCTCCTTCTCGAGCTGAGCCAGGGTGCGGTTGCGCTGGTCCTCGGCCTCGCGGACAACCTGCTCACCGGTTGCGCGGGCCTCGGCGATGATGCGCTCGCCCTCGGCCTTGCCGTTGGCAACGTGCTCGTCGTGCAGGCGCTGGGCCAGCTCGAGCATGCCGGAGGCGGCCGCAGGCCCCTGGGACTCGTCCGGGACCGCAGCGGGGGCCTGCTCAACGACGGGCTCCACCACGGTGGTCTCCTGCGCGGCGACGGGAGCAGCCTGCGCGCCCTCACCCAGCTCCGCCACACGGGCGTTGGCGGCCTCGAGCTTGGCCTTCAGGTCGGCATTCTCAGCCTCGAGCTGGCGCATGGCCTCGACGACCTCGTCAAGGAACTCGTCGACCTCGTCCTGCTCGTATCCCTCGCGGAACTTGGTTGCCTGGAACTTCTTATTGAGGACGTCGTCTGCAGTCAGCAGCGTCATAGTCGTCACCTCGGTGTCGTTACGGAAGATGCCACGAGCACCGGAGAACCGGCGACTCATGCGGGCAGGATACCTGAACTCGAGGTTCAGGCCATATTCAGAGGGGCATGTCACGCCCGTGGCGTCACACCAACGTTACGCGGATGCCCCTGGAGTCACGCTACCATCACATTGCAGGGCGTGTTGTGTTGTCGCTGTGATCTTTTGTGGTTTCCCGGAGTCCCGGCACGGCCGTCACACCAGCAGCAGGAGCAGCCGCTGGATGATGGCGATGCCGAACCACAGCACCAGGAAGCTGAGGTCGATTCCGACCGCGCCCAGGCGTACCAGGGGCATGAAGCGGCGGATCTGGCGCAGCGGAGGATCTGTCAGCCCATACACGACGTTGGCCAGCACGAGCACGACGCCGGTGGGACGCCAGCTCCGGGCGAACAGCTGAATCCAGTCCAGCACGACCCTTATCAGCAGGATAAGGACGTACAGGTTGAGCAGGCTCGACAGAATCGATACCAGTGGGGCCATGTGCACCGAGGCCAGCCTGCTCAGCTCTGGTTGAAGAAGCGGCCGTGGGCGTCCTCGGCGCCCTCGCCGTCGTCAATCTCGACCGAGGTCGGAGTCAGCAGGAAGACGCGGGGGGTGACCCGCTCAATGGCGCCGTGCAGGCCGAACACGAGCCCGGCGGCGAAGTCCACCATACGGCGGGCGTCCGACTCGCTCATGTTGGTGAGGTTGACGATCACGGGAACGCCGTCCCGGAAGGACTCACCGATCACACGCGCCTCGTTGTAGGTGGAGGGGTGCACGGTCACGATGCGGCGCAGGTCCGGGGTCTCGGCGGGCGCGGGCACCTCCTCGAAGGGCGCCTCATAGACGTTGTCGCCGACCTCGCGGTCGGCGTAGTCGTCCGCGAGGTCCTGGGTGAAGTCGGCGCGAGAGTCCTCGGGGACGTCTGCGTAGTCTCCGTCGACAGGCTCGGAATAGCCGAGGAAGTTGGTCATCTTGCGCAGTGCGCTCATGAGTTGCTCCTTGTCCGTCCGGTCCCTGCGATCCGGACGTGGTTGACGGTATCGGGCAGGGACGGTCAGACAGCTGATTCACCGCGGCGTGTCATCGGATGACGGCATTGCGAGGCGGCCGCGGCGCCACTAATCGCGGTCCGGCCGCCCTATCGGCGCGGCGCCGGCACCACGACGCCGGCCTGCCTCCCGGTGACGCCGTCACGACGATACGAGTACAGGCCGTCATCCTCGTAGGTGCACCGCTGAACGTCGGTGACGTGCCGCACCCCGGCACGCCTCAACTGAGCGGTCACGCCGGCGGCCAGGTCGATGCCGGGAGTGCCCCAGCGGGTGGTGACCGCGCAGACCGGCTCAATCGCAGCTGCGTCGTCGTGCAGCTGTTCGGGGACCTCATAGCAGGCGCCGCAGATCGCAGGACCAATCGCGGCGCAAACACCGGCAGGATCCACCCCGGCGACGCGCAGAGCATCCAAGACCGCCGGAACAATGCCTGCCAGCAGGCCCCGACGGCCGACATGGACAGCGGCCACGACCGCACCATCGGCGCCGGCCAGCAGCAGCGGCACGCAGTCGGCGACGAGCACGGCAGCGGCCGCCGGCCCCGGCCGCGCGGAGGCTCGCGGTCGGGAGTCGGCATGGCCCGGATCCGCGGCGCGGGTGTCGAGGAGCAGGGCGTCGGCGGTCGGCGCCGCGTCGGCCCGTGCGGCGGCAACGCTGGTGGAGTGGACCTGGTTCATCCAGGCGATGCCGGCCCGGCTGAGGTCGTCTCCGCCCGCAGCCGCGGCTGGGCCCGAGCCGACGCCGAGTGCACGCGCGAGCCGATTCCGGTGGCCGACGACTCGTGCGGCGTCGTCGCCGACGTGGAGGGCGAGGTTGAAGCCCGCATATGGGCCGCCCTCCGCGGCGGGCGCGTCCGGCGCCGTGCGGGTGGTGAAGTACCCGGCGGCACCGGCGCCCAGGTCGACCGTGATCAGCCCGCGCGTGCGCGCGTCGTCCAGCACCGGTCAGCGCAGGAAGTCGGGCAGGTCGATGTCGTCCTTCTCGGCGTCGACGCCGATGATCCGGGGGACGGCCAGTTCCGGCTCGGCCTCGGGCAGCGAGTCGTCTACGTAGGTCGGCACCTCGGACGTGGCGGGCTCCGAGACCGTCGGCACCGGCCGCGTAATCGGGTTCTCGGCGGCGTGAGCGCCGCGCGCCGGGGTGGCGGGGCTCGCGGTGCGGGCCGGGGCAGTTGCGGCAGCACGCGACAGGCTCACGTTGCCCGCCTCGACACCGGCGTCGGCGGGGGTCTCCTCGTCGAAGCCGGCGGCGATCACGGTGACGCGCACCTCGTCGCCGAGGGCGCCGTCAACCACGTTGCCGAAGATGATGTTCGCCTCGGGGTGAACGGCCTCGCGGACGAGGTTGGCGGCCTCGGAGATCTCGAACAGCCCCAGGTCGCTTCCGCCCTGGAAGAAGAGCAGCACCCCGTGAGCGCCGTCGATGGAGGACTCCAGCAGCGGGGAGGCGATCGCCTGCTCGGTGGCGGTCAGGGCGCGGTCCTCCCCGGTGGCGGAGCCGATGCCCATCAGGGCGCTGCCGGCGTCCTGCATGACGGACTTGACGTCGTTGAAGTCCACGTTGATCAAGCCGGGCGTGGTGATCAGCTCGGTGATGCCCTGAACACCCTGCAGCAGCACCTGATCGGCCTGCTTGAAGGCGTCGACGACGCTGATGTTGCGGTCGGCGATCTGCAGCAGCCGGTCGTTGGGGATGACGATGAGGGTGTCGACCTCGGCGCGCAGGTTGGTAACGCCGTCCTCCGCCTGGGTGGCCCGGCGCCGTCCCTCGAAGGCGAAGGGCCGCGTGACCACACCGATGGTGAGGGCGCCCAGGGAGCGGGCCACCTTGGCGACGATGGGAGCGGCGCCGGTGCCGGTGCCGCCGCCCTCGCCGGCGGTCACGAAGACCATGTCGGCCCCCTCGAGGGCCTCCTGGATGTCGTCCTGGTGGTCCTCGGCGGCCTTGCGGCCGATGCTCGGGTCCGCGCCGGCACCGAGACCACGGGTCAGGTTGCGACCGACGTCCAGCTTGGTATCGGCGTCGGACATGAGCAGCGCCTGCGCGTCGGTGTTGACGGCGATGAACTCGACGCCGCGCAGACCGGCCTCGATCATGCGGTTGACGGCGTTGACGCCGCCGCCGCCAACGCCCACCACCTTGATGACTGCTTGATAGTGCTGCGATTCCGCCACTGTCTGCCTCCGCGTGTAGTGCCGAGCCCCGGGGACTCCCCTCAACCTTCAACCTGAAGTCGAGGTCTATACTTATGTCATTCTTCCAATGACGTGCCCAACGCTATGGGGCTCCCAGCCGCCTCCGGGGGATTTGGTTCGGCGTGTCAGGAGGTGGTCGGGCTGTGCGGACTGGACACGTCGTAGGTCTGTGCCTCCTGCCCGAGCAGCACCGCCAGCACCTGTGCCTTGAGGGCGTTTTCGGTGTTGTCTCCCCACACCACCTTGGCACCGCTGGTGAGGGTGAGGGTCACCTGTCCGGTGTCGGAAACCTTCCCCTCGGCCACCTGGGCGCGCACGTCGGCGTTGAGGCTGCCGATGGCCTCGGTCACTGCCGCCACCTGGGACTCAGACAGGTCCCGCCCGGGCTCCGCCGCGATTACGGCCAGGCCATCTGGCGCCCGCGTCGGCGTCTCGAGCACCACCGCCTCGCCGTCGAGCACCTCGTAGCCGTCATCGGTCTGCCGGACGGCTACCGGCACGCGCAGGTTGAGCCGCACCGACAGGCCATGCGGCCAGGAGCGCGTCACCGTCGCTGACTTCACCCGGACCAGCGAGTCGGCGACCTCCTCGCCCAGGGCGGTGACGTCCAGGCGCAGCAGGGACTGGCCGGTGTGAGCCGATAGCGCCTCCTGCACCGCGCCGGCATCCACGGTGGCATCCGCTCCCGTAACCGTGATCTCCGCCGGGCGCAGCGCCAGCAGGGGCGAGAACAGGGCCGCCCACACCAGCAGGGCGGCGACCGTCAGGGCACCCGCTGCCCGCAGCAGCCTGCCGTGGCGCAGGCGACGGTGCGCACGGCGGCGCTCCTCGAGCCGATCGGCCAGCCCGGTGGACACCACCCGGTCGCGGTTCTCCCCCCGTGTGGCAAGCACTCGCGCCGTCCCGCCGTAACCGGCCGGGGTCAGCTCGTCGCCGACGCGTTCGGGGACCGAGTCGGCGGCAGCAGCGGGGACGGGATCGGCCTGCGGGACCTCGGCGGAGTCTGCGGCGCCGCGCGGGCGGGGCCGGCTCGGCTTGCGCATCATGCCGGGTCTGTGCCTTCGGCGAGAGCGCTCAGGATCACCTGTCCCAGGCGGGTGACATCGCCGGCACCGATGGTCAGGATCAGGTCGCCGGGGCGGGCCAGCTCTGCCGCGGCGCGCGCCGCGGCCTCGGCGTCGGCGATGTAGCTGCCGTTGCCCGGGAGGCGATCAACCACGCACCGGCCAGTGACCTCGGGGAAGTCTGCCTGAACCTCGCGAGCGGGGTAGATCGCGGTGACGATCGTGTAGTCGGCGCCCGCCAAGGCGGCGCCGAAACGGTCGGCGAAGTTGCGGGTGCGGGAGAACAGATGGGGCTGGAACAGGGCGATGACCCGCCCGCCACGAGCCTCGGCAACCTCCCGGGCGGCCGTCAGCAATGCCTCGATCTCGGTGGGGTGGTGGGCGTAGTCGTCAATGACGCGCACGCCGGCCGCCTCACCGCGCTCCTCGAACCGGCGGCCGGTGCCGTCAAAGCCACCCAGGGCTTGGGCCATGGTGATCGGGGCGACGCCGAGCTCCCGTCCGGCCTCCCAGGCGGCCGCGGCGTCGAGAGCCACATGGTCGCCCGGCATGCTCAGTTCCAACGGCACCGGTCCCAGGTCGGGCTGCGCGCAGGTTGCTGGGGAACCGGCGCCTCCCCAGCGGCTGAGTGCTGCGCGCGTCCCGGTGGCGCTGCGAGAAGTGATCTCGACCCGCACGTGGGCGGCACCGGGAACCGGCCCGCCGGGGATCGCAGCGGGAGCCGTGGTGCCGTAGGTGGTCACCCGGGCACCGCCCGCTGCCGCCTGGCGGGCCAGTCGCAGGGCTCCGGGGTCGTCGGCGCAGGCAATGAGCAGGCCGCCGGGCACCAGACGCTCGGCGAAGGCGACGAAGGCGGCAGCGAATGCCTCCGGGGTGCCGTAGTTGTCGAGGTGGTCGGGCTCGATGTTGGTGACGATCTCAATACTGGGCGCGTAGTTGAGGAAGGAGCGGTCCGACTCGTCTGCCTCGGCGACGAAGGCGCGGCCTGCACCCAGGTGGGCACCGGTGTGCAGGGCGCGGACCACTCCCCCGATGGCGAAGGAGGGGTCCTGACCGGCGGCGGTCAGCGCCTGGGCGAGCATGCCGGACGTAGTGGTCTTGCCGTGGGCGCCGGCGACGGCAACGAAGTCGCGGCCGCGTGCGGCCAGGGCGAGGGCCTGCGAACGGTGGATCACGGCCTGTCCGCGGTCCTGTGCCTGGCGCAGCTCGGGGTTGGAGCCCTTGATGGCAGTGGAGACCACCACGGTGGCGTGCTCCGGGACGTTGGCGGCAGCATGGCCGAGGAACACCTGCAGGCCCCGTTCACGCAGCTGCTCGAAGGCTTCGCCGCCGTTGGCGTCCGAACCGGTGACCTCGGCGCCGCGCTCGGTCAGGATCTGGGCGACGACACTCATGCCGGCGCCACCGACACCGATCAGGTGGAAGGCGTGGCCGGTCAGGTCTCGCGCCGCGGGCGTGCTTTCCCGCACCGGGCTGTGGTCGGAGGCGTGTTCCACGGTCACTGGCTCTGCTCCTGGCTGTCGGGGTCATCTCCATGGGCGGCGGTGTCGCCGCGGTGTGCACCGGCGACGTCACGGATCAGCGCCGCCAGTCGCTGCGCCCCGTCACGCACCCCGGTCGAAGCGGCTGCCGCCGCCGCGGCGGCACGGCGGGAGGAGTCCGTGAGCAAAGCGGTGAAGTCCAGGACGGCGTCAACGTCCAGTTCGGCGTCGCCCACGAGCCGCCCGCCGCCGGCCGCGACGCAGTCGGCGGCATTGAGCCGCTGCTCCCCGTTGCCGATGGGCAGGGGGACGTACAGGGCGGGCAGGCCCAGGGCGGTGAGCTCGGCGACAGTGCCCGCGCCGGAGCGGCAGATGACGCCGTCGGCACAGGCGTAGGCCTGCTCCATCGCCGTCAGGTAGTCCAGGACGTGGTAGCGCTCAAGCAGCCCGGGGGCGCCCTCTGCCGCCTGCTCCAGAGCGGTGCGCACCGGCGCGTCCTTGCCACGTCCGGTCAGGTGCAGCACCTGCAGCTCGGCAGGCAGACTGCCGGCGCAATCGCACATGACTTCATTTAGGTGCTGTGCTCCCAGCGAGCCTCCGGTCACCAGCAGGGTGGGGGCCTCGGGGTCCAGGCCCAGGGCCGCGGCCCCCTCCCGACGGGCGGCGTCGGCGTCGGCCTGCAGGCGGGAGACCAGGCCGCCGATCGCGGGGCGCAGCGGCAGCCCGGTGACCTCCGTGCGGCCGTGGGCGGCCGCGAGCGGCGTGGAGGCGAAGGTGAGGGCGACGACCGCGGCCCAACGGGCGCCCAGGCGGTTGGCCAGCCCGGGCCGGGCGTTCTGCTCGTGGATGACCACGGGCACGCCGGCGCTGCGGGCGGCCAGATAGGCGGGGGTGGATACGAACCCGCCGAAACCGACCACGACGTCCGCCCCGATCTGTTCAATGGCCTGCCCGGCGGCCGTTACGGCGCCGCGCAGACGGCGCGGCAGCAGCAGCAGGTCGCCGGTGGGACGGCGGGGCATGGGTACGCGGGGCACGTGGGCCAACGGGTAGCCGGCCTCGGGCACGAGTCGCTCCTCCAGCCCCTCCCTGGTGCCCAGGACCAGGATGCGGGTGTCGGGATCGCCGCCGGAAGCCGCATCGCGCAGGGCGGCGGCCGTGGCCAGGAGGGGGTTGACGTGGCCGGCGGTGCCGCCGCCGGCGAGCAGCACCCGCAGCGGTCGGCCCGCGTGGCCGTCCGCAGTGGAATCCTGGGTGGGGGTGTCAGACACGTTTCCTCCTGCGCGGTGAGATGACTGCCAGCGTACGGCGTACGGCGCCGGTGCGGGAGCGCAGCGCCTCGGACGCGCCGGGCTCGTTGCGGGCGAAGGCGAGCAGCACCCCGATGGCGAGCAGCACCGACACCAGGGCGGAGCCTCCCGCACTGATCAGCGGCAGCGGCACGCCCAACACGGGCAACAGCCCGACCACCACGCTCATGTTGATCAGGGCCTGCCCGACGATCCAGGTCATGATGCCACCGGTGGCCACGGCGACGTACAGGGACTCGCTGCGACGGATGATGCGCAGGCAGCACCAGCCGACCACGGCGAACAGAACGATCACGCACAAGGCGCCCACCAGCCCGAACTCCTCGCCGAGCACGGCGAAGATGTAGTCGGAGTCGGCTTGGGTGAGGTAACCCCACTTCTGCCGTGACGAACCGGGCCCAACCCCCCACCAGCCGCCGGTGCCCAGGGCGTAGCGCCCATGCAGGGGCTGATAGCCGACGTCGAGGGGGTCGTAGCGATCCGGGTGCAGCCAGGCGAGGATCCGGCCACGGCGGTTGGCGGACAGCATGGAGGCGCCCGCGAAGCCGACCAGCCCCACGATTCCCAGGGTGGCGAACCAGCGCCAGCCGAGACCCCCCAGCCAAAGCGCCCCGGATACCAGCGCAGTGAGCACCAGTACGGTGCCGAGGTCGCCGCCCGCCATGACCATGCCGATGCCGACGCCTGCCGGCAGCAGGATCCAACCGGCGAAGCGGGCGAGCTCACGCCCGGTGCCCACGCCGCCGAGGAAGGCGTCCCGGCGGGTGGAGACCATGACGCCCAGGTACAGGCACAGCCCCAGCTTGATGAACTCTGAGGGCTGGGCGGTGCCCAGGCCGGCGGGCAGCTGAATCCAGTTCCGGTTGCCGTACACGTCAATGCCGATACCGGGGACGAAGACCAGCAGCTGCAGGGCGAAGGCCAGCAGCAGCGCCGGCCACGCCAGCCGCTTGAGCGCCCGCAGTGGCAGCCGCGACAGCACGACCATCCCCACCAGCCCCACGGCGGCGAATACCAGGTACTTGGAGAAGGCGGTGAAGGCGTTGCCGCCCTGCGCGGCAGTGGTCACCGACTGCACCGAGAAGACCATGATCAGCCCGAAGGCGAGCAGAGCCAGCGTTGCGATCAGCAGCGCGTAATAGCTCAGGGTGCTGCTCTCACCCTTGACCGGGCCATCCGCCCCCCGCAGGCGCCTCCACCAAGCTGGTCCCTGGCGTCGGTCGACGTTCCCCCGTGCCTCCCCCATCTCAGCGCCCGTCCTCGTCGGCGTCGGGGGCGGCGGCCGCCTGGGCGACTCTGGCAGCGGCCCGGGCGAACAGATCACCCCGCTGGGCGTAGGAGTCGAACTGATCCCAGGAAGCGCAGGCGGGAGCGAGCATGACGGTGTCGCCGGGGCGGGCCAGAGCGGCGGCCGCGGCGACGGCCGCATCGGTCACGGCTTCGGGGGTCCCGTCCGCAATCGCGGTCACGGGCAGTCCCGGGGCCTGGCTGGCCAGCGCCTCCAACACGATGGTCTGGTCCTTGCCGATGACGACGGCGCCGCGCAGGTGCCCGCGCACGGCGCGCACCAGTTCGTCGAAGGCGGCGCCCTTGGTGTCGCCGCCCACGATCCACACGCCGGTGCCCGCGCCCAGCGCGGTCAGCGCGGCCTGAGCGGAGTGGGGGTTGGTGGCCTTGGAGTCGTCGATCCAGGTCACTCCCCCGCCCTGGGCGACGGTGACGATGCGATGGGCGCCCGGGCGGTAGCTGCGCAGTCCGCGGGCGATGGCCGCGGGCTCGGCGGCGACGGCGGGGGTGGCCAGGGCCAGGGCCGCGGCGGCCAGGGCGTCGGCGACGACGTGGGCGGGCAGCTGCGCGGCGTCGCCTCCCGGGGCCAAGTGCGCCAGATCTGCGAAGGTGGCCAACTCGATTCCGCTGCTGCGCCGGTCGGCGTGGTAGGCGCGGTCGACGAGCACGTCCTCTACCCGACCGACCTGTCCCAGCGTCGGCGCCGCCGTGGTGAAGCCGATAGCGCGGCAGCCCTCGACGACGTCGGCCTCCTCGACCATCGTCAGGGTGGCGACATCGGCGACGTTGTAGACGGCGGCGCGTTGGGTGCGGGCGTAGACGCGGGCCTTGTCGGCCCTGTAAGCGGCCATGCCGCCGTGCCAGTCCAGGTGGTCGGGGGCGAGGTTGAGGCAGGTGGCCGCCAGGGGGCTGAGGGTGTGCGTGGAGTGCAGTTGGAAGCTGGACAGCTCGACGGCCAGGGCGTCGGCGCGTCCCTCGGCGACGGTGGTGATGGCGGGGGCGCCGATGTTGCCGACGGCGGGGGCGTTCAGCCCGGCGGCGGCGAGGATCGCCGCGAGCATGCCTACGGTGGTGGTCTTGCCGTCCGTGCCGGTGACCGCCAGCCAGGGCACATCCCGGCGAGCGGAGGCGCGCTGGAGGCGCCAGGCCAGCTCGATCTCGCTCCAAGTCTCCAGGCCCTTGGCACGAGCGGCGGCGAGCACCGGCCCGGTGGCGGGCACTCCGGGCGAGACGATGAGCAGGCGCAAGTCGCTGTCGGTGATGGCGGCCGCCAGCCGCGCGTCGTCTCCGGAGGTGGCGCCGGTCAGGCGGGCGGCCGTCTCCGCGCCGACTGTGCCCGCCAGGGCGTCGATGGCGCAGCGGCGGGTGTCGAAGACGGACACCCGGGCGCCCAGCGCGATCAGGACGTCGACGACGGCCACGCCGGTGCGACCGAGTCCGACCACGCCCACACGCGCCCCGGAAAGTGCCTCAACCGGTGTGCTGCTGCTCATCGCTGCCTATGACCTCTGTTTCGCGATTGACTGGTTGCAGGTGCTGTGGGGCGCCGGCACCGACGGCGTCATGCCCGAGGAGCCTCATCAAGGCGAGTCAGGAGACCAGGTACTCGGCATAGAACAGGCCCAGGCCCAGTACCACACACACGCCGGTGATGATCCAGAAGCGGATGACGACGTTGACCTCCGTCCAGCCGCCCAGCTCGAAGTGGTGATGCAGCGGAGCCATGCGGAACACGCGCCTGCCCGTGGACTTGAAGGACACCACCTGGATGATGTCACTCATGACCTCGGCGACGAACAAGCCGCCGATGAGCACCGCCAGGAACTCGGTGCGGGTGAGGATGGACAGCCCAGCCAGGGCGCCGCCCAGGGCCAGCGAGCCGGTGTCCCCCATGAAGATCTTCGCCGGCGAGGCGTTCCACCACAGGAAGCCGAAGCAGGCGCCCATGAGAGCAGCGGCGATCATGGCCATGTCGCGCGGGTCGCGGGTCTGGTAGCACAGGGTGGCGACGACGTCGGCGTGACCGTAGGTGCATGACTGGTTGGTCTGCCACACGCCGATGAGCGTGTAGGCGGCGAACACCATGGCGGAGCAGCCGGCGGCCAGGCCGTCGAGCCCGTCGGTGAGGTTGACCGCGTTGGACCAGGCGGTGATCAGGAAGTTGGACCAGATGGTGAACAGGATGATGCCGCCGATGACCCCGGCGAAGGCGAGGTCCAGACCCGAGTCACGGGCGAAGGAGATGCGAGTGGAGGCGGGGGTCAGCCCGTTGCTGTTGGCGTAGTTCAGGGCGGCCACCGAGAAGGTGATGCCGATGAAGGCCTGGCCGAGGATCTTCTGCCAGGGGCTCAGCCCCAGTGAGCGCTGCTTGGAGATCTTCTCGAAGTCGTCCATGAAGCCGATGAGCCCCAGACCGCCTACGAGGAAGAGCAGCAGGACACCGCTGGCGTGCGGGGTCCTCAGCTCGGTGAGGTTGGCCACCGCGTAGCCGAGCACCGTGGCGATAATGATGACCAGCCCACCCATGGTGGGGGTGCCGCGTTTGGTGAAGTGGCCCTGTGGGCCGTCTTGCCGGATGAACTGCCCGTACTCGCGCTTTTGCAGAAAACGGATGAGCAGGGGGGTGCCGAGTAGTGACACCAGCAGGCCGACCGCCGCGGACACGAGGATTGCTGTCATTGGGCTTGCATCTCCTTGAGGCTGTCCCGGAGGTGGTCGGCCAGGCGCCAGGCGCCCGACCCGTTTGATCCCTTGACCAGGACGACGTCGCCGTCGTGCAGTGGGCCGTCCGGTGCGTCCAGAGCCGTCAGGGCCGCGTCGGCGTCGGGCAGCTCCAGGGTGTCGACGCCGGCGGCGCGGGCGGCCGCCGCGGCGGGGGCGGCGCCGGCGCCAACGGTCACCAGCAGCGCAACACCGCTCTGGGCGGCGAGTTCGCCGGTGCGAGCGTGGTCCGCCGCGGAGGAGGCCCCCAGTTCCAGCATCTCGGAGATGATGGCGACCCGGCGCCGGCTGCCGGCGAGCGAGTGCAGGGAGTCGAAGGCGGCGGTCATGGAGTCGATGTTGGCGTTGTAGGCGTCGTCGATCAGCAGCAGGTCCCGGCCCAGGAGGGTGACATCCATCCGGTGGGGGCTCTCCAGGTGGACGTGGGCGAGGTGCTCGGCGATGCGTTCGGGTGCGGCACCGGCGGCGAGCGCCATGCCCGCGGCGGCGAGCGCGTTGGCGACGTTGTGCGCACCCGGCACGGCCAGCCGCAGCCTGCGGGGCGCCTCCAGGCCGGGCAGGTGCAGGTCGAAGACGGCGTGGGCGGCGGCGTCGAGTTCCACGGTGTCGGCCCGGATGTCCGCTTCCGGCGCTCCGGAGGCCGAGAAGGTCAGCGTCCTCGGGGCCAGCTCCGCCATGGCCGCGGTGCGGGGGTCGTCAAGGTTGAGCACGGCGGTCCCGGAGGGCACCAGGCCGCGGACGATCTCGCTCTTGGCCCGGGCGACCCCGTCCACCGAGCCGAAGCCCTCCATGTGGGCATGGCCGACCATGAGCACGGCGGCCGCGTCCAGCGGGGCGATATCGGTCAGGTAGGCGATGTGCCCGGGGGCGGAGGCGCCCATCTCCAGCACGAGGAAGCGGGTATCGGCGTCGGTCTCCAGCACCGTCAGGGGGAGGCCGATCTCGTTGTTGAAGGAGGCGATCGGCGCAACGGTCGGGGCCTGGGCCGCCAGCAGCTGGCGGGTCAGGTCCTTGGTAGTGGTCTTGCCCACCGAGCCGGTGACGGCCACCACGGTCAGCGCCCCGCCGTGTCGAGCGGCCCGGCGGCGCAGGTCTGCCAGGTGCTGGCGAGCCAGTGCCCCGAGCGCAGCCACGGTGTCGGGCACCTCGATCAGCGGCAGCACGGCTCCGGCGTCGCTGAGCGAGGCGCGCGCAGCGGCGACATCGCTGACCAGGGCGGCGATGGCCCCGGCGGTTGCCGCCGTGCCGACGTGGGCGTGCCCGTCGGTGCGCTCGCCGGCCAGGGCGACGAACAGGGCCCCGGGACCCACCCGGCGGGAGTCCGTCACCACCGTGGACACGATCTCCGGCCCCGGTGCGGGGACGGCGTCGGTCGGCAGCAGCGTGCCGGACGCGAAGGCGGCGATCTCAGTCAGGCAGCGGTCGATCATGCGGGCTCCCCCCACTTGGCGAGGACCGCCTCACGCATGACCGGGGCGTCGTTGTAGCGGATGAACTCATCGGCGATCTCCAGGAAGGGCTCGTGCCCCTTGCCAGTGACGATGACCGTGTCCTGCGGGCCGCACAGCTCCACGCCGCGGCGCACCGCGTCCCCCCGCCAGGTGGTGATCTCCTCCACGTCGCGCAGGTCGGGACGCGCGGCGCGCACGCCCTGCAGGATGGCGTCGCGGATCGACTGCGGGTCCTCGCTGCGGGGGTTCTCATCGGTGACTACGAGTACATCGGCCAGGCGGGCACAGACCTCGCCGAGCAGGGGCCGTTTGCCGCGGTCGCGGTCGCCGTCGGAGCCGAAGACCACGATGAGCCGCCCGGGGGTGATCTGGCGCACGGCCTTGAGGGTCAGCTCCATGGCGTCGGGGGTATGGGCGAAGTCGACTATGCAGGTTCCGCGCACGCCGTCGCGCTGGCTGATGCGCTGCATGCGGCCGGGGATGTTGTGGGCGGTGGCCAGCGCGGCCACCGCCGTCTGGGCGGGCACGCCGGCGCGAATGGCCATCACCAGGGCGAGGGCGGCGTTCTGGACGTTGACGAGCCCGGGCAGCGGGCAGGCCGCGGCGATGGTCTCGCCCGCGGGACCGTGCAGGGTGAAGGTGGTGGCGGAGTCGGTCATGGATACGGCGGCGTCGCTGACCCACCAGTCGGTGCCGTCCGGGCCGGCGGCGTGCTCGGTGTAGGCCCGCACCCGGTCGACCGGGATCTGCCCGGAGGCAGCGATGCGCTCGGCCAGCTGGGCGCCCCACTCGTCGTCTACGCAGATGACGGCGCGGCGGGCGTGCTCGGGGGTGAACAGCTGCGCCTTGGCGTCCAGGTACTCCTGCATGGTCTGGTGGAAGTCCAGGTGGTCGCGCTGGAGGTTGGTGAAGCCGGCGACGTCCACCACCAGCCCGTCCAGGCGGTGCAGCACGATGGCGTGGCTGGAGGCCTCCAGGCTGGCGGCGCCCACACCCTCCTCCGCAGCCAGGGCGAGCATGCGCTGCAGCACCGGGGCCTCGACGGTGGTGCGGGGGGACTCGACCGAGATGTCGCCCACGCGCAGTTCGACGGTGCCCGCGATCATGCAGGCGCCCCGGTGCGCGGTCAGGATCGCGTCAAGGAAGTAGGAGGTGGTGGTCTTGCCGTTGGTGCCGGTAACGGCGGTGGTGAGCAGGTGCTCGGCCGGGCGGTGGTAGACGGCCGCAGCCAGCGGCCCCGCAACGGCGCGTGGATCGGGGTGGGTGAGCACGGGGGTGCCGGGGCAGTCGGCGTGCACCCGTTCCGCGCCGGCGGGGTCGGTCAGCACGGCCACGGCTCCCGCGGCGACGGCCTCGGCCGCGTATGCGGCACCGTGGGTCTTGAAACCCGGAAGGGCGGTGAACAGCTCGCCGGACGCCACGTCGCCGGAGTCGACGCTGACGCCGCTCACCTCCAGCGCCTCCACCGAGTCGGTGCCTCCGTCCTCGCGCCGGGCAGGGGTCAGCGAGAAGGCCCGCGCGAGATCGCTCAAGGGTGTGGGTGCGCACCGTTGCGGGCGCAGCCGGGCGGCCGACTCGTAGGCGTGGTTGCTCATAGAACCCCAATCTATCGTGACAGGACGGTTACGGCCGCCAAACGCGGAGCGGCGCATGCCAGGAAGAGGGTACTCATCCTTCCTCACCTGCGCTTTCGTTCTGCGCCGCCTCGACGGCGGCATCCGCCTCGGCCGCGGCCTGCGCGGCGATGACGCTGGGGTCCGGGGCAATGCCCAGGGTGTGCATGGCGGCCAGCGCGACCTTGCGGAACACCGGTGCGGACACCGTGCCGCCGTAGGTGCCCTCCGGACGGTAGACGATGACGGCGACGGCGATGGCCGGGTCGCGTGCAGGAGTGAAGCCTACGAAGGAGGCGACCGTGCCGTCCTCGGTGAGGATCTCGGTGGTACCGGTCTTTCCGGCCACCAGGTAGCCGTCGATTGAGGCCGCCTCGGCGGTACCGCCGTCCTGGGTGACGCCGATGAGCATCTCCGTGAGCGTCTGGGCAGTCTCTTCGCTGAGCACCCGTACCCCGGCGGGGGTCTCCTGCGCAGTCTCGTTGCCTTCGGCGTCGATCCAGGCGTCCACCACCCGCGGGGACACGCGCACGCCCTTGTTGGCGACGGTGGCGAGCACCTGAACGGCCTGCAGGGCGGTGCCGGCAATGCCCTGCCCGAACATGGTGGTGTAGCGGGTGCGATCGTCCCAGTCGG
The DNA here is from genome assembly GCF_900103885.1 of Actinomyces ruminicola. Taxonomy (GTDB): domain Bacteria; phylum Actinomycetota; class Actinomycetes; order Actinomycetales; family Actinomycetaceae; genus Actinomyces; species Actinomyces ruminicola. Next base: position 84,309 of record NZ_FNIM01000001.1, read on the forward strand.
CCACGGCGCTGACCATGCCGGCGGACTCGGCGGGCATCTCGATGCCGGTCGTCTGCCCATAGCCGAACTGCTTGAGGTAGTTGTAGCGGACCTCGTCGTCGAGCTGCTCACCGATCTGGACGGTGCCGACGTTGGAGGACTCGGCCAGGACCCCGGCAGAGGTGAGGGTCTGCGTATCGTGGTAGTGGGAGTCGTGGAAGCTCTGCCCATTCGCGGCCGTCCAGGTGTACGGGACCGTCCAGGTGTCTTCCGGATCCAGGGTGCCCTCCTCAAGGGCGGCCGCGAAGGTTATGACCTTGCCGACACTTCCCGGTTCGAAGATGGCCTGAACGCTGCGGGCGTTGCGGGACTCCTCCGGGGTGGCGGCTGGATCGGAGGGGTCCACCGCCCCGGAGTCGGCGAGCACCAGCAGCTTGCCGGTTGACGGCTCCATGACCACTACGCAGCCCCAGTCGGCCCCCTGGGCGCCGACCACCTCGTCAATGGCCTCCTGGGCGATCGCCTGCAGATCGGGGTTGATGGTGGTGCGCACACTGGTGCCCGCGGTGGCCGCGACCTCCTCCTGCTCGCCGGTGGGGATGATGGCGCCTGACTTGCCGACCTCCACGCTGCCCTGCCCGTCGACGCCGGTCAGGACTTCGTTCTGAGTCAGTTCCAGTCCGGCCGAGCCGATGAGCGCGCGCCCGTCCCCCTCGTAGGTGTAGCCCAGGACGTTGCCGGCGACGGATCCGGCCGGGTAGGTGCGCCGGGTGCGCTGGTCCGGTTCCACGCCGGGGATGGCCAAGGCGTTGATACGGCGCCAGGTGTCCGGGTCGACCGCCTCGGCGACGACGGCGTAGGTGGACTCCCCCACCATCTTGGCGCCGAGTTCCTGGGCATCCACCCCCAGGATCTCAGCCATCTGCTCGGCTGCCGCCGCCGCGCCGTGACCGACGACCTCGTTGCTGGTCTGCCCGGTGGTGGGGTCCGTGAGTTCCTCGGTGCGTTCATACTGGGCGATCTTCACCTGGTTGACGCCGATGTCATAGGACACGGCGGAGGAGGCGAGGATCGTGCCGTCACGGCCGAGAATGTCGCCTCGGGGGGCCCGGTTGACCCAGGTCACGGTGCGTTCCGCCTGCGCCTTGGCAGCCAGTGCCGGACCGTCAACCACTTGCAGCCAGGCGGTTTTGCCCGCCAGCGCACCGAATCCCGCCAGCCCCATCAGCTGCAGGACGCGGCGTCGGCTCGGGTTGACCGGGTTCACTGGGCGTCGTCCGCCTCGGCGGCGGCGCCGCCCGCCAGAGTGGAGTCCGTCAGATCAATGACTCCGGGAGCCGCCGCCGGGACCATGCCCAGCTCGGCCGCCCGGGCCGCCAACGTGTCTGCGGCGGAAGCCTCCTGAACCTCGGCGCGCACGGTCTCGATGTGGTCATTCAGCACGTTGAGCTCGACCTGCGCGGTCTTCATCTTGTAGGCCGTGTCCGCCATCCAGGCGTTGAGCAGCATGGAGGACACCAGGGCGCAGGCGAGGACACCGATGACCAGGGCCAGGAAGGGCAGGGTGCGAGGAGAGGGGATGATGCCGCGCACTACGCGCAGCTCGGGCCGGCCGGAGGCCTCCCCTGCGGGACGCGCCTGCGGCGCGGGCCTGCGGGCAGCCCGGGCAGTGGCGCCGTCGGTCAGTGAGCGCCAGGACGGACTGGCCGTGGCGCTGCGGCGGACCTTCGCTGCGGTGGTCATCGGCGGTTCCTTCCTCGTGTCTTTTCTGCTGGGGCTGATGCGCTGTGGATGGTGGGTGCCGGGGCCTGGCGGGCGGGCCGGATGCGGGTAGCGGCCCGCAGGCGCACGGAGGCACTGCGGGGGTTGGCGGCGACTTCGGCCGCGTCCGCCTTCTGCGCGCCGTGGCCCACCAGTTCCAGGTAGGGCTCCAGGCCCTCCGGGATGAAGGGCAGGTCTGCGGGGGCTGCCGCTGAGGCGCCCGCTGCCAGAGCCTGTTTGACGATGCGGTCCTCCAGGCTCTGGTAGGACTCGACGACGATGCGTCCGCCGACCCGCAGGGAGTTCAGCGCCCGCGGCAGCGCTCGCTCGAGCAGGTCGAGCTCACCGTTGACGGCGATGCGCAGCGCCTGGAAGGTGCGCTTGGCGGGGTTGCCGCCCCGACGGCGGGCGGCGGCGGGAATGTTCTCCCGCACCAGTTCGGCCAGCTCGGCGGTGGTGGTGACGGGGCTCCCGGCGCTCCGGCGCCGCACGATGGCCGCGGCGATGCGGGAGGCGAAGCGCTCCTCGCCGTAGGTGCGCAGGATGTATGCCAGCTCGCGCTCGTCCGCGGTGTCCAGCAGGTCCTGGGCGGTGCGTCCGGCGGTCTGATCCATGCGCATGTCCAGCGGGGCCGGGTGGGCGTAGGAGAAGCCGCGGTCGGCGTCGTCGAGTTGCAGCGAGGACACCCCCAGGTCCATGAGGATGGCGTCCACGGTGTGGTCGGATCTCCTGGAGGCTTCGCGGGCGACGGCGTCGACGGCGTCATAGGTGGCTCGCACCGCACGAAAGCGGTCGCCGAAACGGGCCAACCGGGCGGAGGCCAGAGCGATGGCCTGCGGATCCCGATCGATGCCGATGAGCGTGAGCTCGGGGAAGCGCTCCAGGGCGCCCTCGGCGTGCCCGCCCATCCCGAGTGTGCAGTCGATCATGACCGGGTCGGGAACCGCGAGCGCCGGGGCGAGCAGCTCCAGGCAGCGGTTCAGGAGGACGGGCGTGTGACGGTCGGCCGCACCGGCGGCTGCCGGTTGCGCAGCAGGAGCGTTGCTCACGAGTGTCCTCCTTCCGTGCGGGTGTGGATCGGCCGTGCCCCTGCTGTGGGGCTCGGCGCTTACTGGGCTTTTGGTGCTGTTGGGCTGGGGGCGCCGTTCGGCCAGGACTCCTCCCGCGGGTTCCGGCGCCGGGGAAGAGGCGTCGGACGCTGCGGCGGGCGGAGACCTCACGGAACGGGGCCCGTTTCCGGTCGTCCTCCGGGGCACCGGGACTCGGCGGATGCCGGCCCGAGTGCCTGATGGCTGTGTGCAGTTGTGCCGCCGGGTCAGAAGAACCCGGGGATGATCTCCTCGGCGGTGTCGGCGAACACCTGCTCCTGGGCGGCGAGGTAGGTCTCCCACGCCCCCGCATCCCAGATCTCCACGCGCGCGCCGGCGCCGATGACCGCCAGGTCGCGGCCGAGCCCGGCGTAGGCGCGCAGTGGAGCGGGGATGGTGATGCGGCCCTGCTTGTCGGGGATCTGCGAGTCGGCGCCGGAGAGCATGACGCGGACGTAGTCGCGCGCCTGCTTCTGCGCCAGGGGAGCCTCGCGGAGCTGGGCGTACATGCGCTCGAACTCAGCGGAGGTGAAGGCGTAGATGCAGTGCTCCTGGCCACGGGTGAGGATCACGCCCCCGGCAAGCTCGTCACGGAACTTCGCCGGGAGGATGAGCCGCCCCTTCTCGTCCAGGCGGGGAGCGTGGGTGCCCAGGAACAACGGACCTCACACTCCTTTCCCCTCGACGATCCGACGTGCCCCACATTACTCCACTTCCCTCCCCTTTCTTCCACTATGCGGCCGCAAACCCGGGTCACGATCGCGTCGACGCGGCCGACAGACAGGACTTTTCCCTGCAATCACGCACCCCAGCCGGGGTGGAGGAAGGTGGAGGAGAAGGGGCGCCCGGTGGCGCCGCGGGCGTGGCGGCCTCCGCCGACGGCGGGCGACTCCAGAGCAGTGCGGGCGCGGGCAGGGCGCATTGATCTGTGGCGGCGCCGAGTCAGCACCGCCCGTGGAGGAAAGTGGAGGGGCCGCGTGCGCCCGGCACCAAGGGGCGGGCATAGTCGGCCTCTTCAGGCCAGTTGGACCGCTCACGCGCGCTTGGACCGCCGTAACCGGCGGCTACGGCGGTCCAAGCGGACTACATGGGTCCAGTCGGGGAATAGGGGTCCAACTACGGTGTCCGCGGTCGCGCTCCCAGGCCCGCGACCGACCGCCGACACCCAACCGGCCCTAGTGCTGGCCGTCGCGGCGCCGCTCCCAGCGCTCGGACTGCCGCTCCATGAAGGATGAGCGGCTCGTCCCGGGTGAGGCCGCCTCATCCTTGACGGCGCCTCCACGGGTGAGCATGAGCGTGACGCCCCACACCGCCAGGGCGAATCCGAGCACGCCCAGGAGGATGGAGACGACGATGCCGTTGCCAACGGCCACCCCGGCGATTACCACGGTCAGGCCAACCAGCAGCAGGGCGATTCCGGCGCCGACACGGCGCGGCGAGGGCCGGCGCAGCGTCTTTTCGGCATGCTGCATGGTCTCGGCCAGCGAGGGATCCTCATCGCTGAGCTGCTCCTCGAGGTCGCGCAGCACCTGCTGCTCACGTTCTGACAATGCCATGGCACGCCTCCCTTCCGCTTATGGGCCTACGCGGACGGCCTGGCGGGTCGTCTCGGCCGATCCGCCCGAACACCACCCAGGATAGGCGGTCGTCGTCACAGGAGGAAAACCGGAACGTCCCTACATGGGACAGAACAATGCGCCGATCCGGGATCTTCCCGGCGGTCGCCCCGGTACGTCCCCACGGGGCGCGGCGGCTCAGCCCCGGGGCCGATCGGTGCCGTCGGGGCGGGCGGTGGGATCCGGTCGGGAGAGCAGGGTGGCGGGAGCCAGTGCCCCGCTGCCCCAGCGCCGGCGTACGGCGTCGGCCGCGCGCTCGGGAGCGCCGCGGCGCGGATCGTCGTCGAGCAGCAGCTGGACGCCGTCGTCGCCCCGGGACAGCCCCTCCACGCGCACCCCGAGCAGGCGGAAGCCGCCGCCCGGAGTGGGCAGTGCGTCGAATAGCGCTTCGACAACGGCGAATAGGTCGCGCGCCAGGTCGGTGGGCGCCGCGATGGTGCGGGAGCGGGTCACGGTGGTGAAGTCGGCGCCACGGGCCTTCAGGACGACGACGCGACCACGCATCCCTCCGGCGCGCAGGCGCGCGGCGCACTGGTGGGCCTGGTCGAGCAGGACCCGGCGGGCGTGATCGCGGTCGGTGATGTTGTCGAAGAAGGTGGTCTCCGTGCCCACGGACTTCTCCTCGCGCTGCGGGGCCACCGGGCGCGGGTCGATGCCGTGCGAGAGGTCGTGCAGCTGCCGGGCGGCGGCGGTGCCGAGGATGCGCTCCAGACGACGCACCTCGGTGGCGGCCAGCTGTCGGACATCGGTGATGCCCCAACGGGCCAGTGCCTGGGCGCTCTTGTCCCCCACCCCCCACAGGGCGCCGACCGGGAGCACATTGAGGAAGTCCTGAGTGGCGTCCGCCGGAATGAGCAGCAGACCGTCGGGCTTGGCGTGTGCGGAGGCGAGCTTGGCCACGAACTTGGTGGCGGCGACCCCGACGGAGGCCGGCACGCCGACCCGATCATGCACCTCGCGGCGGATCCAGCGCCCGATGACGACCGGCGAGCCCATGCGGCGGCGGGCGCCGGAGACGTCGAGGAAGGCCTCATCGACGCTGACCCGTTCGAGCATCGGGGTGACCTCGCCGAGGATGCTCATCACGCGCCGGGACACCGCCGAGTACAGGTCGTGGCGCACCGGGAGCACCACGGCCTGCGGGCAACGGCGCAAGGCCTCATTCATGGGCATGGCCGAGGCGACGCCGAAGGCGCGGGCCTCATAGGAGGCGGCGGAGACGACGCCGCGCCCGTCGCGGCCGCCGACGATGACGGGGCGGCCGGCCAGTTCGGGGTGCTCCAGCAGCTCGACCGAGGCGAAGAAGGCGTCCATGTCCACGTGCAGGATGGGGGTGGCGGAGTCGTCCTCGCCCCAGGAGCGGCGCGCGGCGTCCGCCCGCGGTGCCCTGCTCATACGCGTCCCTCCCCCGCAAGCCCCGGCCGGGTCCGGCCCGGGCGCTGCGCGACGGCGTCTTACGCCGCCACGATAACGTGCCCCTGTGACACGCGGTCAATCATCCTCCCGTAGGCGCTCCCGGCACAGCGGCTCCGAACGCGCCTGCGTCTCCCGGTCCCTCCCCACCGGTCCGGTGGAGACCTCCTGTGCGACCGCCCACCTTGAGATTCGCGATACCGGGGTGCTTCTGCTGCTGGACGGCACCGAGTCGTCCTGGATCGACCTGCACGATCCCACCCATCTGGACTTCGAATACCTGCAGCAGATGGACGCCGTCGTCTCCGCCCTGCGCGGACCGGCGGCACCGGTCCATGCGGTGCACCTGGGCGGAGCCGGCTGCGCCCTGGCCCGGGCGTGGGACGCCGCCCGACCGGGCTCGGAGCAGCTGGCGGTGGAGATCGACGCGATCCTGGCACGCAAGGTGCGCGAGTGGTTCGAGCTGCCGCGCGCACCGCGTCTGCGCATTCGTGTGGGTGACGCCGCCCGGGTGGTCAGGACCCTGCACGCCGACTCATGGGACGTAGTGGTCCGCGACGTATTCGCCTCCGGTCTGGTCCCGCCCGCCTGCACCGGGCGCGAGTTCCTGACCGAGTGCCGGCGGGTCCTGGCCCCGGACGGGGTCTACCTGGCCAATACCGTCTCACCGCCGCGGCAGGCGGTGGCGGCAGAGCTGGCGCGGCTGCGCGAGGTATTCGGCGCGGTGCTGGTGGTGGCGGATGCGGCCGTGGTGCGCGGGCGGCGTCCCGGCAACCTGGTGTTCGTGGCCCGCGTGCAGCCGTGGACCGAGGAAGAGCTCGGCGAGATGGAACGGGCCGTGCGGCGACTGCCGCTGCCCGTGCGCACCTGGCGGGCGGACGACCCGGAGCTGCCGCAGCCGCCCGCCGGGTGCTGAGGCGCCGGGCTACTTCTGCAGGCCGTCGCCGGAGGTGTTCTCGTTGGCCTCCAGGAATGCCTCCAGGCGGGCACCGATCTCGTCCGCGCTGGGCAGGTCGAGCGTCGGCGCCCCCTCGAAGCTCAGCCCCTCGGTCTGCTGCAGCATGGCGTCGTACTGGGCCTCCAGGGCGGAGACCACGGCACTGACCTCGGGCTGCTGCGCCGCCTCGGCGTCGATCTCGGCCCGGTTGATGTTGGCGGCCGCCTCCAGGTCTCCCAGGGGCAGTGCCAGACCGGTGTTGTCGGCTACGGCGCGCAGCAGCGCCGCGGCTCCCTGCGGGAAGTCGTCGCGGGCGATGTAGTGCGGGATGGAGGCGGACAGGCCGCGGGAGTCGATGCCGGCCTCACCCAGTCGCAGCTCCAGGAAGGCCCCCATGGATCCGGGCAGTTCGACCCGGCCGAACACCTCCGCCTGCGGGTTGAGCCTGTCCGGCTGCGAGCCGTGGACGTGCACGTAGGTGGGGCGGGTGTGGGGGATGGCCATGGGAATACCGCCAATGCCCACGGCCTGGCTCACCCCCATGGACACCGCCAGATGGGTGACCGCCGCAGTGAACTCCTGCCAGCGGTAGTCGGGCTCCGCCCCGTGCAGGAGCAGCAGGTCCTCGCCCTCGTCGTCCTGCAGCAGGTCCAGGACCAGCTCGGGCATGGACACCTCGCTGTAGGTGTTGTGATCAAAGGTCATGACCGGCCGGCGCGCGCGGTAATCGATCAGGGAGTCGACGTCGAAGGTGGCCAGGCGGGTGTGCGGCAGAGTCATGACGAGCTGTTCGACGGCGAGGGAGCCGGCGTGGCCGGCGTCCATGGCGCCCTCGAAGTGATGCAGGAGCACACGCGGCGAGACGGGCTCCCCCGCAGGGTGCTCCACGGTGTATAGCGGTCGCATTGCTCCTCCTCTCGCGCATTTCGCGCTTGTATTCAAGATGCCGGCGTCACCGGGGCGACCGGGCGTCGGCTGGTGCAACACCGCGGCGGGTACGCCTGTTCCCGGCGGAGCGCGAATCCCGCGGCTCACCCGCACGTATTCCCTCCCCGCGAACGAGCGGGGACACATGCGGCTGCGGGAGCCGGCGGGGAGATAATGGACGATCCCGCCGATCCGGGTCCCGCACCGCGCGGGCGGCCCGCACCGGCCAATATCCACCGTACACGACGCCCATCTGCACGCTTCCATCCGCTCCGCACACACCAGTTACCGCCAGTCTTTGTCCGCCCCTTGTCAAGCCGCCGTTGAAGGCTGCACTCCTAGCGAGGTCACGTGAGCCAGCACCACGCCCCCGAGTCCCCCCAGTCCCCCCGCCGGCAGCACGCGGATGCGCCCGCCGAGCAGGCGGCCCCGCTCGCCACCCGCGACCGGGAGATTGCTGCGGAGCAGGAGATCATCGATGTGGCCTACACCGAGCTGGACCGGCAGCTGTCGCAGGCTCGCCGGTCGCTGGCAGCCACCCAGGCCCGTGGCGCCAGCGGCACACACCAGTCGCGCGGCGAGCGCGATGCCTACGCGGCTCACTACTCGGGTCTGATCTCCTCCCTGGAGGGGGTCGAGGACCGGCTGGTCTTCGGGCGCATGGACATGGCACAGCCGGCGGCTGATGGCACCGACGCCACTGCTGCCGCCTCCAATGCGGTCGACACCGACCTGACCGCCGCGGGGCGACGCCACTATGTGGGACGCATCGGCCTGCACGACTCCCACCACCGCGAGGTGGTCCTGGACTGGCGCGCCCCACTGTCCCGCGCCTTCTACCAGGCCACCGCCTCCGAGCCGATGGGACTGGTGCGGCGCCGACACATCGATACGCGCGCCCGCCGCGTCATCGGGCTGGAGGACGAGCTGATAGACGTGCATGCGGCGGAGTCAGCGGCGCTGACCGCGGCCAGTTCTGAGGAGACCGGGACGGCGGGCATGAGCGTTGACGGTCTCCAAGGCGAGGGCGCGCTGATTGCGGCCATGTCCGCTGCGCGCGACGGGCGCATGGGCGACATCGTCGCTACCATTCAGGCCGAGCAGGACCGGGTGGTCACCGGCGACGGCAAGGGTGTGCTGGTGGTGCAGGGCGGCCCCGGCACTGGCAAGACGGCGGTGGCCCTGCACCGCGTCGCCTACCTGTTTTACGCCGAGCGTGAGCGGCTGGAGCGCTCCGGGGTGCTGCTGGTGGGACCGTCCCGCACCTTCCTGCGCTATGTGGAGCAGGTGCTGCCCTCCCTGGGGGAGACGGGAGTGGTCTCGACGACGCTGGCCGACCTGGTGCCCGGGGTGCACGCCCGCGGCACCGAACCGGCGCAGGTGGCGGAGCTGAAGTCCCGCCATGTCTGGGCGGACATTCTGCGCCGGGCCGTACGCGATCTGCAGCGAGTACCCGGCGAGCCGCGGGACATCGTGGTGCAGGGCACCCGTCTGCAGCTGCTGCCCGCGGATGTGCGCGAGGCGGCCGCCCGGGCCCGCCGCAGCGGCAAGCCCCACAACCTGGCGCGCGAGACCTTCGTGCTGTGGCTGTTGGAGCGCCTGACCGACCAGTTCGCCACCGCCACGCATCAGGACGCCACTGACGCAGACACCCGCGCCTGGATCCGTGAGGATATTCGCACCGCCCGCGATGCCCGTCGAGAGATCAACCTGTGCTGGATGCCGACGACGCCGGTGGGACTGTTGGAGCGGCTGTGGTCCCGTCCGGAGCTGCTGGCCCGGCTCACACCCGAGCTGCGGCCGGCTGAGCGTCGGCTGCTGGCCCGGCCGGCAGGCAGCGAGCTGACTGAGGCGGACGTGCCGCTGATTGATGAGCTGGCCGAGCTGTTGGGCCCGAGTGAGGACGCCGAGGCGCGCCGGGCCCGCCTGGAGGCGCGGCGGCGTGAGTCACTGGTCGCCTACGCGGCGCAGGCGATCGAGGCGCAGGAGCTGGGCGGAGGCATGGTCAGTGCCGAGATGCTGGCCGACCGGGTGGAGGAGACCGGGCCGTCGCTGACGCTGGCGGAGCGGGCCCGAGCGGACCGCAGCTGGACCTACGGGCACGTCGTGGTCGATGAGGCCCAGGAGCTTGGCGCCATGGCATGGCGGGCCCTGGCCCGCCGCTGCCCGGTGCGCTCCTTCACGATCGTCGGCGACCTGGCCCAGTACTCGGGGCCGAGCCGTCCGCGCTCATGGCGGCACGTGCTCTCCGCCTTGGGCACGCGTCCGCGCAAGTCCCGCCGTGGCGGCCGCGGAGCCCGGGTCGAGCAGGCTTCGACGCCGCTGCGCGAGGAGGCACTGACCGTCTGCTATCGCACGCCGACGACGATCATGCGCGCCGCCGAGCAGGTGGCTGCGGGACTGGGGCAGCCGGTCGCCTATCCGGTGACCTCGGTGCGCGACCTGCCCGCCTGCCTGGCGGTGGACGACCTCTCCCGCTCCCCCGCTGCAGCCGCCCCAATCGGGAGCAACGCCCGGCTCGCGGACGCGGCCTGGGGGCAGGCCCTGCGGGCGGCGGTGGCGGAGGAGTCGGCTGCGCTGGACGCCGCGGTCGGCACCAATGCCGGACGCATCGCGGTGATCACCCCCGAGCCGCAGCCGACCGCGGCGCTGCTGGCGCAGGACGCCGCGCTGAGCGCGGCCATGGAGGCACCGGGCGGTGACATTCTGCGCAGCCGGCTGGCGGTCATGAATCCGCACCTGTCCAAGGGGCTGGAGTTCGACGTGGTGGTACTGGTCGACCCCGCGATGATCGGGGCGGTCAGCCCGGGTGACCTGTATGTGGCCATGACCCGGCCGACGCGCCGCCTGCGGGTGGTCTCGCGCGTTCCGCTCCCGGCGGGGCTGCGGCCGACGCACGGGCAGCGCGCAGGCTGAGGCACTAGGGTGCCGCCCCGCCGGGGCCGGCAGTGAGCCTTATGCCACAGCACGCGTATTCATAACGCACCCGCGCACCTACGCAACCGTAGGTTACGGTTACGTAGGCCAGGTCGGCCCGCCGGGCACGGGCGGGAATCAGGGGAAGGGGAACGATGACCAGTTTCGATCAGGCAGGCGACTCCTGCCGCCATGCCCGCCCGAGCGCAGCCTCCGCCGACTACCTGCGCCCCCACTACGCTCCGGGAGTCCCCAGCGTCATCGCCCCCATAACCGAGCCGCTGCCGTGCATGCTCGCCGACGCCACCCGGCGCTTCCCGGAGCGGATCGCCCTGGACTTCATGGGGCAGTCCACCACCTACCAGCAGCTGAGCAGCCAGGTGGCCCGGGCCGCGGAGGCGCTGCGCCGTCTGGGTGTGGGCCGCGGCGACGTCGTCGGCGTGATCCTGCCCAACTGCCCCCAGCACGTGGTGATCGCCTATGCCGCCTGGCGTCTCGGCGCAATCGTCGCCGAGCACAATCCCCTGGCACCCGCCGCCCAGATCCGTGAGCAGATCAACATGCACCACGGCCGGGTGATCATCGCCTGGGAGAAGTCGCTGGCGCGGATCGCGCAGGCCGTGGGCTCCCTGGATGCGGCCGGCATGGCCGCGGCGCAGGTGTTCTCGGTGGACCTGTCCCGGGGGCTGCCGTGGGCCAGCCGCCTGGCGCTGAAGCTGCCGGTGGCGGCCGCCCGCTCCCAGCGCAGCGAGCTGCGCGGCAAGGTTCCGGCGGGGGTGGCCTCCTGGGACGCTCTGGTCGCCACCACCGCGCCGCTGCCCTCGGGCCACCCGCTGCCGGGAGTCTCTGACATCGCCGTGCTGCTGTACACCGGCGGCACCACCGGCACCCCCAAGGCCGTCCAGCTGACCCACGGCAATGCGCGCGCCAATGCGGAGATGAGCCTGGCGTGGGCCTCCCAGACCTGTGAGGCCGGCCAGGAGACCTTCTACGCCGTCCTGCCGTTCTTCCACGCCTTCGGCCTGAGCCTGTCGCTGCTGTGCGCCGTCGGCCTGGCCGCCACCCAGGTAGTGCTGCCCAAGTTCGGGGCGGACATGGTGCTGGCCGCATGGAAGCGGCATCCGGCCACCTTCTTCCCGGGCGTGCCGGTCATGTTCGACCGCATCGTCACCCGCGCCCGGGTCACCGGGGCGGACCTGTCCAGCTGCAAGATCGCCGTCTGCGGGGCGGCCCCCACCCCCCAGGCCGTCGCCACCGCCTGGGAGGAGGCCACCGGCGGCGTCATTATCGAGGGCTACGGCATGACCGAGACCGCCCCCATCATCCTGGGCAATCCGATCTCCCCCGAACGGCGCCCCGGCGCGCTGGGCGTGCCCTACCCATCCACCGACGTGCGCCTGGTGGATCCCGACCATCCGGACACTGAGGTGGAGCCGGGACAGATCGGCGAGCTGGTGGTGCGCGGCCCGCAGGTGTTCACCGGCTACTGGGAGAACCCGGAGGAGACGGCCGCCGTCATGCTGCCGGGCGGCTGGCTGCGCACCGGCGACCTGGTCCGCCAGGAGGAGGACGGCTTCTACGTGATGGCCGACCGCCGCAAGGAGCTGATCATCTCCGGCGGCTTCAACATCTACCCCAGCGAGGTGGAGGCGGCGGTGCGCTCCATGCCGCAGGTGGAGGAGGTAGCCGTCGTCGGGCTGCCGGCGGAGGCAGGCAACGAGTCCGTGGTCGCCGCCATCCTGCCCAAGGACGGACAGACGGTCACGCTCGACCAGGTGCGTGCCTGGGCCGAGAAGACCCTGTCCCACTATGCGCTGCCCCGGCAGGTGGCCATCCTGACGGAGATGCCGCGCTCCCAGATCGGCAAGGTGCTGCGCCGGGTGGTACGCGAGGAGCTGCTGGCCGCCCGGGAGGCGGCCGCGAGTGCGGCGACTGCGGCCGCCGCCGCCTCCCAATCCGCCGCCACCGCCCTGGTGGAGCGCCTGGGCGAGGTCGGCCGCGGCGAGACCGGCATACCCGATAGGGGCACCAGGGAGGAGACCCGATGAGTGGGTCCGAGGACGCGGCGCGCTACCGGCGTCCGCACTATCAGCCGAACATTCCCGCCGTCATTGAGGTCCCCGAGACTCCACTGGGTGAGCTGCTGCGCACGGCCGCCGAGTTCTACGGGGACCGGGTGGCCCTGGACTTCATGGGGGCGACCCTGACCTACCGCGAGTTGCTGGAGGCCTCCGAACGCGCCGCCGGGCTGCTGCGCCGGGCGGGTGTCAAGGCCGGTGATCGCGTGGCCCTGCTCATGCCCAACTGCCCGCAGCACGTGGTGGCCATCTATGGGGCGCTGCGCCTGGGGGCGATCGTGGCGGAGCACAATCCGCTCGCCCCCGCCGAGGAGATCCGCGCCCAGTTGGCCCACCACGGCGCGCGCGTGGTGATCGCCTGGGAGAAGGGCGTGGAGCTGGTGCTGGATCCGGCGTCGTCGGCCGGCGGCGGCGCGGATGCGGCGGCGGACCCGCTGGCCGGGCGCACGGTGTTCAGTGTGGACCTGGCCGCGGCCATGCCCGCCCGGCTACGCGCCGCCCTGCACCTGCCTATTGCCAAGGCGCGCCAGACCCGCGCCTCCATGCGGGCCGACTCATTGCCTGCGGGGGTGCGCTCCTGGGACCGGGAGGTGTCCCGCGCGCAGCGGCTGGAGGCGTCCTGGCCCCAGCCGGGCGGGGATGATGTGGCCGTGCTGCTGCACACGGGCGGCACCACCGGCATGCCCAAGGCGGCGATGCTCACGCACAAGAACCTGCGTGCCAATGCGAATCAGGCGATCGCCTGGGTGCCGATGCTGCACGAGGGCGGGGAGACCTTCCTGGCACTGCTGCCCTTCTTCCACGCCTTCGGGCTGACCTTCAACGTGTTCTGCGCGGTGCAGAAGGCGGCCACGCAGGTGATGCTGCCTAAGTTCTCGGTCAGTCAGGTGCTGGAGGCGCACCAGCGGCGTCCCTTCACGTTCTTCGTGGGGGTGCCGGTGATGTTCGAGCGGATCCTGCGGGGCGCCCAGAAGAAGGGCGTGTCGCTGAAGACGCTGCGCTACGGCGTGTGCGGGGCGGCCCCGATGCCGCCGGCCGTGGGCGCGGAGTGGGAGGCCGCCACCGGCGGCTACTTCGTGGAGGGCTACGGCATGACCGAGACCAGCCCGATCGTCTCGGGCACCCCCATGGGTCCCAGCCGCCGCCTGGGGGCGCTGGGGCTGCCCTTCGCCTCCACCGACGTGCGGGTGGTGGACCCCGACGCCCCGGACCCCGAGCGGGAGGTGCCCGACGGGGAGCCGGGCGAGCTGCTGGTGCGTGGGCCGCAGGTATTCGCCGGCTACTGGGACGACCCGGAGGCGACGGCGGCGGCGATGCTGCCGGGCGGCTGGCTGCGCACCGGTGACATGGTGCGCCGCGAGGACTCCTTCCTGTGGATGGCCGACCGGCGGCGTGAGCTGATCCTCACCGGCGGTTTCAACGTCTACCCCTCCCAGGTGGAGGCGGCGATTCTGACCATGGACGGCGTGGCGGACGTCGCCGTCGTCGGGCTGCCCGGCGGGGCGGGCGGGGAGCTCGTGTGCGCCGCGATCGTGCTGGAGCCGGGCACGCCGGAGGGCCGGGTCACCCTGGAGGCGGTGCGCGCGCACGCGGAGCGGACGATTCCCCACTACGCGCTGCCGCGGCACCTGGAGCTCATCGCGGAGATGCCGCGCTCCCAGATCGGCAAGATCCTGCGCCGCGTGGTGCGCGAGCAGATCGTCGGCCGGGTCGACGCCGCCGCCTGAGGGGGCTGTGACCTGCTGTCGGCCATGCTGGCCCTCACCGGCTGCCCAGGTCCCTGCGCATGAGTACCCGTGGGAACCCGTTGAGCACGGAGGCGGTCTCGCCCGCCTTGTGGAAGCCGGCCCGTTCGAACATGGAGCGCGTTCCCACATAGGCCATGGTCGGGTCTACCTTCTGGCTACCGTTGTCGACCGGGTAGGCCTCCACCGCGGGGGCGCCGCAGGTGCGAGCGTACTCAGCGGCGCCCTCAATGAGGTGGTGGGTTACCCCCCGCCGGCGATAGCCCGGCCGCACCCGCAGGCACCACAGGGACCACACCGCCAGCTCATCCAGGTTAGGTATGCGCCGACTGCGGGCGAAGCTGGTGCGCGAGCGCGGGTGGACCGCCGCCCAGCCGATAGGTTCGCCTTCGAGGTAGGCGATGACGCCCGGAGCGATCTCCTCGGCGCACAACTGACGGACCCTCTCGGCACGGGCGGGTCCGCGCAACGCGTTGTTCTCCGCCGAACCGAGCCGGTGGCTGAGGCAGAAGCACACGTTCGAAGTCGGTTTGCGCGGGCCGATCAGGGTCGCAACGTCCTCAAAACGTGTTGCGGGCACCACGGCGATCTCCATGTCCGGCAGTGTACCGAGACGGATACCGGCCGCCCTGCCTGGGCCGTGCGCAGGCCCGGGCCTTAAAGCAGGCCACAGGCCTCCAGCACCATGCGCAGGGCGGCGACCTCCGCATCGGTGGCCCGCACCAGCGGCAGGCGCACGGTGGCGCTGGGGATGCGCCCCTGCAGGGCCAGCGCCTCCTTGGCCATCACCGCGCCCTGGCCGCCGCCCATGATGGCCCGCACCAGCGGGCGCATGCGCTGGGCCACGGCGCGGGCGCCGGGCAGGTCGCCGGCGTCGACCTCGCGGATCATCTCCCGCCAGGAGTGGGCGTCGGCGTGGGCGACCACGGAGACGACGCCGCTGGCGCCGTGGGTGAGCCAGGCGAAGTTCAGCCCGTCGTCGCCGGAGTAGTACTCCAGGCCGGTGGCCTCCATGCGCTCGAAGCCCTGCTCGACGTCGCCGGTGGCGTCCTTGACCGCCAGCACCCGCTCGTGCTCGGCCAGGCGGGCGAGGGTGTCGTCGGTGATCTTCACGCCGGTGCGGCCGGGGATGTCGTAGATCATGACCGGCAGGTCGGTGGCCTCGACCACCGCCATGATGTGCTGGTAGACGCCCTCTTGGCTGGGGCGGTTGTAGTAGGGGGCGTTGATGAGCAGTCCCTGTGCGCCGGCCTCCTGGGAGCCCACGCCGATGCGCACCGCGTGGGCGGTGTCGTTGGAGCCGGCGCCGGCCACCAGCATGGCCCGTCCGGCCAGGGCGTCCTTCACCTCGCGCAGGAGGGTCTGCTTCTCCGGCAGGTGGGTGGTGGGGGCCTCACCCGTGGTGCCGGCCAGCAGGATCATGTCGGCGCCGTCGTCGACCAGGGAGACCGCCAGGCGCTGGGCGGCCTCGACGTCGATCTCTCCCTCCGGGGTGAAGGGGGTGACCATGGCTACGCCGACGGAGCCGAAGGACCGGCTGGGGAGAGTGCTCATAGTGAGCAGACTAACGTTGTTCGCGCGTGCATGGGGCGGGCGCTCACAGGGTGAGCCGACCGTCCGGGGCGGTGCGTAGCCGTCACAGCGCGAGGACTCCCTGGACCGCGGTGGAGACGGCGCCGACAAGGGCTACTGCAAAGATCGCGCGGTCTGCGGTGCGTTCGTCAATCCGGGAGGCGATCAGTCTCCCGAGGGAGAGTCCGACGATTACAGACACCGCGAGCAGCGCCCACACGGGCCACGGCAGTACCGGCAGCCCCCGCCCCAGCAGCGACAGCGTGGAGATACCGAGGAAATACACCTGGATTGTGGCCAGGTAGCCCGCGTAGGCCCACCGGTTGGTGCTCGCGTAGATCACCATCGGTGGCCCGCCCACCCCGGCCGTGACATTCATGAATCCCGACACCATTCCGGCCACCACCCTGCCGTGCGGATCCTCGAAGACCGGGTTGCGCCGTACCAGCCGGCTCAGCAGCAGCGCGGCCGCCACGAGTACACCGATCACCACCGACAGCCACGCCGTCGGCAGCACGCGCGCCACCCAGGTACCCGGAATGATGCCCAGGGCGGCGCAGGCGATCAGGACGGCAGCGCGGCGCCAGTCGACGTTGCCGCGCAGGCTCCAGGCGTTGATGGTACACACCGTGATCCCGACGACCTGGAGGGTCTGTACGCCCAGATTCGGCCCCAGAACCAGCACGATGAACGGCGCCGCCACCAGCGCCAGGCCCATGCCGGTCACGCGCTGCACCATGGCGCCCAGCAGGATCACAGCGGCAGCGCCGCACGCGGCTAGTGTCGACATGGCGCTCCGTGGCTTGGGGGCTGCTGAGAAGTACGCGTCTGGGCGTTAACGACATTCCTGCATAGCGCGTTCACGCTGCTGAGTCGTCCCGCGGCAGACGTTACGCTCAACCCCATGACGAAGTCCACGGGTTCCCCTCGCGAGACACCCCTCAATCACAGTGGATCCGCCCCCAGCACAGCCGGTTTTGTGCGCGAGGCCACGGACGCGGACCTGGAGGCGATCGGACGGGTGCATGCCGCCGCCATGCTGTCCTCGCTGCGCGCGGCTCACGCCTCCGCCCACGATGCGCCGCTGCCTGCGGGAGTGGAGGCGATGGTGGCACCGCCGGTGATCGCCGCCGGCTGGGAGCAGGCGGTGTCCAGCCCGCCGTCGTCGGCGCACCGCGTACTCGTGGCCGTCGGGGAGAGCGGAGAAGTGGTGGGGCTAGTCGGCGTCGCTCCCTCCCCCGACGACGGCGCTAATATGAAGAAGACGGCGGGCGCGGCCGATGGGCACACCGTCGACGCCGGAGCGGGCGCGGTCCCCGTGGCCAGCCGGGGCCTGGAGATCACTGCGCTGGGCGTAGCCCCGGAGTGGCAGCGCCGCGGGCACGGTTCCCGGCTGCTGGCCGCCGCCACGGAGCATGCGCACGCCCAGGGGGCCGACGTGCTGCTGGTGTGGGCGGTGCGCGGGGACGAGTCCCTGGCCGGGTTCCTGCGCGGCGCCGGCCTGGAGCGCACCGACTCGTTCCGTCGGCTGCCGGTCGGACAGGGCGTCATCGAGGACTGCTGGGTGGCGGCGCTGTAACGCGTCGGACGACCGGACCAACCAGGCCGGCGCCGTCAGAGGTCGAGCAGCTGGTCCAGGCCGATGGTCAGGCCCTCGCGGGCGCCCACCTCGCGCACGGCCAGCACCACGCCCGGCATGAAGCTGGCGCGGTCGAAGGAGTCGGTGCGGATGGTCAGCTGCTCGCCGGGGTTGCCGAGCACGACCTCCTCGTGGGCGGTGAGTCCGCGCAGGCGCACGGCGTGCACGTGCACGCCGTCGACCACGGCGCCGCGGGCGCCGTCGGGGTCGGTCTCGGTGGCGTCGGGAACCGGTCCCAGTCCCGCCTCGGCCCGGGCGGCGGCAATTCCGCGAGCGGTCGCGATGGCGGTGCCGGAGGGGGCGTCCACCTTGTTCGGGTGGTGCAGTTCGATGACCTCGGCGGACTCGAAGTAGCGGGCGGCCTTGGCGGCGAAGCTCATGGTCAGCACCGCGGACAGGGCGAAGTTCGGCGCGATGATGACGCTGCAGCCGGCCGCTTCGGGGCGCTCCAGGTGCTCGCGCACGCGCTCGTAGGACTCATCCGTCCAGCCGGTGGTGCCGACCACCACGTCCACGCCGGCGTCGATCAGGGCGTGGACGTTGTCCTCGGTGACGGCCGGGTGGGTGAAGTCAACGGCGACGTCGGCGCCGTTCAGGGTGGCCAGGGTGAGTTCGTCGCCGACGTCGAGGCGGGCGACGAGTTCGAGGCCGTCGGCGTCCTGGACGGCCTGGCAGACGGTGGATCCCATGCGCCCTGCGGCGCCGACGACGGCAACGGCGATGCTCATGCAGGCATCCTAGCCAGCAATGACACATTCGGGGGCGGGGCCCGACCCTGTTCGCGCGGGTGCTTGGGCCGCAAGGCGAGGCCGGCGGCATGTTCGTGCCCGCAGCCGAGTCGTCTACTACGCCGGTTCGTGCTCTACTACGCCACCTAGGCCTTTACTGAAGGGCTCTGGCCCCTTCAACAGACGTCGAAGTGGCGTAGTAGAGGTCGAATAGGCGTACCCAACGCCATCTCCCTAGGCCGCACACGCCCAGCAGCCCCCGCACCTCCACACCGTGTTGCCTCGCCGACCCACACCTCCGACACCACACTCTCAACCACGAAGCACCCTCAATCCCCGCGCCTCGGGGCACCCGCGATAAGTCTCGTCGGGGCGTTGACTACCGTGCGGTCGGCGGATTAGTGCACGTATCACACTTCACATTCAAGGAAGCCTCCATGTCGCAGCTCGGCTATGGCTCGTCAAGCAGCCCATGCTTAAACCCAGTGCGCGAGGTTCGGCAGAGCGTCATATCGTCGTTGTCTGTCGTCGCCATCGCCGCCCTGAGCGGGGTTCTCGTCCACCTGAACTGGGATACCCCGCAACAAGCGGTGACAATCGCCGTCGCAATCTCCGCCACAAGCACGGCATTCGCAGTCGCCACCGGCCTGCAGACCCTGAAGGCGATTTCCGCCGTGGCACTGGGAGTCATGATAGCGGTTGCCCTCACTCATCCCACGGGCATGGCCGGAGCATGGGTGATCGGCACGGTCCTCTTCTTCGTTTTTGCCGTATGCCAGCCGCAGTGGCTTCGGGGACGGCAGCCACAAGGCTGAGCCCGTGCACTTCACCGCATCCTCACCACCGCCGCGATCGCTGTTTACGACCGCACCGTCCGCTACTACTTCTCTCAGACACCCGGCCCGACCACGACGCGGCAGCGGTCCTGGGCGGCGAGCTGGGCCGCCAGGGCGCGCACGTCGGCGGCGGTCACCGCCTCCAGGCGGCGCAGGTTCTCCTCCATGGAGCGCAGGCGGCCGGTGACGACCTCGGCGCGACCCAGCCGCCCCATGCGCGCCAGCGAGTCCTCTCCCCCAAGCACCATGGAGCCGCGGATCTGGCCCCGGGCGCGCTCCAGCTCCCGCGCGGTGACGCCGTCGGCGGCAAGCGACTCGAACTCGCCGGCCATGACGGCCAGAACCTCGTCGACGTCGCCGGGGGCGCAGCCGGCGTACAGCCCGAAGGCGCCGGCCCCCGCGTAGGGGGTGTCGAATGCGTATGTGGAATAGGCCAGGCCGCGCTTCTCACGGATCTCCTGGAACAGGCGCGAGGACATGCCACCGCCGAGGATCGTGGTGAGCACGCTCATGGTCCAGCGGCGCTCGTCCAGGGCGGGGATGCCCTGGCAGGCGAGGTAGACGTGGGACTGCTCGGCCTCGCGCACCACGGTGATGTCTTGGACGGTCAGTTCCGCCACGGGCTCGGTCTCGAAGCGGCGGGGCCGCGGGGCGACGGCCCCGGTGGTGTCCCAGCCGGCGGCGGCCAGGTCCGCGGCGACCCGCTCGCAGATCTCGTCGTGGTCGACGGCGCCGGCGGCCGCGACCACGAGGGTGTCGGAGGCGTAGGTGCGCTGGTAGTGCTCCCAGACGGCGTCGCGGGGCACGGCCGAGACGGTCTCGTAGGTGCCGCCGATGGGGCGGCCCAGTGGGGTGCCGTCGCCGAAGGTGGCGCGGGCGAAGGCCTCCTGGGCGATCTCGGCGGGGTCGTCGGCGGCGTCGGCCAGCTCGGAGACGATCACGCCGCGCTCGGTCTCCACCTCACCCGGGTCCAGGCGGGAGGAGGTGACCATGTCGGCGAGCACGTCCAGGGCGGTCAGGTCGTCGGGGCCGAGCACGCGGGCGTAGTAGGAGGTGTGCTCCTTGGCGGTGGCGGCGTTGGACTCGCCGCCGATCATGTCGAAGGCCTCGGCGATGTCGTGGGCGCTGCGGGTGGCCGTGCCCTTGAACAGCAGGTGCTCCAGGAAGTGGGTGGAGCCCTCCTGGCCGGCGCGCTCGTCGCGGCTGCCTACGCCGAACCACATGCCCAGCGAGGCCGAGCGCAGCGCGGGCACGTGCTCGGTGATCACCCGCACCCCGCCGGGCAGGATCGAGCGGCGGATGGCGGCGCCGTCGTCGACGAGGCGGAGCTCGGTGCCGGGAGCGCCGGCGGGTGCACGCTCAAGGAGGACTTCGGCGAAGCTGGTTTCGGGGCCGGTGGGCGCGGGAGTGGT
Source organism: Actinomyces ruminicola (assembly GCF_900103885.1). GTDB lineage: Bacteria > Actinomycetota > Actinomycetes > Actinomycetales > Actinomycetaceae > Actinomyces > Actinomyces ruminicola. The sequence continues at coordinate 104,956 of NZ_FNIM01000001.1, forward strand.
CACCGCATGAGCCTAGACGACCGACCTCCTGCCGATCTCAGACATGTCCTGCCCACCGCCGAGCGACGCGTCACCATTACGACCGATCTCGGCACGTTACTTCTACCGAACTCGGCACGTAACTTCTACCGATCTCGGCGGGAGAGAGGGCCGGGCCCCGGGCAATCGTGATGATCGTCCGGGGCCCGGCCCTGATGGGATTACCGAGTCGGTGGCCTGTTGCGGCCTACCGGCGGGCTCACTCCTCCTCGGAGGACTCCACGGTGCGCATGCGGCGGCGGCGCGGGCGGCGCTCACGGCGCTCGCTGTCCTCCTCGGTGCGCTCGCGGCGGCGGCGCGGCCGACGCTCACCGTCGCCCTCACCGCGCTCGGCGCGGCGCGCCTTGGCCTCGTCCTCGGCAGCCTGCTGCTCCTCGTTGAGGACGGCGTGCAGGCTGAGCTTGCCGCGCTGGTCGATCTCGGCCAGCTCGACCTCGACCTTGTCGCCCACGTTCAGCACATCCTCCACGTTCTCCACGCGCTTGCCGCCGACGAGTCGGCGGATCTGGGAGACGTGCAGCAGGCCGTCCTTGCCCGGGGTGAGCGACACGAAGGCACCGAAGGTGGTGGTCTTGACCACAGTGCCGACGAAGCGCTCGCCGATCTCCGGCATCTGCGGGTTGGCGATGGCGTTGACGGCCTCGCGGGCCGCCTCGGCCGAGGGGCCGTCCGAGGCGCCGATGTAGATGGTGCCGTCGTCCTCGACCGTCAGCTCGGCGCCGGTGTCCTCCTGGATCTGGTTGATCATCTTGCCCTTGGGGCCGATGACCTCACCGATCTTGTCCACGGGGATGTGCACGGTCAGCACGCGCGGAGCGGTCGGAGCCATCTCGTCGGGGGCATCGATCGCCTGGGCGAGCACGTCCAGGATGAACAGGCGGGCATCGCGGGCCTGCGCCAGGGCGCCGGCCAGGACGTCGGAGGGCAGTCCGTCCAGCTTGGTGTCCAGCTGCAGGGCGGTGATGAAGTCGCGGGTTCCGGCGACCTTGAAGTCCATGTCGCCGAAGGCGTCCTCGCTGCCGAGGATGTCGGTGAGCGTGGCCCACTTGGTCTCGCCGTCGATCTCCTCGTGCATCAGGCCCATGGCGATGCCTGCCACGGGGGCGCGCAGCGGCACGCCGGCGTTGAGCAGCGACAGCGTGGAGGCGCACACCGAGCCCATGGAGGTCGACCCGTTGGAGCCGAGCGCCTCGGAGACCTGGCGGATGGCGTAGGGGAAGTCGTCCCGGCTGGGCAGCACCGGCACCAGGGCGCGCTCGGCCAGGGCGCCGTGGCCGATCTCGCGGCGCTTGGGGGCGCCCACGCGGCCGGTCTCACCGGTGGAGAAGGGCGGGAAGACGTACTGGTGCATGTAGCGCTTGTGCTTGATCGGCGAAAGGTCGTCGATCTGCTGCTCCATGCGCAGCATGTTCAGCGTGGTCACGCCCATGATCTGGGTCTCGCCGCGCTCGAAGATGGCCGAGCCGTGCACCCGGGGCAGCACCTCGACCTCGGCGGCCAGGGTGCGGATGTCCTTCAGGCCGCGGCCGTCCATGCGCACGCCCTCGGTGAGGGTGCGGTGGCGCACGAGCTTCTTGGTCACGGAGCGGAAGGCGGCCTTGAGGGCCTTGGCGTCCTCCTCGGCCGGGAAGGCCTCGGCCAGGTCGGCCAGCACCGCGTCGCGCACAGCGTCGGTGGCCTCGTCGCGGGCCTGCTTGCCCTCGGTGGCGATGGCGGCGGCCAGGTCGTGGGCCTGCGCGGCCTTCTCGACGGCGTCGTACTGCTCGTCGGTGTAGTCCAGGTAGAGGGGGAAGTCGGCGGTGGGCTTGGAGGCGTGCTTGGCGACCTCCAGCTGCGCCTCGCACAGCACCTTGATGTGCGGCTTGGCGGCCTCCAGGGCCTCGGCGACGACGGCCTCGGTGGGGGCGGTGGCGCCGGCGGCGATGAGGTCCCAGGCGTTCTCGGTGGCGCCGGCCTCAACCATCATGATGGCGACGTCGCCGTCGGCCAGAACGCGCCCGGCCACAACCATGTTGAAGGTGGCGCGCTCGAGCTCGGAGTAGCGGGGGAAGGCGACCCAGTGTCCGTCGATGAGCGCCAGACGGGTGCCGGCCACGGGACCGGAGAAGGGCAGGCCCGCGATCTGGGTGGACATGGAGGCCGCGTTGATGGCCAGGACGTCGTAGGCGTCGTCGGGGTGGATGGACAGCACGGTCTCAACCACCTGGACCTCGTTGCGCAGGCCCTTGACGAAGGAGGGGCGCAGCGGGCGGTCAATCAGGCGGCAGGCGAGGATGGCGGAGGTGCCGGCGCGGCCCTCGCGGCGGAAGAAGGAGCCGGGAATGCGGCCGGCGGCGTACTGGCGCTCCTCCACGTCAACGGTGAGCGGGAAGAAGTCGAACTGGTCCTTGGGGTGCTTGCCCACGGTGGTGGCAGACAGGACGGTGGTCTCGCCGTCCAGGTAGGCCATGGCGCTGCCGGCGGCCTGCTTGGCCAGCCGCCCGGTCTCGAAGCGAACCACGCGCTTACCGAAGGGACCGTTGTCGATCACGGCCTCGGCGGCCGTGACCTCGGGGTCGTCAAGGAACATATGTAACGTGTCTCTTTCTATGTCGATCGTTCGGCCGGCCGTGGCCTTCGATCGAGGCCCACGGAGCTGCGCGCACGCTGTTCCGGAGGCCACCACCGAAAACCGACGGGCCATGCCGTCCGGCCGCCGAGTCCATCCCGGCCGCCAGGTCCGCTCCCCCTGCGCTCTCCAATGGGCCGACGACGCCGCTGCCGGCGCCGCCCACATACGGTGGCGTGGGCTCCTCCCGGAGCTGGCTGCGGGCCGACGCATCCGGGCAGTCACCTGCCGGCGCCCGGGAAACGCACTGCCGCTGCCGCTAGCTTCGGAGACGGACGGCTAGATCCTACCGTTCCGCCGGGGAGCGCGGGAGCGGCGAACCGAGCCTCCGACGTGAAATAGGACGCGCCGACGGGCTCGGGACCTTCGGGCCTACCGCATGAGGAGAACCTCATGAAATCGTTTCAAACGCGGGCGGCGGCACGCGGACCCCGCCCGTAGACCTGACACCGGCGAGCTACACCAAGGGAGCGCTCAATGACCTACCGCATGATCTTCAACCAGACCGGCTACTTCGGACGCGGCGCCATTGCCAACATCCCCACCGAGATCACCGCCCGCGGCCTGAGCAAGGCCTTCATCGTCACCGACCCGGTCCTGGCCGACAACGGCACCGCCGCCCGCATCACCGACCTGCTCGACGGCGCCGGCATCTCCTGGGAGATCTTCTCCGATGTGGTCCCCAATCCGCCGGTGGAGAAGGTGCAGGCCGGCCTGGCCGCCTTCCGGGATTCGGGCGCCGACATCCTCATCGGCCTGGGCGGCGGCAGCCCGCAGGACACCTGTAAGGCCATCTCGGTGATCGCCACCAACCCCGAGTTCGAGGACGTACTCAGCCTGGAGGGCCTCTCCCCCACGAAGAACCCGGGCACACCCATCATCGGGGTGCCCACCACGGCGGGCACCGCCTCGGAGACCACCATCAACTACGTCATCACCGACACAGCAAACCAGCGCAAGTTCGTGTGCGTGGACCCCCACGACATCCCGGTGGTCGCCGTGGTCGACCCCGACCTCATGGACGGCATGCCCCGCGGCCTGAAGGTCGCCACCGGCCTGGACGCCCTCACCCACGCCATCGAGGGGTACATCACCCCCGGCGCCTGGGAGCTGTCCGACGCCCTGTGCCTGCGCTCCATCCAGATGATCGCGAAGAACCTGCGCCAGGCCGCCGACGGCGACGCCGACGCCGTGGAGCAGATGGGGCTGGCCGCATACATCAACGGCATGGCCTACTCCAACGTGGGCCTCGGGCTGGTGCACGGCATGGCGCATCCGCTGGGCGGGCGCTACAACGCCCCGCACGGGGTGGCAAACGGCATCCTGCTGGCCCCGATCATGGCCTTCAACGCCGAGTACACCGGGGAGAAGTACCGCGACATCGCCGAGGCCTTCGGGGTTGCCGACGCCCAGACCATGCCGCTGGAGGACGCCCGCACCGCCGCCGTCGAGGCGGTCGCCCAGCTGACCCGGGACCTGGGCAACCCCACCCGCATCAGCGAGGTGGGCGTGGACGAGTCCGGCATCGCCGCGCTGACCGAGGACGCCTTCGCCGACGTGTGCACCCCGGGCAACCCGCGTCCGGCCACCCGCGAGGACATTGAGGCGCTGTACCGCTCACTGCTGTGAGCCCCTGCGGGGTGCGCCGATCCCGCTTAGTAGGCGTCGGCGCACCTAGCGGCAGCGGGTTGTCGGCGTGAGTCTCGCACTTCGCCCCGACGCTTCGGCGCTTCCTGCGACGGTTCGTGCGTCTACCCCACGGTGTTGTGCTCTTGCTTCTAGGACGATCGGATCTCATGAGTTCTGGGAGTGCCGGAAGCAGTGAGACCCTGGTGGCGGCAGATGCGTTGACGGAAGGTCCTGTCGGTCGACCGCTGCTGCGCAGCGGCCGGGCTTCGTGCGCCTGCCCCGCCGCGCCCCCAGATACTTGTGCCGACTCGCCATCCGCCTCTGCATGCACCACTTGGACCGCCTTGCTCTATTTGGACCGCGGGTGTCCACTTGGACCGTCTGAGAGCGCAAGCTAGGACGGTCCAAATGGCAGTAGGCGGTCCAAATGGCGGCAGAGAGTCCAAAAGGTACGAACCGTCAGCACCGGGTCCCGTCCGCCGCCTGCCCTGCCGATAACCCGTGAATACGCCAAGCGGACGGGACACCAGGCTCGTCCCCTCGAAAGCAGCCTGCCGCACGCAACAACCACCCGTCCGAAAAACCCAGTACCCCAGTCATCACGCACCGGGCCCCGACCTCCACGGTGGAGGTCGGGGCCCGGTGTCGGCTTTGAATCGCGGCCGCTCAGCGGCGGATGCCGAGGCGGGAGATGAGCTTGCGGTAGCGCTCGATGTCCTCGCGCTCGAGGTAGTCCAGCAGGCGGCGGCGCTTACCGATCAGCAGGTACAGGCCGCGGCGTGAGTGGTGGTCGTGCGCGTGGGACTTGAAGTGCTCGGTCAGGTTGGAGATCCGCTCGGACAGGATGGCGACCTGAACCTCCGGGGAGCCGGTGTCGCCCTCGTGGGTGGCGTACTCGGCAATGAGCTCCTGCTTGCGTTCGGGGGAAATCGACACGATGACTCCTGCTTTCTCGTTGCGCGGAGCGCCGGGGCTGGTTCTCCCGGGCATGACACGTCCGCGGCCGATCGACGGCTGGGCAACCATATCAGCCAAGAACCGCCCGCCTGGCCCGCAGACCGGTGGCATCGGGCACACGCCGCCGCCCTGCACAGTCGCCGCGCCGCCTATACTCTTGTCACCTTGGCCCCTGTGAACACCGTCGTTTTCCCTGAGGAGTCCCCGTGTCATCCCCCCAACAGCCATTCTCAAGCACTCCCCCACGCCACCGCATGCTCGTCATCGCCTCCGTCATCGTCGCTGTGCTCGCACTGATCGCATCCGTCACGGTGACCGGGTGCGGCTCCGACTCCGCCTCTTCGGGCTCCGCCGACTCCACCGGGTCAGCCGTGCAAGCCTGCACCCGCGCGCTGTCCGGCACGCAGACCGTCGAGGTCGCCTTCACCGGCGAGACCTACCCGGTTCGGGTGCATGTGCCCACCGACGCCGATCCCAACACGCCGCTCCCCCTGGTCCTGGACCTGCACGGCTCCAACTCCAACGGCACCTCCCAGGCGGAGATCAGCGGGCTCGACGCCGTGGCCGACGCCGATGCCGACGGCTTCATCGTGGCCGAACCGACCGCCGCGATCGCCCTGGACACCGATGATCCGCTGCCCGACGGCAACTGGGCGTGGAACGTGCCCGGCGTGCCCACCACGGCCGGCGAGTACCCCGACGATGACGCCCGAGACGACGTCGCCTTCCTGGCCGCAGTCATCGACTCCCTGACCGAGCAGGCCTGTGTGGACGCCGACCGCGTCTACGCGACCGGCTACTCGGGCGGCGGCCGCATGGCCAGCGCGCTCGCCTGCGAGCGCCCCGACCTGATCGCCGCCATCGCGCCGGTGGCGGGGCTACGGGCCGGTCGTGCTACCGAGGACGACGTAACCGTGCTCGACCCCACGACCTGCGCACCGGACCGGCCGGTCTCCGTGCTCACCTTCCACGGCACCGAGGACCAGGTCAACCCCTTCGCCGGCAACGACGATGCCCGCTGGGGCTACAGCGTCGAGGCTGCCGTCAGCGCCTGGGCGGATCTGAACGGCTGCACCGATGAGGCGGCCACCGAGAAGGTCTCCGACCACGTGTCCCTCACCCGTTATGGCTCCTGCGAAGGCGAGGCCGCCGTGGAGCTGTACACGGTCGACGGCGGCGGCCACACCTGGCCGGGCACCGGCGTCGACATCAGCGCACTGGGCACGACCACCCAGGAGATCAGCGCCTCCGAGCTCATGTGGGACTTCTTCGCCGCCCACCCCGGGCAGTGATCACGTCCGTCCGCAGCGTCGGCGCCGCCGCAGACGTCCCGGCGCAGCGGTCAGAGCGCGGTGACGTCCTCGGGCCGTATGGGCTCGGGCTCGGGTACGCCCAGCACGGCCGCGATGTCGCGCACGTCCTGACGCATCTGCACCAGCAGCGGTTCCAGGCCGTCAAAGGCGAGCATGGGACGCAGCCGCTCGACCAGTTCGATGACCACGACCTCCCCGTACAGGTTCAGGTCCGCGCGCCCGAGCACGTGCGCCTCGACGGTGCGGTCCGGCACGTCGTCGAAGGTCGGATTGGTACCGATGGAGATGGCGGCCGGCAGACGCTCCTCGCCCGTCGCCACGCCGCCGACCACCCCGGCCTCCGGTGAGCGCACCAACCAGCCCGCATAGACGCCGTCGGGCGGCACCACTCCGGCGGTGGCGGCGTCAAGGTTGGCGGTGGGGAAGCCGAACTCGCGGCCGCGACGGTGCCCGCGAATGACCGTGCCGCGCAGCCGGTGGACGTGACCGAGTACTGCTGCGGCGCCGCGCATGTCACCGGCCTCCAACAGCTCGCGCACCCAGGTGGAGGACCAGCGGCGGCCGGAGGGGGCGACCACGTCGGCGACGATCTCCACGTCGATGCCGTCGACCTGGCCGATCTGTCGCAGCGTGTTCGCGTCGCCGCAGTTGCCGCGACCGAAGCGCACGTCGTCGCCGACCACGATCGCGCGCGCCCCGAGCAGATCCTCGAGCCAGTCGCGCACGAATTCCTCCGGCCCCTGCTCGGCGAAGGCGAGCGTGTAGTGGACCACGAGCACCGCGTCCAGGCCCGTGGCCGCCAAGGACTCCAGCCGGTCGGCGAGCGAGGTGATCATGGGCAGCCGGGTCTCGGGGCGGTGCACCACCGCCGGATGCGGGTCGAAGGTCAGGGCGATGGCCCGGGGACGGCGCCCGTCGGTTCCGGCCTCCCGCCGGGCCCGCTCTACGACGCGGCCGAGGATCGCCTGGTGCCCGCGGTGCACACCGTCGAAGACGCCCACGGTGACGATGCTCCCCGGCCCGTCCGGGTCCCTCAGGGCTGCGGGCACCTGCTCGGCGCCGTACCAGATCTCCACTGCGAGCCCCGCCTCAGTCCGCGTCCCCGAGGCCGCGCGGGACGCGGCCGCTCGTGATCTGGTTCAACTGTGTCTCCTGTGCTGTGGGTGGCGGTCCGGGCGACGGCGTCGCCCGGACGGGTTGCGAGGTCACTCGGGCGACTTAGGCAGTACGAGCACGGGGCGGGTGCGCCCGCCCTTATGGGCCAACAGTGCCACGAGCCTGCCCTCCGGGTCGAACCCGGCGGCCACGCCCGGCGCGTCCCCGGCGGAGGTCTTGGAGACAACCGGATGCGCCGGTGCCGCCGCCCGATCCAGCACCTCGGCGGGTAGGGCCTGCCCGTAGCGCAGGGCTCGCGCCTGCTCCGCCTCCAGGGCGACGGCGGGGAAGCAGCGGCGGGCCACCACCGCCAGGGGCAGCACGGGCAGTGCCTGCCCGGCGGCGACGGCGTCGATCAGGGAGTCGATGCCGTCGGCCTCTTCGACCGTGAACGGGCCCACCCCGGTGCGCCGCAGTGCAGTCAGGTGCGCCCCGCAGCCCAGGGCGGTGCCGAGGTCACGGGCCAGGGCGCGCACGTAGGTGCCCGAGGAGCAGTGCACCTCCAGGTCGACGTCTACCACGGCCGTGCCGTCCGCAGCGGCCCCGGGCCGCGGGTCGCCTCTGCGCTCGAGGGCGTGGATGGTGACCGGGCGGGCCGGGAGGACGACCTCCTCGCCGCCGCGCACGCGCGCATAGGCGCGCACGCCGTTGACCTTGATGGCGGAGACCGCCGACGGCACCTGCATGATCTCGCCTGTCAGAGAGGTCAGCGCCGCGTCGATGCGGGCGGGCAGATCGGGAGCGGCCGTGCAGCCGGGGGAGGTGGTTACCTCGCCCTCGGCGTCCTCGGTGAGCGTGGCCTGGCCCAGGCGGGCCGTGGCCAGGTAGGTCTTGTCGGCGCCGACCAGGTAGGTCAGGAAGCGGGTGGCGCGGCCGATGCCGAGCAGCAGCAGTCCGGTGGCCAGGGGGTCCAGCGTGCCGGCGTGGCCGACCTTGCGGGTGGCGGCCAGGCGACGGGTCATGGCGACCACGTCGTGGCTGGTGACGCCGGCGGGCTTGTCCACCGCCAGCAGCCCGTCGGCCGCGGTTCCAGTGCCGCGGGGGACGTCGGCGTATCTCACGCGTCGTCTTCCGCGTCGGCCCCGGTGCCGGCCGGCTCGTAGTCGTCATGGTCCACTGCGTCGTAGTCCGTGGCATCCCCGGAATCCGCCGACTCGTAGTCAGCCGCATCTTCGTCGCCGGCGTCGTAGTCGTCTTCGTCGTCGTGACGGTAGGGGTCGGCGTCGCCGGCATAGGTGGCGCCGGCGTAGGTGCGGGCGATCTGCTCATCGCGGGCGCGTGCCTGGGCGAGCGCGTCCTCGAATGCCTGCGCCTGGGTGGGCAGCGAGTCCAGCTGGAAGGCAATCGACGGGGTCAGGCGAATTCCGAGCGCCCGTCCGACCTCGGAGCGGATCAGGCCGGTGGCCGAGCGCAGTGCGGCGGCGGTGTCCTCGCGCTCCTCGTCGCTGCCGTAGACGGTGTAGAAGATGGTCGCCTGCTGCAGGTCGCCGGTGACGCGCACGTCGGTGATGGTGATGAAGCCGAGTCGAGGGTCCTTGATCCTGCCCTGCAGGAGGCGGGCGACGGTCTCGTGAATGCGGTCGGCGACCTTGCGAACGCGGGCGGCGTCTGCCATGAGGACTCCTTGAGAATCGAGTGCTGCGATGGTGGCGACGGCTGCGAGTGCGGCGCGCGGTCGATGGCCACGACTGCAACCGGCGGACGGAATATTGTGCCCCACCACCCGCCCGATCGCCAGACGGTGGCAGCGGGAGCACCCCGACGAGGTCTGCCGCGCCCCGGGTTTATCCTCGTGCGCATCCCCTTCCCCGCCCGAACAGGAGCGCCGCACGTGAACGCCGCCTCCCCCGCTCCCGAATCGCCGCCCGCCACCGCCCCGGCGTCTGCCCCGGTGGGGGCGGGTGCCGCCGCCGGCGACGCCTCGGGCGTGGCGATGGTGCTCGGCTGCTACCTGCTGTGGGGCATGTTCCCCCTGTACTTCCACCTGCTGCAGGCGGCCGGCAGCGTGGAGATCATCGGGCACCGCCTGGTGTGGACCTTGGCGACATGCCTGGGGCTCACCGCCCTGCGCCGCTCCTGGCCGGCTCTCCGGACCGCTGTCACAACGCCACGCATCCTCGGCGTCCTCGCGGCCAGCGGCCTGCTGGTGTCGGTGAACTGGCTGGTGTACGTCTACGCGGTCAACTCCGGTCGCACCGCGGATGCGGCCCTGGGGTACTTCATCAACCCGCTGGTCACGGTGGTGCTGGCGGCGCTCTTCCTCGGTGAGCGGCTGCGGCCGGCACAGGGAGTCGCGGTTGGCATCGCGGCGGTCGCCATCGCCGTGCTGGTGGCGGCGCAGGGCTCGCTGCCGTGGATTTCCCTGTCTCTGGCCCTGTCCTTCGGCCTTTATGGGCTGGTGAAGAAGCGGGTTGGCGCGCGCGTGGACGCGCTCACCGGCCTGACGGTGGAGAGCGGCTGCATGACCCCGGTGGCGCTGGCCTATTTCGCCTGGCTGTACGCGGGCGGGCAGGGCGCCCTGCAGGGGACGACGACATCCGGGGCGCTGGCCGCGGGGCTGGTGCTGGCCGGTCCGGTTACTGCGGTGCCACTGCTGCTGTTCGCCGCGGGCACGCGCCGGGTGCCGCTGTCGATCGTGGGGCTGAGCCAGTACATCACTCCGGTCATGCAGTTCCTGCTGGCCTGGGCGGTGTTCCGCGAGGAGATCTCACCGGCCCGCTGGGTCTCGACGGCGCTGGTGTGGGTGGCGGTGCTCGTGTTCATCACCGACCTGCTGTGGCAGCTATCCCGCCGCCCACGCCCCGGCAAGCACCGGTGACCCGCGCGCACCGGAACCTGTGATGCCGAGACCGGGCGAAGACGACGCCGGTGCCGCCGCTCTCGAAAGAGCCGGCGGCACCGGCGCTCATATGGTCGCTGGGCCCGGCATGCTCCCAGGCCCGTCGACCGTGGAGGTGTCGATCACTCGCGGGGCTTCTCGCGCATCTCCCAGGTCTCGATGACGTCGCCCTCGGCGATGTCGCGGAAGCTGAGGTTGATACCGCATTCGTAGCCCTCGCGGACCTCGGTGACGTCGTCCTTCTCGCGGCGCAGCGTCTCCACCGTGAGGTCCCCGTTCACCACGACGCCGTCACGCACCAGGCGGGCCTTGGCCCCGCGCTTGATGACGCCGGAGCGGACGATCGAACCGGCGATCGAGCCGAACTTCGAGGAGCGGAAGACCTGGCGGATTTCCGCCGTGCCCAGCTCGACCTCCTCGTAGATCGGCTTGAGCATGCCCTTCATCGCTGCCTCGACGTCCTCGATGGCGTTGTAGATGACCGTGTAGAACTTCATGTCGACGCCCTCGCGGTCGGCCAGCTCGGCGACCCGCACCGCGGGACGCACGTTGAAGCCGATGATGACGGCGGAGTCCACGGTGGCCAGGTCGACATCGCTCTGCGTGACCGCGCCGACGCCGCGGTGGATGACCCGCAGGGCGACCTCGTCGCCGACGTCGATCTTGAGCAGCGAGTCCTCCAGTGCCTCGACCGCACCCGAGCTGTCGCCCTTGAGGATGAGGTTGAGGGTGTCGACCTTGCCCTCCTTGAGCACATCGGTGAGGTTCTCCAGCGAGACGCGCTTGCGGCGCTTGGCGAGCTCCGCGGCGCGCCCGGCGGCCTCGCGCCGGTCGGCGATCTGCCGGGCGGTGCGGTCGTCGGGGGCGACGATGAAGGAGTCGCCCGCGCTGGGGACGCTGGTCAGGCCGAGCACCTGGGCGGGCCGGGCCGGGCCGGCCTCCTCCAGCGTGTTGCCGTGCTCGTCGAACATGGCGCGCACGCGCCCGTAGGCGCTGCCGGCGACGATCGGGTCACCGACACGCAGCGTGCCGCGCTCCACCAGGACGGTGGCGACGGCGCCGCGGCCGCGGTCCAGCTTCGCCTCCACCGTGACACCGCGGGCGTCCGTGTTCGGGTTGGCGCGCAGGTCCAGGGCGGCGTCGGCGGTGAGCAGGACCGCCTCCAGCAGGCCGTCGATATTGGTGCGCTGCTTGGCGGAGATGTCGACGAACATGGTGTCGCCGCCGTACTCCTCGGGCACCAGACCGTACTCGGTGAGCTGGCCGCGGATCTTCTCCGGGTTGGCGCCCTCCTTGTCGATCTTGTTGACGGCCACCACGATCGGCACGCCGGCGGCCTGGGCGTGGTTGAGCGCCTCAACGGTCTGCGGCATGACGCCGTCGTCGGCGGCGACCACCAGGATGGCGATGTCCGTCACCTCGGCGCCGCGGGCACGCATGGCCGTGAAGGCCTCGTGACCGGGGGTGTCGATGAAGGTGATCGGGCGGGTCTCGTCACCCAGGTGCACCCGCACCTGGTAGGCGCCGATGGACTGGGTGATGCCACCGGCCTCGCCGGCGACCACGTCGGTGGAGCGGATGGCGTCCAGCAGCTTGGTCTTACCGTGGTCGACGTGACCCATGACGGTGACCACCGGCGGGCGCGGCAGCAGTTCGGCGTCGTCCTCGCCGGCCTCCTCGGCCTCGAGGTCGATGTCGAAGGACTCCAGCAGCTCGCGGTCCTCGTCCTCGGGAGACACGATCTGGACGTCGTAGCCCAGTTCGGCGCCCAGCAGGGCGAAGGTGTCCTCGTCCAGGGACTGGGTGGCCGTAGCCATCTCACCGAGGTGGAACAGCACGGTTACCAGTGCCGCCGGGTTGGCGTTGATCTTCTCGGCCAGGTCGGTCAGCGTGGCGCCCTGGCGCACACGCACCGGGGTGGAGCCGTCACCGCGGGGAACGACGACGCCGCCGATGGTCGGCGCGCTCTGCTGCTCGAACTCCTGGCGCTTGGCCCGACGCGACTTGCGCCCGCGCGGAGCGCCGCCGCCGCGCCCGAAGGCGCCCTGCGTCGAGCCGCGGCCGCCACGGCCCCCGCGGGGGCCGCCGAAGCCGCCCCGCGGACCGCCGCCGCCCGAGCCTCCCCTGCCGCCGGAGCCGGGACGGCCGCCACGGCCGCCCTGACCACCGCGGGCCGGAGCACCGGGGCGACCGACCGACGAGCGGCCCGGCATCATGCCCGGGTTGGGGCGCGGGCCACCTGAACGCGGGCCCGGGCGCGGGCCGCCCTGACCGGGACGGGACCCCTGCGGGCGCGGACCGCCGCTACCGCCGGGACGGGGCATGCCCTGGGAGGTGGCGTACGGGTTGTTGCCCGGACGCGGGCCGCCCGAACGGGGACCCTTGCCGCGCCCGCGACCGCCGGAGCCGCCGGGACGGGGCATGCCCTGGGAGGTGGCGTACGGGTTGTTGCCCGGACGCGGGCCGCCCGAACGGGGACCCTTGCCGCGCCCGCGACCGCCGGAGCCGCCGGGACGGGGCATGCCCTGGGAGGTGGCGTACGGGTTGTTGCCCGGACGGGGTGCGCCGGGCCGCGGGCCGGGCGTGGGCGCAGCCGGCCGGGGCCCCGGGGTCGGGGCGGTCGGCCGGGGTTGCTCGTCGGCTCCGGCAGTCGGGGCGGACTGCGGAGCCGGAGAGGCCGGAGCCGGAGACGGCTTGGGGCCGCCGGGCTTGGGCGTGCCCGCGGGCTTCGGGGCGGCCGCCGCAGGCTTGGGGGGCGCCGGGCGTGCACCCGGCTTGGGTGCGGTCGGAGCCGGCTTGGGTGCGGCGCCGGGAGTGGGCGCCTTGGACTTGGCCGCGGGCTTGGGCGCCGCCGGCTTGGGGGCCTTGGCCTCGCCCTGGGCGGCGAAGTGCTCGCGGACCCGGCGAGCGACGGGGGGCTCAACGGTGGAGGACGCCGCCTTGACGAACTCCCCCTGATCCTTGAGCCAGGCCAGAATCACCTTGGAGGTGATCTTCTTGCCAGTGGGGTCGAGCTCCTTCGCGAGCTCATGAACGCGTGGTTTTGCCACTTTTCTCCTGTCCGGTTGCCCACCCCGAACAGGGTGGGCGCTAGTAGAGGCAGCTCATCGCCGGGTACTCATCGGGTGCCCATCAGCTTCCTACCCGCCTTTGCTATCGGTCCGCCGTCCCCGGTCGGGGACGGTGTGTACGGCTGTAGTCAGCCCCGTGGAGGCCGACCCAGTCGCGTACGGGGGCCACATCGGGTGACCCGCGCAGGCGCAGGGCGCGCCCGAAGGCGCGCCTGCGCTCGGCGAGATCGACGCATGCCGGGTCCGGGTGGATCCATGCGCCGCGCCCCGGCATGAGTGCCCGGGCGTCGACGGTCAGCTCGCCACTGTCCGTCAGGGCCAGGCGCAGCAACTGCGCCCGTGGGGCCTTGCCGCGGCAGCCGATGCAGGTGCGTTCGGGCACGTGGGGGGTGTTGACCACCGGCTGGCCGCGTCCTTCCGCTCGCTGTCGAATACCGCCGCGGGACGCCGGGCGGCAGCCCGGCGCATGCCCGCAGGCAGGCCGGGAATAAGTGTAGCGGGGTCGGGCGCTAGTCCTGGGCGCCGGGCGTTGAGGGACCAGTCACGTCGTCGGCATGGGAGTCACGACCCGGCGTGACCTCACCCGACTCGGTGTCGGCGTGGATGTCGATCTTCCAGCCCGTCAGCCGGGCCGCCAGGCGGGCGTTCTGCCCCTCCTTGCCGATTGCGAGCGAGAGCTGGAAGTCCGGGACGATGGCGCGGGCGGAGCGTTCCGCGGCATCGAGCACCGTGACGGAGGAGACGCGGGCCGGGGACAGGGCGTTGGCGACGAAACGGGCCGGGTCCTCGGAGTAGTCGACGATGTCGATCTTCTCCCCTCCCAGCTCGGCCATGACCGCGCGCACCCGCTGCCCCATGGGGCCGATGCAGGCGCCCTTGGCGTTCACGCCGCGCACGCGGGCGCTGACCGCGACCTTGGTGCGGTGTCCGGCCTCCCGGGCCACCGAGACGATCTCGACGTCGCCGGAGGAGATCTCGGGGACCTCGCGCTCGAACAGCTTGCGCACCAGGCCCGGGTGGGTGCGGGACAGAATGATCTGCGCGCCCTTGGGACCGCGGGACACCTCGGTGACATAGGCGCGGATGCGGTCTCCGTGCCTGTAGCGCTCGCCGGGCACCTGCTCGTGCGGGGGCATGATGCCCTCGTGCTCGTCGTCCAGGCGCACGTATACCAGGCGCGGGTCACGGCCCTGCTCGACGGTGCCGGAGATGAGCTCGCCGGCCTTGTCCTTGAAGGCGCCCAGGACCTCGAAGTCGCGGCGGTCCTGGATGCGCTGCACGATCACCGAGCGGGCGGTGGCCTGAGCGATGCGGCCGAAGTCCTCGGGGGTGTCGTCGAAGTACTCGCCGGTGGGCTCGTCGTTCTCGTCGACCTCCGGGGCGAGCACGGTCATATGCCCGGTCCTGCGGTCGATCTCCACGTGGGCGCCGCGGATGGCTCCGGGGACCTTGCTGTATGCGCCCAGGATGGCGTCCTCGATGGCGGGCAGAAGATTGTCCAGGTCGATGCCCAGCTCGTCGGCTGCACCTCGCAGCTCCGGCATGTTGATGTCCATGGTTCCTAGATTCCTGTTGTCTCTGTCTCGTCTCGTCCCTCGGCGGTCGGCTCCGTGGGATCTGTCCCCGGCCGGGTGAGCGCCGGGGCGGGGCGTGGTGGGCCGACTACATGCGCACGACCATACGGGCGGCGGTCACGTCCGCCAACGCAATGGTGCGGGGCGCGTCGTCCACGGTGAGGGTGACGGTGTCCTCGTCGGCGCCGGCGACCTCGCCCTCCAGGGTCTGCTCCTGCGCGTCTGAGGCGGTGGTGATCACCGCGCGGTGGCCGACGGCGCGGCGGAAGTGGCGGGGTGTGCGCAATTCCCGCTCGGCGCCGGGGGTGGATACCTCCAGCGTGTACTGGCCGGCCACCGGGTCGGCGTCGTCGACGGCCTCGGAGATCGCCCGGGTGGCCTCGCCGAGGGCATCCAGGTCGAGGTCGCCGGGGCCGTCGGGAAGATCGACGACCACCCGCAGCGTGGTGTACTTGCCGGCCCGCGCCAGGCGCACGTCCTCCAGGAAGAGCCCGGCCTCCTCGACGACGGGGGCAAGCAGCTGCCGCAGGCTGGACTCCTGGCTCCGGGCGGACGCGTCGGTCATGTGGAGGTTCCTCCCGTAATGGGCCTGTGGGGGCCGGTGGTGTTTGAGTTGCTTCAAGTCGGATCGGATTGATCAGGTCCATGCTACCCGTCCGTGCGAGGATGACCACGTGACACCCACTTTCACCGCCGGCCCGGCTGCCTCCTGTGCCCTTCCCACCCGTCGCGTACTGCTGCGCCGTGCGGGCGTCCTCGCCCTGACGGCGGCAGTGGCGGCCACCGGCGCCTGCAGCCTGCGGGTCGGCGGCGGCTCCCCCGCCTCCCTGCCGACGGCGTCCGCCCAGGAGGCGGTGCGTGACGGCCTGGCCCGGCAGGCGACGTTGATCGGTTCGACGGCGGATGTGGTGGCCCGCTCCCAGGACGCCGAGCAGTCCGCCCTGGCCGACGCGATTGCCGCCAGTGCCGCCACCCAGCTGGAGGCGCTGGGCGGGGTATGGGACCCGTGGGCGACGCCGGTGCCCACCACCTATGAGACGGTCTCCCCGGCGCCCTCTGCCGCAGCGGATGCCGACACCGCCGACCTGGCCGCCGCCCTGACCGACGGGGCCGCCATGGCGCGCGAGGCGGCCGTGGCTTGCGATGACGCCGACACCGCCCGTCTGTACGCCTCCCTGGCGGTGGCCTGGTCGCTTCAGGCGCTGCGGCTGGACGGGAACGCGGTGGAGGTCTCCGGGAGGGATGCGTCCGCCCTGACCGAGGCGCTGCCCGGCGAGCTGCTGTCCGCCTACGACGCGGCCCGCTATGCGCTGGAGGAGGTGGCGGCGCGCTCGACGGGTGCGGCCCGCACCCGCGCCGAGGCGGACGTGGCCTACGCCCGGGCGCTCGTGAGCGCCTCGGTCGCGCTGGGCGGAGAGGACACCCGGCTGCCCGCCTACTCCGCCCCGACCGAGGCGGCGGACTCGGCCACGTCCATCGATGTCACCTGGGCGCGGCGGGTGTGGCTGGGAGTGGAGGAGACCGAACTGGCCGGCGTGGTCGCAAGCGGCGGTGACGCCACCGAGCAGGCGATAGACGCGGCCCTGGATGCGGCCCTGCGCGCCCGAGCCTGGGGCGCGGATGTGGACGCTCCCCTGCCCGGATACGCCGCCTGAGCGGCTCGATTCCTGCCAGGTGGGCTATCGTCCCGCCGACAGGTCGCGCTCGTACGCCCTGTAGACCGCAATGGTGGCCCCAATAGCGAGTACGGCGCTGAGCAGCGCCCACCAGGTCTGCCAAGAGACCAGCAGGTCATTATTGTCTGCACCGGGATTGAGATCGGCTTCATACCCCAGCGCGACCAGCGCGCCGACGGACAGCGCCAGGGAGAAGAAGGCGAACACCTGGATTATCAGCCGGGTAATGAAACTGGTGAACATATTGTTCACTCACCCCTTCACCTGCGATCAACAAGTCCACACAACCGACTGGCGTTAGTCTAGCGGTCAGTCGATCCAGACACGCTCGCACGCGACGTCGACCAGCTCGCCCGCCCCCAGCCTGCCCCGGGCCGCGATAAGTGCTTCCAGATCAGCCTCTTCCCGCACCAGGTGCAGACTGCACGGGCCAACCTCCCGCTGCCAGGCCTCGACAAAAGCAGCCACCACCTCCCGGGAGCGTCCCAAGATGCGCGGCACCGCCAGGTAGAGCCGCTCCCTGCCCCGCGCCCGTTCCACCGCGTCCAGTGCGCGTCCCAGCAGCCGCCGTAGTCGTCCCGGCGCGGTGGCCTTACGCAGGGTCCAGCGCGGAACCTCCAGAACGAACCGTGGGTTTGACCGCGGCGGCGAGGCGAGTGCCACCAGCGTGTCAGCGGCCAGTCTGCGCTCGTTCTCCGTGCCGCCACTGAAGGCGACGCGCACGCCGGTCTCGGTCTCCTCCAGCACAAGCGCAGCGAGGCGGGTCGTGTGCGGCCGCCCGCCGGCTCGGAGTCCGGCCATCACGCTGCGCGCCGCCCCGTACCAGAACCGGGCCGGGTCGCCCCGGCGCAGCATCCCGGCCGCGCAGGTCAGCAGCACGGCCCGCGCCTCTTGCCCGGCGCCGAGCGGGGCCGGGCTGCGGCGGAAGGCGTGGCCGTCGTCCGAAAGCGGGGCCAGCCAGGCGCT
This sequence comes from Actinomyces ruminicola, assembly GCF_900103885.1. Taxonomy (GTDB): domain Bacteria; phylum Actinomycetota; class Actinomycetes; order Actinomycetales; family Actinomycetaceae; genus Actinomyces; species Actinomyces ruminicola. The sequence continues at coordinate 122,783 of NZ_FNIM01000001.1, forward strand.
TCCCTCCCGCTCGCGGGGCCCCAACGGGGTTGCGGCATTCAAGGCCCGAACCGCCTCGGCATCGGCGCCGTCGTGAACGGTGGCCAGGATGTGCCGCTGCTCCGGCGTGAGGGCAGCGCTCAAGCCCGTGCGTATGGATGCGGTCTCCACCGTGCCGTCGGCGCTCGGGACCGCGCTCCACAAGTAATCATGCCGCCGTCGGAGCCGTTCCAGGTCGCTGCCGGATCCGGCACCGGTCTGTGGCGGCAGCAGGCAGGTGACCGACCAGTTGTGGGCGCTCTTGCCCGGCCAGGCGGGGTCCAGGCGCAGCGTGCGGCCGCGCAGCTGCTGGACCGAGGTAGCCGTGGTGACCGTGGTCAGGTCAATCAGGGTGTTGACGGACGGGCAGTCCCACCCCTCCCCCAGCAGACCCCGCGTGCCGACCACCAGCCGCACGGCGCCCTGGACTACCAGCTCGCCGACCGCGCCAACGAGTCGCGCGGCACCGGCCTCCGGGCCACGCACACGCACGATCCAGCCGTCGTCGGCGGCGGGCAGGGCCAGGCCGGTGGCGGCACGCAGGTGGTCGAGCAGATCGCCGTCTCCGGAGGCCAGTTGCAGGTGCCGGCCGGTCAGGAGCACGGGATGCAGGCCACGCACAACCGCATCGCTCAAGATCGTCTCGTAGCAGCGCAGAGCACCGCCGGGGGGCCGACGGGTTCCGGCGGCGGCGGAGCCGGCCAAGACGTCCAGCGCCCGATGGGCGGCGGAGTGCTCGGCGGCGTCGGTGACCACGACGGCGCGCAGGCGCCGCCCCAGACAGGCGTGCTCCGCACGCAGAATATCGACGACCGCGGTGTCCTTGGCCCGGGAGGCCGCACAGACGACGTCCTGCGGCGAGCGCCCGGCGCGCAGCCCGGAGTCGGTCAGGTGGTATCCGTATCCGGCAAGCAGCTCCTTGACGTCCTGCCACTGGGAGCGGCGGCCGGGGTCGGGCAGGAGCCGGGCCAGGGCGTAGCGACCAAGCAGTTCCAGCACCTCGTCGACGCCCAGCAGCCCAGTGGTGGGCAGCAGGGGCACCAGCGCGGTCGTCAGTTCGGTGGGGGCGTAGGCACCCAGACGCTGGGTCAGTAGTGCGGCGGCGGCGGTGGCGCTCAGCGGGTCGGAGTCGAAGCCGGCCACCATGCGGGCGGCGAGTGCGTCCTCGTGCACGTCCCCGGGCGAGGAGGCGGTGCCCGGGGCGGGGGCGACGGCGTCGGCGAGGAACTGTACGCCGTCGGGGGACAGCAGCAGCTGGTCGACGCGGTGGCTCAGCTCCGCCCCTGCGCTGGTGAGGAAGGCCCGTTCCGAAGCATCGGGCAGTGTGAACCGCACCAGGTTGCGGCTCGGCGCGAGGCTGCCGGCGCGGACGACGGCGGGGATGGGGATCTCATAGTCGACATCGCCCAGCAGGGTCTGGTAGCGGCGGCGGGAGCCGTCCTCCGCGGAGGGCAGTGTGGCGGTCAGCCCGATCAGGGTGGGGCGGGCCCCCACGGCTTTCAGGCGGGCCAGCAGGTAGTGGACGACCGCCGCCCAGTGAGCGCGCAGGTGGTGACACTCGTCGACGACGATCGTGGCGACGCGCTCGTCCACGAGGGCGTCGAGTCGGGCGCGCGCCGTCGGGCGAAGCAGGGAAGCAAGGTGATCGATGTCGAGCGAAGCCAGTGCGGCACGCATGGCCGAGGCGCGCCGGGAGATGCCGGAGCGATAGGCGGCGGAGTTGGTACGGGAGAGCTCCTCAAGCCAGGTTTCGGCGCGTCCGGGGGCCTGTCCCGAGGCGGTGAGCTCTTCGAGCCAGCGTTTGCGGGCGGCATCGCGCCAGCGCACCGAGGTGTCGACCACGGACAACGACTGGTAGGTGAGCACCGTGAGCCCGGCCGGTGCGGCGTCGTCGGCTGGATTCTCGCAGGTGTCACGTATGCTCGGCGCCCGCCCATCCGGTGTACGCAGGTGAGTGCGGGCCTGTTCGCACCACTGCTCGCGAATGACCGTGGTGGGGGTCAGGACAAGTGCCCGACGCCCGTTGGCGCGCGCAAGGGCGAGACCGATCAGGGTCTTTCCGGAACCCGGCGGCGCCACCAGGTGCAGACGCGCGCCGTCGGCAGGGTCCACGGCGCGCATCAGGTCCGCCTGGTAGCCGCGCAGCGGCACGGCCAGGCTCCATTCCCGCAGCGGTCGCGGCTGGTGCTCGCCGTTAGGCGTGCGCTTCATCCCGGGATAGTGCCGCCTGCACCAGGTCACGTACATGGGCGGCGGCCTGTTCTGCGGGCACGGAGGTGCGCTCGCCGCTGCGGCGGTCGCGGATCTCCACGGTGCCCTCCTTGGCCAGGTCGCGGCCGACCACCACGGTGTAGGGCATGCCGAGCAGCTCGGCGTCCTTGAACTTAACGCCGGCGCTGACCTTGCGGCGGTCGTCGTACAGGACCTCCACTCCGGCCTCGTCCAGCGCGCCGGCCAGATCGGCGGCAGCCTCGAAGACGGCGTCGTCCTTGCCGGTGGCCAGCACCTGCACCTGGTAGGGCGCCACCTGGATGGGCCAGGCCAGTCCCTGCTCGTCGTGGTTGGACTCGGCCAGGGCGGCCAGGGCGCGGGTGACGCCGATGCCGTAGGAGCCCATGGTGACCACGCGGGACTTGCCGTTCTCGTCCAGCACGGTCAGGTCCAGGGCGCGCGCGTACTTGCGTCCCAGGGCGAAGATGTGCCCGAGCTCGATGCCTCGGGCCAGGTGCAGGGGGCCCGAGCCGTCGGGGGCGGGGTCGCCCTCGCGGATCTCGGCGGCTTCGATGGTGCCGTCGGCGGTGAAGTCGCGGCCGGCCACCAGGTCGAGCACGTGCCGCTGGTGGGCGTTGGCGCCGGTGACCCAGGCGGTGCCGGGCACCACCCGCGGGTCGAGCAGGTAGCGCACCGAGCCGGTGAGCACCTCATTGCCGTCAGTGTCCCGCTCCACGCGGCGCTTCGGCGAGTTGGGGCCGATCGCCGCCGGGCCGATGTAACCGCGCACCAGCTCGGGGTGAGCGGCGAAGTCGGCGTCGGTGGCCATCTCCACCTCGGCGGGGGCGACGGCGGCCTCCAGGCGCCGCATGTCGACGTCGCGATCGCCGGGAATACCGACGACCAGCAGCTCGCGCTCGCCGGAGGGATGGGTCAGGGCGACCACGACGTTCTTGAGCGTGTCCGCGGCGGTCCAGGCGCGCCCGTCGGCGCGCGGGTAAGCGGCGTTGACGAAGTCCACCAGGGTTTCGATGGTGGACGCGTCGGGGGTGTCCACCTCCCGGGCCGGGCCGGTCCCGGAGGCGTCGACATCGGCGGGAACGGGCGTGGTGACGGCCTCCGCGTTGGCCGCGTAGCCGCCATCGGTGCGTACGAAGGTGTCCTCACCGATGGGCGAGGGGTGCAGGAACTCCTCGGAGTGGGAGCCGCCCATGGCACCACTCATGGCGTTGACGATCACGTACTCCAGGCCCAGGCGCTGGAAGATGCGCTGGTAGACGGCGCGGTGCGCCTGGTAGGAGGCCTCCAGCCCGGCGTCGTCGATGTCGAAGGAGTAGGAGTCCTTCATGACGAACTCGCGACCGCGGATGACGCCGGCGCGCGGGCGGGCCTCGTCGCGGTACTTGGTCTGGATCTGGTAGATGGAGACCGGCAGGTCCTTGTAGGAGGAGTACAGGTCCTTCACCAGTAGGGTGAACATCTCCTCGTGGGTGGGTGCCAGCAGGTAGTCCGCGTCCTTGCGGTCGGTCAGCTTGAACAGGGTGGGCCCGTAGTCGTCCCAGCGGCCGGTGGCCCGGTAGGGCTCGGCCGGCAGCAGTGCGGGGAAGAGCACCTCCTGGGAGATGGTGTCCATCTCCTCGCGGACGATCGCCTCGATCTTGCGCAGGGTGCGCAGGCCGAGCGGCAGCCAGGTGTAGACGCCGGGGGCGGCGCGGCGGATGTAGCCGGCGCGCACCAGCAGCTTGTGGCTGGCGACCTCGGCGTCGGCGGGGTCCTCGCGCAGGGTTCGGATGAAGGCCTGGGACATGGTCTGAAGCACGGGGCGATCTTACGCGGTGACGCCGCAGGACATGGACCACATCTGCATGGCCGCGGAGGGAGGAGAGCCTTGGGCGCCCGCGAGGGGGCACCCAACCAGTTTGCAATGCAAACTGGTTGGCGATACATTAGACCCGAAGGTTTGCGCAGCAAACTACTTTGAATGCAACGAGGAGCTGTTATGAACCCCGCGCCCATCTCCACCATCAATGACGAGGCCGGGCTCGAGCCGGCCGCAGCGCTCGCCGCCATCGGCGAGCAGCAATCCGCCTACCGGCGCCTCATCGAGATCCGCTCCGCACCGTTCTACTTCGCCTGGGGGTTTGCCTGGCTGATCGGCTACGGCGTCTGCGGTCTCACGGTGGGCCGCGACCATCTGCTCCCGGTCGGGTCGTTGCTGGTCTTTCTGGGCTGTCTGGCAGCCGCGGCCGTTTTCACCTGTGTCTACATCGCCCGCCGCTCGCGCGGTCTGCGCGGGCGTAGCTCCTGGATCGGCACACTGTACGGACTGGCCTGGATGGGCGGCATGATCCTGGCACTCACGGTGTCCGGGCGTATCGGTGCCTTTCTGAACGAACTGGGGACTCCGGAGGCGGCCGACCTGGGGTCAGTCATGGCCAATGCCCTGCCCTGCCTGGTGGTCGGGGTGATGTTCCTTGCCGGAGCGGCGATCTGGGAGGAGACCTCGTTGGCCGTCACCGGCGGCTGGGTGCTAGCAGTGACCATGGCCGCCACCATTGTCGGCGGACACGCGCTGTGGGCGATCATGGCCCTGGCCGGCGGCGGCGGCCTGCTGGTCGCCGGCGCGGTCACGGCGCTGCACGGCCGTCGTCAAAGCGCGCGTGTGGGAGCCTGATATCAATGAATAACCCCCCAGTACCGCTCGACCCCGTCATTCATGCCCAGTCCCGGTTACGGATCATGGCCACCCTGGCCGCGGTCCCCCGGGGCGACGCACTGGTCTTCCCCCGTCTGCGTCAGCTGCTGGGAATGACGGCGGGCAACTTGTCCACTCATCTGTCCAAGCTGGAAGCGGCCGGATACGTGGAGCAGTCCAAGACCTTCTCCGGGCGCACCCCCGCCACCTACGTGTCACTCACGGATGACGGCCGCGCCGCCTTCAACGAATACACCCGTGCACTACACGAGCTACTGAACGACGAGTGACAACTACGCCCGCCGTCGTGGGTGCACCAGACCCCGCACCCACGACGCATTACTGCATGATGCATGTCATGCGCACCACCATCGACCTGCGGCCCGCCTTACACAACCGGGTGAAACGGCTCGCCGAGGAGCGAAGAACAAGCTCTTCCGGTTTGGGGGTGTGGTAGCTGGTTCCGGAAGTCGCAGAAACGCATCCCTGCTCCCGTCGAGGACGCGGGTCCGGCGTCGAGAACGCGGGCGAGCCGCCCAGAACGCACCCCGCGACGGCGTCCTCACGGGTTGCTCAGCGTCCTCAAGGGCTCCCCCACGTCCTCAAGGCCAGCTGCCGCCATGCGGTTCTGGCCTGCACCGCACACGATCTGGGCCGCAGACGACACCGGGGATAGGGGCGGCGCGCATCGGTGGCAAGGCGGATCCTGGGCTGCGCTCGCCTCACCAGCACACCCACAAACCGGAAGAGCTCCGTATACAGGTGAGCGCCGCGCTCGGCCGGCCTCACAGCAGCACGGTGGCGAAGGTGCCCACGCGCTCGAAGCCAAGACTGCGGTATAGGCCCAGGCCGGCGGTGTTGAAGGAGTTCACGTACAGGCTCACCACGCCGTCACCACCCATGTGGTCGCGGCGCACCGCGTCCACCACGGCGGCCAGCGCCACCGAGCCGATGCCGCGTCCGCGCAGATCCGGGCGGGTCCACACGCCGGTCAGCTGTGCCACCGCCCCGCCCGGCCGCGACCACAGCGCGCCCACGTCCGCCTTGAAGGCCACGGCGGCTCCCCCATACACGCCCGCAGCGGCGTCCATCCCCGCGGCGGCCCCGGCGCCGTCGTCGAGCAGCACGTAGCTGCGCCCGGAAGTGATCAGCCAGTTCACGTGTCGGGCGTAGGAGGAGCCCGCGGTGGTCGGGTCGTAGCCGAGCTCCCCGGTGAACATGTCCACGCTCGCCGGCAGCACCAGCGCCTCCTCCGCGGGCGTCGCCCGGTGCACCCCGGCCGCCGCCCAGGCCAGGCCCGGGCGCCGTCTCAAGGCAGCGGTGGCCAGTGTGCCTCCGGCGATCCGCGGCGCCACCAGCAGGGGCTGCTCCCAGCGCTCCTCGCGCGAGCGCATGCCGGCCGCGGCCAGGTGCTCCCATACGGCCGCGACGTCCGCCGCCGGCCCGGCCACCGAGCCGTGGTGGCTCAGGCGCCGGTAGGCATGGTCCGCGAGCGCATGGGCCACATGGTCTCCGGCACCTGGGTGTCCGAGCTCCGGCCGCGCGGCCAGTCCGAAGGGCATCAGCGAGCCGGTGGCCCAGGCGCCGGCCGCGGGACGCCACCGATCGTCAGCGACGACGTCCCCTCGCGCCCAGCTGGGCCAGCGCAGCACCTGGTGCGCCAGGCAGACGCCTGCGACCGAGTCGATGGAGCACAGCTCGAGCAGCCCGTCCAGCTGGGTCGGGTCGAGCGGGGTAAGCGGCGATGGCGGGCGGCGGCCGAACAGGTTCACGTGCTCGCAGGCGGTTGTCCGTAAGGGCGCGGTGAGGCGAAAAGAGGTCAGGCGCTGGCGACCACGCTCGGGGAGGTACCCGCCAGGGCCTCCTCACCCAGCTCGGAGCGCATCTGCTCGGCCATGTCCTGGGCGTACTCCAGCAGCGTCTCGACCACCTGGTCCTCGGGGACGGTCTTGACGACCTTGCCGCGCACGAAGATCTGGCCCTTGCCGTTGCCGGAGGCGCAGCCGAGGTCGGCCTCGCGGGCCTCACCGGGGCCGTTGACCACGCAGCCCATCACGGCCACGCGCAGCGGGGCGGACACGTCCTTAAGGCCCTCCTCCACGGACTCGGCCAGTGACCACACGTCCACCTGGGCGCGCCCGCAGGACGGGCAGGAGACGATCTCCAGCTTGCGCTCGCGCAGCCCCATGAACTCCAGCAGCTTGGTGCCGACCTTGACCTCCTCCACGGGCGGGGCGGACAGGGACACCCGGATGGTGTCGCCGATGCCCTGGGCCAGCAGGATGCCGAAGGCGGCACAGGACTTGATGGTGCCCTGGAAGGCGGGGCCGGCCTCGGTCACGCCCAGGTGCAGGGGCCAGTCCCCCCGCTCGCTGAGCAGCTGATAGGCCTGCACCATGGTGACCACGTCGTGGTGCTTGACGGAGATCTTGAAGTCGTGGAAGCCGCACTCCTCGAACAGGCTCGCCTCCCACACGGCGGACTCCACCAGCGCCTCGGGGGTGGCCTTGCCGTACTTCTTCAGCAGGCGCGGGTCCAGGGAGCCGGCGTTGACGCCGATGCGCAGGGAGGTGCCGTGGTCGGCGGCGGCCTTGCAGATCTCGGCGACCTTGTCGTCGAACTTGCGGATGTTGCCGGGGTTGACGCGCACGGCGCCGCAGCCGGCCTCGATGGCGGCGAAGACGTACTTGGGGTTGAAGTGGATGTCGGCGATGACCGGGATGCGCGACTGCTTGGCGATCACCGGCAGCGCAGCGGCGTCTTTGTCCGTGGGGCAGGCCACGCGCACGATGTCGCAGCCGGCGGCGGTGAGTTCGGCGATCTGCTGCAGGGTGGCGCCGATGTCGTGCGTCTTGGTGGTGGTCATCGACTGCACGGAGATGGGGGCGTCACCGCCTACGGCCACGTCGCCAACACGGATCTTGCGGGTGGGTTTGCGCGGGGCCAGCACCGGGGGCTCCTCGCGCACGGTCGGCATGCCTAGAGCGATCGCTTCTGTCACGCCTCCCAGTATGGCACCGGGCGGGCCCCGCCGCGGAGCGGCCGGCTCACAAGGGGTGCGATTTGGCTCCCAGGGGCGGGCGCCTCGCGACCGCGGCGGGCCCGGGCGGCTCAGATGGGGGCGACGATATCCACCCAGATGAGGATCGCGGCCATGATGATCAGCAGGTAGAAGACCACCTGCCCGACCGGCAGCATCCGGGCGGTGTCGGCGTAGCCGGGGTCGGGGCGGCGGTGCGTGCGCGCCCAGACGCGCCTGATCCCCTCCCAGCAGGCACCGGCGACGTGTCCGCCGTCCAGCGGCAGCAGGGGGATCAGGTTGAAGGCGAACAGGGCCAGGTTCAGAGAGCCGAGCAGGTTCAGCATGTAGAACAGGCGCACGGACAGGGGCAGGCCCGTGCCCGTCCCGGCACCGGCGCTGCTCACCTCACCGGCGATGCGGCCCACCCCGACCAGGCTGACCAGGCCGTCGGGGCTGCGCTCCTCCAGGCCCAGCCCGGCGGCGACGGCGTGGTAGAGGCCGACCGGCAGCGTCACGATCGCCTTCAGGGTCTGGCCGACGGCGCTGCCCACCACCTGCGGAATATCGCCCGGGGACGTGCGCACGGTACCCAGGGAGGGGCCGATGCCCACGTAGGGGCGCAGCTGCGTCACCACCTCGCCGGAGTCGTCTGTAGTCGGGTTGCCCTCGGCGTCGTAGACGGTGCGGGGCACCTCCACGGCGGTGACTGTCAGATTCAGTTCCTGCCCGTCCCGGTCGACGACGACGGCGGCCGGCTCGGTTCCGGCGGCGGCGATGGCCGCCTGCACGTCCGCCCAGGTGGTGGTGGGGGTCCCGTCCCAGGAGGTGATCGTGTCGCCCGCCCGGAGCCCGGCTGCGGCGGCCGGGGAGGTGGGATCGGCGTCGGTGCAGGCGGCGCCGGCGTCAATATCGCTCGAGACGCACTCGGACACCGAGGACAGGGTGGCAGTGTAGGCGGGCTGGCCGACCACGCCCAGGGCGACGGTCAGGCAGATGATGCCCAGGGCCAGGTTGGTGAGGATGCCGCCGGCCATCACCAGCAGCTTGCGAGGGGTGCTCAGGCGGTAGAAGGCACGATCCTGCTCTCCGGGGCCGAGCTCGGACAGGGACTCCGCGCGCGCCTCGGCAATCATCGAACCGGGCTTGTCCGGGTGGTCGGCACGTGCCGGCGGCAGCATGCCCAGCAGCCGCACGTAGCCGCCCAGCCAGATGGCCTTGATGCCGTACTCGGTCTCCCCGCGCCGCGTGGACCAGAGTCTCGGGCCGAAGCCGATGAAGTACTCGGGCACCTTCACGCCGAAGTGCTTGGCGGGCAGCATGTGCCCCAGCTCGTGCAGGGCGACCGACAGGCCGATCCCGATGATGAGGACGATGACGCCCAGTACGTAGGCGAGGGTGTGGCTCAAGGGGCCTCCTGGTCAGCGGGTGCGGGCGGCGATCAGCTCGTCGGCGCGGGCGCGCGCCCAGGCGTCGGCCGCGAGCACGTCTTCGAGATCCGGGTCGGCGTGCCCGGTGTGGGCCTCCAGCACGGCGGCGTCGATGCCGACGATGTCCAGCCAGTCCAGGCTCCCGTCCAGGAAGGCGGCCACGGCCTGCTCGTTGGCGGCGTTGAACACGGCCGGGTGGGTGGCGGAGGCGGCCACGGCGGCGCGGGCGAGGTCCACGGCCGGGAAGGTGCCGCCGTCCAGTGGCTCGAAGGTCCAGGCGGTGGGCGCATCCCAGGCCTGCGGGGCAACCAGGCCGTCCAGGTCGGGGCGGTGCGGCCAGGTCAGGCCCAGGGCGATGGGCAGGCGCATGTCCGGCGGGGAGGCCTGGGCGATGGTGGAGCCGTCAATGAACTCGACCATGGAGTGCACCACGGACTGGGGGTGGACGGCCACGGTGATGTCTGCGGGGTCGACGTCGAACAGCAGGTGCGCCTCAATCAGCTCCAGGCCCTTGTTGACCAGGGTGGAGGAGTTGACGGTGACCACCGGGCCCATCGCCCAGGTGGGGTGATTCAGGGCCTGGGCGGCGGTGACGCCGGCCAGGTCGGCGCCGCTGCGGCCGCGGAAGGGGCCGCCGGAGGCGGTCAGGATCAGGCGCCGCACCTCGCTGCGGCCGCTGACGGTGGGGCTGGTCATTCCCTTCTCGTGCACGCCGGCGCGCAGCGCCTGGGCGATGGCCGAGTGCTCGGAGTCGACGGGCACGACCTGTCCGGGACGGCGCAGCGCCCGCTTGACCAGGGCGCCGCCGACTACCAGGGACTCCTTGTTGGCCAGGGCGAGGGTGGCGCCGGATGCGAGGGCGGCCAGGGTGGGGGTCAGGCCCACCGAGCCGGTGATGCCGTTGAGGACCACGTCCCCCTCCCCCACGTCGGCTGCGGCGATCAGGTCGCCGGCGGCATCCGGGCCGGTGAGGATCTGGGTTACGGGATCGGGGCGGCCCGCCCGGGCGGCGGCTTCTGCCAGGGCGGCCCGCAGCGCCGGAACTGCGTCGGCTCCTGCGGACACGGCCAGGCGGGGCACGGCGTGGGCGACGGCCTGCTCGGCGAGCAGTTCCAGGCGGCTGCCGCCGGCGGCCAGCCCGACCACGCGCGGCGCTCCGGCAGATCCGCCCGCCTCGGCCGTGCGGGCGGCGAGGCGGTCGGTCAGGTGGTCGATGACGTCGAGGGCCTGGGTGCCGATGGAGCCGGTGGAGCCGAGCAGGATCACGGCGCGCTCGGCGGCGCCTCCGCTTGCGGCCATGGGTGCCCTCACTCCACCGACAGCAGGACCTCGACGGCCCGGGCGAGGAAGCGGTCGACGCTGGCCTCGTCGTAGGCCTTCTTCCCGCGGGCGGCGGGGAAGACGGCGGCGCGCACCTCGGTGGAGGTCAGGGCGCCGTCGGAGTCGAAGTAGGCGGCGATGCGATCCATGAGGGCGTCGACTGCGTCCTTGTCGTAGCCCTGGCGGTCGGCGGGGGCGAAGCGCTCGCCCGCCGGGCGCAGCAGCCGCGGGTACAGCGTGGTGGCCAGCTGCGCCACCTGGTCCATCCAGGCCTTGCGCCCGTTGGCGGCCACGTACTCGGCGCGGCGGCGCTGCAGGAAGGCGGTCTCGAGCCGATCCAGGGCGGCGTCGACGGCGTCGGGCCGGTAGCCGCCGTGGACGATGTCGAAGGCGACCGTGCGCACCCCCTCGGAGTCCATCTCGGCCAGCTCGCCGGCGTCGTAGATCTCGTGGGCGGTCTCGAAGTAGCCATCCACCTGCTCGACGCGGTACCCCTGCTTGAACAGGCCGACCTTGGGGAACATGTCGCTCATCGGGTGTGCGCCGCCCTTTCCTGGTTGAGCGCCTCGGTGGCCAGTTGGCCGCAGGCGCCGTCGATGTCGCTGCCACGAGTGTCTCGCACCGTGGTGGTAATGCCGGCACGACGCAGCGTGTCGACGAAGAGGTCTTGCACGCCCGGCTCGGAGCAGGTCCAGATGGAGCCGGGGGTGGGGTTCAGTGGGATCGGATTGACGTGCGCCCAGCCGTGCCCGCGGCGGTTGAGCTCGTCGGCGAGCAACCGGGCCCTCCAAGCGTGGTCGTTCATGTCCTTGATCAGGGCGTACTCGATGGACACGCGCCGCCCGGTGGCCTCGAAGTAGTCGTGGGCGGCGTCGAGCAGCTCGCCGACCTTCCACTTGGAGTTGACGGGGATCAGGGCGTCACGCAGCTCGTCGTCGGGGGCGTGCAGCGATACCGCCAGGGTGACCGGCAGGCCCTCGCCGGCGAGCTTGCGGATCAGCGGGACCAGCCCAACGGTGGAGACGGTGACCCCGCGGGCGGACAGGCCGAAGCCCTCCGGGGCCGGGTCGATGATCCGGTGCAGGGCGGCGACGACGTTCTTGTAGTTGACCATGGGCTCGCCCATGCCCATGAAGACCACGTTGGACAGGCGGGCGGGGCCGCCGGTCAGGCCGCCCGCCTCGGACAGGGCGGCGGCGTGGCGGATCTGCTCGACGATCTCGCCGGCGGACAGGTTGCGGGTCAAGCCCATCTGGCCGGTGGCGCAGAAGGGGCAGGCCATGCCGCAGCCGGCCTGGGAGGAGACGCACAGCGTGGTGCGGTCCCGGTAGCGCATGAGTACCGACTCCACCCGCACGCCGTCATGGAGGGCCCACAGGTGCTTGATGGTGCGGCCGCCGTCGGCGCGCAGGGCGCGCACCTCGTGGATGAGGTCGGGAAGCAGCTCGCCGCACAACTGCTCGCGCTGGGCGGCGGGCAGGTCCGTCATGTCGGCGGCGTCGCGGGTGAAGTGGCTGAAGTAGTGGCGGGAGAGCTGATCGGCGCGGAATGCGGGCAGGCCGGCATCGCGCAGGGCCCGCTTGCGACCGGCCATATCCAGGTCGGCCAGGTGCCGGGGGGCCTTGCCGCGCGCGGGCGGGACGGCGAAGGACAGGCGGGGCCGGGCATCGGGACTGGTGGCTCCCTCCGGCGGCTGGTCCGTGGGCAGCACCTGGACGCGGCCGCGGTCGGCGAGGCGGCGCGGCGCCGTCGGGCGGGTGGGCCCGGAGTGCCTGCCGCGTGCGCGGGTGGCGTCGTGCGTGTTGCTCACTGGGTCAATGATCCTCTCGGTCGCTGCGGCCGCACGCCGGGGCGGCTGCCCGGGAAGCGTACTCGCGCCCCGCCACCGGTGCCACGGCGGCGGTCACAGTCAGCGGCGGACGGCGAGACGGCGTCAAGGTCATACCCGCCTCACCCGACCAGCAGGCTGAAGACGTAAACCACCGGCGCGGCCACCAGGATGGAGTCGAGCCGGTCCATGAGGCCGCCGTGGCCGGGCAGGAGGGTGCCCATGTCCTTCAGTCCCAGGTCGCGCTTGAGCAGGGACTCCCCCAGGTCGCCGAGCGTGGAGACGACGACGACCGTTGCCCCCAGCACGGCCCCCGCCCACAACGGACCGTTCAGCGTCCACAGGCAGGCCACGCCGGCACCTACGGCGGCCGTCAGGGAGCCGGCCAGCCCCTCCCAGGACTTCTTGGGAGACACGCGTGGCGCCATCGGGTGCTTGCCGAAGTTGATGCCGGCGAGCCAGCCGCCGGTGTCGTTTGCCACCGGCAGGGCGATCAGGGTCAGGACCTTGCCCACGCCGTGAGGCTGGGATACCAGCAGCACCGCGAATCCGGCGAGGAACGGCAGGTAGGTGGCGGCGAACACGGACGCCGAGGCATTCACGGAGCGGGAGCGGCGCACGGCGTCGTGGGCCTCGGTGCGCAGCACGTCATGCCCGGCCTCCTCCAGGACGGTGCCGGACTCGGCCTCGGCCTGATCCAGGAAGCACCACACCACGCAGGCGCCGGCGGTGGCGATGTAGGCGCCCAGGGCGGCCTCCGCACCCGCCCGCCAGGCGCATACCGCCACCCCGAGCGTGCCTATCCACAGCGGGGCCAGCGGCAGGCGGATGCCCTTGCGGGCGAAGGCGCCGGCCAGCTCCCACAGGGCACCGCACACGACCAGGACCACTACGCCGACGAAGGCGGCCTTGTTGAACACCAGCGACGCCAGGATCGCCCCGACCAGGACGACCGCGACCCCGACGGCGGCGGGCAGGTTGCGTCCCGCCCTGCCGGTAGCGGGCAGGGGGGCGCGATTGCGCGTCGGCGGCGGGGTGAGCAGAGCGGACAGCAGGCTCACGGCTTGCGGCGGGAGGCGGTCGGTGTGGTGCGGTCAGACCTCGAGGAGCTCGGACTCCTTGGTGGCCAGGGCGGCGTCGATCTGCTCGACGTAACGCTTGGTGAGGGCGTCCAGCTCGCTCTCGGCGCGCTTGACGTCGTCCTCGCCGGCCTCGCCGTCGCGCTTGATGGCCTCCAGCTCCTTCTTGGCCTTGGCGCGCACGCCGCGCACCTGGACGCGGGACTCCTCGGCGCGGGAGCGGGCGAGCTTGACGTAGTCGCGGCGGCGCTCCTCGGTCAGCACGGGCAGGGTGACGCGGATGACGGTGCCGTCGTCGGTGGGGTTGACGCCCAGGTCCGACTCGCGGATCGCGGTGACGATCTCCTTCATGGCGCCGCGGTCGTAGGGGCTGACTATGACGGAGCGGGCCTCGGGGATCGTGATGGAGGCCAGCTGCTGCAGGGGCGTGGGCGCCCCGTAGTAGTCGACCATGATCCCGTTGAACATGGACGGGTTGGCGCGGCCGGTGCGGATGGAGGCGAGCTCGTGCTTGCCGGCGTCTAGGGCCTTGTCCATCTTGTCCTCGGCCTCGAGCATGACGTCGTCGATCATGGTGGGTTCCTTCGGTTGTTTGCAGTGTTGGTCGGCGTTGGTCGGCGTTGGTCGGCGTTGGTCGGCGGAGTGCGTGGGTGCGTCGGCGCGGGGCGGGCGCACGGCTGGTCAGTCGCGGGTGACGAGGGTGCCGATGTCCTCCCCCAGCAGGGCGCGGGTGATGTTGCCGGGCTCGCCCATGCCGAACACGCGCATGGTCAGCTCGTTGTCTCGGCTGAGGGCGAAGGCCGAGGCGTCGGCGACCTGCAGCCCGTCGGCGAGGGCACGCTCGTAGGTGAGGCGGTCGAGCTTGACGGCGGTGGGGTCGCGGCGCGGGTCGGCGGTGTAGACGCCGTCGACCCCGTTCTTGCCGACCAGCAGCTCGTCGCAGTGGGTCTCCAGGGCGCGCTGGGCGGCGACGGTGTCGGTGGAGAAGTACGGCATGCCGGCGCCGGCGCCGAAGACGACGGCGCGACCCTTCTCCATGTGCCTAATGGCGCGCAGCGGGATGTAGGGCTCCGCCACCTGGGTCATGGTGATGGCGGACTGGACCCGGGCGGGCACCCCGGCCTTCTCGATGAAGTCCTGCAGGGCCAGCGCGTTCATGACCGTGCCGAGCATGCCCATGTAGTCGGCGCGGGCGCGGTCCATGCCGCGGGCGGACAGCTCGGCGCCGCGGAAGAAGTTTCCGCCGCCCACGACGATCGCCACCTGCACGCCCTGCTTGATGGCGGTGGCGATCTGCTGGGCGGCATCGGCCACCACATCGGCGTCCAGGCCCACCGAGCCTCCGCCGAACACCTCGCCGGAGAGCTTGAGCAGTACTCGGCGGGGGTGCGTTCCGTGGGCTATACGATCATCGCGGTCCGGGGTCTCGCTCATGCGTTTTGCCTCCTGGCTGGGGTGCGGACGGTTCGGCGGCTCGCGTGCGGGCGCTCGGCACAGCCTACCCGTACAGGGTGGCTGCGCGCCGGAGGTAACGATAGAGTGAGGGGCGACGGAACGCATATCCACGGGGTGAATGGCCGTGCCCGGGTTCAGTCTCAACGGAGCGTCAGCACCACACGAGCGTCGGCGACTCACCGAAAGATCGCCTCGCCAAGGCAATCATGCCAACGCGATCGAGGTACGCGCGCTGACGAAGTGCTACGACGGACCCGCCGTCCTCACAGACATCACCGTGGACGTCCGCTACGGTGCCGTCACCTGCCTCCTTGGCCCCAATGGAGCCGGCAAGACCACGCTGATGCGCATCCTCGTAGGGCACGAGGCCATCAGCCGTGGGGGCGCCCGCATCGTTCTGCCGAGTGACGGCGCACTCGCTGATCGCGCCGTCGGTTACGTTCCCGACTCCTCACTGGTCTACCCGCTATTGACGGTGCGCGAGCATCTACGGCTGGTGGAGGCGGTTTACGACCTCGACCGGTTCAGCCGGGCGCGGGGGGAGAGGTTCCTTGAGGCTCTGGGCCTGGATGAGCACGCGGATGTGCTGGCCAGCAAGTTGTCGAAGGGCTTGAAGAAGCGGTTGATGCTCGCCTGTGCGGTGCGCCAGGGTGCGCGGGTCCTGGTCCTCGACGAGCCCTTCGACGGACTCGATCCCGCGGGCCAGGAGATGCTCATGTCGCTGGTGGAGCAGCTACGGGACCAGGGGCGCTGCGTGCTGGTATCGACACATCGGCTGGACATCGCCGAACGGGTGGCGGACGAGCTGATCGTCCTGGACCATGGTCGACTCGTGTTCTCCGGGACGCCCGTGCAGTTCGTGCGGCTTGGCGAGGCCTCCGGTTCCAAGACCGCGTTCGAGGCCGCCTTCGCCGCCGTCAGCCGCAGTAGTTCTCGGCCCCGGCTGGACGAGTTCGACGGGACGAGTCCATGACCGCCGCGCGCCCCGGCAGCCGGCAGCATGCCTCACGACTGGTCGCAGTGCTGCTGGCGGCCCGCTTGCGCAGTCTCCGGCACAAGGTGGGAGGGCTGCTCACCCACTGGCCGATTCGGCTGGCCTGCGTCGGCGTGGTGCTGGTGAGTGCCCGATTGCTTTGGATTCTGGCAGCACCCCCGTCAGCGCGCACGCCGGCGATTCCCGACGGGGTTTTGCAAAACGTGCTTGGTGTGCTGCTGATCGGAGCCCTCACGGTCTGGGGTTGTCATTCACTGACCCGGGCTCCAGTCATCCTCAACACCGGTGACATCGGCGTCGTGGACTCAGGCTCCCTGATTCGCGTATCGCTCACCGCGGGCGTCCTCGCCCGCCTGCCAGCTCCCGCAATCGGTGGCCTGTACCTGAGCGCGGTACTCGTCGGGCTGGCGCCCGCGCAATGGGCGAGCCTCGATTCGCGCCTGCGCCTGTGGGCGGTGCTCGCCGCACTCGGCGCCTGGATGACCAGCGCCCGCCTGGCCTGCGGCTGCGCTACGTGGGCGTTTCCCCGCACGCGCCCGCTCCTGACCCTGGCGTGGTGGAGTCCGGCGGCAGTACTGGCATGCAGTGTGCTCGCCCGCGTGCCGGAGCAGGGGGTGGGGGCCCTGCACGTGCTGGGCCGCGTCTTCATACTCCTGACCGGCCACTGGCTGTCGGCCATGCTGCTCGCCGCCGCCACCGCAGTGACCTACGCGGTGGTGATGGTCCTGGCGCCCCGGCTGACCCCCTTATGGGCAGCGCCCGCATACCAGCTCGCGGCAATCCTGGACCTGGCCGAGAGCCGGGACGCCTCCGCGGCATTGGCGCTCATGCGCCCGGCCCGTGCGCGAAGCGGGCGCATGCCCGGCTTCGTCCAGGGCGCGGCCGCCTTCGCCGTCCGCCAATGGTGGGAGACGAAACGCCGACACACCTGGAGGGCCTTTGTCTTCGAGGCGCTGGCGGCCTATGCGGCCGGCCGCCTGGTCGGTTGGCTGCTGCCGGAGTGGTGGCCGCTCGCCTTCCTGATCATGGGCGGATTAGCCGCCTCCTCCTGCACGCTGGACGGCGCCCTGGCCGAGGCTCGTTATCCCCCGTTTGCTGCGGCGAGCAGCACCCGCCGCAGCGCCCTGGAAGTGGGCGCGTGGAGCTGCCTCCTACCGGCGTCGCAGGCGTGGGCGATCTGTCTGCTGACCATCTTCGGTGGCACTCATGCCCGGGTCTCAGAGCAGACGGTGGGCATCGCACTCGGTTGCGCGCTCACCTGGCCCGTGATAGCGGCGGCGTGCTCCGTGTCCGCCGCGCTCCTATCCATACGGGGCGTGTCGAACCGACTGAGCGGCGGCGTCGGCGGGCTCTCCGCCCTGGGAGGACCGCTCACATTCGCCGTCGGGCTGGGCACATCGTCCCTCGCACCCGGGCATGTGGCATTCGCCGCTCAGTTCGGGGCCGCCGCACTGGTCTCGTGGGCGCTGCTGCACATCGCCCTTGCGAGCTGGTCCGGCTCGCGCTACACGGTGCGAATCGAGAGCCGGACGACCGACACAGATCTTGTCAACGCAATCAACAGTCCCGCCGAAACGGAGGAATAACCATGGCAGGAATGGATGAGAGCGCCAAGACGGTGCTCAAGGACGCCCGCGCGGTTGCGCGTGAGCGCGGCGCACGCAACGCAGAGCCCCTGGATGTGTTCGTCGCCGCGCTCCGCACCAGCCCCGAGGTGGAGGCGCTCGTCGGTACGCCTCACCGACTGAGTTGGGAGGAGTTGACGCAGGAGGCGACCGCCGATGTTCCCCGCCGCGGCCTGGGGCGGCTGCTGCCCCGGCCGGTCGGCTTCGGCGACCGCGCCAAGGCGGCCTCGATGCGGGCGGTCGCGCTGGCGGTCGACTCCGACGTCTCCGCGCGTCATCTGGCGGCGGCCGCGCTGGAGCAGGACGACGCCCGCCTGAATGAGTACCTCGTGGCGCACGGCACCAGTTGGAACCGGCTCGTCGAGATGCTGGTGTCCTGAGCCCGTTCGGGAGAGCAACACCGCGCCGTCAGGCCGCAAGCTGACGCCTACTCCGGGTCATCCGTAGGCTCTGCATCGTGGAGAGGATGTGCTCGAATTCCCCGATCGATGCCCGTGGCATACCGAGCACACCGTGCAGGAGTGCCTCGTCCACCAGGCGGCGTGCTGTCTCCTCCTCTCCCGCGCGCAGTAGGGCGTCTACCCTGTCCGTGCCAGCCGCAGTGACGACCGCCGAGTCGGTCGGCGGGTTTGGACGTCTTGGCGAGGCGCGCGGGGCGGTGTACTACGCCGGTTCGCCGTCTACTACGCCGGTTAGGGGTCGGTTGAAGGCATCGGAGGCCTTCAATCAACCGCCAACCGGCGTACCCAACACCGAAGTGGCGTAGTAGAAGGGGCAGGCCACGGCTAACGGGCTGTTCATGTGCGCGGGTGGGGTGGCGCAGTGGAGCAGTGCCGCCCACGGGCCAAGCCGCCCACCGACCGCCCCAGCACCGCGCGCAGCCGCA
Source organism: Actinomyces ruminicola (assembly GCF_900103885.1). Taxonomy (GTDB): domain Bacteria; phylum Actinomycetota; class Actinomycetes; order Actinomycetales; family Actinomycetaceae; genus Actinomyces; species Actinomyces ruminicola. The sequence continues at coordinate 141,343 of NZ_FNIM01000001.1, forward strand.
CCAGCCCCCACACGAACGGAGCCGCAGAACCGCTGACAGCCCTACGCTGCAACAATCGGCGCCTCCGGGGAAGCACCCGACCGGGTGCCCCCGATGGCCACCCGCCGCCCCCTGCCACTACCCACCGCCACCGGGAAACGCCGCGGGGTCCTCCGCAAGCGGGCACTTGCGAAGGACCCCGGGTAGTGGTGCCGGTTTTAGCTCAGGCGCCGACGCGGAAGCGGACGAAGCCGGTCAGGTTGCCTCCGGTGGCCGCGATGACCTTGCCGACGGTGGTCTTGGGGTCCTTGGCGTAGGCCTGGTCCACCAGGCAGTTCTCCTTGTAGAAGCCGTTCATGCGACCCTCGACGATCTTCGGGATGGCCTTCTCGGGCTTGCCCTCGGCGCGCGTGGTCTCCTCGGCGATGGCGCGCTCCTTGTCCACGGTCTCGGCCGGGACGGAGTCGCGGTCCAGGTACAGCGGGGAGTAGGCGGCCACGTGCATGGCGACGTCGTGGGCGACCTCGGCGGCCGCGGCGTCGGTGCCGACCAGCACACCCACCTGCGCGGGCAGGTCGGGGTTGGTGCGGTGCAGGTACAGCTCGACGTGGTCGGCGGCCAGGCGGCCGACACGGCGCACGACGATCTTCTCGCCGATGACGGCCTGCATGGAGTCGGTGAGCTCCTTGACGGTGGTGCCGTCGACGGCGACCTCGGCCAGGGCCTCGGCGGTCTCGGCACCGGAGTCGATGGCGGCGATGAGGACCTTGTCGGCGAAGTCGAGGAACTTCTCGTTCTTGGCCACGAAGTCGGTCTCGGCGTTGATCTCGACGAGCACGCCGACCTGGGCGCCGTCGGCGTCGACCACCTTGGCGGCGATCAGGCCGGCGGAGGCGGAGCGGCCCTCGCGCTTGGCGATGCCCTTGAGGCCCTTGACGCGGATGATCTCGATGGCCTTCTCGGCGTCACCGTTCGCCTCGTCGAGCGCCTTCTTGACGTCGAGCATGCCGGCGCCGGTCTTCTCGCGCAGCGCCTTGATGTCAGCGGTGGTGTAGTTGGGCATGGATATCTCCTGGAATTGCTGAGATTGGGGTGAACGGGCGGCTACCGGGCTCAGGCCTGCTCGACGGGAGCAGGCTCGCTATCCGAGGGAGCCGCCGGGGCTTCGCTCTGGGTGGCCTCGGCGGCCGGCTCGGCAGCGGCCTCGACGTTCTCATCGCCGGCCAGCAGCTGCGCCTCCCACTCGGGCAGCGGCTCTGCCTCGGCGGGCACCTCGGCCTCCTCGCCGGTGCGGGCGCGGCCGGCGGAGCGAGAGACCAGCCCCTCGGCGACGGCGTCGGCGACGATGCGGGTCAGCAGGGTGACGGAGCGAATGGCGTCGTCGTTGCCGGGAACGGCGTAAGTGACCTCGTCGGGGTCGCAGTTGGTGTCCAGAACGGCGACGACGGGGATACCCAGCTTCTGCGCCTCGGAGATGGCCAGGTGCTCCTTCTTGGTGTCCACCACCCAGATGGCGGCCGGCGGCTTGGCCATGTCGCGGATGCCGCCGAGGGTCTTGACGAGCTTGTCCTTCTCACGGCGCATCATGAGCAGCTCCTTCTTGGTGTGGCCGGAGCCGGCCACGTCATCGAAGTCGATCTGCTCGAGTTCCTTCATGCGGTCCAGGCGGCCGCGCACGGTGGTGAAGTTGGTGAGCATGCCGCCCAGCCAGCGCTGGTTGACGTAGGGCATGCCGACGCGCTGGGCCTGCTCGGCCACGGCGGCCTGCGCCTGGGTCTTGGTGCCGACGAACAGGATGTTGCCGCCGCGGGCAACGGTCTCCTTGATGAAGTCGTAGGCGGTGTTGATGCCATCGATCGACTGCTGCAGGTCGATGATGTAGATGCCGTTGCGCTCGGTGAGGATGAACCGCTTCATCTTGGGGTTCCAACGGCGGGTCTGGTGGCCGAAGTGGACACCGTTCTCAAGCAACTGGCGCATGGTGACGATCGCCATGAGGGTCCTTTCAGGCGCGTCCGGCGGACGCGCAGTCAGGGGGCGCCCGCGGCCGGTCGGCCGGGACGCCCGGTTATGGGTGGTTGCTCCCCTTTGACCGGAGGCCCCGTAGGCAGGGCGCGGCTGCCCGGAGACCGGGCATGGGGCCTGGTGTCCGCGGCGCTGGGCCACCCGCTGCGCTTGCGCGATGCGGGACCTCGGCCCTAGCGCCCGAAAGGACGTTCCCGCCCCGCCTACGGCGGAGCGGGCGCGGACACGCGAAGTCAGCCGCGCACCGGAACGGCGAAGATCGCCGCACCCGCGCGGGGCTGCGGGCGCGAGGCTATCACAGCGCCGACGCGGACCTTGCGGGCAGATTCCGCACCGGGCACCCGGGGCGGACGCATCTACCGGCGCCCCGCGGCCCGCCCCGGAGCGGGCGCCTCGCTTATCGGCGCGCCGGCGTCCACAGGGACGGCCAGAAACAGGCACTTGGCTCAGTTATCCCCAGGCAGGCGGGCCCGCAGGTGCGTCTGCCTGCGAGTCGGCGCACGCTGGCGACCATGAGCAACCTCACAGCAGTTCACACCGCCGACGGCACCACCGCAGCAGCGGTTTCCTCCGACTCAGCTCCCTCCGAGGGGCACCCCGCCCCGGGTCCGGGCCGGCGCAGCACTGGTCCTGCACCGTCCGACCGCTCCCCCGGCGGGATCCTCCCGGGAGTGCGCAGCCCCGCAAGACCGCGCCGACGGCCTCCGGGGCTGCGCCGCCCCGCCCGCCGCCTGACGGCGGCCGGTGCCGCACTGGCCACCGGTGCCGCCCTCGTGCTGTCGTCGGCTCCCGCGCTCGCGGGGGCGACCGCGGCGCTCCCGTCCGCGCAGATCGCGTCACGGCAAACGGTGTCGGCCTGGCGGGGCGGTGACCCGAGCCCGCTGCAAGCGCTTGCGGCCGGGCCTGCCTCCGGGAGGGCAGCGGCGCTGCCCGGGGCGCTGGCCCCGCGGGTGCGCTACGCCTGGCCGACAGGCATGGCGACTACGGTGCTGGCCGACTTCGATCCGCCGGCGGTGGTCTGGGGCGCGGGGCACCGCGGCGTGGACCTGGCGCTGGCGGCGGGGTCGCAGGTGTTGGCGGCCGCGGACGGGACGGTCGCCTTCGCGGGGATGGTGGCCGGACGGCCGGTGGTGTCCATTGACCACGCCGACGGCATCCGCACCACCTACGAGCCGGTGGATCCGTGTGTCAAGGCCGGCGACGTGGTGGCGCGTGGACAGGTGATCGGCACGCTGCAGTCCGGTCACCGCGCCGACGGTGCGGACGCCCTGCACTGGGGCGCCCGCACCGGCCCGAAGACCTATGTCAATCCGCTGCGCCTGCTGGAGCCGGCGGTGATCCGTCTCAAGCCGCTCAACTGACCGAACCCACAGGTGCCGCCCGGGCCCACCGCAGGCGACCGGCGAACTCGACGTCAAGCAGCCGTCAGGCCCGCGGGAAGGCCTGGGCGTAGACGGCGCGCAGGCGCTCGGCGGAGACATGCGTGTAGCGCTGGGTGGTGGCCAGCGAGGAGTGCCCCAGCAGCTCCTGCACGCTGCGCAGGTCCGCTCCCCCGCTGAGCACGTGGGTGGCCGCGGAGTGGCGCAGCCCGTGGGGGCCCAGGTCCGGCACGTCGGCGCGGGCGGCCGCGCGGTGGACGATCTCGCGCACGGCCCGCGGTCCGATGCGGTGCCCGCGCGCACCCAGGAACAGGGCGGCCCCGGCGTCGGAAGCGGCGACGGCGCCGCGCACAGCCAGCCAGTCCTCCAGGGCCGTGGCGGCGGGGCCCCCGTAGGGGACGGTGCGTTCCTTGTTGCCCTTGCCCAGCACGCGCATGGTGCGGCGCGTGGCGTCCACGTCGCCGAGGTCCAGGGCGCACAGCTCGGATACGCGCACGCCGGTGGCGTATAGCGCCTCGAGGATCGCCCGGTCTCGCAGCGCCAGTGCGCGAGTCGTTGCGGCAGCGTCGTCGTCCGTCGCCGCCCCGGCCGTGGCGGCGACGTCGGCCGCGGCGTCCAGCAACGCGGTGGCCTGGGCGGGGGTGAGCACGGAGGGCAGACGTCCGTCGGCGCGGGGCGAGCGCAGCCGGGCGGCGACGTCGGCGGCGAGCATCCCGTTGCGGTGGGCCCAGGTGGAGAAGGTGCGGCAGGCGGCGGAGCGGCGGGCCAGGGTGGCGCGAGCGGCGCCGTCGGCCGACATGGTGGCCAGCCAGGCGCGCAGGTCGGACAGGTCCAGGCTGTCCAGGGCGGGGCCGACGGGTTCGCCGTCCGCCTCCCCGACACCGAGGAAGGTCAGCAGGTCCGCGAGATCACCGAGGTAGGCGCGCACCGTGTGGGCGGACAGCCCCCGTTGCAGATCCAGGTAGCGGGCGAAGGCGTCCAACAGCTCGGCCCGAGTGGCGCATGCGGTAGTGTCCGCCGCTCCCGGATCTCTCCTATCCGCAGGGGCGGAATCGACCGGCCCGCCCTGGGCTGACATGTGCACGCGGCCAGCTTAGTGACTGCGCCTCCGAGACGGCACGCCCGTTGCCCTTTGGTGGTCGCCGGCGCGCCCGGGATGATGCTCGCCGGGCTGCCCTGAACACGTGTTTGCGCCACGAGCACGAGTCCTGGCGGTTTGCATGGGTTAGACGCGTGTAAACCCTCCATAAGACGTGTCTTCGCACCGAAGTCGTGTAGCATTTCCGTCATGTGCGAGACGCCACACTCGTTCCTGAAGGCGACTTGTTCGGTAGTTCCTCCGGCCGTTCGGCATCACCCTCGTCCCACGACTCCGCGGACCTTCAAGGACATGCCATGACCGCGGTCATCACCGCCGCTGCACTGCACAAGCGCTTCGGACGGGTGCACGCGGTGCGCGGCATCGATCTGTCCATCGAGCGCGGCAGCGTGTACGGGCTGATCGGCCCCAATGGCGCCGGCAAGACCACCGTGCTGCGCATGCTGCTGGGCATTATGCGCCCCACCAGCGGCGCCATCCGCGTGCTGGGCGCCTCACCCAACACCGACCGCCCAGAGCTGCGCCGTCGCATCGGCTTCCTGCCGGGCGAGCTCAGCCTCAGCGAGCGCACCAGCGGCGCCGCCCTGCTGCGCCACCTGGCCGAGCTCAGTGGTCCGGTAGCCCCCGGCAGGATTGAGACCCTGGCCGAGCGTTTTGAGCTGGACCTGAGCCGTCCGGTGCGAACCCTGTCCAAGGGCAATCGGCAGAAGCTCGGGCTGATCCAGGCGTTCATGCATTCCCCCGAGCTGTTGATCCTCGACGAGCCCACCAGCGGCCTGGACCCGCTCATGCAGCGCGAGTTCCTGGGCCTGGTGCGCGAGGCGCGCGACGCCGGGCAGACGGTGCTGCTCAGCTCCCACATTCTCAGCGAGATCCAGCACGCGGCGGACGCCGCCGCCGTGCTGGCTCACGGCGAGATCGTCGCCGCGGGCGAGGTCTCCACCCTGCGTCCGGCGGCCGCGTCCCGACTGCGCGCGGTGCTGGCCGACACCACCGAGCGGGATGCACGGGCCGCACTCGTGGGTCCCGGATTGCTCAAAGAGCTGCACACCGAGTCGGCGGCCGGGCAGCAGTTGCGCGTTCAGGGCTCCTTCCGCGGCCGAGCGGACGGCGTGGTCAAGGCCCTGTCGCGCTTCACGGTCGAAGAACTGGCGATCGAGGAGCCCGATCTGGAGGAGTCCATTCTCAACCTGTACGCCCAGGAGGAGCCCGCATGAGCGCATCCACCCCGCAGGCTGTCGCCGCGCGCCGTAGCGGCGTGCCGATCCTGCGCCGGCACCTGGCCGACGGCGCCCGCGCGATGTTGGGCTGGGGCCTGGCCGTCGTTGCGGTGCTGGCCCTGTATCTCCCGATATACCCGTCGTTGCAGACGCCGGAGTTGGCGGGGATCGTGGAGACGCTGCCGGAGGAGCTGGTCGCCGTCATGGGATACGACCAGATCGCCTCAGGAGCGGGGTATGCGCAGGCCGCGTTCTTCGGACTGCTCGGCTTCGCTCTCGGCGCCATCGCCGCTACCGCATGGGGCGCCCGCTTCATCGCCGGCATGGAGGAGAGCGGCCGCCTGGAACTCACGCTCGCGCATGCGGTGGGACGCTCCCAGTACGCGGCCGAGAGCGCCGCTGCCCTGGTGGCGCGAGTCTGCGTGCTCGGCCTGGTCACCGTGGTGATGCTGGCGGCGCTGAACCCCGTGGCCGAGTTGGGGCTGGCGATCGGCAATGTGCTGGCAGCGACGGCCGCCTGGGCAGGGTTGGTTCTGCTGTCCGGCATGGCGGCGCTCGCAGTCGGCGCGTTCACGGGCCGGAGCCCCTGGGCGCTTGGGGCCGGCGCCGGGGTGGCCCTGCTCGGCTACGCGCTCAACGCGGTCACCACGATGGCCGCGGATCTGGACTGGATGCGTCACCTGTCCCCATATCACTGGGCCTTCGGAAACCGGCCTCTGAGCAACGGCTTCGACTGGGGCGGCCTGGCCCTGCTGTGGGGGCTGAGCGCTCTCCTGGCCGCGGTCGCTTGCGTGGCCCTGTCCCGCCGCGACATCGGCCGCTGAGACGGGCAGACGCCAGGCCGAAGACGTCAGCCGGGAGCGCCGTCGTGCTCCGGCATCGACATCATCGGCTCCCGCGGGCACGCCGCCGGGGAGCATCCCGTGGAGCCCGATCCCTAGCGGGCGCTGCGGCCACCCAGTGAAAGACCGCAGCCGGCACCATCAGGGCTCATACTTCATTTCAACAAAGTCATAGAAACCCCCGTTGGTGGCCTGCTTATACAAGCGCACCGACCGGAATCCGCACCGACGATACACCGCGATAGCACGTTCATTGAAGCAAGCCACACTCAGCCGAATCTCGCGACCAGGGAGATTCCGTTCCACCCACGCCAAGTTGCTCCTCACGAAGCTCACCCCCAGACCGCCGCCGGTGAGATCGGGACGCATCCCCAGGCCGATCTCGACAGCGCTTTCACCCACTACCGGCTCAGCCGACAAGAAACCGACAAGCTCACCTCCTGAACGGACCTGCACAAAAGCATCAGGCCATCTTTCAGGAGTCACGAACTCATCATAGTCATCCGGATCTGCCGTCAGGTCATAAAAGTCATAGGGAGGCGGATACTTCCATCCGTCGGCGATTTCCAAAGCAACCCCGAGCGTCATAACGCTGTATGAGAACTCGAGAACACGTGTCTCCGAGCCCCAATCAAGAACAGAACTGGACTCCATGCCCTTCTCCCCTGAACAGCACCAGACCTCACGGCTGCCGATCATGATGCCTCATGGCCCCACATCGAGTACAGCCGGCGCGAGGGGCACCACAGGCACGGTCCGGTTCATGAGCGCTTGCGGGCACGCCGCCAGGCAGTGCCTCGCCGCTCCACCCGCCCGGCGAGTTCCAGCACCCCCAGGGCGGCGATGGCCTCCCGCTCGGACAGCCCCGCTGCCCGCGCGATCGACTCAACGCCGGCGTCGGCGCGGGCCGGCAGCGCGTCCAGGACTGCGGCCGTGGGCCCGTCCAGGCCGTCCAGCAGCCCGGAGACGGCGTTGGCGGGGTCGGCGGCCTTGGCGCCGTCGGGATCCGTTGCGCCCAGGGGCGTGACCAGCTCCAGGGCCTCATCGGCGTCGGTGACGCAGACGGCACCCTGGCGCAGCAGCCGGTGGCAGCCGACCGAGGCCATGGAGGTGACCGGACCGGGCACTGCCCCCACCGCCCTGCCCAGCTCCAGGGCATGGTGGGCGGTCGACAGGGCCCCGGAGCGCCAGGCGGCCTCGACGACCACGGTGGCCTCACTCATGGCGGCGATCAACCGGTTGCGAGTCAGGAAGCGGTGTCGTCCGGGCTGGCACCCGGGCGGAACCTCGGCCACCAGGGCACCGTTGGCGATCACCTCCTCCAGCACGTCGGTGTTGCCCGCCGGGTAGAGGCGGTCCACTCCCCCGGCGGACACCGACACGGTGGCGCCGGCACGCAGGGCGCCGCGGTGGGCGGCGGCGTCAATGCCGAAGGCGCCCCCGGAGATGACGACGACGCCCTTTGCCGCCAGACCGCTCGCCAAGTCGAAGGTGACGTGCTCGCCGTAGTCGGTGGAAGCGCGCGCCCCGACCAGGGCCAGCCCATAGCCGGCACCGGGTCCGGCCGGTACTAGATCCTCACGCATGCGCGGCGCAGCCAGGTCGGTCTCACTGCCGCCGGACTCGGCACTGCTCCGGGCTGCGAGCAGGGCGGGGTCACCCCGCACCCACAGGCAGTGGGGCGGGCGTTCCAGGTCATTCAATCCAGTCGGCCACCACGGGTCGGTGGGGATCAGCAGGCTGCCGCCCAGTCGCTCCAGCACCTCCAGCTCACGGCGGATGTCCAGGCCCTGCAGACGCGGCGCCCAGCGTCCGGCGGCGGTGGCCCAGTCGGAACTGGCGCGGGCGGCGTCCCCGCGGGGCCGCAACGGCGGGCGCGGGGCCGGCCGGGGAGCGCCGTCGGCGTCAAGGGCCTCGTGGACGAGCCAGTCCAGGGCGGCGGTGGCGCCGAGCCGCCCCACCAGGGCACAGGCGTGGGCGTCGGCGGGCTCAGCCAGCCGGGACCAGGTTGCCCGGGCCAGGGCCTCGGCGTCGTCGCCGACGGCGGAGGCGGTATCGGGGATGCCGACAGCGGTGGGGCCGGGGCTGGGGCTGGAGGCGCTGCTGGGGGTGATCATGGGCGGGCTCCTCTCGTGCGCAGTGCCAGGGCGGCGCCGATGTCGGTGGGGGTGGGTGCGGGGCGGGCGCCGAGGTCGGCCAGGGTCCAGGCCAGCCGCAGCACGCGGTCGACGCCCCGCAGGGTCAAGTCACCGCGATCCAGTGCGGTCATCAGTGGGGCGAGCAGCTCGGGGTCGGTCCCGGATGCGGGTGAGCGCAGCCAGCCCCCGGGCACCTCCCCCATGAGTCGCCAGGGCGTGTCGGCCAGGCGGCAGGCGGCTCGTGCCCGTGCCTCGGCGACCCGGGCAGCGACGACGGCGCTGGACTCACCAGCGGTTCCCGCGGCCAGGTCCCCGGCGGTGACGGCGGCGACCTCCACCTGGATGTCCACCCGGTCCAGCAGCGGGCCGGACAGGCGGGAGAAGTAGCGGCGTCGCTGCAAGGAGGTGCAGGTACAGTCCAGGCCGCGGCCGGTGGCGCGCCCGCACGGGCAGGGGTTGGCGGCCAGCACCAGCTGGAATGCGGCCGGGTAGGTGGCACGCCCGCCCACCCGGTCGATGGTCACCACCCCGGACTCCAGGGGCTGGCGCAGGCAGTCGAGTACCCCGGCGGGGAACTCGGGGGCCTCGTCCAGGAACAGCACGCCGCGGTGAGCTAGTGACACGTCGCCGGGGCGGGGCGAGCCGGAGCCGCCGCCGATGACCGCAGCCCGGGTGGCGGTGTGGTGGGGTGCGCGCAGGGGCGGGCGAGTCAGCAGGCCGGTGTCAGCGTTGAAGGTACCGGCCAGGGAGTGGATGGAGGTGACGGTGACGGCGTCGTCGGGGTTCAGGGGCGGCAGGATGGAGGGCAGGCGCTCAGCCAGCATGGTCTTGCCGGCACCGGGTGGGCCGACCAGCAGTAGGTGGTGTCCGCCGGCGGCCGCGACCTCCAGGGCGTGGCGGGCCTGCGCCTGCCCGACCACGTCCGCCAGGTCCGGTTCACGGCCCGGTGTGGGGGCGTCTGCCGGGCGGGCCTCATGGGCAGCCTGCTGGCGTGCGCGGCGCATGAGCTGACGGGCGCGGCTGGGCAGCTTTCCGCCGTAGCGCTCCAGCAGCTCGCCGATGTGGCTGACGGCGGTGACGTCCACACCTGGCACCAGGGCCGCCTCCCGTCCGGCGCCGGCGGCGACGACCACCTCAGTGACCCCAGCGTCGGCGGCGGCGCGCACGGCGGGCAGGATCCCGCGCACCGGGTGTACGGAGCCGTCCAGGCCGAGTTCCCCGATGTAGACGGTGCGGGCCAGGTGGGCGATGGCGCGCTCCGGCAGCTGACCGCGAGCTCCCAGCACCGCAAGCGCCAGGGCCAGGTCGAAGCCGGTGCCGGTCTTGGGCAGGTCGGCCGGGGAGAGGTTGACCGTGAGGCGGTGTTCGCCCCAGGTGACTCCACAGGTGGACAGGGCGGCGCGGACGCGTTCGCGCGACTCGCGTATGGCCGCGTCCGGCAGGCCCACGAGCGTGAAGCCGGGCAGCCCGTGGGCGGAGTGGGCCTCGACCTCCACCAGATGCCCCGCTAGCCCGGTAAGGGTGACGGCGAGGGTGCGTGCCAGCCCCATCAGTCCCCCACCCCCCGGTGGTGACGCAGCAGGGCCGGGAGACCCGCACGCAGCTGAACAGAGACCACGTCCAGACGCAGACCCGCATGCGGCACCGGGTGGGCAGCAGCACAGGCGCCGACCAGCGAGCGCAGGCGCAGGAGCTTGAGGGGGCCGACGGCGGCCGCGGGCGGACCGGCGACGGTGGATGTGCGGGTCTTCACCTCCACGATCACCAGCGTTCCGGGTCCGGCGGGCTGCAGTTCCAGGGCGACGATGTCGACCTCGCCTCGCAGCCCCGGGCCGGGCCGCCAGTTGCGGTCCAGAATGTGCCAGCCCTGATCGCTCAGGTAGCGGGCGGCAATGGCCTCTCCGCGCTGGCCGATCAGTCGGCGCGGGTCGGTGGGTGGTGCGCCCTTAGCGAGGGGCGCGGGCTGTGCGGCGGGTGGTGCGGTTGGCATGGGCTTGACCTCCGCCACCAGCGTGCCTGCGGGGCGGGACGGGGGCCAGCGCGCGTTTCGATCTCTGTGGATTAGGGGTGCACGAACGCTGCCTGTGGACTCTGGTGAGACCCTCCCGGCCCACCCCGGCGCAGGTCAGGAGGGGATGTCCATCTCCGGCTTGGTCAGCTCCTCGACGTTTACGTCCTTGAAGGTGACCACGTGCACGGACTTGACGAAGCGACTGGCGCGGTAGATGTCCCACACCCACGCATCCTCCAGCGTCAGTTCGAAGAACACCTCCCCGCCGTTGGTGCGCACCTGCACGTCCACGGCGTTGGCCAGGTAGAAGCGGCGCTCCGTCTCGACGACATAGGAGAACAGGGACACGACGTCGCGGTACTCGCGGTACAGGTCGAGCTCCAAGTCGTTCTCATACGACTCCAGATCTTCAGCACTCACTCGTCCATCATGCCCAATGGGCGCGTCCTCGTGCAGCAGGTCTTGCGGGCGCGTCGGCCACAACCGTCTCAACGGTCCCGGTGGCACGGTCGAGCCCCGGCAGATGCCAGGAGCGGCGGTGGAAATCGCCGGCACCGAGCCGGGCCAGGCCCGCGACATGGGCGGGCGAGGCATATCCCTTGTTGCGCGCCCAGTCGTAGCCGGGATCGGGCAGGGCGGCCATGAGCGCGTCGCGCTCCACCTTGGCCAGGACGGATGCGGCGGCGACCACGGCGCAGTGGGCGTCTGCCTTGACCTGGGTGTACACCGGCGGCGCAGCCAGTGCCGCTGCGGCCTCTTCCCCGCTGGTCAGGGGATACTCATCCGTCAGCATCCCGGCGGTCAGTGGAGCCGGCTCCCGCAGCCAGTTCACGGTGCCGTCCAGGATGATGGCGCCGGGCAGGTGGCCGCGAGTGGCGACCTCGGCCAGAGCCCGCTGCCCGGCCAGCCGGAGCGCACCGATGATGCCGACGGAGTCGATCTCCGCAGGGCTGGCGTGACCGACGGCGTGGTCGGTCGCCCAGGCGCGGCAGGGCTCCACGAGTGCCTCCCGGCGGCGCGGCGTGAGCTGCTTGGAGTCTGCCAGCCCCGGCGGGAAGGCGGCGGGCGTGGTGCGGGAGACGACGGCGAGGCCGACGCTGACGGGCCCGGCCAGCGAGCCGCGCCCCACCTCGTCCATGCCGCCGACCAGCGCGTATTCGGCCAGCAGGTGCTCCTCCACCTCGCGGTCGGGGAGGATGCGGGCGCGAGTCACGGGTCGGCGCCGACAGTCGCGTCGGCGGTGGCGTCGGGCACGGCGTCGAAGGCGCCGCCATCGGAAAGGGCGGACCAGCGCGATGGGGGCAAGACGATTGCCTTGGCGACTCCGACCACATTGTCCAGGGGGACGAATCCGCCATTGGCGTCGTCCTGGTGGAACCGGGAGTCGGCGGAGTTGGAGCGGTTGTCCCCCATCACCCACAGGTAGCCGGCGGGGACGGTGACGTCGAAGGCGACGTCGGAGGCGGAGCGCCCGGACTTCAGGTAGGGCTCGTCGACCTCGACGCCGTTGATGGTCAGCGACCCCTTGCCGTCGGCGACGATGTGGTCCCCGCCCACGCCGATCACCCGTTTGATCAGATGGTGTCCGGAGTCCTCGGGCAGCAGGTGCAGGAAGATCAGGGTGTCCTGAACGAAGCCCTTAAGGCCGGTGGGCTCGGTGACGGTGAGCCAGTTGTCCGGGTCGGTGAAGACCACGACGTCGCCACGGTCGACGTCGTCAGTGTCGTACATGGTCACGGCCACCCGGTCGCCCTCCCGCAGGGTGTCCTCCATGGAGCCGGAGGGGATGCCGAAGGTCTGGACGACGAAGGTCTTGACCAGGGCGACGACCACCAGCACCGCCAGCACGATCAGCAGGTTGGAGCCGCGGCGGCGCGGCGTACTCTTGGCGGCCTCGGCGTCGGCCCGCTCGGGGGCGGCCAGGGGCGTGGGGCGGCGCACCGGCTTGAAGGAGGGTGGCAGATCGCTGGTGTCGGCGGCGTCCATTGACTCGCCACTGTCCGCAGTCTGGCCGTCTTCCTCGAAAGCTGCCGAAGCAGGGGTGCCGACTTCAGGCAGGTCGTCGGCGTCTTCCTGCGGTGCGGTCACCGTTTCCCTCTCGAATAGTGGCTGGAAGGTTTCAGGATCGGGGTTGGGCGGATGCGGTGGTGCCCGGGACCCGTGGGCCCCGGGCACCAGGGCTTGGAGTAAGCCCGGCCGTCAGTTGGCGCGGTACTCCTTGATCTTCGCAGCCTTGCCGTGCAGGTTGCGCAGGTAGTACAGCTTGGCGCGACGCACGTCACCGCGCGTGACGACCTCGATCTTCTCAATGGTGGGCGTGTGCACCGGGAAGGTGCGCTCCACGCCGACGCCGAAGGAGACCTTGCGGATCGTGAAGGTCTCCGACACGCCGCTGCCCTTGCGGGCGATCACTACGCCCTGGAAGACCTGGACGCGGGTGCGAGCACCCTCAACGACCTTCACGTGCACCCGGAGGGTGTCGCCGGGCCGGAAGTTCGGGATGTCGTCGCGCAGGGAGGCGGCGTTGATCTCGTCGATCAGGTTGGTCATTGATATCTCTCCACGTCCGTGCCACTGGTCAGCGGGCGTTTAACAGGCGGATCCGCCCGACCGGGGTGCCGGTCGGCAGCAGATGCCGCGTTCTGGTGCCTGCGGATCCTGCTCCTGGCCGCCTCCCCAGTGGCAGAGGCGACTCGCGGTCCGAGGCCGGTCCAGTCTGCCACAGGCTCCCGGTGGCCAGGCGGGACAACGGCGCTACGTGCTGGATTTCACGCCTGCCGCGTCGCCTGCGGGTCCACGGCCATGACGACGTCGCGGCACCGATTCCCGCCGACCTCGTACACACGGGTGCCGACCTTGCGGAAGCCGGCCCGCCGGTACGCCTTCTGGGCACGCCGGTTATCGGCGTGAGTGCCCAGCCACAAGGCGGTGACGCCCATGGTACCGGCGTCGCAGATGGCCTCGGCGAGCAGGGTGGAGGCGATGCCGGATGCGCGCAGGCGGGCGTCGACGTAAACCTTGGACAGCTCCGCGGCCAGTCCGCTCCCGCCGGCAGCGGGCGGAACGGAGACCGCGCGCGGGCGCGGATCGAGCCCGGCCGGAAGGGCGCCGTCGGCGTCGGGCAGCTCTGCGATCACGGCGCTGTAGCCGACCAGGGCACCGGCCGGCAGCGCCGTAGCGCCGGTACTCCCGGAGGGCGCGGGCAGGCCGTCCGGCAGCTCGGCGACGGTGAGGACCACGCGCGGGTCGGCGAGCCAGGTGGCCAGGCGCTCCGGGGACAGGTTGACCGCGATGTGGGAGGCGATCTGCTCGGCGGTGAGGAAGCTCGGGCAGGCGTCGGGGAAGGTGCGCGCCGCCAGCTCGGCGAGCGCGTCCAGGTCGGCCTGAAGCGCCGGGCGAATCACGAGCGGCACCGGACGGTCGTTCCCGGCAGGCGCCACCCAGCCGTTGCGGGTCAGGGCGACGCGGTCGCCGACGTCCAGGAGGGCGGGGTCCGCACGGGCGATCAGGTCGGGGCGGCGCTCGGCGGTGCGGGCGATGGCCTGGTCGCGTCGGTGGCGGGCGATGCGGGCGTGGTCGCCGGACAGGAGCACCGGCTGCGTGGCGGCGAGGTCGCGTCCGCGCCAGGCCACGGGGCGGGTGTAGACCGGGTACTCCAGCAGGCCGACGCCGGTGTGGGACTCCTCCACAATGGACTCGGGGTTGCCCAGCACGCCGGGACGCAGGCGGGCGATCGCCTCGATCATCACCAGGGCGGCGGCCTCGCCGCCGTTGAGCACGTAGTCGCCGATGGACGCCTCGTGCACCTCCACGCCGCGCGCGGCGTAGTGCTCGGCCACCCGGGCATCGATGCCCTCGTAGCGTCCGCAGGCGAAGACGAGCTGATCGGCACCGGCCAGGTCCTCGGCGGTGCGCTGGGTGAACAGGTCCCCGGACGGCGTGGGGATCACCAGCACGCGACGGGGCTCATTCGGCCTCGCGGCGATCGGCTCCGCGGCTGGGGACGCGGCATCTGCGCCCGCGGCGGCGTCCATAGGCCCGGTGGGCAGAGCGCTGGACAGGACGTCGTCGAGAGCGGCACCCCACACGTCGGGCTTCATGACCATGCCGGCACCGCCGCCGATGGGAGTGTCATCCACGGTGCGGTGGCGGTCGTGGGTCCAGTCGCGCAGGTCGTGAACATGCAGGTCGAGCAGACCGTCCGTGGCGGCGCGGCCGATCAGGGACAGGTCCAGCACGCGCAGGTAGTCGGGGAAGATCGTCACCACGTCCAGCCGCAGAGGCTCGGCGGCCCGCGGCACCGGTGAGGGCGCGGTGGGACGGCTCACCGGTCCTCCTCTACTTCGCCCACGCCGGGGAACAGGCCGCCGGGCGGATCGATGATGACAGTGCCGGTCTCGGGGTCGACCTCGGGGACCAGCTCCTCCACGAAGGGCACGGCGATCTCCTGCCCGTCCGGGGTGCGCACCAGCAGGCGGTCCTGGGCCACCCCGGGCTCGATGCCGGTCACCTCCCCCAGTACCTGGCGGGTACCGTCGTCCAGAATGCGCACGGCCGCCATTCCGGCCAGTTCGTGGGCGTACCAGGCGTCGTCCTCGGGCTCCTCGGCGTCGGCCTCCACCAGCAGCTTGACGCCGCGCAGGGCCTCGGCGGCGGTGCGGTCCGGGGCTTCGGCAAAGGCGGCGAACCAACGGGAGCCGTCGAAGCGCAGCCGGGAGACGGTCAGGTGTCCCGCCGCTGCGGGCCCGATGGCGGGTTCGACGGGAAGCACGCTGCCGGGGGCGAGTCGGCCCTCGGGGTCGTCGGTGCGGATTTCCAGGCGGACCTCGCCCTTGAGCGCGTGGGCGGGACCGATTACGGCGACGGTGAGCAGCACGTGCCCAAACCTACCGTGCGCGGCACGGACGGAGAGCGCCGTGCGTGCCGAGTGGTGCGGGTCTTCTGCCTCGGCTGCGGCATTCCGGCTTCGAACCGATAGCAGGGGAGCAGAAAAACACCGTCGCCCGATCCACTTGGGAGATCGGGCGACGGCGCTCACACGTTATCGGGACTGCCTACCTCAGCGACGGTCGGTGTCAACGACGTCCACGCGCACCGGCGAGTCCGCCAGGGCGCCGACGACCGTGCGCAGGGCGCGGGCGGTGCGGCCGGAACGGCCGATCACGCGGCCGAGGTCGTCGGGGTTGACCCGGACCTCGAGCAGGTCTCCGCGGCGCAGCGTCCGGGAGGTGACGGTGACGTCGTCGGGGTTGTCGACGATGCCGCGCACGAGGTGCTCAAGTGCGTCGGCGAGCACGTCAGGCCTCCTCGGCGGGGGCCTCGGCAGACTCCTCGGCCGCAGCGGCCGCCTGGGCCTCGGCCTGAGCGACGGCCGCAGCGGCCTTGCGCTTCTCGGCGTCGTCCGCGACGGCCTTGACCGCGGCCTGCTTGGCGGCGGTCTCGGCCTCGGCGTCCTTGACCTTCAGGCGGGGCTTGACGCCCTTGAGGCCCTTGAAGGTGTGGTAGTCGCCGGTGATCTTGAGCAGGTTGAAAACAGCATCGGAGGGCTGCGCGCCTACGCCGAGCCAGTACTGGGCCCGCTCGGAGTCGATGCGGATGAGCGAGGGCTCCTGCATCGGGTCGTAAACGCCGATCTCCTCGATGACACGGCCATCGCGCTTCTTACGGGAATCGACGACGACCACCCGGTAGAAGGGGGCGAACTTCTTGCCGAGGCGCTTGAGGCGAATCTTGACTGCCACTTGGTTGAAACTCCTGGTTCTCGATGGTTTGGCCCATGCCGGTTCCCGGTGGGGTTACAGCAACGGGGGCCGGTTAAGGCCGAGACGCGATCGCACCGGGAGAGGGACCGGGAACGGTCGAGTACAGCCGTGCATTCTGCCAGAGCGACACCGCCGCATGCCAGCCGAGCGGCGCCCGCGCCGCTCGGATTCCGTGCGATATCGCCCACAGGCCGCGTCGACAGGCGCCGCTCCCCCGGCCGGAGGGGCTCGACGACGGCGTCCGACTCCGCGCCCGGGTTCAGATCTCCTCGTGCAGGCTCTCCTGGCGCAGGGCGGCCCGGTCCGCGGTCCACACGTCGCCGTCGAGCTCCCCGGGAAGCCAAGGGTTGCCGGGAGCGACGAACACCGGCTCGGCGACGCCGGAGCGCCGCTGGGCGTCGTAGTCCTTGAGCGTGGCCAGCACCCAGCCGGAAAGCCACAGCACGGCTATCAGGTTCAGGATCGTCATCAGGGCCAGGGCCACGTCGGCCATCGCCCAGGCCAGCTCCAGGGCGGCGAGCGCGCCGAGCCCCGTGGCCACGGTCATGGCCAGCCGCAGGGCGGTGCCGGCCCGGCGGCCGCCGCCGAGGTAGCTGACGTTGATCTCAGCGAAGGTGGAGTACCCCAGCACCGAGGAGTAGGCGAAGGTGAGCACCACGAAGCTCATGAACCAGATGACCCAGTTGCCGGGCACGGCGTCGGCCAGCGCGTGCTGCACCAGGGTGGTCTTGGCCCACTGCGGCTCGACCCCGGGGGTGTAGACGGCCGGCGACGACAGCAGAATGGTCAGCCCCGTCGCGGTACAGATCAGCAGGGTGTCCACGCACACGCCCAGCGCCTGAATGAGCCCCTGGGTGACGGGGTGGGCGACGTCCGCGGTGGCGGCCCCGTTCGGGGAGGAGCCCTGGCCGGCCTCGTTGGAGAACAGGCCGCGCTTGGTGCCGTTGAGGAAGGTGACGAAGATGCCACCGCCGGTGCCGGCCAGGCCGGAGCGCAGGTTGAGGGCGCCGGCGAAGATGTCGGCGAAGACGCCGGGAACCCGGTCGATGGACACGATGATGACCACGAGCACCACCACCAGGTAGGCCAGGGCCATCAGCGGCACCAGCCACTCGGTCACCTTCGCCACCATCCGCATGCCGGCCAGGAGGATCGGGGCGGTCAGCACCATGAGCACGATCGCCGTGACCTGGGTGCTCACGCCGTGTGCCTCGGACAAAGTCTGGGCAATGGTGTTGGACTGCACCATCGGGAAGATCAGCCCGTAGGAGAACACGAGCATGACCGCGAAGACCACGCCCATGCCCCGCCCCAGGGCACCGCGGCCGATGCCGCGCTGCATGTAGTAGGCCGGGCCGCCCCGGAAGATGCCGTCGGCGTTGCGGACCTTGAACACCTGGGCGAGGGTCGACTCGGCGAAGCTGGTGGCCATGCCGAGGATCGCCACCACCCACATCCACAGCAGGGCACCGGGGCCTCCGATGGTGACGGCTAGGGCCACGCCGGCGATGTTGCCGGTGCCCACGCGCCCGCCCAGGCCGATCACGAAGGCCTGAAAGCTGGACAGGGAGCCGCGCTGGTGGCGGGAGTGGGCGACCAGCCGGAGGGAGCGCACGAACAGCCGCAGCTGGACGGCGCGGGTGCGCACGGTCAGGTACAGGCCCGTACCCAGCAGGATCCAGACCAGGATGTTGCCGGAGACGAAGCCCTCGAAGCTGGACAGGGCGTCGGTGAGTGCAGCGGACACGGTGTTTCCGTCCGTCGGGGATGCGGGGCGGGTGTGAGGTTACCGCAGGCGGTGGCTACGGATGGCCGACGTGCAAAGAGTGGACGCCGCCGAAGCCACCGTCAAGGACGACCCAACGGGGCGAGAGCAGTCCAAACGCAGCATCCGCGCAGAACGGTGATATCTCAGCGCTTGTCTTCCAGTGCTGTCAGCAAAGCCCGTTCGAATGCTGCGAATGACGGGCTGCGCGTTCGGGCGGCCTCCAAGCTCATCACCCCTGTGAAGCGCGCCTGGTGGAGGGTCTCCTTGTAGGACTCCGTCATGAGTTCTTCCAGCCGCAGCTTGGCATTGCGGGGTCGCTCGGGATCGCCGTCGAAGCCTGCGTCATCGCGGATGGACGCATGAGAACGCAGCGATTCGATGGCGGCAAGGAACCATGCCTCATACTCCTTCACCGCCAGAGCGACCACCGCCTGAGTGTCTCCCAGAGCTTTCGAAGTCAGGCGCTGTGACTGCTCGGGATCATCGTCGTCGGCGTCGTACAGGACGATGACGACGCCGTCCTCACCTGCTCTGAGCCGTTGCATTTGGACAGCTGCAGCGACCTTGGTGCCGGTCATATCGGCGCGTGGAAGCCGGTGCGGCGAGAGGACCTTCACGTCGTAGTATCCACGTTCCTCTGCGATACGTCGTATGAGTACCGGGAGTGCCTTGACTTCGCCGTGTCCCTCAACTACAGATCCGACGCATGTACTCATGAAGCAACCGCCTCCTGCGTCTCTGGGTGGAGCTGATCGGCGCGCAGGAGCTCGCCCGCAGTAAACAAGGATTCCTTAAGGGCCAGGCGCGAGGCCTCATCGGGCCGGCTTACTTCGGTGGTGCCCTCGACAGATCGAACCGCGAGCAGCTCATCGGGACGAATCGATACCGAATCGAGGAGGTCCGGACTGTGGGTAGTAAGCAGCACCTGTCTCCTATCGGAGGCGTCCCGAATCGCATCGAGGAGTATGCCGGCGGCAGCCGGGTGCAACGCGGTCTCCGGTTCCTCCACACCCACTGTTGACAACGTTGCGTCGGTTCCCGCGAACAGGGCCACCAGCACGCCCAGGGCGCGCAACGTGCCGTCGCTCATTGATGTTGCCTGGAAGGACCAGGGATTCGAAGCGCCCCGTACTTTCTGCTGAAACACCAGGGTCTCCCAGCGCGCAACCGCGAGCCGCCGCACCGATTCGACACCCGGGACGATTGAGCGCAAGTAGTCCTCGATCCGACGCTTCACCTCTGGATTGGTGCGGTCCAGCCGCTCAATTACCGAGGCGATGTTTGAGCCGTCGCGGCGCAGCAGGTCCCCCGGATCCGGCGCGACGGGCCTACGCATGGCATCTGGCGAGGGGCTAAACACCTCCATGGCTGACAATCCGTCATATACAGGCCGAAAGGCTTCGATGCCGGACAGCGAGACCAGTGCCAGCCTGTCCGTCGAGAGCCGCGGAAGGCGGTCCTCCGAAGTGGAAACCACCTCTCCGTCGCGGATCTCGTAGTGGTGCTCCTCGCTGCCGAAGTCCGTCGACCTGACCGCGCAGGCCTCCTTAGCCACGCGGAAGCCGCCACCGGAGACCGCCCCCACTTGAAACTCGTAGGTACCCGCCACATTTCCCGCGGACCCGAGGAAGTCAACCGCGATCGTGAAATGCGTGGGATGCCCGGTGGAGCGCCTCCTCACCTCCGCGACTCCGCCGCGATCTCTGAGCGCGTTGTCGAGGTTCTCACCGAGCGCCTGCCGGACGAACCGCAGCGAGTCGAGCACATTCGACTTTCCGGAGCCGTTCGGTCCCACAAGGATGGCGAGCTTCCCGAGTTCCAGATCGCAGGAACGAATGCTGCGATAGTTCTTCAACCGAAGACGACGCAGCCGAAAAGTGTGGCCGACCATGCCCATAGGCTATACGAGTCCTGCCCCGGCCTCATGCTCCTCAGCCCAGACCCAGGTGGCGGCGCAGGTCTTCCGGCAGGGCGGCCATGGCGTCGGCGACCTCGTCGCCGGTGGCCTGCGGCTGCGCTGCGGTGGCCGCCTCCTGGTTCGGCATGATGCCGTAGCTCGCGCCAGCCGGGGTGGGGGCGGCGGGCTGCCCCAGCCCGAAGGCGGAGCCGGCCGGGGCGGGGGCGGGAGCCTCTACCGCGCCCGCGGCCTTCTGCGCACGGGCGGCGGCGGCCTCGCGCGCCTGCCGGGCGGCCTTGGCCGGGTTGCCGGAGCGGCCCTTCTTGCCGCCCTTGCGCTTCTTGCCCTTGGGCGCCTGGCGGGCCTTGGCGCGCTTGCCCGTCGAGGGCAGCGAGCCCATGCCGGGCATGCCGCCGGGTCCGCCCAGGGCTCCCGGACCACCGGCCGCCATCGCCTCCATCATCTTCTTGGCGGCCTCGAACCGATTCACCAGCTCGTTGACGGCCTGCACGGTGGTGCCCGAGCCCTTGGCGATGCGGGAGCGTCGCGAGCCGTTGAGGATGGACAGGTCCCGGCGCTCCGCCGGAGTCATGGAGCAGACGATCGCCTCGATGCGGTCGACCTCGCGCTCATCGAAGTTCTCCAGGGCCTCGCGCATCTGCCCCATTCCGGGCATCATGCCCAGCAGCTTCTTCATCGACCCCATCTTGCGGATCTGGCGCAGCTGGGACAGGAAGTCGTCGAGGGTGAAGGTGCCGGAGGCGAGCTTGGCGGCGGCGTCCTCGGCCTCCTTCTCGTCGAAGGCCCGCTCGGCCTGCTCGATCAGGGTCAGCAGGTCACCCATGTCCAGGATGCGGGAGGCCATGCGGTCGGCGTGGAAGCGCTCGAAGTCGTCCAGCCCCTCACCCGTGGAGGAGAACAGCACGGGGGCGCCGGTCACGCCGCGCACCGAAAGCGCGGCACCGCCGCGGGCGTCGCCGTCGAGCTTGGACAGCACCACTCCGGTGAAGCCGACGCCGTCGCGGAAGGCGACGGAGGTGTTGACGGCGTCCTGACCGACCATGGCGTCCAGGACGAACAGGATCTCGTGGGGGCCGACGGCGTCGCGGATGCGGATGGCCTGGTCCATCATCTCGGCGTCCACGCCCAGACGGCCGGCAGTGTCGATGACGACGACGTCGTAGCCGTTGGCGCGGGCCTGCTCGACGCCGCTGCGGGCCACCGCCACCGGGTCGCCCACGCCGTTGCCCGGCTCGGGCGCCCACACGTCCACCCCGGCGCGCTCGGCAACCACGCTCAGCTGGGTGACGGCATTGGGACGCTGTAGGTCGGAGGCGACCAGGAGGGTGCGCTTGCGCTCCTGCTTGAGCCAGCGGCCGAGCTTGCCCGCCAGCGTGGTCTTGCCGGCGCCCTGCAGGCCGGCCAGCATGATGACGGTGGGGCCGCGGTCGGCCCAGTTGAGCTCTCGGGACTGACCGCCCAGCACCTCGATGAGCTCGTCGTTGACAATGCGGACCACCTGCTGAGCCGGGTTCAGGGCCTGCGAGCGAGCGGCGTCCTTGGCCTTCTCCCGCACGGCGGCGGTGAAGGAGCGCACGACCGGCAGGGCGACATCGGCCTCCAGCAGGGCACGGCGGATCTCGGAGACGGTGGCGTCGACGTCCGCTTCGCTCAGGCGGCCCTTGCCGCGCAGCGACTTGAACGAGGCGGTGAGCCGGTCGGAGAGGTTGCCGAACACGCGGGGTCCTTCCTTGGCGCTGAGGCGCAGGTGGTTTAGGGGCTGACCGGTGTGCCCCGCCGGAGCCCGGAGCAGCACACCGCACGACCCAGGATAGCGGTGAGGGCCTGCACCGTCCCACCCCGGGGGACGTGCGGGCCCTCACGCACAGTGAGGACTCAAATGGGACCTCGAGCAGGAGTCAGCCGAGCAGGGCGTCTACGAAGCCCTCGGGGTCAAAGGGCGCCAGGTCGTCAGCGCCCTCGCCGAGCCCGACGAGCTTGACGGGCACGCCCAGCTCCTTCTGCACGGTGACGACGATGCCGCCCTTGGCGGTCCCGTCCAGCTTGGTCAGCACGATGCCGGTGATGCCGACGGCCTCGGAGAAGACCTGTGCCTGACGCATGCCGTTCTGCCCGGTGGTGGCGTCCAGCACCAGCAGCACCTCGCCGACCGGGGCGACCTTCTCCATGACGCGCTTGATCTTGCCCAGCTCGTCCATGAGCCCGGCCTTGTTCTGCAGGCGGCCGGCGGTGTCGACGACGACCACGTCCACGCCCCCGCGGGCGGCCTCACGGGTAGCGTCATAGGCGACCGAGGCGGGGTCGGCCCCCTCCCGCTCGGAGCGGATGACCTCGACGCCAACCCGCTGGCCCCAGGTGGTCAGCTGGTCGGCGGCGGCGGCGCGGAAGGTGTCGGCGGCCCCCATGACGGCGGTCTTGCCGTCGGCGACGAGCACGCGGGCCAGCTTGCCGCAGGTGGTGGTCTTGCCGGTGCCGTTGACACCGACCATGAGGACGGCGGCGGCCGGCTCGCCGTCGGCGGCATTCCAGCCCGCGGCGGGGGTGGGCTTGGCCAGGTTCAGGGAGCGGTCCATGGACGGGTCGACCAGCTGCAGCAGCTCCGCGCGCAGCACGGCCCTGATGGCGGCCGGATCGGAGGTGTCCAGGACCTTGGCCTGGGTGCGCAGCTCGTCCATCAGCGAGGTGGTGACCTCGATGCCGAGGTCGGAGGTCAGCAGCGTGTCCTCGATCTCCTCCCAGTCGGCCTCGGTGAGGTCGCCGCGGGACAGGACGGACAGGATGGCCCGGCCGAAGCCGCCGGCGCCGGCCAGGCGCGAGCGCAGGCGCTGCATGCGGCCGGGGATGGACTCGGGGCGCTCCAGGGTGGCGGGCGCGGTCGGCTCAGCCGTCGTCGGCGCGGCTGCGTCCGGTGCCGGTCCGCCGGGCGCGGACTCCGGCTCGGTGACCGGTTCCTGCGGCGGGGCGAGCAGGACGTCGTCGGCGCTGATGGGCTTGTGGGCGCTGACCTCCGGCGGCAGCTCGCCACCGCGGTTGCGTCCCGCGTAGAACCAGATGCCGCCGGCGACGGCGAGTACGACGACGACTATGAGGACGATCAGCAAGGGATCCATGACCCCATCATGCCCGATCGTCGGCGCCCGTGCCCCGGGAGCTTCGCCACGGCGCTAAGCGCAACCGCTCTCCCCGCTGCGGGATTCGGGTTGGACAAGCACCGCGGGAGTCAGTGCTGCGCCGCGGCCGCCTGAGCGCGGCGGGCCTGCGCGGCGGCCTTGCTGCGACGCACCTCGGCCGCCTTCGACTCGGCGGTGTCCATGGCCTTCTCGACCACGTCCACCAGTCCGGAGAAGGACTCGGTGCCGACGTACACCGCCGAGTCGTCCCGAGTCATCAGGTCCTCCAGCCGGGCCTCCTGGGGCACCACGGTGACGTGCTCCTCCTTCTCCCGGGCCACCCCGGCCAGCTCGCGCAGCCGGTCGCGCCAGGTGGCCACCGGGTAGCGCTCGGCGACGACCAGGCCGAGCACGATGAGAGCAGCGACGAGGACGACGGCGAGGGGGAGGATCATGTAACCCATGGGCATTATTGTGCCTTCCGTTCGTCACCGTGCCACCCAGGTGGGCGGGCTGTGTCGCCCACCAGACAGCGCCGTGTTGGTCACAGTTGCTAGCAGTCGCACATGCCAACTGCCGACCAACATGCTGTCCCGTCCTACTGGGCGGTCGATGAGAGCCGCTGGGAAACCGCCTGGGTGACGCCGTCGCGCATGGTGATGCCGTACAGGGCGTCGGCGATCTCCATGGTGCGCTTCTGATGAGTGACGATGATCAGCTGGCTGGAGGCGCGCAGCTCGGTGAAGATGTCCAGCAGCCGCCCCAGGTTGGTGTCATCCAGGGCCGCCTCCACCTCGTCCATGACGTAGAAGGGCGAGGGCCGGGCCCGGAAGATCGCCACCAGCAGCGCCACCGCTGCCAGCGAGCGCTCCCCGCCGGACAGCAGGGACAGGCGCTTGACCTTCTTGCCCGCGGGCCGGGCCTCGATGTCGATGCCGGTGGTGAGCATGTCGTCGGGGTCGGTGAGCACCAGACGGCCCTCGCCGCCGGGGAAGAGCCGGTCGAAGACGACGGCGAACTCCCGGGCGGTGTCCGCGAAGGCCTGGGTGAACACCTCCTGCACTCGCTGATCCACGTCCTCGACGATGCGCAGCAGATCCGCCCGGGACTGCTTGAGGTCCGCCAGCTGCTCGGCCAGGAAGCGGTGACGCTCCTCCAGGGCCGCGTGTTCCTCCAGGGCCAGCGGATTGACCTTGCCCAGCCGCGCCAGGTCCCGGTTGGCTCGCTTCAGGCGCTGCTCCTGCTCGGCGCGCACGTAGGGCCTGCCGCTCGGGCGCGCCGGGGCCGGCGCGGTCCCTCCCCCGGCGCCGGTGGTGGCCGAGTCAGCCGGGGCAGGGGGCTCCACGGTCTCGGAGTCGGTGTTCTCAGTGCTCCCGGCGCCCTGCGCCCCGACATCCGGCACCAGCATGTGGGGGCCGAACTCCTCAACCAGCGGATCGAGTTCAAGCCCGAGCTCGTTCATGGCGCGCTCGGCCAGGTTCTCCAGGCGCATGTTCTGCTCGGCGCGGGCGACCTCCTCGCGGTGCGCGGCGTCGGACAGGGCGGCGAGCTCACCTGCTAGGGAGTCCAGCTGTTTGCGGATGTCGGTGGCCGCGGCGGCGGCGTCGGCGCGCTCGGCCTCGATGCGGGCGCGCTCGGCCTGGGCCTGCTCGACCCAGGTGCGGGCGGCGTCGGCGGCGGTGCGCGCCTGGTCGCGCACGTGTGCGGCCGTCTGCATCCGGGCGGAGCGCACCTGCTCGGCACGCTCGGCGGCGGCGCGCTGCTGCCGTTCGCGACGAGCGGCGGCGCGCAGGGAGTCGGCCCGGCCGCGGCCGCTGCGCTCCCGCTCCTCGGCGGTGCGCAGGGCCAGGCGCGCCTCCGTCTCGTTGGCCCGGGCCGCGGTGGCGGCCCCGGCGGCGGTCTCACGCGCAGCGCGGGCGACGTCAATGGCGGCGTCGATGTCGGTTTCCGAGATGGCTTCCGCAGCGGGGCCGGCATCGGCAGCCGGTGCGGCACCGGCCCCGCTCCCCCTGGTGACGCTGACAGTCAGCGGACGGTTCTCCACCTCGGCCAGGGCGGCCTGGGCGGTGGCGAGCTCGGCGGCGCGCTGGGCGGCCTCCGCCTCGGCGCGCTCCAGGACGCGGCGGGCCCTGCCGGTCTCCTCCTCGGCGGCGCGCGCCGCGGAGTTCAGGCGCGCGAGGTTCTCCGCCACGCGGGCGGCCTCGGCGTCGGCGGCGCGGAGTCTCTCCAGTGCCTCGGCGACCGCGGCGCGAGCGGTGGCCTCGGCCTCGCGGGCGGCGTCAAGGGCGGAGTCAGCAGTCTGCTCCGCGGCGGCGGCGGCGGTGGCGCGGGTGGCGGCCTCCTCATGGGCGGCCGCCAGGGCGAGCACGGAGGAGGCGCCCTCGCCGGCGCCGGTGGCCCAGGTGGGGGCGAGCACGTCGCCGTCGCGGGTGGCGATGACGGCGTCGGGTACGGCCGCGCGCAGCGCTCGGGCCGCCGCCAGGTCGGACACCACCCAGGCGTCGGCCAGCAGCCCATTCAGCGTTCGGGCCAGTGCCGGGGAGTCGGCGGCGATGAGCCCGACGGCAGGCTCGCCGCCCGCTGCCGCCGCGTCCGTCGAGGCGGAGGGCCCCGACCCGGCCGCAGGAGTGGCCGACTCATCCGCAGCCGACCCGGCGACGCCGTCGTCGGCGCCTTGAATGACTAGCCGCAGCCCACCGCCGTCCTGGCTGCGGGCGCGGGTGAGCGCGGCGATGGCGGCGTCGGTGTCTACGACCACGGCGGCTCCCGCGAGTTCGCCGAGCAGCGCCGCCAGGGCGTTCTCCCAGCCCGGGGCCACCGTGACCGCCCCGGCGAGCGGGCCGAGAATGCCGGGCAGGCCCGCGTCGGCGAGTTCGGCGGTGATGTCCTGAGCGGTCAGGGACAGGGCGAGGGCATCGCGGCGGGCGGTCCAGGTGGCCAGCTCCGCGGCGGCCTCGCGGCGGGTGTCGTTGGCGACGGACACCGCATCGCGGGCCGCGTTGAGCCGAGCCGTAGCGGCATCGTGCGCGGCTGCGGCCCGCCTCTGTTCGCCGTTCACGGCCTCGGACGTACCGGTGTCTGCAGCGGCATCGGCGGAAACGGCCGCGGCCTCGGTCAGCGCCTGGGCCGCTTCGGCGGCGCGCGCCTGTGCGGCCTCCAGGCCGGCGCGCGCCTGGTCGACCGCGGCCCTGGCCGCCTCGTGGCGGGAGCGGGCCGAGGCCAGGCGGCCGCCGGCCCGGGCCAGCAGCTCGCGGTGCTCGGCACGGCGGGTCTGCAGGGCCGCGAGCTCCTGCTCGGCGGCGGCTGCGGCGGCCTCGGCGTCGACCCGGCCCCGGGTGGCGTCCACCAGGTCGGTACGGGCCGCCTCGACGGCGGCAGCCAGCTCGGTCTCCTCGGCGGCGGCCTCCTGCGCGCGGCGCTCCAGCTCCTCGGGGTCGGTTCCGGCGGCCGGCCTGGGGGCATCCGCCAGGCCGCGGACGCGTTCGGCGGCCACCTCCGCCAGGGCGGCCAGGGACTGGGCCGCGGTGGTCAGCTCCTCCCAGGTGGCGGTGGCGCGGGCCAGCCGCTGCGCGGAGGTGGTCTCGACGGCGGTCAGCTCCTCCAGCCCGGCCCGCGCCACGCGCTCGGACTCCTCCAGCTCGGCCCGGCGCCGGGCCAGGCGGGCCTCGTCCTCGTGGCCGGCCTCGAGCAGCGACTGCACCTGCACGACGTCGTCGGCCAGCAGCCGGGCGGTGGCGTCGCGAACCTCCGCCTGGATGGCGTGGGCGCGGCGGGCGACTGCGGCCTGCCGGGCCAGCGGGCCGAGCTGGCGGTGCAACTCGGCGGTGAGGTCGGTGAGCCGGGTCAGGTCGGCCGCCATGGAGTCGAGTTTGCGCAGCGCCCGCTCCTTGCGGCGCCGGTGCTTGAGGACGCCGGCGGCCTCCTCGATGAAGCCGCGCCGCTCCTCCGGGGTGGCCGTGAGTACGGCGTCGAGCTGCCCCTGCCCGACCACCACGTGCATCTGCCGCCCCATGCCCGTGTCGGACAGCAGCTCCTGCACGTCCAGCAGCCGGCAGGTGGTGCCGTTGATCTGGTACTCACTGCCACCGCCGCGGAACAGGGTGCGGGTGATGGTGACCTCGGTGTAGTCGATCGGGAGGGCGCCGTCGGCGTTGTCGATCGTCAGGGAGACCTCGGCGCGGCCCAGCGCCGGGCGGGAGCCGGCGCCGGCGAAGATGACGTCGGCCATGGAGCCGCCGCGCAGGTTCTTGGCCCCCTGCTCCCCCATCACCCAGGTCAGGGCATCCACCACGTTGGACTTACCCGAGCCGTTGGGACCGACCACGGCGGTGATGCCCGGCTCCAGGCGCAGGGTGGTTGACGAGGCGAAGGACTTGAATCCCTTCATCGTCAACGTCTTGAGGTGCACGCGTCAACGATAGCGGGAAGCGGGCGGAAAGCTACGTCGGCCGCCGCCGTGGCGGACGGCCGGCCCGGCATACGGCGGGTGCGCGACCGCGCACCGCGGCGCGCCGGATGCGCGCTTGACACCACCTCCTACAGTCAAGCAAGCTTTCCACGGCAGGCGGACTGACCGCACCCGATCCCGATTGGAGCCCTCTTGCTCGATATTGCCAACCTGTCCAAATGCTTCGGGAGCCTGCGGGCTCTCGACGATCTGTCCCTGCGCCTGGGCGACGGCGAGATTGTGGGCTTCGTGGGCGCCAACGGCGCCGGGAAGTCCACCACCATGCGCATCGTCATGGGAGTGCTGACCGCCGACGCCGGCACGGTCACCTGGGACGGCACCCCGGTGGACGCCGCATCCCGCCGTCGCATCGGCTACATGCCCGAGGAGCGCGGCCTGTACCCGAAGATGAAGGTCGCCGAGCAGCTGACCTACCTGGCCCGCCTGCACGGGGCGACGGCCGCTGCCGCCCGGCAGGCGAGTGAGCAGTGGACCGAGCGGCTGGACATCGCCTCCCGGCGCGACGATGAGGTGCAGAAGCTCTCCCTGGGCAACCAGCAGCGCGTCCAGCTGGCCGCCGCCCTGGTGTCCGACCCCGACCTGCTGATCCTGGACGAGCCCTTCTCCGGCCTGGACCCGGTGGCGGTGGATGTGATGAGCCAGGTGCTGCGCGAGCGGGCTGCGGCCGGGGTACCCACGCTGTTCTCCTCACACCAGCTCGACGTCGTGCAGCGGCTGTGCGACCGGGTGGTCATCATCCGAGAGGGCCGACTGGTGGCCGACGGCACCGTCGCCGAGTTGCAGGCGGGTGCCGAGCCGCGCTGGCGCGCCGTCGTCGACGTGGTGGGCGAGCCCGAGGCCGCCGTCGGGGCCGCCACCGCCATGCTCGCGGGTGTACCCGGCCTGGGGGCCACCGCCGAGCCCGCCCCGGCAGGCGCACGGGTGACCGTTGTGGCCGGAGGGGCAGATGAGCAGCGGCTGTTGGAGGCGGCTCAGCGCCTGGGCCGCCTGCGCGAGCTCGGCCCCGTGACCCGCCCGCTGACCGAGATCTTCCGCGACGCACTCGCCGATCCCGCAGCATCCCCCGCCCCCGCAACCGCACAGGAGGCCTGAGTCATGTCCGCCAGTTACAACACCTCCCGTTGGGAGGAAATCCGCCTGGTCGCCGGCCGCGAGCTGCGCACGCAGTTGTTCAAGCGCTCGGCGGTGATCTCCACGCTCATCATGCTGGTGCTGGCCGTCGGCGGGGTCCTTGTGGTCGCCCGGCTCACCGGCGGTGAGGACCAGCCCTACCGGCTGGGCGTGTCCGCCTCCCAGGCGAGCGCAGTCTCCGCGCTCACGCCCGCGCTGGAGCAGGTCGCCGGCTCCAACGGCCTGCCCATCGAAGTCACCGACGTATCCGACACCGAGGCGGAGGCCGTCCTGGGAATCAGCGGCGACCTTGCTGAGGAGGCAACGGTCGACATAGTCCTGGACCTGACCGCGCCCTCCCCCGCGCTCAAGGTCACCGAGCTGGACAAGGCCGACCAGGCAGTGGTGGCTTCCGTAACCAACGTGCTCCAGCAGGTGGCGCTGTCCGAGCAGATCACCGCCCTGGGCGGCGACCCCACCCAGGTGGCGACCTCGCTGACCGCTGCCGTGCCCCAGGTGGAGGCCCTCGACCCGCCCGACCGCGACGATGAGAACTTCGGCGCTCGCTATACCGTGCTGATGATTATCGACATCCTGCTGTTCATAGTGGTCATGGGGGGCGGGCAGACCATCGCCATGGGCGTGGTGGAGGAGAAGTCCAGCCGCATCGTGGAGATCCTGCTGGCCTGTGTGCGCCCCACCTCGCTCCTTGCAGGCAAGGTCCTGGGCACCGGCACCGCCATCCTGGTCTCCTACGGCGTGATCGGCGTCGCCGCCGGAATGACGGCGAAGCTGAGTGGCGTGCTGCCCGAGGGCACCGTCGACATCGACACCGTGTTGATCGCCATGCTCGTATGGATGGTCGTGGGTTATGCGATCTACGCGGTCGGCTTTGCCGCCGCGGGTTCGCTGGTCAGCCGCCAGGAGGATGTGTCCACTGTGGTCATGCCGCTGACCATGACGCTGATGATCCCCTACATACTGTCATTCGTGATGGCCATGCAGGATCCCTCCGCACTGGTCTACCGGGTGCTGGCCTACCTGCCGCCCTTCGCACCCTTCCTGATGCCGGTCCGGCTCGTGCTGGGCGTCTCCTCCTGGGGCGAGCAGCTGGTGGCCCTTGGGATCGCGCTGGCGTTCATCCCGGTGTTCGTGTGGCTGGCGGCGACCGTGTACACGCGGGCCGTGACCCGCACCGGCGCCCGGGTGCCCCTCAAGGAGGTCCTCGCCCGCCGCACCGCCTGACCGCCGGCGTTCGCCCGCCCCTCCCTCTTCCTCCCCCGCTCCCTTCGCCGAGTTCGGTAGAAGTAACGTGCCGAGTTCGGTAGAAGTAACGTGCCGAGTTCGGTAGAACTTACGTGCTGAAATCGGTCCAGATGCATGTGGGGGTCAACGCCAGCACGGCGTCGACCCCCACATGCTCGGCTGCTGCGTTAACAGCTCAGTTCAGTTGGCCAGCTCAGGGAACCAGATGGCAATCTCCCGCTCGGCTGAGATGGGCGAGTCCGAACCATGCACCAGGTTCTGAATGGCCTTGGTGCCCCAATCGCGACCAAGGTCACCACGGATGGTACCGGGTGCGGCCGCCGTCGGATCGGTAGCGCCCATGAGCGAGCGCACCCCCTCGACGACGCGCTGTCCCTCCACGACGGCGGCGACAACGGGGCCGCGGGTCATGTACTCCACGACCCCGGGATAGAAGGGCTTGTCCACGTGCTCGGCGTAATGAGCGTCCAGCACCTCTACGGTGGGAAGCACCAGCTTCAAGGCAACAATGTCGTACCCCTTGGCCTCGATCCGCCGCAGGATCTCACCGACCAGATGCCGCTCGACGGCGTCGGGCTTGAGCAGGACGAGGATGCGTTCGGGGGCGTCGGTCATGACGTTCCTTCCGTCGGGCCGGATTCCATAGGGGCGACAGCCGGCGTTCACCGCTGCGGCCCAACCGAGTGTAGACGACAGCCCGGCCAACCTCGCCGGAACCGTATTGACCGATCTGGGCACGCAAGTTCTACCGATCTGGGCACGTAAGTTCTACCGATCTCGGCAGGTTGCTGGTGCCGGTCTGGGGCCTCAGGGCCTGCCGAAAAGGGCGCGTGCCTCAGCGGCGAGCACCACGGACCCGACGATCAGCACGCCGGAGGCCGTCAGCGGGGCGTCGAAGCCCTCCGACAGGTTCACCGCCTGCTCCACCCCGGACATCAGGGTGGGGGCCACCACCACCCGCTCGGCTCCGAATACCTCACGCGCCACTGCACCAAGATCGTCGGCATCCATGGCGCGCGGAGACTCGACGGGTACGCAGACGACGGCGTCGCAGGCCGGCTCCAGAACGGACAGAATGCCCCCGGCGTCCTTGTCCTTCATGAGGCCGACCACGGCAACCAGGTGCTGGAAGCCGAAGGCCTCCTCCACGGCATCGGTGAGGGCGTCCACGCCGTGGGGGTTGTGGCCGGCATCGACGATGACCGTCGGGCTGGAGCGCAGCACCTCCAGGCGGCCGGGGCTGGTCGCCGAGGCGAAGCCGTCCTCCACGATCTTGGCCGGCAGCGGCCTGCCGCCGAAGACGGCCTCCGCGGCGGCCAGGGCCAGCAGGGCGTTGTGCGCCTGGTAGCCGCCGTGGAGGGGCACGAACACGTCCTCGTACACGGCTGCGGCGGTGGCGAAGGTGACCATCTGTCCGCCGACGGCCATGGTGCGGTCGAGCACGCGCAGCTCACCAGCCCCCGGGGCGTCCGGATCCTCCTCCGGATCGAGCTCACGACGCCACAGGACCTGGTGAGCCTGGGCCGCCTCAGCGATGACTGACTGCGCCGGCTCCGGCTGCAGGGCGGTGATCAGCGTGGCCCCGTCCTTGACGATACCGGCCTTGTTGGCGGCGACCTCCGCCAGGGTGGTGCCGAGCCAGGCGGCGTGGTCGAGCCCGATCGGGGTGATGACCTCGACATCGCCGGGCACCACATTGGTGGAGTCCCAGGTGCCGCCCATGCCGACCTCGATCACCGCCACGTCGACCGGGTAGTCGGCGAAGGCGGCCAGGGCCATGACGGTCAGCACCTCGAAGAAGCTCAGCCGGGGGCCGCCGTCGGCCTGAGAGCGGGCGTCCACCATCTCGATGTAGGGGGCCACGTCCTCCCAGGCTGCGATAAAGCCCTCCTCGCTGATGGGCTCTCCGTCGAGGGCGATGCGCTCGCGGATGGTGGCCAGGTGCGGGCTGGTGAAGCGTCCGGTGCGCATGCCGGTGGCAGCCAGCAGCCGCTCGGTCATGCGGGCGGTGGAGGTCTTGCCGTTGGTGCCGGCCACGTGCACGATCCGGTAGTTGCCTTCGGGGTTGCCCAGGATGTCCAGCACGGCCG
This sequence comes from Actinomyces ruminicola, assembly GCF_900103885.1. Lineage (GTDB taxonomy): Bacteria > Actinomycetota > Actinomycetes > Actinomycetales > Actinomycetaceae > Actinomyces > Actinomyces ruminicola. Next base: position 173,528 of record NZ_FNIM01000001.1, read on the forward strand.
CGACCCGCTCCAGTGAGGGCTGCACCTGGTGCTCGGGGGCGCGGGAGAGTATCTCCGCCTCAACCTGCCGCATGCGCGCGGACACCTCGACGGCGTGGGCGGCGGCGGTCAGGTCGGCGCGGTGACGTTCTGCGTCTGAGCCGACGGCGTCGGTGTCGGTGTCGGCAGCTGCGTCGGGCAGCACCGGCTCCCACTCTTCCCAGTCGTCGGACTCTTCGGCATCGACCTCGGCCAGGAGGGCGTCCAGGCGCTCGAGGTCGCCGCCGGGCACCATGTTGGCGGCGACCAGTTCACGCAGGGCGGCCAGGTCCTCCGCCTCGGCCTGCTCACGGTTGCGCGCTGCGGAGGCGTCCGCCTCAGCGACCTCGGCCAGTGACTTCCCGTCGGGCGAGTCGGAGGCCTCAAGGTAGGGCAGCAGCTCGGGGTCTATGCCGGAGTGCGTACCGCCGGGACCGTAGACGGCGTCGACGACCTCCTCGCCGCTGGCGCCGGCGGGAATACCGAAGGCGGCTCCGGGGTGGATCTGCGGCTGCTCGCCGGTGTGAGCGTCCCGGTCATGCTGCTGCTTGCTGCTCATGTACGTGTGTCCCTGCTTCCTGCTCGAGGGCGAACCCGGGCAAGCCTAGATGATTGCTCCCGGGGCCGGCGGGCCGGGGCCGGGGCCGGGGCCGGGGCCGGGGCCGGGACCATATCTACCGATCTCGGCACGTAACTTCTACCGATCTCGGCGTTGGTCGGAGGGCCGGTCAGCGCTCGGCCTCGACCAGCTCGATGAGCTCCCCGATGCCCTCGTGAATGCCGAAGGGCCGGAAGGGGAAGGCCTCGACCTGCTCCAGGGAGGTGGAGCCGGACAGCACCAGGTGCGTGCGCAGGCCGGCCTCGACGCCCGCCTGGATGTCGGTGTCCATGCGGTCCCCGACCATGGCGGCGGCCTCGGAGTGGGCGCCGATCTTGTTCAGACCCGCCCGGATCATCACCGGGTTGGGCTTGCCGACGAAATAGGGGGAACGCCCCGTGGCCGCCTGAATCATGGCCGCGACGGCACCGGTGGCCGGCAACGTGCCCTCATCGGAAGGACCGTTGACGTCGGGATTGGTGGCGATGAACTTCGCCCCGCCCTCGATCAGGCGGATGGCGCGGGTGATCGCGTTGAAGTCGTAGGTGCGCGTCTCCCCCAGGATCACGTACTCGGGGTCCTGGTCGGTCATGACATAGCCGGCACCGTGCAGCGCCGTGGTCAGGCCGGCCTCACCGATCACATAGGCGGTGGAGGCGGGAGACTGCTGAGTCAGGAACGCCGCCGTGGCGTTGGCGGAGGTCCAGATCCGCTCCTCGGGGACGGTGAGCCCCGAGCGGGCCAGCCGGGCGGACAGGTCCCGGTTGGTGAAGATCGAGTTGTTGGTCAGCACCAGGAACGGCATGCCCTTGCGCTCGAGGGCGTCCAGGAACTGCTGGGCGCCGGGCAGGGCGCGGTTCTCCCTGACCAGCACGCCGTCCATGTCCGACAGCCAGGCGGTGACCGGAGGCATCTCGTCGAGCGGAAGCGGCGCGGCGGTCGCGTCGCCGACGGGGAGCGTTGATGAGGTCATGGGGCAATCCTGCCATCGCGGGCCGACAAGCGGGGCGGACCGCCGTCAAGACGCTCGGCCGCCGCTCCACTCCCCCTCGGGGGTGCGGTCCAGGCGGTCCAGGATGCCGGCGTCGCGGAAGGCCCGCAGGGTGGCACCGGGGCCGTCGGTGAAGTGCTCCCAGCCGGTCTGGTGGGCGACGACGACGTGCGGCGCGCCGAGCACCTGGGCGGCCGCACTGGCCCGCTCGGCGGACAGGCTCAGTGGCCGACCCGCGAACTTGGCGGGCACGGTCGCCCGGCCACCGTTCAGCACGGCGTGGTCGATGCCACCGAAGCGCTCCTTGACCTGAGCGATCAGTTCCAGGGAGGCGTTGTCCCCGGTCAGGTAGATGGTGGTGTCGGGCGCCTGGATGACGAAGCCGGTGACCTCGCAGTTGACGTATCCGGCGGCATCGACCTCACCGTCGGCGGGCCCGTGCTGCGCGGGCACGGCGGTGACGGTGACGCCGTCGCCGACAACCGCGGACTGCCACGGGGCCAGGCCCTCCGCGGGCTGGCCGAGCTGCCGGGCGGAGCCGGGGTTGGTCAGCAGTCGCGGGGCGGCCAGGGCGAAGGCGCGTCCGGTGACGTCGAGGTTGTCGGCGTGGTCGGCGTGGCTGACCAGGACGACATCCACGTCCGCTAGCGCGTCGGCGGGCACGGCCGGCCCGCGGGTCTTGCGCAGGGCGCCGTAGTCGGTGGGCGGGTCGAAGGTGGGGTCGACGACGAAGCGCAACCCGGCGACGTCGACGACGACCGTGGGCCCGCCGACGACGAGGAAGCCGATTGGCCGGCGTGGCAGCCGTTCAGTCATGGATCCTCCGTGTCTTGACTACTGGCCACTTTACCGGCGCTTCCGGTTTAGGGGCGTGACGGTGTGGTCTCGGCAGGTCGTGGCTGAGATGGAGGGCAGGGTCAGGGTCCCGGAAACTGGGAGCTGTCGAGCCCACTCGATTACAGAGACCTCTAGCGCATATGACCGGTCAGCCGGGGACTCATGCACTGCTGTTGCGTCTGCGCCGATGGAGGTGCGAGCGTGCCGGAGGGCGGCGGCCACGTGGGCGCCAATACTCAAGCGCCCGTCGAGACCGGGCGTAGCACACGTCTCATCCGGTCAGGATCGCCCTCACCGGAACAAATCAAGACGTTCGCTCTCCTCCCCCTCACAGCATTCATGAGGGGACCGGACACCTCCTAGAACTGGCGTAGAAGCCCAAGCACTTACGTTGTTCCCGCAGTACTAATCGTCGCCGCGCATGTCGCTCAGCACCGCTCCGAACGGCCGCCGTCTCCATCGGGAGGACGTCCGGTTAAGAATCACTCCTGCAACCGTGCCTCCGCCCTGCTCGACGGCAAGCATCGCCTCTTGCAGATCGTCAACCGTGGTACGCCCCGCACGAGCCACCAGCAGTACGCCACCAACACGTTCCGCCATCACCACCGCATCCGCAAACGGCAGCACCGGAGGAGAATCGACGATTACGATCCGGTCAGTTTCCAAATCGCTGATGAGTGCGGCCAGCCTCGACGACGCGACCAACTCGGACGGATTTGGTACTACCCGTCCTGCAGGAATGAAATCGAGACCGGTAATCGACGTCGCCGTCATCACCTCCTCCAACGACGCGTCCCCGGCGAGCAACTGCGAAAGCCCCCGCGCATCCGGATCGAGCCCGTATGCCTCGGAGAGCTCCGGCGCACGCAAGTCCCCCTCTATCAGCACCACGCGCTCACCCGCTAGCGCCAAGACCCGGGCCAAGCGCGCCGCCACCGTGGTGCGCCCCTCGGCCGCCCCCGGTGACGTCACGATGAGGCTGCCGCTGCTGCCAATCCCTTGAATCACATTCGTCCGCAGACGCCGCATCGCCTCCTCGACAGCGGGGATCGCCGCCCGTACCTGGCCCGACCGGCCGATCGACTTCGAATACGGAACTACTCCCAGGGCAACCGCATCACCAACAGCGCGCACATCATCGACCCCTCGCAACGTCTTGTCCGTCACTTCCCGGAGAATGATCCAGATATAGCCCAGCACCACACCGCCAACGGCGCCGAGGCCGACAATCCTGATGCCCGAGGGAGACCGGCTCGCTCCTGACAACTCCGATGAGGACATCAGCACTAGTTCAGCGGGGTAACGCTCACCATCTAACTCGCGCACCTCCTGCGCCGACTGCAGAATTGCCTCATCGGCGACCCGCCGCGCCATGGCAGGTGAGGAAGCTGTCGCCGTGACCACAACCGTTGCCGTGTTCTCGGCATGCGTTGCGGTCAACGATCCAGCGATTTGCGACGCAGTCTCATCCAAGCCGAGGGAATCAACAACCCGTTGGCCAACAATATCAGAAGTGAACACCGAGATAACCGCATCGATCTTACGCGAGGCCAGCTGAGTCGCCATATAATACGAGTCAGTCGTCTGCTCAACATCGTCCGGGACGGACACGCGCATGTATCCGACGGCTCGGGCCGTGTAGGTCACAGGAAGCGCCGCAACGACGGAAAGCGCCGCCATCACGCAAAACACAGTAACCAGCACTAAGCCGCCAATACGCTGCCGAGTGAGAATCAACAGTCCATTCAGAGTCATCGACCAACCACCTCGCATCGCTCGATTCTTGCCCTTGCCGTGCACGCGCGGCGCCCAACGCACCACCAACGGAATACGATCTCGAACTCGCCGTGACAGGCGCACCAATCTACAGCGATCACAGCATGACTCCCTTGAATGCCTTCTTCTCCGGGAGCACCAACTTATCACCGAACCGCGCATCATAAACGTCGGGCTCGAAATATGAGGTGCCGTTCGCGTCGGTGAACGTGATCTCTCCGAAAAACACGCGTCCGTCAACCTCGTAAAAGTCCACCCTTGCGCACGCAAACCCCTTACCAAGTTCCTCCGCAAGCCGGGTCATCTCGTCCAGCCGCACAGGCGGGTCCATCTCACCGGCGAGTCCCGCCGCCCCGCGATACTCGAACGGCGCCCTGACCCACCCAGGGAGATAGGTTCCCCGCACTATGTTTGAGTGCCTACCATCGACAACGAAAATAAACTGGACAACACCGTCAAACGTCATGAACTTATAGTCACGCAAACCACCCGAGCCGTCTTCGAGCAGGGCCTCGCACACGATACGAGGCTCGCAGAACTCATAATGCAGCTCAAACCCTCCCCGCATGGCATGTCTCCACGTCAGCCAGTCCGCGAGAGTCCGCCGCGTACGCGCCACATCGAGTTCGCTCTTGTCGTGGACAACAATGTTCCAACCAGAGCCGTGCGTCGCCTTAAGCACGAATGAGTCCGGTAGGACGTCGAAGTCGATATCATCCGGATCATCCCAGACGCCTAGCAACGGTACCAGGTACTCCGCGCCGATACGCTGGGAGACCCATTCCCGAACCAAGAACTTGTCAGCAAGTCTCCCCTTGAGCGGAGTAGAATCATACAGCTTGAGCCAATGAATTTTGTCCGCCAGCGTGCGGGGATTATCAAGGTCGCACGGCCGACGAATCAACCAGCACCACTGGACGAGTGCCGCGCGATACTCCTCTGGCTTAAGTCGACAGTTGCGTCCATGCAACACGCGCAACCCCCGAGACAACGCCCAATGCGGAACAAACTTCTTTAGCGCGTGCCTGACTTCCACGCCAAACCCTCCTGACTAGAACCATACCTTTAATACGAGATACCACGGCGGGACCAACAAAAGTTGACCGGATCAGTCGGCCCGCCACGACCACACCCTGCCACACATCAGCTAAAACGAAACTAAGCCACCCCTCTCCCGACCCGGGTGTTGATCCACACGCGCGCCTCGTTCCTCAACGCACTCACAATACCGAGGTCCGAGAGCAGCAACAACAGCACGGATGCACCGGTCACACTAACTGATAGCGGCGATGCCTCGAATGATGAAACACCGGCGATCACTCCAACCAATGCCAGCTGACGATAGATCCTCAGACCTGTCATGGGCAGCGACATTCTTCTCCTGATGTCGTAGGCCCGGATGCCGAACATGACGACGTACGCCGATAGCATGCCGAACACGGCGCCCCAAAGTCCAGCAGCCATCGAAAGGAGCATACCGACGATGACGTTAACTACTGCACCAACCAATGTCGACACCATCAGCATTCGATTGTCCATAAGCGCCTGGTAGAAGCTCTCGAAGAAGATCGACAACGCACCGAAAGCGGCGGCGAGCATCAGCAGTGGGACGTATCGCCACGCAACACCGAAGTCCGAACGCAACAACAGGCTCGATATCTGCCGACTCAGCGCGATTACGGCGCCGGAGAGCAGCAGCACCGCCCATGCGTAACCGCGCAGCACGCGCACGAAGAATACTCCACTGCCTGGAGAACCTATCGCCTTCGACGCGGAGTACTGCCAGGCCAATTGGAACACCGAGGTACCCAGATTGATGACCGCCGGCAGCTTGCTCGCCGCGGTGAAGATCCCCGCATCGCCCGCACCGCAGCACCAAAGCACGATGTATCGTCCCGATATGCTGACAACCCACCAGGCAATCAAGTTCGGAACCAGCGGCAGACTGTAGCCGAGCATCCTCTTCAACAACGTGAGGTCAACACTAGACCATGAAAGGAAACGAAACTCCCGAGACGCCACGAACGCGATCGCAGAAGCTGCAAAGTGCGCTATCGAATACGACCACAAGTAACCCGATACGCCTCCACCAGCGTGTACCACCAACCAGTAGGTTGTAGCGAGCAGGGCAATGGCATTCGTCATCCCGTACAGGACATACCGCTTAACATGTCCACATCCTCTCGCGAACTGTGCCGTTGCCTTGTAAGAGCAAACGGAGGCGAAGAGCACGAAGACCGGCAGCGCAAACGTATAGCCCAACGCAACGCGGGCGACCGCGCACATTACACCGACACAAACGGCGCCGCCTGCGAGCAGGATGACAGAGTTCGTGAAAAGACTGCGCTTCTGAACCTCCTCATCGATCGAAAACCTATATAGCGCCTCGACAGCTCCCAGGGACATCACCGGCAGTAATACCTCGGTACTGTTGTTGGCGAGTTCCGCGACTCCGTACTCCTCCACGGTCATCACCGTGGTGTACAGAGGCATCAGGACAAAAGAGACTAGCTTCACGCCGAGCGTCCCGAACGCGAACAAGACCGTATTGCCGATGAGTTCTCGAAGCCTTCCTCTATCGCCTGATACCACGTTATACCCTCACCATCACGCATAGTACCAATTGACGTGCCACCAGGTCATCGCTATGGCACACTCACAACTTCGGACCATTCCCCTCACCAACCACGATACGCGCTGGCACACCAACAGCCGTCGCACCAGCCGGAACATCAGCCAGAACCACAGCGCCCGCCCCGATCACCGCATCATCCCCGACAACAATGGGTCCCAGTAGCGTCGCCCCGCATCCAATAAGTACCCTGTCCCCTATCATGGGAACCTCCTTCAGACCGCTTCTTCCACCAATGGTTACCTGATGCGATACCGTGCAGTTCTCGCCCACGACAGCGTCCGGGTGTATCACCACTGCAAGCGCGTGGTGAGGAAACTTGGTCCCCCTCCCAACTCGAGCACCATAGGGCACGTCACACGCGAATACGACTCGCATCAACGCCCTCACGACGTACGCGAACAAGCGCATGTGGCGTTCGGAGAACCAACGCGCGACTGAATAGCAACGGTACACCGGATCCACGGTCATCGCCTTTCCTGCAGAAAACTGACATAGGGAAACAGGTGGAACCACTCCGGGCGGAGGGCTAAGGAGACCGTTTTATGCACAAAGCACAAGGGGACCGTCAGCACCTCCGCACCAATCCGACGCGGAGTATCGCCCCGAGACATCACGTTCGCGACTCCAACCACGAACGGGAGGGTGAGGTACATCTCGATCCGGTCCAGCATGTTGAACCCGAGCGAGACTGTCATTACGCCGATATCCAGCAGCACGAACGCGAGCAGGACCCGCATCCTCCCAGAGGCATCATCGGCAACGGCTGCAGTCCAGCCGCAACCCGCGGCAATCACAGCCACAACGATCCTCACGCAAATGCCCAGGACCGTGGCCGAACGGATTCCTCCTTCCGCGTACGCTGAACTGAGGTAATGCCCATAGTACGTGAGTACGTAGGACACACGCGTCAGCACTACGCCCAACGTAACCGCCGCAAATAGAACCACAGCACCCGCCTTGAGCCAGCCAGCAAAGGTATGAGCATTGATCGAGGTTATGAAATAGACGGGCAGCAGGATCAGCGCGGAGCTGTGGAACTGTGTTGCCAGCAGTATCAGCAGCACGTAGCGAACCGGCCTGCGGTCCAGCAGCGCAGGGAAGGAAAACAAGAACAGCGCAACCGCGAGCCCCTGCCTCAGCGCGAGCATCACGTCGTAATAGATCGACATGCCGAATGCGAGCAGTACGGCAACCGAGTTCGAATACGCATACCGATGAATGAATACTGCGATCGATCCAAAGGACAGGACTGACAAGGCGAGCAGGAACACATTGAAGTCGTCCGTGGCTCTGCTGATCATGTAGTTCAAGAGCACGTATCCGTGCTCGAAGCGGCTGACGGAGTACGCCTCGCTCAATGAATCAGCACCGGCGATCGAGACGAACACCCTCCGATACTCAGGGGTATCGCTACCCACCGTCACGGCCCGCATCGAGCTCATCGCTATAAAGGCGCCGGTCGCGACGAGAAGCGACAACGTCCCCTTATCGACGCCGTCGGTTTGCGTTCCAAGGGACAATCCGGCCGCGAGCAACAGGCATGCGAACAGGGCGAAATGAAGCCACATCACCGTCCCCCCGTCAGTGCGAGTTCCTCATAGCATCGCATAATCTCGTCGACCGCGTCACTTACGTCATAGCCGCTAAGACGTGTCGCTTCAGCACCGAGCTCTCTGCCCCGATCGGTCTGGAGACGTACCGAATCGATCTTCCTCGCCCACACATCCGGAGGTGAGTCAAGCGCGACGAACGAACAGTTCAACGTCTCAATCTCCCTAGGCACCCTGTCCGAGCACACCACGGGGACACCGGCGCACTGCGCTTCAACCCCGACCAGCCCGAGTCCTTCGAACCTCGACGGGAGAACAAACACGTCCATCGCCTGGTACAGCTCCGAGACCCGACCACTGTGTCCCAGGAAGATGACCCGATCACCAATGCCCTGCTCACTGGCAATGGCCTCGTAGCGCTCTCTCAGCTGCCCATCTCCAACCAACAGCAGACGGCTAGTGGGCTCACGCTGGACGAATTCCTTGAAGACCGACAGCAGAAGCGTGTGGTTCTTTTCCTCGCTGAACCTGCCCACATGACCGATCACGCACGCTCCTTCAAGACCGAACTCGGCCCGCACTGATTTCCTGGTGCCCTCATCGAAGGCGAACCGCTCGACCTCAATCGCGTTTCGCATGACGGTAAAGCCATCGTCACCGAACAGATGGACTCCGGCATCGTTCGAGCATGCCATACGTGCATCCGAGTACCGCGATATGTTCCTGCACGCCAACCAATTACGGAACGCCCTGATTCGACTGCCCGAGTATCCCGTAGAGTGCGAGTGAACTATCACGCTGGCATTCCCATTGCGGTGAATCACAGGCCACAAGAACCGGGCCAGCATAGGATCATGAATATGGACCACGCGATACTCGCCCTCATGTTCCTTTAAAACCGTAGCCAAGTGCCTTCGTATTGTGAAGATGTTCTTGCTGTCTGGTCCTTCAAGACACCTGCCCCCAAGAGACTCGATCTCTGCCTGATAGGTTCTGTCTGACGGGTGATAGTAAGTGTAGAAATCGAACACTACTCTCGTGCGATCGATGTGCCGGAAGTAATTCATCAACACGCCCATCACACCTGAGCGGACCGTCAGCGAAGAGTGAATGTGTAACACCCGCAGGGCATTTGCGGGCGCCTCGTGAGAACCATCTGCCTCGTTAGGCAGCATTATTTCCACACTCCTTAGCACAATCGTATCGCATCGTCACCGTCAGGCGCAGGTCCTCCTCCACCCTCTATTTGAGTCGAAACACCTTGATCACTCCCCATGCTATCAGATGATATACTGACGTCACCACACCCAGGCGCTCTATTCGACGATACAGGGTCCAGTGATACTTCACAAGACTGAGCTTGTTGCTCGATACCGATCCTGACCGAACGCGGTAGTACGCAAGCACGTCGGGAATACTCCATATGAACGGCTCCGTCCGCAGCATACGCAGCCATAGCGCGTCGTCGTTACGCTTCCTGATATCGGGCACTTCGAACTTGCCCATCCGTGACACGTCGTACATTACTGTGGAGTTCCCCACCGGGCAGTCCAGAAGCAGACGGCGATAGGAGATCCGCTTCGGACTACGTATTACCCTGCCCTTGCGCATCCCTGGTCCGGTAACCTGCTGGTAGGCGGTGCATGTGAAGGATAAAGACTCCGCTGTCATGAACTGTAACTGCTTCTCGAGCTTATCGGGGTGCCACAGGTCGTCGGAGTCGAGAAAGGCCATGTATTGGCCTCGAGCGTCATTCATGGCACAATTGCGCGCAACAGCGGCGCCCGAGTTGCATGAAAGCCTGAGGCACCGTATGCGCGAGTCCTCGCGGGAGAGCTCGTGCGCCAATTCTGCGGTGCCGTCCGTCGAGCAGTCGTCCACGATAATCAATTCCCAAGCGGTATAAGTCTGCGCCTGCACGGATCGCACCGCCTGCTCGATAAACGCCTCGCTGTTGTATGCGGGCATGATCACGGATACGAGGCCGGGTTCTAAGTTCATGTTCCCCTGTTCTCCCACTTACCTGTCAGTCAAGACCGCACGAATGGTCAACAGCATGATCCTGAGGTCCCGAGCGATACTGAACTTCCGAATATCATCCAAGTTGAAAGCCATTTTTCTAGGAAGGATGTACTCCGTGTATGCCCGCTCGGCGTCTGTAATAGATGTCAGCAGTTGCGCCTCATCCTTGAACTCAATACTTGCGGTTGAAGTGACGCCCGCAGGCAGCAACAGCGTCGCCAGCATCTCTGGAGTGTACTTACGGACATATTCCGGAACCTCAGGACGAGTTCCCACGAAGCTCATGTTCCCTTGTAAAATGTCAATCAGCTGACTAACCTCATCGATCCTGTACCGACGCAGGAAGGCACCTACTCTGGTGACTCGTGCATCGTTGTGCAAGGTCACCTGCAGGCCTGACTGATGCGGAGCCGCCTTCATAGTGCGGAATTTGTGTATCTCGAATTCGCGGCCGAACTGCGTCACTCGCTTCTGCCGAAAGAATACGGGCCCCGGAGACTCGATCTTTATGATGATTGGAAGAAAGGCGAACAGCCATCCGAACGCAGCCAACATCACGGCCGCTCCCGCAATGTCCAGCAGTCTTTTGAGCCGCAGCTCGCGCTGCCGTTCAACCAGCCGGTCGTAGTACGGACGCACGGCGTGGGTCCGCATCTCCTCAGGCAGATCCTTCCAAGGAGGCATCACCGCCATGATCCGCTTGGCCGGATCAGCACGTAGGTTCGACATGTATCTCCCAAACATGGACTTCCCGCCGAACGGGACGCGCATGCTTTAGCACGTAGGCTGCAGTTAGTGTTTAAGCAATCCGGTTGTCGGCGTCGCACTCAATTTCCGACAACCCGCCTGCGGGTTCAGAATTGCATACACCACCGGGCAATCAACCATTTACAAGCGGGGCCTACCGCGTCGAGAGCCCCGCCACCCCTCGTGAGAGACCTGGCATGCCAGAGAACAGCAACTGGTCGGCTGCCTGAAGCGGTCAACTTGCTGGTGGGCTTGATTGTTGGTGGACTCAATTAAGGTCGCATCAGGGCTTGCGAGGCCTCCTCATCTGCTCAGGGCGAGGCTAGCGGGGATGTCGCGTGCTAGCGATCGAATGCTACCGCTCTTGCGCTGCGTACTACCAGTCACACCGCGCAACGTTGCCATATTGGGACTGTCGTCTTCAGATCGACATCGGCTACAGGTGTTTCTTTTGTACGTCCTTTAGAGCACGAAACGAGCGTCTGACGCTCCCTCCTGCCGGGATACTCTACTTCCGGAGTCCCGGCTACGAGGCGTTTCGGAGCGTTGTCGGAACACTTGGCTCTATTGAGTTCGATGACCCTAGGAGTCATGGTCGCCTGTTGACATCCCAGCGATGCTCGGCCACCGCCCGGCTGAGCCTGTGCGCCGCTACGACGCTCTGCTGTCATGGGGAGAGCGAAAACGAGGCCGGATACGGACCTAAGGCACCTGTATCCGCCAGACTGTCCTTGCCAGCTGGAGGGGTGTCCGTGCATGGCGGCGTCGGATGCCGTGCGTCCTCCGGTGTGGCGCCAGAGATTAGGCACCCCGGAGATGGCGTCGAGGTTGGTGGTGTGTCAGGCGAGCGGCGGCCACCGCGAGGTCCAGTTAAGTGGCGGCCGTACCGCGGGCGCTGGTAGAGGATCCGTCGCGGTGGCCGGTCGTGCTTGGCGACCGGCCACCGGGCCGATGCAGGTTCCTCTTGCGATGGCCAGCCAGGCCCGGGATCAGGCCCGCGCCACCTTGGCGCTGGGAGCGTCCACGTCGGCGCTGATGACCTGCACCTCCACACAGCTGACCTCGCGCCTGATCAGGTCGAGGTGGGCGCCGGTCCAGGCCTGCTTGTCCGCCGGAACCGTCAGCGTCGCACGGGCGGGCTCACCGATGCTCAGCCCGGTGGCCTTGCGCTCGTCCATGATCAGGCGGACCAGGTCGCGGGCCCAGCCCTCGGCCTCCAGGTCGTCGTCGAGCGCCGTGTCCAGCACCACGAAGGCACCCGAAGGCAGCACGGTCGCCGACAGGGCGTCGTCGCTTACCTCGATGCGGGTGGACAGGGTGAAGGCGGAGTCCTCCGCCTCCAGCACCACCGGGGCGCCGTCGAGCAGGACCGTGTCGAAGCGGACGTCGCCGTCCGCAGTGACCTCCCACTCCCCCGCCTTGACGGCGGCGAACAGCTTGGAGGTGAGCTTGCGGACCTGCGGGGAGAAGGCGCGCGGGTTCAGCGCCAGCTCCTCGGTCAGCTCGTAGCCGGCGTCGGCGGCGTCCACCACCCGCACCTGCTTGACGTTGACCTCCTCGGCGATCAGCGCCGTGAAGGGTGCCAGCCCGGCCGGGTCGGCGGTGGCGATGGTGAGGGTGCGCAGCGGCTGGCGCACGCGCAGCTTGTCCGCCTTGCGCAGGCTCAGCGCGGCGGAGACGGCGTCCCGCGCCTCGTCCATGGCGGCCACCAGGGCGCCGTCGGCCACGTGCGCGGGCAGGACCGGCCAGTCGGTGAGGTGCACGGAGCGCTGCCCGGTCAGGCCGCGGTAGATCTCCTCCGCCAGCAGGGGGGCCATCGGAGCCATCACCTGCATCAGCACGCGCAGCACGGTGGCGAGCGTGTCGAAGGCGGGGTGGGAGACCGCGGCGGAGCCGTCCATGAAACGCGCACGCGAGGTGCGCAGGTACCAGTTGGTGAGCACGTCGATGAACTCGCGCACGGTGTGGGTGGCGCCGGTGACGTCGTAGGCGTCCAGCTGGGCGCCGACGGTGTCGGCCAGGTCCTTGGCCCGCGCCAGGATGTAGCGGTCCATTACGTGCAGCGACCCCTTGGGGCCGAACAGCGCGGCATCGGCCGGGTCCACGCCGTCGGTGAGGTAGCAGGCACCGTCCTCGCCCGCGTGGGCGGCGTACAGGCTGAAGAAGTACCAGGCGTTCCACAGCGGCAGCATCACCTGGCGCACCGTGTCCCGGATGGCCCGGTCGGTGACGGCCAGGTTGCCGCCGCGCACCACCGGGGAGGACAGCAGGAACCAGCGCATGGCGTCGGCGCCGTCGCGGTTGAAGACCCGCTGGACGTCGGGGTAGTTGCGCAGGGACTTGCTCATCTTCTGCCCGTCGTCGCCCAGCAGGATGCCGTGGGAGACACAGGTGGTGAAGGCGGGCCGGTCGAACAGGGCCGTGGCCAGCACGTGCAGGGTGTAGAACCAGCCGCGGGTCTGCCCGATGTACTCCACGATGAAGTCGCCGGGGTTGTGGGACTCGAACCAGTCCACGTTCTCGAACGGGTAGTGCACCTGGGCGAAGGGCATGGAGCCGGACTCGAACCAGCAGTCCAGCACGTCGGGGATGCGCCGCATCATGGACTTGCCGGTGGGGTCGTCGGGGTTGGGGCGCACCAGCGTGTCGATGAAGGGACGGTGCAGATCCTTGACCTCCACCCCGAAGTCGCGCTCCAGGTCCGCGACGGAGCCGTACACGTCGGTGCGCGGGTGGGCCGGGTCGTCGCTCACCCACACGGGGATGGGGGCGCCCCAGAAGCGGTTGCGGGAGATGGACCAGTCGCGGGCGCCGGCCAGCCAGTTGCCGAAGATGCCGTCCTTGATGTGGCCGGGCACCCAGGTGATCTCCTGGTTGAGCTCCACCATGCGGTCGCGGATGGCGGTGACCTTGACGAACCAGCTGGAGACGGCCTTGTACATCAGCGGCTTGCGGCAGCGCCAGCAGTGCGGGTAGGAGTGCACGTAGGAGGCCTGGCGCACCAGCACCGCGCGCACGGCCGGCTCGCGGCGGGCCAGCGGTCCGCTGCCGTCGCGCAGGTCGGTGACGATCGGCTTGTTCGCGTCGAAGATCTGCATGCCGGCGTAGTCGGGCACCTCGGCGGTGAACACGCCGCCGTCGTCGACGGGGATCACCGTGCCGACGCCGTAGGCCTGGCAGGTGTACATGTCGTCCTCACCGAAGGCGGGCGCCAGGTGCACCAGGCCGGTGCCGTCGGTGGTGGTGACGTAGTCGGCGGCGATAATCTGCCAGGCGGCCGCCCCGGGAGCGGCGCCCTCGGCGCGGTGGGCGTCGTCGTCGAAGAAGTCGTAGATGGGCGTGTAGCGGACCCCGACCAGGTCGGTTCCCTTGTAGGTGGCCAGCACCTGCGGGTCCTCCCCCAGCTCCCGGGCGTAGGCGCCCAGCAGATCGCGGGCGAGCAGCACGTCCTGGCCGGCTACCGGGGAGTCGAGCTCGGCATCCACGTGCACGGTCACGTAGTCGATGTCCGGGCCGACGGCGACGGCGGAGTTGGACGGCAGGGTCCAGGGCGTGGTGGTCCAGATCAGGGCCAGCTCGGGGGCGGCGTCGGGGCGGGTGGCATCCAGCCGCTGCTCCAGGCGCAACCCCACGGTGACCGTGTTGTCCTGCCGGTCCTGGTAGATCTCATCGTCCATCTTGAGCTCGTGGTTGCTCAGCGGCGTGCGGTCGTGCCAGCAGTAGGGCAGCACCCGGTGGCCCTGGTAGGCCAGGCCCTTGTCGTACAGGGTCTTGAAGGCCCAGATGACCGACTCCATGTAGGAGGGGTCGAGGGTCTTGTAGTCATGGTCGAAGTCGACCCAGCGCGCCTGGCGGGTGACGTAATCCTCCCACTCCTTGGTGTAGCGCAGCACCGAGGTGCGGCAGGCCTCGTTGAACTTCTCGATGCCCAGTCCGCCGGGGCGGGTGATCTCGGTGACGTCATCGATGCCGAGCTCGCGCTGCGCCTCCAGCTCGGCGGGCAGGCCGTGGGTGTCCCAGCCGAAGCGCCGCTCGACGCGATGGCCCCGCTGGGTCTGGTAGCGGCCGACCGCGTCCTTGACGTAGCCGGTCAGCAGGTGACCGTAGTGGGGCAGGCCGTTGGCGAAGGGCGGGCCGTCGTAGAAGACGAACTCGTTGGAGTGACCGTTGTCGTCCAGGGCGGGGCGGGCGTCGACGGACGCCTGGAAGGTGCCGTCCTGCTTCCAGTAGGCCAGGACGTCCCCCTCGATGGCGGGGAATGCGGGGGACGGCTCGACCTTCTGGCCGGGGCGGTGCAGGGGGTAGAAGGCGGCACCCGTGTGCTGGGCGGCGGTGGGCTCTTCGGCCATGTGGTCTTGCCTCGCGTCTTACTCGTTGTCGGTGGGCCGGACGACTGGCCCGGCCCGGGGCCTTACGAGGACGACGCCGCCCCGCCCGCCGGCACTCCGGCATGGCGGGGACCGCACCGCGGTACCACCTCGCTTGCCCGTTCCGGCGTAGCCGGGTCGGGCCGCTTGATTCGCAGCTGTGACGGGCTGTCCCGTCCGGTTCTACTGGGGGCCCGCCGTGGGCAGAGGCCCGGTTCTTCCGGAGGCTCGCCGGTGATGGCCGGGTCGGCGCCTGTGGCGGTGAGTGTAACCGCGGCGGGGGCGCGTCTCCATCGTCTGCGAGGCCCGGACGGCGTCGTACTCGCCACATTCGGGGCCGGGAGGCGGCCCTCCCGCTACCCAGGCCCAGGCCCCGCCGCGCCGGGCCCGAGTCCGCCCCATGTGCACGAGTACGCATCAACACTAGTCTTGAAGCTCTTCCGGTTGGTCGCTGGTCGTACAGCGGATTGTGCGGGGTGTGAACGCAGCCGTCTCGGGTACTCGGGACAAGCCTCAGGGGGTGCTGACGACAGGCGGGATCGTCGAGCACGCGGGGTAGCCGGTCAGGACGGCGGGCAACCCGCGGCGACGCTCGCCTGGAGGGGTCCTCGGCGACTGGAGCGCGTCCTCGGCGGCGGACCCGCGTCGTGGGCGGCCTGCCGTGCGCTCAAGGCGGGCACCGATACGCTAGGTGTGCCTGGCCGCCCCAGGCGCATCGCCCCAACCGGAGGACACCACACCTTGGCCGCCTCAACTCATGCTCCCCGGCACGATGGCCGGAGCGTGCCGAAGTATCAGGAGATCTATGAGTTCCTGCGCGGTGGAATCGAGGCCGGCCGCTTCCCCTTCCGCGCCTTCCTGCCCAGCGAGAACCAGTTGAGCGCCGAGTTCGGCACCACCCGTCCCACGGTGCGCAAGGCATTGCAGTACCTGGGCTCCCAGGGTTATGTGCAGGCCATTCAGGGCAAGGGGATTCAAGTCATCTACCGCCCGCGCTCAACCTCGCGGTTCTTCCTGTCCGGCATTGAGTCGTTGGCGGAGGCCGGCGAGCGCATCGGCACCACCGTGCGCACCGTGGTGCTCTCCTCCACCGTCGAAACCATCTCCGAGCAGGCCGCACTGGCCTACGGATTGAGCGCGGGCACCGAGGTGCTGTACCTGCGGCGGCTGCGGCTGTTGGACGGCAGGGCCGCCATCATCGATCACAACCGCTTCCTGCGCTCGGTGGTCCCAGAGATTCCGCCCGCGGCGGCGGAGTCATCCATCTACGCCTTTCTGGAGCATGACCTGGGAGTGCACATCGCCACCGCCTCGCGCATGGTCACCATTGAGCCGGCCGACGAACTGGACCGCCGCTACCTGGACCTCGACGGCCTGGACTGCGTCGGCGTAGTGGAGTCGCTCGGCTTCGACGACTCCGGGGTGCCGTTCGAGTACACCCGTTCCCACCACGTGCCGGCCACCTTCGGATTCGTGGCGACGGCGCAGCGCCTGCCCGCCCGCGGCTGAGTGCGAGGCAGGGGCGGGCGGGACTCGAACAGTCCCGCCCGCCCCCGGATCACCGACGGCAGGCCCCTAGCGGGCGACCGGCTCGCGGTTGCCCAGGCGTACCTTCTCCACCGTGCGCTCGGTCTCGAAGTCGGACTCCTTGAATCCGAAGAAGTAGGTGGCCAGGAAGGACACCGCCAGGGTCACCACCGAGGCGATCCAGAATCCGGTGAAGGACCCGTCGATGCCCTCGGGGTTGACGAATGACGGGAAGCCGACGAAGGCACCGGTGAAGCCCCACATGTTGACGTCGAACAGGCCGGTGAGCAGGCCGCCCACGGCGCCGCCGATGGAGGCGGTGATGAACACGCGGCCGTACTTGAGGTTCAGGCCATACATGGCGGGCTCGGTCACCCCACACAGGGCCGAGATCGTGGCCGGTCCGGCCAGCTGCTTGATGCGCGGGCTCTTGGCCTTGACCCACAGCGCGAGGGCACCACCGCCCTGGGCGATCATGGAGGCGGAGACGATGGCGTTGAGCGGAGAGTATCCGGGATCGGCGATCTGCTGGGAGATGATCGGGATGACGGCCCAGTGCAGGCCGAAGATGACCAGGCACTGGTAGAAGCCGCCGATCAGGAGTCCGGCCACCGGGTAGGACAGGCTCAGCACCCAGCTGACGCCCTGGGCGATGGCGCCGGAGATGGTCATGACGATCGGGCCGAACACCACCAGCACCAGGGTGGAGACGATGAAGATCTCCAGCAGTGGGGCGAAGATGGAGCGCACCACCGCCGGAATCCACTTCTTGAGCCATGGCTCGAGCTTGCTGGCCAGCCACGCCGCCACGATGATGGGGAAGATCGAGTAGGCGTAGGCGTTACCCTCCGGCAGGGAGACGGGGATCCTGAAGAAGTCGGAGTTGAATACCGTCCGCCCGATCCGGGCGATCACGTGGTAGTCCTCGGCCGAGGAATCCGCCATGGAGACCACGGACGGGAAGGTGAGTACCCCGCCGATGATGGCCACGATGATCGGGTCCGCGCCCAGCCTGCGAGCGGAGGTGAAGCCGATGATGATGGGCAGGAAGTAGAACATCGACGAGGCCATCGCGTCGATGAAGGTGTAGGTGGAGGTGCCGGTGTCCACGACGTTGAACTGGGTGAGCAGTGCCAGGATCCCCTTCAGAATCCCGGAGGCGGCCAGCACGCCGATCACGGGGATCATGGAGCCGGTGATCACGCCGATCAGTGAGGAGAAGCCGTACTTGACCCAGCCGATGGCGGTGGTCGGCCGCGGCGCAGCGGGGCCCGCCTGCTCCGCGTCCCCGCCGCCCTCGGCCAGGTGGGGCAGCTGCTTGATGATGGCCTCGTAGACGTCGTCGACGGTGGCGCCGATGACCACCTGGTACTGCCCGCCGGCCCGGGCGACGTCGATGACGCCCTCGGTGCCGGTGACCGCGGCGTCGTCGGCCTGGGCCTCGTCCTTCAAGTAGAAGCGCACCCGGGTGATGCAGTGGATGACGGAGCGGATATTGGCGGCCCCGCCCACCCCGGCGATGATGTCGCGGGCGGTGGCGTCGAATCCGGTGAGGCCGTCGTCCGGGGCGGGCGCGGAGGCGTCGGCGACCGCGGAGTCGCCGGAGGCCGCCTTGAGCACGGCGGCGGCAACTCCCGCACCGGCCTGCGCCTCCCCCGGGGTCAGCCGGAGCTCGGCCAAGGCCTGGGCGGAGTTGGTGACGGCCACGATGGTGGTTGTGTCCTTGCCGGCGGCGGTGATCGCCGCCAGGTCCATGGCGCCCAGGCGCTGGCCGGCCTGTACCGTCTGTCCGACGGCGGCGGTCAGGCGGAAGGGGCGACCCTCCAGCTCGACGGTGTCCACGCCCAGGTGCAGGAGGATCTCCAACCCATCGGCGGTGGCGATGCCGACGGCGTGGCCGGTCTCGGCCACCATGGTGACGGTACCCGCCGCCGGGGCGACGACGTCACCTGCGGAGGGAACCACGCCGAAGCCCTCCCCGAGCGCACCGGAGGAGAAGACCGGGTCGGGGACGTCGGCGAGCGGGATTATCTTGCCGGACACGGGCGCTACCAGCGCCTGTTCCGGGACGGATGCCGGGGTCATGCAGAGAGCTCCTCTCAGAGCCGAGTGTCGGTGCGAACGATGACGGCCAGTGCCTCGTACGGGGACAGAGCCATGACGGGGCTGAGCGGCCGGGTGGGGTAGTTCCCGATGAGTACTTCTCCGGCGAGGAACTCGGCGGGAATCTCGACCGTGGTCTGGTGACCACGGAAGCTGGTCAGGACGAGCAGGCGGGTGGCGCCGGCCTCGTCATCAGTCGGGCCGACAGCATCGGCTGCGGTGTCGGCACCGGAGGCGGGCAGCGTGCGGATGTAGGCGAACACGTCGGGGTTGTCCAGCATCCAGGGGGCGTAGTCGCCGTCGGCGATCACCGGCTCCGTCTTGCGCAGTGCCACCAGGCGCCGGTAGTAGGGCAGGATGCGCCCGCCCGCCTCCTCCGCGGCAACGTTGATCGAAGCAGCGTTGGTGGGGCGCAGCCACGGGGTGCCGGCGGTGAAGCCGGCGCCCGCGGTGGCGTCCCACTGCATGGGGGTGCGGGCGTTGTCACGCGCCTTGGCGTGGACGACGGCGAAGGCCTCCGCCTCGCTGCGCCCGGCGGCCTTCAGTTCCGCGTAGGCGTTGCGGGCCTCGATGTCCACGTACTCCTCGATTCGGGTGTAGTCCGGATCGGTCATGCCGATCTCCTCCCCCATGTAGATGTAGGGGGTGCCGCGCAGCAGGTGAATGGCGGTGGCGAGCATGGTGGCGGACTCGTAGCGGAAGCGGTCCGGGTCGCCGAAGCGGTTGATGGCGCGGGGCTGATCGTGGTTGTTCCAGAACAGGGCGTTCCAGCCGCCGCCGGCCTGGAGTCCCAGGGCCCAGTCGTTGAGGATGCGCTTGAGTGCGGGGATGTCAGGATCGGCCAGGGTCCATTTCTGGCCGTCGGCGTAGTCGACCTTGAGGTGGTGGAAGTTGAACACCATGGACAGCTCGCGCCGCGCGGGGCTGGTGTAGTCGACGCAGGCGGCAATCGAGGTGGAGGACATCTCCCCCACGGTGACGGAGTCGGCGTCGCGCCCGAAGCTGGCCAGGCACAGCTCGTGCAGGTAGTCGTGCACCAGCGGACCATCGGTGTAGACGAGGCGGTCGTCGGTGCCCGCGGGGGCGTCCGCCAGGGGCTCGGTCTTGCCGATCAGGTTGATGACGTCGAAGCGGAAGGCCTTCACGCCGTGGGAGCGCCAGAAGTTGATGACCTCTGCGGCACGGGCACGCACCTCGGGGTTGTGCCAGTCCAGGTCGGCCTGGCCGGGGTCGAACAGGTGCAGGTAGTACTCCCCGCCCAGCGGGCGGCCGGAGTCGTCCACGGGTCCGAACGGCGCCCAGGCGGGACCGCCGAACTTGGAGACCCAGTTGGTGGGCAGGATCGGCTCCCCCGTCGGTCCGTCACCGCGGGCGGGCCGGAGGTAGAAGTAGTCCCGGTAGCGCTGCTCACCGGCCAGCGCCCGCTGGAACCACTCGTGCTCGGTGGACACGTGGTTGAGCACCATGTCCAGCATGGGGCTGATGCCGTGCTCGGCCAGGGCGGCGACCAGCTCGTCGAAATCCTCCATCGTGCCCATCGCGGGGTCGACCGCGCAGTAGTCGGCGACGTCGTAGCCGTTGTCCTTGCCCGGCGAGGGGTAGAAGGGGTTGAGCCAGACGTAGTCCACGCCCAGCGAGGCGATATAGGGGACCTTCTCGAGGATGCCGCGCAGGTCACCGACGCCGTCGCCGGTAGTGTCCCGGAAGGACTTCGGATAAATCTGGTAGACGACGGCGTCGTGGAAAGTCATGGGGGTGCTCCGGGTCGGTCACGCTGCCGCACCCACGCGGCAACTTGTATACACAAGTACACACCACCGGTGAGCTCCTGACAACCCCGCCGCGGTTGGGCGTGGCACACATCTACGCGTTCGCCCCGCACACACGTGTTTTGGAGGTTTGCGGGCGCTTAACCCGTGCAAACCTCCAAAACACGTGGCCTCGGCGGGAAGGCGTGTGCGAGGCGGCCTCTCAGGCCGAGGTGTCCTCGTTCTGCAGCACGCCGGCGCTGTCGCCGCCCTCGGAGGTGCCGCCATCTCCGGAGCCACCGGTGGCGTCGTCGTTGGGCGTGGTGCGCCCGGCGCCGCCCTGACCCGTCTCACCATCGGGCATCTGGCCGCCCGGCATCTGCCCGTTACCCGGCATTTGGCCGCCGCCCGGCCCGCCCTGGCGCGGGTCGAAGTCGCCGCGCTCAATACCCGCCGGAGTCTGCTCGGGCGACAGCAGCTCGTTAGCACCCCAGCCGGCGCCGAACGCTGCCGCTATGACAGCGACGCCGGCGACGCCGGCGACCCAGGTGCGCCGGTACCAGGGACGCTGCCGCTTGGTCCGGGCGGGGGCGACGGCGTCGGTCGAACCCGCATCGGTTCCGGTTCCCGACGTCGGGTGCCGTGTGGAGGCGTCAGGGGCGGGGATGCTGGCGGTGACGTCGAAGCTATTGGACCTGGGCTCGGTCATCTGAGTCCTTTCGGCGCGTAGGAGACCTCGTAGTGTCGAGGCGTAGCCGAAGCTACGCACCGCGGCTGGATCACCCACGTACCGGCGCTGTGGCGCGGCTGTGTATTGGCCGCTGCCTCAGTCGCGGGCAACCACCGTGTTGGAGGCCTGCGCCCGGGGACGCACGATGAGCGAGTCGATGTTGACGTGCGCGGGCCGCTCCAGCGCCCACACGATGCACTCGGCAATGTCCTCAGCCACCAGTGGCTCGGCTACGCCCGCGTAGACCGCGGCCGCCCGCTCCCGATCCCCGTGGTACCGGTTCAGGGAGAACTCGGCGGTGGCCACCATTCCCGGGGCGATCTCAATGACGCGCACGGGCTCCCCCACCAGCTCCAGTCGCAGGGTGTTGGCGATGATCCGCTCGGCGTGCTTGGCGGCCACGTAGCCCCCTCCCCCGGGGTAGGTGTCGTGCGCGGCGGTGGAGGTCAGGAACACCAGGTCACCGCCCCGCTCGCGCATTTCCGGCAGGAACGCCTGGGTGACGCGCAGCGCCGCCAGGACGTTGCGCTCGTACATGGTGGCCCACTCCTCGACGCTGCCCTCGGCCACCGGGTCCGCGCCCAGCGCGCCGCCGGCGTTGTTGACGATGGCGTCGAGCGGGCCCCCGGCCTTGACCTGCGCAGCAAGTCGGTCAACATCGGCGGGCTGCTGCAGGTCGGCGGCAACCCAGGTGCAGCCGGTCTCCTCACTCAGCGCGATCAGGCGGTCACTGCGCCGGGCGGTGGCGACCACCTCCCAGCCGTGGGCGCGCAGCAGGCGGGCGGTGGCCGCGCCGATGCCGGTGGAGGCCCCGGTGACCAGGGCACGACGCGGGGAGGTTGCGGACGGGGTGACAGTGACTTGAATCATGCTTCCATTGTCCCCGCGAACAGCGGCCCGGGCAGGCATCTACCCTGGGGGCATGACGGTCTACGGCTTCATCGGTGCGGGCAACATGGCGGGCGCGATCGTGCGCGGGACCATCGCGGCGGGGACGAGCCCCACCGATGTGCTGCTGACCAGCGCCCACGACTCGGCCGCCCGCCTGGCACAGGCCACCGGGGCGCGGCACGTGGCCGCGGCCACCGAGCTCGTGGCGGCCAGCGACGTGGTGGTGCTCGCCGTCAAGCCGCACGTGGTGCCGACGGCGCTCGCCCCGCTCGCAGACGCCCTGCTCGCCCGCCGTCCACTGGTGCTCTCGCTCGCGGCCGGGCTGACCACCGAGCGCCTGGCCGGAATGCTGCCGCCGGGTGCCCGCGTGGTGCGGGCCATGCCGAATATGGCGGCCTCCGTGGGCCAGTCCATGACCGCCCTGGCTGCGGGCGCCGCGGCCACGCAGGCGGATCTGGAGGCGGCTCGTTCCCTGATGGGAACCGTGGGCCGCACCCTGGTGCTGGCCGAGCGGGACTTCTCCGCGTTCACCGCGCTGGCGGGCTCCTCCCCCGCCTTCGTGTTCCAGTTCATCGAGGCACTGGCCCGCGGCGGCGTGGCCGCCGGAATCCCCAAGGCGCAGGCGGTCCAGATCGTCACCCAGGCAGTGCTCGGCTCGGCGCTGACCGTGCAGGCCGAGGCGGCGCAAACCGCCCGGGCCGACGCCGCCGGCCGCGGCCGCACCCCCGCCGACCTGATCGACGCCGTCTCCTCCCCCGGAGGCACCACGGTGGCCGGGCTGGTGGCGCTGGAACGGGCCGGATTCTCCGCCGCCGTCGTCGACGGCGTGGCGGCGACCATTGCCCGCGACCAGGCGCTGGGCGCTTAATCTCTCAGTCATGCGCCGTGCGCGCACCCCCGCGGAGCGGCTAGGCTTGCAACGCACCTGTTCCTGACCGTTACCTTCTGCTGTACCTGTTCCTGACCATCCTGTTCCTGTCCGTCTACCTCCTGACACCTGACCATTCCTGATCACTGCCCCCGGTGAAGCCATTGAAAGGGGAACACCATGGCAAACCAGGCGACCCTGAGCACCTGGAAGCATCCGCAGACCTTTTACGCCCGCTACGGCAAGCGCGCCCTGGACGTGAGCGCCGCCCTCGCCGTCATGCCGCTCCTGGGCGTGCTTACCGTCGGCGTCGGCGCCGCCATCAAGCTCGACGACGGCGGCCCCGTCTTCTACCGGCAGGAGCGCTGGGGCCGCCAGGGCCGTCCCTTCCGGATCTTCAAGTTCCGCTCCATGTCGGTGGGCGCCCCGGACATCCGCAACGCCGACTCCTCCTCTGTGGCCTCCCGCGGCGACGCCCGCGTCACCCGCGTGGGTCGAGTGCTGCGCGCCACCTCGATCGACGAGATCCCCCAGTTCCTCAACGTCCTGAACGGCACCATGAGCCTGATCGGGCCACGCCCCAACCTGGCCACCAAGCCGCTGGACCGCATGGGGGCCGACGAGCGGCGCCGCCTGACCGTCAGGCCGGGCATCACCGGATACAACCAGGCCTTCTACCGCAACTCCACCACCCTGCCCGAGCGCTACGCCGCCGACTGCTACTACGTCGATCACCTCTCCCTCGGCCTGGACGTGCGCATCGTGCTCAAGACCATCCAGACCGTGCTCACGGGCAAGTCCGTCTACTCCGACGCCAAGGGGAGCGCCGAGCAGCCCTCCCCCGCGTAGTCCCGCGCGGACCCCGCGCCTCGGCGGACAAGCCGCCAAGCCCTGCAACCAGCCACCAACAGGAGACTCGAATCCATGCCCTGCCCTGAGACCCCCTCCGCCCCCGCCGCGCACACTGACACGGCCTCCCAGTACCATCAGCAGTCCGCCCCCGGCGAGTCCCGCCCCCCGGTACTGATCCTGGGCGGCTCCCCCCTCCAGGTGCCGATGATCCAAGCGGCCCGCCGCCTGGGCATGCGCACGCTCGTGGTGGACGCCAACCCGGACGTGCCCGGGGCCGCCCTGGCCGACGAGTTCGCCGCCGTCTCCACCACCGACGTCGAGGGGCTGCTGGCCCTGACCCGCGACCGTGAGCTGGCCGGGGTCACCTCGGTGGGCACGGACCGGCCGGTGCGGGCCATCGCCGCCGTCGCCCAGGCGCACGGCCTGCCCGCCGTCTCGCCCGAGACGGCCGCCGCCTGTACCGACAAGGCCCTCATGCTGCAGGCCGTCGCCCGCGCCGGCGTGCCCCACCCGCGCTTCGCCCTGGCCACCGACCTGGACGAGCTGCGCGCGGCCGTGGCCCAGGTGGGGCTGCCCTGCATCGTCAAGCCGCTGGACTCCTCCGGCTCCCGCGGCGTGGTGCAGGTCGACACCGAGGCGGACCTGCCCCGGGCACTGAAATACGCCCTGGAGCCCTCCCACGAACCGACCGTCATCGTGGAGGAACTGCTGGTGGGCCGCGAGATCAGCTGCGAGGTGCTGTGTGTGGACGGCGTCTATCACGTCATCGCCACCACGGACAAGGACACCACTGGCAGCCCCCACTTCATCGAGACCGGACACACCCAACCCGCCGACCTGGACGAGGAAACGCTGGCCGCCGCGCACGCCCTGGTGGCCCAGTGCCTGGCCGCCGTGGACATGCACTTCGGTCCCGCCCACGTGGAGATGATGCTCACCGAGAACGGCCCCGTGCTCATCGAGTTCGGCTCCCGCATGGCCGGTGACTTCGTCTCCTCCCACGTGGTGCCCGGCTCCACCGGTATCGACTTCATCGGCCTGGTGCTGCGGCAGGCCTGCGGGGAGCAGATCGAGGTGCCGCCCCACTCAGGACGGGCCGCCGCCATCCGCTTCCTGACCGCGCCCGAGGGCGTGCTGCGCGCCTTCCACGGGGAGGAGGCGGCCCGCGCCGTGCCCGGCGTCGACGCCGTCATCACGCTCGCCGAGCCCGGTGAGGCGATCACTCCGCTGCATTCCAGCACGGACCGCCTCGGTGTGGTGGTCGCCTCCGGGCCCGACCGCGCCGCCGCCGTCGCCGCCTGTGAGCGGGCCCGCAGCCTGATCCGCATTGAGGTCGGCCGGGCGCCGTCATCCGCCGCGGCCGAGCCGGCGCCGGCGGAGGGGAGCCTGCCCGCCCGAGGACGTCGCGTCCTGGTCATCGGCGCCGGGCGCGGTCAGCTCGGGCTGATCCGCGCCATCAAGCGCCTGGGCGCAACCGCCGTCGTCGCCAGTCTGACCGCCGGGCCGCCGCCGGGCCTGAAGGAGGCCGACGAGGCCATCGACGTGGACCTGCTCGACCCCGACGCGGTGGCCCGGGAGGCCCGCCTGGCCGGCGTCGACGCCGTCGCCACCAGCTGCCTGGACACCGGCCTGGAGGCGCTGGGCGCGGTGGTGGACGAGCTGGGCCTGCGCGGCCTGACCCGCGCGGCCGCCCGCCTTTGTATGGACAAGCTGGCCATGAAGCGGCGTCTGGTCGAGCACGGCGTGCCCACCGCCCCGTTCCGGGAGGTCTCATCCCCGGAGGAGCTCGACGCCGCCCTGGAGGCCGTCGGCCTGCCGGCCATGGTCAAGGCCGCCGACCTGCAGGGCTCGGCCGGCGTGTTCAAGGTGACCTCACCGGCTCAGGCCCGGGCCGCCTTCGACCGGGCACAGTCCCTGAGCCGCCACGGCACCGTGATCGTCGAGCGCTTCCTGAACGGCACCGAGTTCGGCGCGCAGGCGCTCGTCCACGACGGCGAGATCCTCCACGTGACCGTCCACGGCGACGACCTGGCCGCCGATGCGCCGATCCCGATCGGCCACCACGTGCCGCTACCGGATGGCCTCCTGGCGTCGCAGGCCCGCGAAGTCACCAACGCGGCGGTGGTCGCGCTCGGCCTGGACAACTGCGCCGTCAACATCGACCTGATGGCCTGCGACGGGCAGGTCTACGTGATCGAGCTGACCGGCCGGGCGGGCGCCAACGGCCTGCCGGAGCTGATGAGCGCCGTACACGGCCTGGACTACTACGAGCTGGTGGCCCGGGAGGCCCTGGACCTGGACGTGCCCGGCGCCTGGGTGCGGCGCGAGCCCTGGCCTGGCGCGGCCCTGGCCATGATGCTCACCGATCCCGACGCCCACGGCACCGTCGTCGACGTGGCCGTGCCCGCCGACCTGCCCGAGTGGGCGGTGGACCTGACCCTGTTCCGCGGTCCGGGCGACCGGCTCGACGGCTTCACCTCCTCCAACGACTGCCTGGGCCAGTTGGTGGTGCGCGGCCAGGACCTGTCGCAGTGCCGGCAGCGAGCCGCGGCCCTGGCCGCCCAGGTGTCCTTCAACCTGCAGGAGGCGTGATGAGACGACTTGTCATCCTGGCCAACGCCTTCCCCTACGGAAACTGGGAACCATTCCTGGCCACCGAGCTGGAGTACCTCACGGGATTCGACCGGGTGGACATCATGTCGCTGTCCGTGCGGGAGGACCAGCGCGCCAGCGTGCGGCCGCTGCCGGAGGGCATGAGCGCCCACCCGATCCCCTTCCGCTCGCGCCTGTTCTACCTGCTGGGCTCGTTCCGGGTGCTGGGCGACGCCAACCTGTACCGGGAGCTGGCCGACCTCGCCCGACGGCGTCGGCTGAGTCCCTCTCGACTGGTGACCCTGTTCGTGTTCCTCAGCCGCGCCCGCCACGAGGCCGCTCAGGTCGGACGCATCCTGGAGGCGGCCGGGGCGGGTCCCGACGACAAGGTGGTCTTCTACTCCTACCGCTTCGCCTACCAGCCCTACATGGCCGCCCGGCTGCGCCGCCGCTTCCGCCGCGCCGTCTCCGTCGCCCGCGCCCACCGTGCCGACCTGTACGAGGAGCACTCGCCGCGCGGCTACCTGCCGCTGCGGGCGCAGACCGTGGCCGATCTGGACCGTATCTACCTGGTGGCCGAGCACGGGCTGCGCTACCTGCTGACCGGGCAGCCGCAGGCGGCGACCAAGGCCACGGTCTCCCGCCTGGGCACCACCGACCACGGCGTCCCCGCCGCGGTGCCGCCGCGCCGGGAGGGGTTGCGAATCGTGTCCTGCTCGACGATCGTGCCCGTCAAGCGGCTGGACCTGCTCGTCGACGCGCTCGCCGGCACCTGCCTGCCGATCCGCTGGGACCACTTCGGAGAGGGAGAGCTGCGCGAGCAGCTGGAGGCGCGGGCGGCGCGACAACTGGGTGACAACGTGACGCTCACCTGGCGGGGCTTTGTGCGCAACGCCGACCTGGTCGAGGAGTACGTGCACTCCCCCCGCCACCTGCTGGTCAACGTCTCCAGTTCCGAGGGCGTGCCGGTTTCCATCATGGAGGCGCTGTCGACCGGTATCCCGGTGGTGGCCACCGACGTGGGCGGCACCGGCGAGTTGGTGCACACCGGTGTGAACGGGATCCTGCTGCCCGCCGACCCGACGCCGGAGCAGGTGCGCGCCGCCATTGAGGAGATCGCGGCCCTGGACGACGGCGCCTACGCCGCGCTGCGCACCGGCGCCCGGCGCACCTGGGAGGAGCGCTGCGATGCGCGCGCCCTGTACACGGGCTTCGCCGCCGAGCTGGCGGGCTTGTTGGAAGGCGGCGCAAACCGGCTCGGTGTTGAAGAGGGGCGGGCATGAGCGCTACCGGAGCGGACAGCGGCACCACGGCAGACGGTGCCACGGCGGACAGGACCACAGTCAGCGGCACCACGACGAGCGGCCGCCGCCGCCGTCGTCGATCCGCCCCCGGCTATCCCTCCCGTCGGCGTCCCGGCATCGTGGTCGTCAGCGTCCTGTGCAACCTCGCTCTGCTGGCCCTGGCCCTGGTCACCCAGGCCTCGACCGGCTGGGCCCTGATCCTGTTGCTGTGGCTGAACGCGCTGCTGTTCGCCGCCGCCCGCATGGCCAGTCGCACCATCCTGGCGGCCTTCCTGGTGTCCTTCTTCCTGCTCCTGCTGGGGCGCGAGATCACGGTCGACTTCTTCCACTATGAGTCCAGCCAGGCGCCTCCGGGGCAGACCGAGCACCTGCAACTCTGCCTGGTGGCGAGCCTGCTCGGCATTGTGCTGGGCGCCATCGGCATGGAGACCTGGCGCGCATGGAGGCGATGGCTCGTAGTTGGCGACGGCGGCTACGCGGGCGAGGACACCGGCGGCCAGGGCGGTCGAAGCGGCGTCGTCGGTGATCGCGGTGGCGCCCGGCGGGGTGCCACCGTCCTGGCCGATCCGTCGATCGTGCGCTGCCTGTTCTGGGTGACGCTCGCCCTGTCCCTGGTCTCGGTGGCGCTGCGGGCCCGCTACGTGCTGGCCAACGGCTATCTGTCCTACTACACGGAGTTCTCCGACCTGGAGGATGCCTCTGGCTCCATGTACGGGCTGCGCCGCATTGAGATCATGCTGCCGCTGATGCTGACGATCCACCTGGGGCTGTTCCCTCCCAGGCGTCAGGTCACGGCCGCCATCACCGGCTGGTCCGCCTACCTGCTCCTCAGCCTGCTGACCGGGCAGCGCGGCACCTTCGTGGGCGGCCTGGTCATTGTCCTCGCCTACTGGATTGTGCGCTCCCGCCAGGACCCGCCAGGCACTTGGCGTATCGGCAGGGCGGGTAGGTTCATCGGCATCGTCTCGGTACCGCTGGTCGCCATCGCCCTGGCGGCCGTGGAGTCGGCACGCGGTGTGGGCGCGGTCGCCTCCGACACCGCCGGCCGCAACCCGATCCTGCAGCTGCTGTACGGCCAGGGCGTGAGCTCGACAGTCGTGCGCAACGCCTACACCTACGCCGATTTCATCCCCAAGGACTGGTACACGGGCGAATTCCTGCACTCCGGACTCCCCGCGCGCCTACTGGGCTACCAGGTCTTCCACGGCAACACCGTGGAGCACGCCCTGCACGGAGGCTCCTTCACCCACGCCTTCGCCTACACGCTGCTGGGGCCCCAGTACCTCAGCGGGCGCGGCACCGGCAGCTCCTTCATCGCTGAGCTGTTCTACGACTACGGCTACGCGGGCGTCCTGGTGGGCGGGATGGTCTACGGAGCCGTCTGCATCTGGGCCTGCACCCTGGTCAAGGGGCAGCCGCTGCGCAACGGCCTGCGCCTGATGATCGTCCCGACCCTGTTGTGGGCGCCGCGCGGCAGCGCAACCGGTTTCCTGAGCACCTGGCTGACACCCTCCGTGGTGGTGACCCTGGTGGCCGTGACGGTGCTGTCCCTGGCCGCCGCGCTCCTGCGCGAAGCCGGCATCACCAACCGCCGAGATCGGTTGAAGTTACGTGCCCAAATCGGTTGAAGTTACGTGCCCAAATCGGTTGAAGTTACGTGCCCAAATCGGTAGATATGGCGGCTGCCGAGTCGCCGTCGGCCAGGCGGCGCCCCACTTCGGCCATTCTATGAGACCATCCGCATATCGTTGCAATAGCAACGTTTCACTGCACGCCGTGGGGCAGGATGCCGGCGTTTGTCATCGGTTTTGGCAGCCTGCGCCGTCGTGCCCAGGTCACGTCGCTTGGTGTGCTTGACGGCTTGTGGGCTTCGGTGACGGTTCGTCACTTCCCTCGACGCTTCGGCGGTTGGCATCGATGCTTCGGCACTTCCACCGACGGTTCGGCACCTGGCGGCACAACCGTCGGGTCAAGGCGGGAAGCGTCCGCCGGAAGGTACGAGGCGTCGTCGTAAGTGATGAATCGTCAGCCCCTGTCGGACCCGGTATCCGCCTGGCCCCTGGCTGGGCCCCTCCCGCGGCGGACCGGGTGCACTGGTTCGCCTCGGAGACACGGGTTCTGCTCGAAGACACGAGTTTTGGAGGTGTGCATGGGTTATGCCCGTGCAGGTCGTCAGGAAGTCGTGTTGGTGGCGTGAACTCGTGTTCATGACGGCCCCGGGCACGCACACCCCCGGCCCCACCGGCGCCCGCCGCCCGTCCAACAGGGGCCGGGCACCACATCAACCGATCTGGGCACGTAACTACTACCGATCTCGGCACGTAACTACTACCGAACTCGGCACAGAGGAGGCCGTCCGCAAGGACGCCGGCCCCGATCGCTCATCCCTGTCTCATGGGCCACGCCCCACCAGCTGTGCCGGGCCCCGCCCTGCTAGGTCACGCCCCGTCCGTCGGACCGCACCGCCAGAAGCAATGACCATTTACTCGGCGACGTGCCGACCCCGACGACGGCGCGCGATCCCCGGAAGGGCATCGCGATGGGCATACCCGTACAGACCCAGGGTGGCGTAGACCGCCACCAGCGCCACCGGTGGCCCGCCCGCCGCCACCGCCGCCAGGAACACGGCACACACCAGCAGCTCGGTGAGCGTGTCGATGAGAATCGGCACCCTGATCAGACGGTTGATCAACGCCTCCGAGGCGATCGAGCGGGCCGCCGAGACCACCGCGATCAGGAACACGGCCGCCGTGACCGAGCCCCACGAGTAGACCGTCCACCAAGTGCCCACCACCGCCAGGCCCAAGCAGGCCACGTTGATCAGCGCCATCAGCCGCTCCCGGCGCATGACCTTCAGGAACACCACCGACAGCCCTCGGCTCTTGGTCTCGTACACGCTCAAGGGGAACAGCAGGGCCAGGAAGAAGATCGCCTGCGCGTAGTTGGGCAGCCACGCCCGCAGCACCCAGGCCAGCGGGAAGTACAGACCGAGCATGAGCACCAGCGGCGTGACGAACCGCGAGCGCAGGGCCGCGTAGGCATCGGCGTAGTGGGCCCGGTCGAGGTTGCTCAGCTGCGGATAAACGGAGATCGACACCGAGTTGACCAGCACCATGAACATGGTGGTGAACTGAAACGCCAGGGATACCTGCGCGAACATCTCGATACCCCAGTGGTCCTCCACCGCCCAGCGCACCACGAAGGTGATCAGCGCGGCCGCAAGGTTAGACACCAGCACGAACATGCCCGCGCCGCAGTCGACGAAGAACTCCCGGGTGGCCTGCCAGCTCAGGTCGGGCCGGGTCAGGAACACGCCGCGGGCGATCAGCACCGCGATGACCAGCCCCAGAGCCTTGCCCAGGGCGTCGAAGACGATGAACACGATCACTTCGCGCACGCCCACCAGCAGAGCGCCACCGACGCCGATGAAGGTCACCAGCCGCTCCACCACCGTGCCCAGGGCGAAGGCCCGCGCCCGGCCGGCTATCTGCAGGATCACCGTGACCAGCGTGCGCGGCACGTAGAACAGGGCGCCCGCTCCCGCCAACACCAGGATCAGCGCCCGCTGCTGCGGTGGGGCAGCCGCCCACACCCACGCCACCAGGCCTACACAGGCCGCCAGATCCAGCAGGAACAGCCGAATCAGGCCGGCCGACAGACGCGAGCCGGGCATGTCCGCCCAGCGTCTACCTCCCAGGCGCAGGTAGACGCCGTCGGTGTAGCCGAAGGTCACGTAGCCGAAGTACATGACGTACAGCTGGTAGAGCTGCCACAGCCCGTAGTCGGCCACGGAGATGATTCGCGGCAGCACCAGCGTGAGCAGTGCCGCCGAGAGCATGTACAGGACGTTGCCGACCAGCACCCAGGGCAGGCCCCGGGTCAGGCTGCGGCCAGTCGGAGAGGCGGTGGACACAGAGATTCTCCTCACGTGTCATCGCTGCAGGGCGCAGACGGGTTCAGGGCGCCAGTCTGCGATGACCTACCCCATGCTGGCCTGCGCGCACCGCGTCCGTCAAACGATTGGCGTTTGACCCCCGCCGCATTTAAGTCTTAAATGTTATTGGCCCTCGTTCCGCTTCCCTGACGTCGAGGCCGTGCCGGAATCACCTTGTCTCCGCAGGTTCGACGTTGCCGTAGTCACGAGGGTGCCGCCCTGAGCCCTGGGTCGGTCTCCCGCCGAGAGGTATGTGACCAATCATGCGACCGAATACTTCATCCCCTGAACGTCAACCGCTGTTCATGCCCGTCGTCGACACCCTTTTCTGGCTGCTCGCCGCCTTCGTGGCCTGCCGCCTGCACGGCGACGCCTTCACCTCGCCGGCGGCGCTCACCCTGCTGGCCTGCGCCGCCGTCGCCGGAATTGTCAGCCTGTGCCTGGGGTATCTTTGGCTGCTGACCTACCGACGTCGTTATCCTGCCGGTTCCTTCGAGGAGGCCACCGCCGTCGCCGCCCAGTTCGGCGTATCCGCCCTGGTCATGCTGGTGGTGGCCGCCGGCTGGGCCGCCGCCACCGGCACTCCCCTGCGCACGCTCACGCTGTCGGCCACCTTCGCCCTGGCGCTGCTGGCGGCACTGACGGTGCGCTTCGCCGCCCGCCTGGTGACCACCTACCAGGCCTCCCAGTACTACCAGCGCGTCGCCCGCGATCAGGCGCCGATCGTCGTCGTCGGAGCGGGCCGCGTGGGTGAGCAGATCATCCACCTGACCAAGTTCGACGCCGCCTCCCCCTTCACCCCGGTGGGACTGGTGGACGACGACCCGGCCAAGCGCAACCTGCGAATCCTCGGCGTACCCGTCAGCGGAACCGTGGACGACCTCATCGACGTTTGCACCGAGCTGTCCGCCGCCACCGTGGTGATCGCCGTCGCCGACTTCCCCGCCGAGCGCCTCAAGCAGGTGACCACCGGCTGCGCCGAGCACGGCATTCGCGTAATGACGATCGTGCCGGTGCGCCAGCTGACCAACCGCGCCCTACAGATCTCCGACATCCGGGAGATCGACCTGGCCGAAGTGCTCGGCCGCCGCGAGATTCACACCGACGTCTCCCAGATCGCCGGCTACCTGTCGGGCCGCACCGTGCTGGTCACCGGAGCCGGCGGCTCCATCGGATCCGAGCTCGCCCGCCAGATTCACGGCTTCGGCCCCAAGGAACTGGTGATGCTGGACCGGGACGAGTCGGCCCTGCACTCCGTGCAGCTGGACATCTACGGCAAGGGCCTGCTCGACACCCGCGACATGGTCCTGTGCGACATCCGCGACCGGGACGCCCTCGAGGCGGTCTTCGCCGAGCACCGTCCCGAGGTGGTCTTCCACGCCGCCGCCCTCAAGCACCTGCCGATGCTGGAGATGTACCCGGAGGAGGGTTGGAAGACCAATGTGCTGGGCTCACGCAACGTGATCGACCTGGCGCTGCGCTACGACGTGCAGACACTGGTCAACATCTCCACCGACAAGGCGGCCGACCCCACCTCCGTGCTGGGCCGCACCAAGCTGCTCGCCGAGCGCATGACCACGGCGACGGCGCTGGAGTGCGGCCGCCGCTTCGTGTCGGTGCGCTTCGGCAACGTGCTGGGCTCGCGCGGCTCCATGCTGTGGACCTTCAAGCGCCAGATCGAGGAGGGCGGGCCGATCACCGTCACTCACCCGGATGTGGAGCGCTTCTTCATGACCATCCCGGAGGCCTGCCAGCTGGTGCTCCAGGCGGGCTCCTTCGGGCGTCCCGGGGACACGATGGTGCTGGACATGGGTGAGCCGGTCAAGATCGTCGACGTCGCCCGTCGGCTGGTCGCCCAGTCCGGCAAGGACATCCCGATCGAGTTCACGGGACTGCGCCCGGGCGAGAAGCTCTCCGAGGACCTTGTCGGTCACTCCGAGCACGGCGAACGCCCCTTCCACCCGCTCGTCAGCCACGTGCGCGTGCAGGAGGAGGCGCTGCAGGCGGTCGAGGAGCTGCACGCCTGGGCGGTGGGTGAGGACCCCCTGGAGGGAAAGGCACAGACCCCGCCCGACGACGCCGCCGTGAGGCTCAGTCTCCCGGTCCCCGACTCTGCGGAGGCACTGCGATGATCCCCTTCTCCCCGCCGACCCTGACCGAGGACGACATCAACGCGGTGGTGGAGGTGCTGCGCTCCGGCTGGATCACCTCCGGCCCCGTGGGCCGCCGCTTCGAGGAGCGGATCGCCGAGGTGAGCGGCACCACCGGCGCGGTGGCGCTCAGCTCCGCCACCGCCGCCCTGGAGCTGGCGCTGCGCGCCGCAGGCACCGGTCCGGGCGATGAGGTGGTAGTGCCCGCCTACACCTACACGGCGTCGGCCTCCGTGATCGATCACGTGGGTGCCAAGATCGTCATGGTCGACTCCGAGCCAGGTTCTCCGTTCCCCAGCGTGGAGCGCATCGCCGCCGCGGTCACCGGCCGCACGCGCGCGGTGATCACGGTCGACCTGGCCGGCATCCCCTTCGACTCCCGCCCGCTCGCCACCCTGCTGGCCGGACGGGGGCGGATCGACGCCGGGCTGGGCGCCGCCCTGGGCCGACCGGTGATCATCTCCGACTCGGCGCACTCGCTGGGGGCGCGCCTGGACTCGTACCCCACCGGGTCGCTCGCCGACCTGACCGCCTTCTCCTTCCACGCCGTCAAGAACCTGACGACCGCGGAGGGCGGGGCGCTGACCTGGCGCTCCGACCTGCCCACGGATCAGGAGGCGCTCGAACGCTGGGTGCGCACCTATTCGCTGCACGGGCAGACCAAGGACGCCCTGGCCAAGTCCAGGGGCGCCTCCTGGGAGTACGACGTGATCGCCCCCGCCTACAAGTGCAACCTCCCGGACACGCTGGCCGCGCTCGGCCTGTCTCAGTTGGACCGCTACGCCCGCACCCTGGAGCGGCGCCGCGAGCTGCTCGCGCAATACGCCGAGGGCCTGGCGGGCACCGGTGTGACGCTGCTGGACCACGGCGGCGACGGCGTGGTCTCAGCCGCCCATTTGGCTATCGCCACGCTGCCGGTGGCCGACGTTGCCGAGCGCAACCGGGTCATCCAGGACCTGTACGAGGCCGGGGTGTCCGCCAATGTCCACTACAAGCCGCTGCCGCTGCTGACCGCCTACCGCGATCTGGGCTTTGACATCGCCGACTTCCCGGGCGCCCACGCCTTCTACTCCACGGAGCTGACGCTGCCCCTGCACCTGGCACTGAGCGATGCGGATGTGGCGCAGGTGTGCACCGCGCTCGCCACCGCGCTGCGGCGGTCCGCTACGCGCGGCACGGTCTCCGCCGCCTGACACCCGACCCCAGCCGACTAATCGACCTACGCAAAGGATCTGAAAGCAATGCAGGAACTCCTGACCCTCGTACGCCGAGGCCTGGTCTGGATCATCGCCCTGGGCGTGGTCGGCGGCGTGGCCGGGGGCGTACTCGCGGCCACCGCCGACCCCACCTACACCGCCACCTCCATGGCCTACGTGCAGGTGAAGGTCGACCCCGAGGAAGGCATCAGCGGCTACTCCTACGCCTCCACCGTGGCCGACTCCGCCACCGACGGCTTTCTGCCGATCATCACCTCCCCTGCCGTGGCACAGAAGGTGATCGACGAGCTCGGCCTCACCCAGACGCCGACCGCAGTGGCCTCCTGGATCTCGGCGACCCGGGTTACCGGCTCCCCGGCCATTGAGATCCAGGTGTCGGCCCCCTCCCGGGAGGTGGCGATCGCGGTGGCCGACGCCGTGGTCACCCACGCCTCCAACGACCTGGGGTCACTGGCCGGCGAGGACTATCCGGTCAGCCTGACGCTGCTCAGCCCGGCGCAGGACGGATCCGTCACCCAGGCGCCCTCCCTGGTCCGCTACGCGGCCGCCGGGGTCGTGGGCGGGGTCATTATCGGCATCATCGTGGCCTTCATGCTCGCCACATCCCGAACGCACCGTTCCGCGAACGTCCGCACCGGCACGGGATCCCGGGTGCGCAACGACGCCCCGCCGCCGCCCGGTCAGTCTCAGGAGTGAGCCGGGGAAGCCTCGCGGACCTGACCGTCCTGACCATCGCCGGCGTCCCCGACCCGCTCCGCCAGCCGCAGCCACGCGGAGGCCAACAGGGCTCCGTCCGGACAGTTCAGAGCCACCAACTCCACCCGTGACGCCGAAAGCGCCTCCTCACTCGGCGTTTGGGCTCCCGTCAGGCACAGCATTACGTGCGGTCCTACGCGGGCCGCGGCGTTGAGTTCGGCCAGCAGTCCCGCTGGAGCGCGGCTGCCGTCGTCGACGACCAGCACCGTGTGTGCCCAGTGGTCCGTGTCGCTCGGCGGGACGGTCGTCATCCGGATGCGCACGTCCGTACCGAGGCGGCGGAGCATGGACGCCGCCTGCATGACGATGTCGCGGTCACGCCGCGAGGCGAGCTCACCGCCCGCCCACAGCACGTTGAAGGTGGAGGGAGCGCCGGTCGTCTGAACTGACGCGCGGTGAACCGCGCGGCGGTCCTGTCCCGGCTCGCTCATGACTCCGCTCCCCTGCAATTCGGCTCTGTGCTCACACCCCGGCACCGTCGGGCTCGTCCGACCGCCCCGGGGCCGCGGCCCGATCCCCTCAGGCCCGGGCCGCGGCGCACATGCTGCCACCGCACCGAGCCCCAGAATCGCCCCCGGTCCACTTCGTCGCCGTGCTGAGTCGGTGTTGAGTCAGTGCCGAGTCCCGCCCGCAATTCAGCCGCGTCAGCGGTTGTCCACCTCACATGCGCGGTAACGGCGCCGACGGGGGAAGGCCCGCCCGGCCGTGACAGAATCGGGGCCATGTCTGAGTCCGCCGCCGCATCCGCAGCGCCCTTGCCCGCCACCCCGGCCCAGGGCCGCTTCCTGCCCTCCGAGCTCCACTCCCCCCGCGTGCCCGAAAGGGTAAGCACCGACGGCCTGGAGGAGACCTGGAAGGAGCGCTGGGAGCGGCAGGGCATTTACGCCTTCGACCGCAGCGCCGAGCGCCATGAGGTCTTCTCCATCGACACCCCGCCACCGACCGTGTCCGGCTCCCTGCACGTGGGGCACGTGTTCTCCTACACGCACACCGACACGCTGGCGCGCTTCCACCGCATGCGCGGCAAGGCCGTCTTCTACCCCATGGGCTGGGACGACAACGGCCTGCCCACCGAGCGCCGGGTGCAGAACTACTTCGGAGTGCGCTGCGACCCCTCGCTGCCCTACGACCCCGACTTCGTCCCCCCGCACACCGGCGGTGAGGGCAAGTCCATCAAGGCCCGCGACCAGGTGCCGATCTCGCGCCGCAACTTCGTGGAGCTGTGCGAGCGCCTGACCGCTCTGGATGAGGCGCAGTTCGAGGCCCTGTGGCGTCACCTGGGACTGAGCGTGGACTGGAAGCAGAACTATCAGACCATCGGCAGGCGGGCCCGCAAGGTCGCCCAGACCGCGTTCCTGCGCAACCTGGCGCGCGGCGAGGCCTACCAGGCCCAGGCGCCGGGCCTGTGGGACGTCACCTTCGGCACCGCGGTCGCCCAGGCGGAGATTGAGTCCCGCGAGTACCCGGGCTTCTACCATCGCCTGGCCTTCCACGTCGTCGACCCCGAGGCCGCCGCCACCGCCGCCGCGGCCGGCGCCCCCATAGAGACCGGCCCGGACGGCACCAATGACGTGTGCATCGAGACCACCCGCCCGGAGCTGCTGGCAGCCTGCGTGGCCCTGGTCGCCCACCCCGACGACGTGCGCTACCAGCCCCTGTTCGGCACCACCGTGGCCTCCCCCGTCTTCGGCGTTGAGGTACCGGTGCTGCCGCACCCGGCGGCGGAGATGGACAAGGGCGCCGGCATCGCCATGTGCTGTACCTTCGGCGACACCACCGACATCGACTGGTGGCGTGACCTGAACCTGCCGCTGCGGGCGATCCTGCGCAAGGACGGGCGCATCGAGACCGAGACACCGCAGTGGATCACCACCGAGTCCGGTCGTAGGGCCTACGCCGAGATGGCCGGCAAGACCACCTACTCCGCCCGTCAGGTGATGGTGGAGGCGCTGTCCGCCTCCGGCGAGATGCGCGGCGAGCCCACCAAGACCGTGCGCCAAACGAACTTCTTCGAGAAGGGCGACAAGCCGCTGGAGATCGTCACCTCGCGCCAGTGGTACATCCGCAACGGCGGCAAGGCGTGGACCAACCCGGCCTCCGGGAAGGACCTGGCGGCCGAGCTGCTCGAACGCGGCCGGGAGTTGAACTTCTACCCGGACTTCATGCGGGTGCGCTACGAGAACTGGGTGGGCGGCCTGAACAATGACTGGCTGATCTCCCGCCAGCGCTTCTTCGGCGTTCCCTTCCCGCTGTGGTACCGCGTGGGCGCGGACGGCGAGGTCGACTACGACGCCGTCATCACCCCCGCTGAGTCCGCCCTGCCGGTGGACCCCTCCACCGACGTGCCGGCCGGCTACACCGAGGCCCAGCGCGGCCAGCCCGGCGGGTTCGTCGGCGAGCTGGACATCATGGACACCTGGGCCACCTCCTCCCTGTCGCCGCAGCTGGCCTCCGGCTGGCTGACCGATGCGGACCTGTTCGACCGCGTCTACCCCATGGACCTGCGCCCCCAGGGCCAGGACATCATCCGCACCTGGCTGTTCACCTCCGTGGTGCGCGCGAACCTGGAGTTCGGCGCCCTGCCGTGGGCCAACGCGGGGCTGTCGGGCTGGATCCTGGACTCCGACCACAAGAAGATGTCCAAGTCCAAGGGCAATGTGGTCACCCCCATGGGGCTGCTGGAGAAGTACGGCTCCGACGCCGTGCGCTACTGGGCGGCCTCGGCCCGCCTGGGCCTGGACGCCGCCTTCGAGGAGACACAGATCAAGATCGGCCGCCGCCTGGCCATCAAGCTGCTCAACGCCTCCAAGTTCGCCCTGTCCATGGGGATCGCGTGGGACGCCGACGCGGCCACGAGGGCGGCCGCCCCCGCCCCGAACCTGGACGCGGCGGCGGTCACCGAGCCCATCGACCGGGCCGTGCTGGCGGCCCTGGCGGACGTGGTCGATCAGGCCACCACTGCCTTCGAGGGCTTCGAGCACTCCCGCGCCCTGGAGGCGACCGAGTCGCTGTTCTGGACCTTCTGCGACGACTACATCGAACTGGTCAAGGATCGCGCCAACGACTTCGACGCCTCCCACGACCCGGCCGCGGTGCGCAGCGCCCGCACCACGCTGGCGATCGCCGTGGACACCTTCGTGCGCCTGTTCGCCCCATTCCTGCCCTTCGCCACCGAGGAGGTGTGGAGCTGGTACCGCACCGGCTCCGTGCACCGGGCCGCCTGGCCCGCCGCCGCCCCGCTGCGCGAGGCGGCCGGTGGCGCCGACGCCGAGCTGGTCGCCCGCGCCGGCGCCGCCCTGGCGGCCCTGCGCAAGGTGAAGTCCGAGGCCAAGACCAGCCAGAAGACGCCGATCCTGGCGGTGACGCTGGCGGTGTCCGAGCAGGCCCAGCCCGCCATTGAGCTGGTGCGCGCCGACCTGACCGAGGCCGCCAAGGTCACCGGGGAGCTCACGCTCGCCCCCGCCGCGGACGCCGCCGACGCCCCGGCGGTGCAGGTGACCGCCGTCGAGCTCGGCGAGCCCCCGGCCAAGCCCGCCAAGCGCGGTTGACGCGCCCCTGGCCCGCCGGGCACGGCCGCGGCCCTCTGCCCGGCGGGCCGACGTGCACGGGCCCGCTCCCGCCGCCCCCGAAGGCCGGGCGAACCGGCCCTGAGCTGCGGCAATGCGGACCGTCCCAGCGGTCACGCGGTATGGTGAGCACGGCATCACCAGGGCCGGGGCGCACGAGTCCCGCACCGTCGCGCAGCGCCGACCCAGGAAGAGGAGCACCATGACCTCCAACTCCGCGGACTCCGCGGCGTCCCATCCCGAGGCGGCACCGCCCGCAACCAACTGCCCGGAGGCCGCCTCGGCCGATGAGCGGCCGGTGGGCGCCCTTGAATGGCAGGCCCCCACCCTCATCCGCATCGATGAGCACACCACCATCCCCTCGCTGTTGCAGGCGCGGGTGCGACGCTCCGCCGCGCGGCCGCTGCTCGCCCGCAAGCAGGAGATCGGCGAGGCCTGGCATACCATCACCGCGCAGGAGTTCTACGACGACGTCCGTTCCATCGCCGCCGGCCTGATCGGCATGGGGCTGCA
Source organism: Actinomyces ruminicola (assembly GCF_900103885.1). Taxonomy (GTDB): domain Bacteria; phylum Actinomycetota; class Actinomycetes; order Actinomycetales; family Actinomycetaceae; genus Actinomyces; species Actinomyces ruminicola. The sequence continues at coordinate 213,820 of NZ_FNIM01000001.1, forward strand.
GCCGGGCGCGCGGGTGGCCATCATGTCGCGCACCCGGTACGAGTGGACGCTGCTGGACTTCGCCTGCTGGACGGCGGCGCTGGTGCCCGTACCCATCTACGAGACCAGCTCGGCCGAGCAGATCGCCTACGTGCTCGCCGATGCCGAGGCCCGCCTGGCGGTCACCGAGTCGATCACCACCGCGGAGCTGGTGCGCGCCGCCGCGGCCTCGCTGGAACAGACCGGCATGGAGGTGCTGTCCCTGGACACCGGCGCGCTGCACACGATCAGCGAGGCCGGCCGAGACGTGCCGCGCGAGCAGGTGGAGGCACGCGCCGACTCCCTGACGACCGCGTCCATCGCCACCATCGTGTACACCTCGGGCACCACCGGCTCCCCCAAGGGAACGGTCCTGTCTCACGGGAACTTCACCGACCTGTGCTCCAACGCGCACCTGTGGATGCCGGAGATCGGCATGGGCCGCGACTCGCGGCTGCTGCTGTTCCTGCCGCTGGCGCACGTCTTCGCCCGCTTCCTGGAGGTCTTCCAGATCTCCGGGGAGGGCATCATGGGGCACGTGCCCGACACCAAGAATCTGCTGTCGGACCTGGCCTCCTTCCGCCCCTCCTACCTGCTGGTGGTGCCCCGGGTGCTGGAGAAGATATACAACTCGGCCGATGCCCGCGCCGGCAACGGCGGCGCCCGGCGGATCTTCCGCTGGGCGGCGAAGGTCGCCGTCGACTACTCCCGGGCGCTGGACACCCCGGCCGGGCCCTCCCACCGCCTGCGCGCGCAGCGGGCCGCCGCCGACCGGCTGGTGTACCGGCGCATCCGCGCCCTGGTGGGTGACAATGCCGACTGGATCATCTCCGGCGGCGCGCCGCTGTCCCCGCGCCTGGCCCACTTCTACCGGGGCCTGGGCATCCCCGTCCTGGAGGGGTACGGGCTGACCGAGACGGTCGGCCCGATCGCGGTCAACACGCCGCGGCTGTCCAAGATCGGCACCGTCGGCCCGCCGCTGCCGCCGATGGCGGTACGCATCTCCGCCGACGGGGAGATCCTGCTCAGGGGACCGTCCGTCTTCCAGGGCTACCACCGCGACCCGGCTGCGACGGCGGCCGCATTCACCGAGGACGGCTGGTTCCGCACCGGGGATCTGGGCTCGCTGGACCGGGACGGCTACGTGACCATAACCGGTCGTGCCAAGGACGTCATCGTCACCGCCGGCGGCAAGAACGTCTCCCCGGCGCCGCTGGAGGACGCGCTGCGCGGCCACCCGCTGATCAGCCAGGTGGTGGTGGTCGGCGAGCAGCGCCCGTTCGTGTCCGCGCTGATCACACTCGACGCCGAGATGCTGCCGTCATGGCTGCGTATGCACGGCCTGGAGCCGATGCCCGTGGCCGAGGCCGCCGCCCACCCGCAGGTGCTGGCGGCCCTGAACCGGGCGGTGCAGCGCGCCAACCGGCACGTGTCTCGCGCCGAGTCCATCCGCGAGATCCGGGTGCTGACGGTCGACTTCACGGAGGCCAACGGTCTGCTCACCCCGTCGTTGAAGGTGCGTCGCAGCGTGGCCTTGCAGCGCTTCGCGGCCGACGTCGATGCCATCTACGGCGGGCCGGCCGGCGTACGGTCTTGACTCGGCCGAGGACGCCTCCATGCCGTGAGCAATCACGGCCCCACATGCCGGTTGGAGAAATCCTCCAACGCCCCTTGCCGGTTTCGTCGCTCCGATCCGCGCACAACCGGCCCCCTACCTGAAAGAATAACGCAGTGGCCCCACATTCCTCAGCCCCCATGTCCACCGGCGTCGCCTCCGAGGCGGGCAGCCCCGCCGCCGTTGACGGCATCGCCGTCAGCCCCCTGATCAAGGAGCCGGAGCCGACCTGGACCGTGCCGTGGCTGCTGGCGGACCGGATTGCGCGTACCCCCTACGCCACCCTGATCGAGCGCAAGGCGCAGCTGGGCAACTCGTGGGTGAAGGTCACGGCGCACGCCTTCGGCGAGGATGTCGCCAGGGTCGCCTCCGGGCTGATCGGCATGGGGCTTCAGGCCGGGCAGTCGGTGGCCATCATGGCCCGCACCTCGTATGAGTGGACGCTGCTGGACATGGCCATCGCCCGCGCCGGCCTGGTCTCGGTGCCCATCTATGAGACGGACTCCGCCGAGCAGGTGGAGTGGATCCTTGCCGACGCCGACGTCCGCCTGGTGGTTACCGAGAGCGCGGTGCTGGCGGAGCTGGTGCGTGGCGCCGCCGCCGCATACGCCGCCGTCCGCCCCGGTGCGGCCGTGAAGGTGCTGTCCCTGGACCATGACGCCATCGCCACGATCATTGGGGCCGGGCAGGGCGTGCCGCTGGAGCAGGTGGACGCCCGCTCGGAGGCCCTGACCTGTGACGACGTCTACTCGATCATCTACACCTCCGGCACCACCGGCCGCCCCAAGGGCGTGGAGATCACCCACCGGCAGGCCGCCGGCCTGGGCTGGAACGGTGTGCGGTGGATCCCGGAGCTGCTCAACTCCCCCGACACGCGGCTGCTGCTGTTCCTGCCGCTGGCCCACGCCTATGCCCGGTTCCTGCAGCTGCTGGCCATCGCCGGCAACGGCGTGCTCGGCCACACCCCCGACGTCAAGACGCTGCTGCCCGATCTTAAGGGCTTCGCCCCCTCCTACGTGCTGGCGGTGCCGCGCGTGATGGAGAAGATCTACAACGCCGCCGACGCCAAGGCCGGCTCCGGTGCCAAGCTGCGGACCTTCCGCTGGGCGGCGAAGGTGGCGATCGCCTACTCCCGCGCCCTGGACACCGACGCGGGCCCGTCCCGACAGCTGCGGGCGGCCCATGCGGTGGCCGACCGACTCGTCTACCGCACCATCCGCTCCCTGCTGGGTCCCAACGCCCGCTACGCCATCTCCGGCGGCGGCCCGCTCGGCGAGCGGCTGGGCCACTTCTACCGGGGCATCGGCCTGATCATCCTGGAGGGATACGGGCTCACCGAGACGATCGGCCCCACCGCCGTCAACCTGGACATCCACAACAAGATCGGCACCGTGGGCCCGCCCGTGTGCGGCAACCGGGTGCGCGTCGGGGAGGACGGCGAGCTCGAGGTCACCGGCCTGGGCGTGTTCTCCCGCTACCACAACAACCCCGAGGCGACCGCCGCGGCCTTCACCGACGACGGCTGGTTCCGCACCGGGGACATCGGCTCGATCGACGCCGACGGCTGGGTGCGGATCACCGGTCGCAAGAAGGAGCTGATCGTCACCGCCGGCGGCAAGAACGTCTCCCCCAACATCCTGGAGGACCGGCTGCGCGGGCACCCGCTGGTCAGCCAGGTGCTGGTGATCGGCGACGGCGAGCCCTTCATCTCCGCCCTGGTCACCCTGGACAAGGAGATGCTGCCGCAGTGGCTGGTCAACCACAACCTGCCCGAGATGGACGTCATCGCGGCCTCCACCCACCCGCAGGTGCTGGCCGCCCTCGACCGGGCGGTGGCACGCACCAACCGGGCGGTCTCCCGCGCCGAGTCGATCCGCACCTACCGGGTACTCACCTCCGACTTCACCGAGGCCAACGGCCTGCTGACCCCCTCCCTGAAGGTCAAGCGCAACCTGGTGATGGAGACCTACGCGGAGGTCATCGCCGAGATCTACTCCACCACGAAGAAGGGGCCGCAGGAATGAGTGAGGAAACCGCATACGCCGCGGCGGGCGCGCCCGCCGACGTCACCGCCCCGAAGGAGTGCTCCACCCCGCTGCTGGTGCCGCTGCACGCCGCCATGACGGCGCCGTGGGCGCTGGCCGAGCGGGTGCGCACCAACCCCCGCGGTCCGCTGATCGCCCGCAAGTCCTCCGTGGGCGGCCGCTGGCGCGACATGTCCGCACAGGCCTTCCGCGACCAGGTGCGCGAGGTCGCGGCCGGCCTGATCGCCGTCGGCCTGCAGCCGGGGGACGCGCTCGGCATCATGGCCCACACCTGCTACGAGTGGACGCTGCTGGACTTCGCCGCCTGGGAGGCCGGCCTCGTCGTCGTCCCCATCTACGAGACCTCCTCCGCGGAGCAGGCCCGCTGGATCCTCACCGACGCGGCCGTGCGGCTGGTGGTTGTCGAGGACCAGCCCATGGAGACCATGCTGAGCGCACTCGCCGCTGAGGATCCGGTCCTGGCCGACCTGCGGGTGCTGAGTCTGGCCCGGGAGGCGGTCACCGAGCTCATCACCGTCGGCAAAGAGGTACGGCCCGCCGAACTGGACGCCCGCACCGCCCGCATGACCAGCACGGACCTGGCCACCATCGTCTACACGTCCGGCACCACGGGCCGCCCCAAGGGCGCCGAGCTCACCCACGGCAACCTCGTCCATCTGTGCGTCAACGCCTGTGCCCACGTCCCAGAGGTGCTGGAGGCGCCCGGGACGCGCACGCTGCTGTTCCTGCCGCTGGCGCACGTGCTGGGCCGGTTCGTGCAGATGGCGGTGGTGTGCTCCTCGGCCGGCGTGCTGGGACACGCCCCCAACGTGAAGAACCTGGTCACCGACCTGGCCTCCTTCCGCCCCACCTTCGTGCCGGCGGTGCCGCGCGTGTTCGAGAAGATCTACAACGCGGCCGATGCCCGGGCCACCGGCGCCAAGCAGAAGGTGTTCCGCCTGGCCGCGAAGACGGCCATCGCCTACTCGCGGGCCCTGGACACCCCGGCCGGGCCGAGCCGCGGCCTGCGCGCCCAGCGAGCCGCCTTCGACCGGCTGGTGTTCTCCACCCTGCGCAGTCTGCTGGGTGGCCATGTCACCCATGTCATCTCCGGCGGCGGTCCCCTGGGTGAGCGGCTGGGCCACTTCTACCGCGGCGCCGGGGTGACGGTGCTGGAGGGGTACGGGCTCACGGAGACCTCCGCGCCCTGCACGGTCAATCTGCCCGACGCCGTCCGCATCGGCTCGGTGGGCCTGCCGCTTCCGGGCACCGCCGTCCGCCTGGACGACGACGGCGAGGTGCTGATCAGCGGCATCGGCGTATTCCGCGGCTATCACAACAACCCCGAGGCGACGGCGGAGGCCTTCGTGACGCTGCCCGACGCCGCCGCGGAGCCGGGCTCAGCGGCCGCGAGCGCCCCGGAGGCGGCCGGCACCAGGTGGCTGCGCAGCGGCGACATCGGCTCCCTGGACGCCGACGGCTTCCTGCACATCACCGGCCGCAAGAAGGAGCTGATCGTCACCGCGGGCGGCAAGAACGTGGCTCCCGCCGTGCTGGAGGACCGGCTGCGCGGACACCCGCTGGTCAGCCAGGTGCTCGTGGTCGGCGAGAACCGGCCGTGCATCGGGGCCCTGGTCACGCTGGACGCGGAGATGCTGCCGCTGTGGCTGTCCAGCCACGGCCTGCCGGACATGGACCCGATCGACGCCGCCCGGGACCCGCGCGTGCGCGCCGCCCTGGAGCGGGCGGTGGCCCGCGCCAACGAGGCGGTCTCCCGGGCGGAGTCCATCCGCACCTTCACGGTGCTGCCGGGCGACTTCACCGAGGCCAACGGCCTGCTCACCCCCTCGCTGAAGATGCGCCGCGCCGAGGCCACCAAGCGCTTCGCCAAGGAGATCGACGAGCTGTACACGCGGGTGTAACGGCCCCCGCCTCACCGGGACCGGTGCTCACGCACCAAGACCGGTCGAGACGACGGCCGGGCGCCGTCTTGCAGCCCCTCCCGCTTGGGATATGTGTAGCCGGTTGCCGTCGGCAGGGTTCGGGCGGGGCGCCGATTGACGGTTTACGACCTTGGGGTACGTTCCACGACCCCGGGGTGGTCGTGGAACGTACCCCAAGGTCGTGATTTGACGTCAGCCGGCACCAACGGTTGGGCACTTCTTGCGACGGTTCGGCAGGCACACGCGAACCGTCGGGGCTGGACCCGGTGCCCGATGCCGGAGGTGGGCCTGACACCGGGTGCCGCGGGGTGGGCACGCCACCGAGTAACACCGGAGACGGACCGCTGCCGCCTTCGCCGACGACGAGCCCGCCTGGCCCGGGCAGCCGCCGGAGCGCTGCTTCCGCTCCGGGGACCTGGGCGTGATCGACTCCGAGGGACTGTTGCACATCACCGGCCACAAGAAGGAGCTCATTGTGACAGCAGGCGGGAAGAACGGCTCGCCCGCCATCCTGGAAGACCGGCTGGGCCGGCCCCCTCTCATCAACCAGGTGCCGGTGGTTGGCGACGGGCTCCCCTGCATATGCGCCCTGATCCCGCTCACCACCGACATGCGACGGGCCGGCTGTAAGCTTCGCCCCGTGAGTCCCGTCCCTCCCCCGCACCAGTCCGAGTCCAGCACCGATCCCTACGCCGCGCCTCAGCCCACGCCCCAGAGCCAGGGAGCGGTCGGCTACTCTCCGGAACCGCCCGCGCCCGCAGGGCCGCCGGCCAAGAAGAACCGTATGCCGCTGATCATCGGGGCGGTCCTGGGCGTCATCGTCCTGGTGGCCGCCGGCGTCGGCATCGGTGCGCTGCTGCGTTCCCGTAATTCGGATGGCACCGCCCCGTCCGCCGTTTCCGCCGATTGGGCGGAGGGCTCGCACCAGACCTGGTCCCTGGACTTGGAGACGGGCTCCTACGTTCGGGGCAGCGGCAGCCAACTCGCCGTCGCCTCCCCCACCGATTCGCCGGGGGTGTGGAGCGTTGCCGCCTACGACACCGCCGACGGCGCCCCGCAGGAGCAGTGGAACGTTGAGGTGGAAGTAGACACCGATGAGTTTCGCTTCGAGTATTGGGGCGACTACCTCGTCGTCGGCGGCACCCTGCTGAAGACGTCCGACGGCGGCGCCTACACCGCCCCGTGGGACTCCCGTCACGCCCCGGAGTTTCTGGACGACTACGCCTTGCTGTGCACATACGACGGCACCTGCGCCAGTTGGGCCGCCGACGACCCGAGCACCGCCCTGTGGGAACAGCAAATAGACGAGCCCGAAAACATCTTCGCCGACCAGCCCGCAGCATACCCGGACCCGTCCCGCGTCTATCAGGACGACCAGGTCGCCTACGTGAGCGTCTCCCCCAGCAAGGCGGTGGACCTCGCCACCGGCGATGTCATCGACTTCGACCTCGGTGACACGTACGGCCTAGGTGCTCTTGCCGACGGCTGGGTCAAGGTTGACCACGACACTGGGCGCTACACGCTGCTTTCTCCAACCGGAAAGGAGAGGGACAGCTTCGAGGCCGCCGCTGATGAGAACCCGCTGGGGGCCGCGCGCCTGTTCGACGCCCCGAACGCCACCGCCGAGCAGATCACGAAGCTCGCGAGGGACGGTGACCTCAGCTGGGCGCGCGCCCAGGTCAGGACCGATGAGGACGCCGAGACCTGCACGGTGGCCTTCCTCGTAGACGGGACCGAGCTTGACACCACGCAGGAGGACTGGGGCTGCAGCTTCGACTACACGCCGTACCTGCTGATCTCGGATGACGACTCACTGGTCATGCTCACCGACTCCTCCCCCATGCAGGCGGCGTCGACGGTATCGCTACGTGGCATGTGGACCATCGCGGACGGGAAGCTGATCAGCCTGGACGGGTACGACTTCGGTGCGGACCAGTTCTATCTGTTCGGCTCAGAACTGATAGTCGCCTACGACCCGAACAGCGGGGAGCTGACGGCCTTCGCACCCGGCGCGGAGTGAGCCGCCAAAGGGCGGCATCACCCTCGAGGACTATTCGGACAACTCGTCGCGGATGGCCTCGTGGTGGCGGATGACCTCGGCCACGATGAAGGTGAAGAACTTCTCCGCGAACACCGGATCCAGGCCCGCCTCCTCCGCGAGCGCCCGCAGCCGGGCCACCTGCTGCTCCTCGCGGGCCGGGTCCGAGGGCGGCAGGTGCAGGTCCGCCTTGAGCCGGCCCACCTGCCGGGTGCAGCGGAAGCGCTCGGCGAGCAGGTGGATGAGGGCGGCGTCGAGGTTGTCGATGGTGGCGCGGTAGGCGGCCAGCTGCGGCGGGACCTGGGGCGCGGGATCGCTCATGCGGTGCGGGTCCTGCCCTTGGAGGTGGCCGACAGGGTGCCGCTGCCGCGCTCGTAGCGGGGGGCGCCCGTGCCGCGCACGGCGTCGGCGTCGACGACGACGCGCCCCACCTCCGGCATGGAGGGGACCTCGAACATGGCCTGCCCGAGCACCTCCTCCACAATGCTGGTCAGCCCGCGAGCGCCGGTCTTGCGCTCCAGGGCGAGGGTGGCGATTGCCCGGATGGCCTCGTCGGTCAGCTCCAGTTCCACCCCGTCCAGGCTGAACAGGTACTTGTACTGGGAGACCAGGGCGTTCTTCGGCTCGGTCATCACCCGCACCAGCTCCGGCACGCCCAGGTCATGCACCGTGGCGATGACCGGCAGCCGGCCGATGAACTCTGGGATCAGGCCGAATTTGTGCAGGTCCTCCGGGCGCACCGGGGTGGCGAACACGTCCTCGCCCTGATCCTTGGCGAGGGTGGCGCCGAAGCCGACGACCTGCGCCCCGGCCTCACGACGGCGGCGCTGGCGGACGATCTCCTCGATGCCGGAGAAGGCGCCGGCGGCGATGAACAGGATGTTCGTGGTGTCGATCTCCAGGAACTCCTGATGGGGGTGCTTGCGGCCGCCCCCCGGCGGCACGGAGGCGGTGGTGCCCTCGATGATCTTCAGCAGGGCCTGCTGCACGCCCTCCCCGGACACGTCACGGGTGATCGACGGGTTCTCAGCCTTGCGGCCGATCTTGTCGATCTCGTCGATGTAGATGATGCCCTTCTCAGCGCGCTTGACGTCGCCGTCGGCGGCCTGGATGAGCTTGAGCAGGATGTTCTCCACGTCCTCGCCCACGTAGCCGGCCTCGGTCAGGGCGGTGGCGTCGACGATGGCGAAGGGGACGTCGAGCAGCCGGGCGAGGGTACGGGCCAGGTGGGTCTTGCCGGTGCCGGTGGGCCCCAGCAGCAGGATGTTGGACTTGCCCAGTTCCAGGTCATCGCCCTCGGCGACGGCGCGCTCGCGCATCTGCACGCGCTTGTAGTGGTTGTACACGGCCACGCTCATGGCGCGTTTGGCTTCCTCCTGGCCAATGACGTACTGGTTCAGGAAGTCGAAGATCTCCTGCGGCTTGGGCAGTTCGAGGGGGACGCCGGAGCCGGATGCGCCCAGTTCCTCGTCGATGATCTCGTTGCACAGCTCAATGCACTCGTCGCAGATGTAGACGCCGGGTCCGGCGATGAGCTTCTTGACCTGCTTCTGACTCTTGCCGCAGAAGGAGCACTTGAGAAGGTCGACGCTCTCAGCGCTGCGTGCCACCTGGATTCCCTCCCGTTTTCGGGTGCGTCCGCCAGCTGCGGACACCGTCCCAGCCTACGGGGAGCGGGCGGTTACGGCTATAGTCATAGGGCCGGTGTGTTGACACCAATCCTGTCGGCAAAGGCGGGCGGGCACTCAGGCAAGGGTCGTCCGCCCGACCAGTTCCACCGGCCCGGTCAGCACCAGCGCCGTCTCCTCCACCAGGGGCTCGGCGCCCACGTGCACACCGACCTGGCCGGTAGTCAGGGTCAGCAGGTAGTCCGCGGGTGCCCCGTCCCCGGTCCACTCGCGCAGGGCGACCGCTGCCGCGCCGCAGCCCTCAGCGCTGTTGTGGGGCGTGCCTGTTCCCGCGGCCAGCACCCGCACTCGGGCCAGGCCCACACGCCTACCGGTGTCCGGGTCGACGTCCTCCCCCAGTGGCACCACCAGCTCCAGGGTCGGGACCACGTTCGGTGCAGGCGTGTAGGCGACTGCCTCGCCGGCATCCACTGCGCACTGGTCAACGGCGTCCAGCTCAGCCTCCTCGGACAGGGCGACGACGGCATGCCGACCGGACAGGTCCAGGCTGAGCGCCGCCCGCTCCCCCTCCAGGCCGGGGATGCGCACCGCAGTGTCCCAGCCCTCGGCTGCCGGGTCTGCAGCCGGGTCGTTCACGGCGGCCAGGCGGGCGGGTCCGGTATCCACGGCCCACAGCGGGCCGAGGCGGGTGATGGTGCGGGCGCCGCCGCGGGTGCCGACAGTGACCGAGTCGCCGTCGGCCAGGGGCATCAGCCCCTCGGCGTCCAGGACGGCCGCCAGCAGGCGGCAGGCGTCGCCGTAGGCCGCCGCAGTGCCGGCGGCCGGGGTGCCGGCGGCCGAGTAGTAATCCAGGAACCATTCCGCCTCGGGGACGGCGGCGCGGAAGGCCTCGGTGCCGGGCAGGGCCGCGGTGCGCACCACCCGCACCAGTCCGTCGGCCCCCAGACCGGTGTGCCGGTCGCAGACGGCGGCCACGTCGGGGGCGGAGACGGCGACCTCACACTCGGGGTCGACGAGCAGGAGCAGGTCGTTGCCGGTCGCGTAGCCCTTGATGAGCGCACGGCCCGACAGGCCGGGGGCAATGGTCATGGGCACACCATATTGCCCAAATCGCCTGAACCGCCTAATCGCTTTGCCGGGACTGTCGCCGTCCGGCCGGGCCATCCTGATCGGCCGCTCGCACGAGCCGTGCCGCCTGGGCGACCACGCGCTCGCGCTCCCCGGGGGCCCAGGTGCCAGCGGCGGCGGTGACGTCCAGCCAGTGGACGCGCGGATCGCGGCGGAACCACTTGATCTGCCGGGAGGCGAGCTTGCGGGTGGCGGCGGCGGTGGCGGAAACAGCCTCCGACATGGACATACGTCCCTCGAGGACGGCGATGGCCTGGGCATAGCCGATGGCACGCGGGGCGGTAGGCCCCTCCCGCAGTCCGGCCGCCAGCAGCGATTCGGTCTCCTCCAGCAGCCCGGAGGCGAACATGGCCTCCGCGCGGGCGTCAATGCGGGCGTCCAGGACGGCACGGTCCCAGCGCAGCGCCAGGTGGACGGTGGGGACCAGGTCCGCGTAGCGGGGCAGGGAGGCGGAGAAGGGCCGACCGGTGAGCCGCACCACCTCCAGTGCCCGCACAATGCGGCGAGTGTTCGCAGGCTCGATGCGCTCGGCCGCGACCGGGTCTACCCGCTGCAGTTCCTGCCACAGCGCTGCGGCACCCTCACGGCGGGCGCGGTCCTCCAGGGCGGCCCGCACGTCGGGGTCGGTGCCGGGGAAGTCGAGGGCGTCGGTTACGGCACGCACGTACAGGCCGGAGCCGCCCACGATGACGGGCCGGTTGCCACGGGCGGTGATGGACCGCAGGTCGGCGCGGGCGTGGGTCTGGTAGGAGGCGACGTTGGCCTCTTGCCGCACATCCAGCACGTCGAGCTGGTGGTGGGGGTAGCCGCGCCGCTCGGCGGCGGTCAGTTTGGCGGTGCCGATGTCCATGCCGCGGTAGAGCTGGAAGGCATCCGCGTTGACCATCTCGGCACGGCCGCCCAGCGCGTCGGCCAGGTCCAGGGCGAGCGCGGACTTGCCGGTGGCGGTGGGCCCCACTACGGCCACTTGTACCGGCGGGTGGGGGAGGTCGTCGGCGGGCGGCCCGAGTGGCTCCGTCTGCGCCCGCGGCAGGTCTTCCCGGAGGCTGGGGTCCGGGACCCGATGCTGCGCGCTCACAGGTCGGGCAGCAGGGGTCGGACCTGGCTGAGCGCCTGGGTACAGGCCGACAGGGCGGTATCCAGGTGCAGGCGCAGCTGTGCATCGGTGATGCCCGGCTGCATCCCCACCAGGTAAGTGGCACGCACCAGTGGGCCGGCCGGGGTGTCCACCAGGGCTACGGTCGGGAAGTACTTGTCACGGTTCCAGTCGTTGACGGATGCGGCCAACTCGTCACGATCCCCCACCGCGGCCGGCTTGTCCCAGTCGCCGGAGACGAGCAGCCAGTCCGCGTGCCCCTCGGGGATCTCGATGACAAAGGGGAAGCCGTCCCAGGTGCCCAGCAGGCAGACGTGCTCCTCCTCGCGGTGGCGGCGCACCCCGTAGCCCATGGGACCGGTCAGCATGGCCTCAATCCGCTCCAGCGTCAGTGGGGCCGTTGTCTCGCCGTCGGGGCGGGCCGTTGCGGCGCGGCGGGCGGTGTCCCGTGCACCCGAGTCCGCCGCAGTTGAGGCGGTCATGGATCGCTCGGGATAGTCGATGTCGAAATCGGACAGCTCCACCGGCCGCGGCCGCCGCAGCCTACGACCGGCTTGCCGCGAGCCGTGCCGGCCGTCGGCTGAGCTGTCTTGCCCGGCCGGGACGCGCTGGTCCCAGGACTTGGCGAACAGCCGGGCGATGAAGTCCGTCCACCGCCGGCCCGGACGGCGGCTCACGGTTCCAGCCTTCCGCGAATCGGGTCGGGGAACACGTTCTCCGCCTCCCGCATGAGGGCGACGATCAGCCGGCAGCCGGTGAAGATGAAGTCCTCCAGCTGCGCATCGGTCATGCCGGCGGCAAGCGGGTAGGTGACCTCGCCGTGCAGGCGCACCACTCCGCCGTCGGCAATGGTCAGGTAGGCCTTGGGGCCGATGCGGGTGGCGTTCCAGTCCTCCACCAACCGGCGCAACTCGGCCAAGTGCTCGGTGTCGGCAATGCGGTGCCAAACACCGCGCAGCTGCAGGGCGCGGTCGCCCTGGAAGATGGCGTGAACGGTGACGTAACGCCAGGGGATGCCGATATCGCCCTCGTCGTCGAGGAAGAAGCGCAGGCCCAGGCGGCGCACGCAGTCCATGACGCGATCCACGTCGACGGGCGCCGGGGTGGCGGGAGCGTCGGCGGCGCTTGCGGGTCCGGGCTGCGGCATGCCTCCAGCCTAACCGGCGAGTCGAGTGTTTCCCACGCGCCTTTGCTGACGATGAGCTGAGCACCGTCCTTCCCCACCCACCCAAGCAGTCAGGCAGCGGTGGCGGCGTCGGCGGCCTGCGCGGCAATGGCGTCGACGGTGTCGTTGAAGACGGCCGAGGCCTTGGAGGTGCCGGTCGAGGCGTGGCCCGCGAAGGAGACGTCGGTCGAAGTTACGTCCCCAGGTCCGCCGATGGCCGAGGATCGTGCAGCAGGCAGTCCTGCACAGCTGCCACGATCTGCTCGTCAGTGAGCCCGAGTCCACGCATACCGGTGACGCAGTAGGCCGCCAGCTCAGCGGCGCTGCGCCCGCCCGCGGGCGCGAGCGGTGCGACGATCGTGCCGGTGCGCCGGTTGGTGCGGACCAGGCCGGCCTGCTCGAGCTCTCGGTAGGCTCGGGCGACGGTCCCCGGAGCGACCCCGAGGTCCGCCGCGAGCCGACGTACCGAGGGCAGTCTCGCCCCGACGTCGAGGTCCCCCGCAACGATCTGCGCCCTCAACTGGTCCCGGATCTGCTCGAAGGGGGGCGTCTGATCGGAGGCGTCGACGGTCAGCACGCCCGGCCCCCCTGCGCCGACGCCGAGAGGTCATGGTCGCGCCACAGCCCCAGGGAGGGGTTGCGCACTCGCCGCCCACGCCGCCACGGCACGAGGATCACCGCCCAGCACACGAGCCCCACGAGCAGGGCGGCAAGCCCCAGGAGCGCGGTCAGCTCCATCCCCCGGGCGCGCACCTCCGGGGCGATCAGCCAGGTGGCGGAGGTCCCGAGGACAACCAGGGTCGCCAGGAGACCGGTGCCGACGACCACGTCAAGCACTCCCCTGACGGCGCCCGAGCGCAGTGCATCATCCCAGGCTAGCTCGAGGTCGCTGTGGGCTCGCTGGGGACGATCGGCCAGGACCACTGCGAGCCGCAGGCAGAGGATCTCCGCCACGCCCACGCACACCCCTGCGGCGATGACTGCCGCGGGCACCAGCCACCCGCCGTCCGGGCGCAGCGGGGTCAGCGCCCACACCCCCAGGGCGGCGATGCAGGCGATGGCGGTGGCCAGGACCGACAGGAGCGCCGCACGACGGTCCCAGCGATCGCAGTACTCCCTCCAGGTCGTGGCCCGGGCGCGCGCCACCCGGGGTGCGGTGGGGAGGGGATCGGCCACCTCCCGCATAAGGCCGACGATCGCGCCGGTCGCATGTCCAAGCGCAGTCGCCAGGAGCGTGATCAGCGGCACGACGTGGGCGGCACCGACCGCCTGCGCCGCCACGGCCATCGCGACGCCCGCCGCCCAGCCGCCCCAGCCCCAGGCGATGGCGGCACGCGACCGCAGACGCAGGCGCGAGAGCACCTGCTGCCGAAGGTCGGGCGGCAGCGCGAGCCCCTGTCCGGCTAGGTAGTCCTCGGTGCGTTGATCCCGGCCAGAGCCGGGGCCGTCCCGGAGCGCGCTCGCGGCGGGCAGCTGGAATACGACGGCGGCGACGAGCACCCATATGACGAATGCCGACATCTCGACCTCCTACTCGGTGTATCAATACACTCAGTGTGTCAGTACACCGCGAGCGCGTCAACTCCCGCAGGCCCGCCCATCAACTCAAGCCGCGCACGGTGCGCGCTCTCAAGGCATCACCATTCCTGGTCGTGAAGCGGCGCAGGCGGCCTAGCGCGTCCCGTGCGCCCCGGGACGGATCGTCGGCATGCCGATGGCCACGGGCGCCGCGTCCGGCTCGAGCTCCGCGCGGGCCTCGCGGCGCCGCCGCTCCCAGGCGTCCCCGGCCCGGGTGCGCCGCACCTCGAACAGGGCGGGGCCGTCGTCCAGCCAGATGCGGTCCCCGGCGCTTAGCCCCGCACCATCCGCAAGCGTCCCGCCAGCTCCGGCACCGCAGCGGGCAGAGTCGGCAATGAGGTTGTGGGGGGCGCCGTGCGTAACGCGTACGGTGAGCATGTCCCCGGGCCGCGGAGCCCCGGCGGCGTAGTCATCCGCCGCCAGTCCCACGGGCAGGGCGGCATGCACCAGGCGGTTGTCATCGGCGCGCCCGGAGATGCGCGCCGTGGCCTGGTCGCGGCGCCCCTCGCCCTCGGCCACGAGGATCTCGACGACGCGTCCCTCCTGGCGCTCGTTCTCCTCCTGGGTGATACGGCGGACGAGCTCATCCAGCCGGGCGTAGCGCTCCTTGACCACCTCCGCGGGCACCTGGTCGGGCATGCCCGCAGCCGGGGTGCCCGGGCGCGGGGAGAACTCGAAGGTGAAGGCGGAGGCGAAGCGGGCCTGCTCGACTACGTCAAGGGTGGCCTGGAAGTCCGCCTCGGTCTCCCCGGGGAAGCCGACGATCAGGTCGGTGGTGATCGCGGCCTGCGGCATCCGGTCGCGCACGCGCTCGAGAATGCTCAAGAACCGCTTGGTGCGGTAGGAGCGCCGCATGGCCCGCAGGACCCGGTCCGCCCCGGACTGCAGCGGCATGTGCAGGCTGGGCATGACTGCGGGCGTCTCGGCCATGGCGTCAATGACGTCGTCGGTGAAGGCCGCCGGGTGGGGGCTGGTGAAGCGCACCCGCTCGATACCCTCCACCCTCCCGGCGGCGCGCAGCAGGCCGGCGAAGGCGCCGCGCTCGCCGAAGCCGACACCGTAGGAGTTGACGTTCTGCCCGAGCAGGGTGACCTCAATGGCACCCTGGGCAGCCACGGCCTGGATCTCGGCCAGGATGTCACCGGGGCGCCGGTCGCGCTGCTTGCCGCGCAGGGAGGGCACGATGCAGAAGGTACAGGTGTTGTTGCAGCCCACCGCGATGGACACCCAGGCGGCGTAGGGGGACTCGCGCCGAGTGGGCAGCGTGGAGGGGAAGACCTTCAGGGACTCCTCGATCTCCACGGCAGCTTCCCGGTTGTGGCGGGAGCGGTCCAGCAGTGCGGGCAGCACGTCGATGTTGTGGGTGCCGAAGACGACGTCGACCCACGGGGCCCGCTCGACGATCCCCTCCCCCATCTGCTGGGCCAGGCAGCCGGCCACGGCGATCTGCATGCCCGGGCGCTCCCGCTTGACGGCGGCGAGCTGGCCGAGGTTGCCGAACAGGCGCGTAGCGGCGTTCTCCCGCACGGAGCAGGTGTTGATGATGACGACATCCGCACCGCCGTCGCCGGCGGCCGTGGCGCGCGCCGCGACCTCGGGAACGTCCTCGGCGCGGCGGTAGCCTGCCTGCTCCAGCAGGCCGGCCATGTGCTCGGAGTCGTGGACGTTCATCTGGCAGCCAAGGGTGCGCACGTGGTAGGTGCGGGGCAGGCCCGCGCCCCGTGTCCGCTCGTTCGGGGATGCGATGCTGGTAGGCGTGGCGGTCGTAGTCATCGCGGGCAGTGTAGGCCCGTCGGGCACCCGGATCGACGTCCGGGCTGTGGACCTGGGGCGCACGGCGGGCACCCGGCCGCCCATTCCGGTGCGGCGGACGGCTCAGCGACGTCGCTGGGCGAGGCGGGCATCGTGCTCCGCGGCGGCGGCGAATGCCGCTCCCGGTGCGGCCACCGAGCCGAAGCTGGCCAGGTCGCGGCGGAAGACGACGGCGGCGAACCAGTCCATCATGATGCGCACCTTCCGGTTCAGGGTCGGCATGGCGTAGACGTGATAGCCGCGATGCGCGGTCCACGCCATGAATCCGCGCAGGTTGTGGCCCATAATGCGGGCCACTCCCTTGCCGATTCCCAGGGAGGCGACCGTGCCGAGGTTCTCGTGCCGGTAGGAGGACAGCTGCGGGCTCTCGCCGGACTCCGCCGTCAGCGCCGCAACCAGGTTGCCGGCCAGTACCTTCGCCTGCCGAACGGCGTGCTGCGCGGTGGGGGCGCAGGTGGCCTCCGGGTCGGCACTGGTCAGGTCCGGTACGGCGGCGCAGTCTCCGGCGGCCCAGGCGCCGTCCACGACGACGCCGTCACGAGCCACCTGCAGCGTGGGCCGGGCGGTGACGCGGCCGCGAGCATCAATCGGCAGGTCGGAGTCGGCCAGCACCGGCGCGGCCTTGACCCCGGCGGTCCACACGATGGTGTCGGCGTCGAACTCGCTGCCGTCGGACAGGACCACGTGCCCGTCCACGCAGGAGTTCAGGAAGGTGGACAGGCGCACGTCGATGTCACGCTCGCGCAGCTGCTGGAGGCCGTAGCCGGACAGCTCCTCGGTGAGCTCCGGCAGGATGCGCCGGGTGCCCTCCACCAGCACGAAGTGCACGTCCTCCTGCTCGATGCTGGGGATCTTGGCGACGGCGGCACGCGCCATGTCCTCCAGCTCGGCGATCGCCTCGACGCCGGCGAATCCGCCGCCCACGAACACGAAGGTGAGCAGGCGGCGGCGTCGGGCGTGGTCCCAGGTGGAGGCGGCGTCCTCGATGCGGGAGAGCACCCGGTTGCGCAGGGCAAGGGCCTCCTCCACCTGCTTGAAGCCGAGGGCCTGCTCGGCCAGCCCGGGGATGGGCAGGGTACGGGCCTCGGCGCCGAGGGCCAGCACCAGCTGGTCATAGGCGAGCGGGTACGGCTCGGGGGCCACTAGCGTGGACTCGGGCACCGGGGGCGTGATGGTGATGGTGCGGCCGGCGTGATCGATGCCGGCGACCGAGCCGGTGATGATGGTGATGCCGTCCAGGCTGCGCCGGTGTGGGGCCACGACGTGCCGGGGCTGGATGGAGCCGGCGGCCACCTCCGGGAGGAATGGCTGGTAGGTCATGTACGGCCGCGGGTCGACGACGGCGATCTCCACCTCGTCGGTGTTCAGCCGCCTCCGCAGCTCCCTGGCAGTGGTGAAGCCGACGTAGCCGCCCCCGGCTATGACCACGCGCGGCGGCCGGTGGCGGTCGGGGCCGACGGCGACGGCGGGCACGTGCGGGCGGGCCGGACGGGCGGAAAGGGCGAGCGCGGCGCCAGCAGCGGCGAGGCCCACGGTGCCCAGTGCGATGGCGACAGGACGTCTCATAGGAGAAATGTAAGGGTTGCCTTACGTAAGAGGGAAGCGGCGCCTGCGCCACCTCCCATGATTCGCCTCACATCCCCGCGCCGGCACGCCGCAGCCGACGCCAGCGAGAAGCCGCAGCGCCAGCCACCGCACCTGCACCGGGGCCCGTGTGCAGGCCTTGCCACGACAGGCGCGCTCCCACCTAGACTGGTCTTTGTCCCATTCCTTGACCCAAGGTTATAAAGAAATGCTGTTTCGTACCCTCCCCCGCCGCACGGCTGTGCTGCTCACCGCCGCCACCCTGGCCGCCGCAACCGCCTGCTCCTCCCCCACAGGGACGGACGCCGAGGCCTCCGCCGCCGCGTCGCCGAGTCGTTCCACCTACGGCACGCAGACCCCCCTGGTGGGCAACTCGAATTACGGGGCGATCGGCCTGACCGCCACCACCCTCAGCATCAAGGCCGAGGCGGGCACGGTGCGCACCGACGAGCTCGGCGTCACCTTCATCCAGCCGCGTGTTGACGAATCCGCGGACTTGACGGTCCGCCGCGCCCTGTGGGACGGCACCGAGGCTTGGTCGGCCACGGTTCCGGTACCCGATGGCGCCGCCGACATGCAGGCACAGTTGAGCCTGGACCCGGCGATCGGCGTCGTCTCGGTGTGGTTCTCCGGCCCGGACGCGCCGAGTGAGGACGGCGCCATCATCCTGAGGAACACCGACGCCATGGCGAATCAGGTCACCTGGCTGGACGTGGAGACCGGTAGGGCCGTCTCTGAGGATCTGATGGTCAGCGCCTTCGATCTTGCGGGGGCGTCTGTGCGCACGAATGAGGACTTCGTGGGCGCCATCGTCATGGAGGACGAGTCGACGACCTCCGGCGTGCTGCATGTCGACGCCGACCTCACCTTGGGCGGCTCGGCCTGGGGCGAACTGATCTCGGCTGAGGGCGATTTCCAATTGAGCGGCGTATCCCAGTGGAACAGCGTGCCTTTGTTCACGCTCGTCGACAAGAATGACGACAGCAACAACATCGTGCAGCTCGGCTCCACCGAGCTGCTGACCGCCGACAGTGACGCCATCCGGTACATCCCCGGCCCCACACACCTGGGGCTGAAGCACAACGAGGACCTGTGGCTCGTGGATGGGACCGGAGGCGTCACCACGGTGGACACCAGTGCCTGCGAGCTGGGCAACAACCACCTGTACCCGACAATCTCCGACACGGCCCTGTACACGGGCCTCGCCCGTGTATCACTCGCCGACCAGTCGGTGGAGTGCCTGGCAGATATCGCCCCCACCCCGGACGCCAAGATCGCCGGGGAGTTCTCCGACGGCGCCCTGCTGCTCACATCAGCTCTGTCCAACGCGCAGGTGCGCGGCACATGGCTGGTCCCGGCGGACCGCTCAGAGGCGGTGGAGCTGGACAGCCTCGGCCCGGTTGAGGTGCACGCGGACCACATCGTCAGCATCGTGGACGGCTCCGACAGCACGTTCGTAGACGTCTACGACTACCGCGATCTGCTGCCGGCGCAGCAGTGACGTCGACCGCCGAGCACCGCCGGGCAGGGCTAGGCGCCAGGGGGTAGGTCGTGTTGCGTGAGTCGTTCGTGGTGGTGGGGCGGTGCTGGTGCTGTGGGTGGTGGTCTGGTTGCGGATGGCGAGTTGGTCGCAGCTGGTGGCTGCGGGCCTGAGTTTGAGTGGGCTGCGTGTGCCCGTGGAGGACGCAGAGTCTCCTTCGGGAGCACGCTCACCGTTGGACCGCTTACGCCCCGTTGGACCGTTCACGCCCCGATGGACCGCTCACGCCCCGATGGACAGCTGTAACCGGCGGCTACGGCGGTCCAACGGGGGCACAGGGGTCCAACCGGCAGGCTCAACGGCCACGCGCACAGACACCCGGCCGCGCACCCCCGCCCAAGCTCCAACACAACCGGACCTAGGCGCCCCGGTCGGTACCGGGCAGGGCCGCAGCCTACGTGCGTCGTCGGCGGGGAAACGCCGGAGCTACTCCTCCGCCAGTGCCCGCTCGACGGCGTCGGCAGCAACGTCCGCCGAGTAGCCCTTGCGGCCCAGCGCCGCCAGGGCGCGGCGGCGGCGCACGGCCGGCTCCAGGCCGCGGCTGGCGGCCAGGCGCTTGCGGGCCAGGGCGAGGGCGGCCGCGGCCTCGTCCTCACCGTCGATCTGCTCCAGGGCCGTGCGGATGTGCCCCTCCCCCACCCCCTTGCGGCGCAGCTCGTCCGCGATGGCGCGCCGGGCGGCGCCCTTCTCCGCGAAGCGGGTGCGCGCCAGGCGGGCGGCGTAGGCGGCGTCGTCGATCACCCCGGCCGCCTCGAGGCGATCCAGGACCTCCTGGGCGACGGCGGGATCGGTCTGCTTGCGCTCCAGCAGCTGGGCCAGTGCCGCACGTGGAGCGGCACTGCGGTCGAGGCGGCGCAGGACGACGTCGCGCGCCGCCTCGACCTGCTCGGTGTGAGCGTCGGGAGTCAGCCAGGGCATCAGAAGCCGCCGGCGTCCTCACCGAACATGGCATCGGCCTCGTCCGCCGCGGACGCCTTCTTCTTACGCCCGCCGGGCTTGGAGGCCGAAGCCGCGGCGCCCTTCCCGGTGGAGGACGTCCCCTCCTTCGCCGCGGCCTGAGCGGCCGCCCTTTCCGCCGCCTCCTGCTCCGCAGCCTCCCGGGCCTGGCGTCCGGGCTCACCGATGCCGAGGGCGGCGAGGATCTTGTACTCGATCTCCTCGGCGAGCTCGGGGTTGTCCTTGAGGAAGGTGCGGGCGTTCTCCTTGCCCTGGCCGAGCTGGTCGGTGCCGTAGGTGAACCAGGCGCCGGACTTGCGCACAATGCCGTTCTCCACACCCAGGTCGAGGAGCCCGCCCTCGCGGGAGATGCCCTGGCCGTAGAGGATGTCGAACTCGGCCTGCTTGAAGGGCGGCGCCATCTTGTTCTTGACGACCTTGGCGCGGGTGCGGTTGCCGACGGGCTGGTCGCCGTCCTTGAGGGTCTGGATGCGGCGTACGTCGATGCGCACGGAGGCGTAGAACTTCAGGGCCTTGCCACCGGTGGTGGTCTCGGGGTTGCCGAAGAAGACGCCGATCTTCTCCCGCAGCTGGTTGATGAAGATGGCGGTGGTGCCGGTGGCGGACAGGGCGCCGGTGATCTTGCGCAGCGCCTGGCTCATCAGCCGCGCCTGCAGACCCACGTGAGAATCGCCCATCTCCCCCTCGATCTCGGCCTTGGGCACGAGGGCGGCGACGGAGTCGATGACGATGATGTCCAGCCCGCCGGAGCGGATGAGCATGTCCGCGATCTCCAGGGCCTGCTCGCCCGTGTCCGGCTGGGAGACCAGCAGGTTGTCGGTGTCTACGCCGAGGGCCTTGGCGTAGACCGGGTCCAGGGCGTGCTCGGCGTCGATGAAGGCGGCATTGCCGCCGGCCTTCTGGGCGTTGGCGACGGCGTGCAGCGCCACCGTGGTCTTGCCGGAGGACTCCGGGCCGTAGATCTCGACGACGCGGCCGCGGGGCAGGCCCCCAATGCCCAGGGCGACGTCGAGTGCGACGGACCCGGTGGGGATCACGGCCACGGGCGGCCGGGTGTCGTCGCCGAGGCGCATTACGGAGCCCTTGCCGAAGGACTTGTCGATCTGGGCGAGGGCGGTGGCCAGGGCCTTGGAGCGGTCCTGCGTCTGGGTTGCAGCGGGCATTGGTATTCCTCTGTTCTCGTGCGGCTCGCCGCCGCGGCGGATACGGCTGGTCCTGGTTACGCGGCCCCTCTCCGGGGCTTGTGAACGACGTTATGCCGGACCACTGACATGAATCACCCGCCCTCCGCCGTCCCTGTGGAGGCGGGGCGCGTGAACGTCGCCTGTGGACAACAGTAGGCGAACAACTGTTCGAATACCGGAGGCGCTCACCGCGTGTCGCGGCGGCGCGGGTCATCGCGGAACACCCAGCGTTCCGCCTCGGTCCTTTCGGTGTCGTCGCACAGGGCGTGCCAGACGTCACGCGGCGGGACACCCGTCTCGAGGGCCTCGACGCTGGTGCGCCCGATGCCGGTCAGGACCAGGTCCTGGGCCAGCGAGCGCCCATAGGCGGAGCCGAACACGGCGTCGACGGCGCGCCAGAACTCGGAGTGCTTCATGCCTGCCTTCGCTCAGATGCGTATGGACTGTTGGAACCCGGCGCTTGCCGAGGCGGATCACGCACTGGTTCCGGACCGGGCGCGGACCACCCGTCCGCCCGTGCGGATCGCCGTCGGCAGTATGGCGCATCACCGGGTCCGCACGCAGCTGTGCCCGGCCGCTGACCGCCGCAGCGGCCACGACCGGGCACAGGTGGTTATGACCCCTTGAGCCGCCTCAGCGCAGCGTCATGCCCTGCTGGCGGACGAGCTCGTCGGGAACGGTGTCGGGCACGGCCACGCCCTCGGCGACGGCGATGCGGTCGGAGACCTCGCGCAGCACCGCGGAAAGGGGAGCGTCGAGGGCCTGGCAGATCGAGGCCAGCAGCTCGGAGGAGGCCTCCTTCTGACCGCGTTCCACCTCGGAGAGGTAGCCGAGGGAGACGCGGGCCTGACTGGAGACCTCGCGCAGGGTACGGCCCTGGTGCTGGCGCACCGAGCGAAGCACCTCGCCGATCTCGCGGCGCAGAAGGATGTTGTCATGCTTGTTCGTCGTGTTGTCCACGACGGCGCCGTGCCCCGCCGCGGAGGCTTGCCGCATCGGTGCGCGGCCAACCGGACGCGCAGGGCGGTTGGTGCGGGGGTGAGTCACGTTGTTCATCGTGGGGCACAACCATTCATGTGGCGGTTTCATTCCCGCCTCCGGCGGGTCCTCCCCCGGTGGCGATGTCTAGATCCTCTCCGAGGAATCTGGGAGGAACCTGGAGGCCGCGTCAGTGTTATCCAGGTGATCCGGGTCGGTGGTTCGTCGCCGGCTCGACTCGGCCGCCCGGGTCAGTCTGGCCCCGACGCGGCCTCGGCGCCGCGATCCGGGGCCGTCTCGAGCAAGGCGCCGGCCAGTGCCAGCACCGCCGTGGTGGCGCCGTCGCGAACCGCCTCCCGATCGCCGGACAGGCGCAGCTCACGGGATAAAGCGCCCCAGGGTGAGGCGACAGCCACATGCACGGTGCCGGCCGGGTGTCCGTCGGCAGCGCCGGGCCCGGCCACCCCGGTGGTGGCCAGGCCGAGATCCGCCCCCATGAGCCGACTCACGCCGGCCGCCATCTGCTCGGCGACCTCGCCGTCCACCGGACCGGTCAGGGCCAGGCGCTCCGGATCGACGCCGAGGACCTCCGCCTTGATCCGAGTGGCGTAGGCGACGACCCCGCCGACGACGACGGCGGACGCCCCGGGCACGCTTACCAGCGTGGAGGTGACCTCACCACCGGTGAGCGACTCGGCGACGGCCAGGGTCAGACCGCGTTCCTCCGCCTTGGCCAGCAGGAAGCGGGCCGCCTCCACGAGGGTCTCACGCCCTCCCTCCGGAGCCGCCTCCCGGGGAGCCGGGCCGGAGGCCGGGGATGCCGACGTCATGCGGCCTCCTCCGCGCGGGCGATGCGCCGGGCCTGGAGCACGTAGTCCACCCCGGTGACAACGGTGACCACCAGCGCGGCGCCGATCGCGGCGTAGGCGAGGGCGGTCAGCACGGTGGCGAGCGCATCCGGCAGGAACAGCGCCCAGGGGGTGAGCAGGCCGATGATTCCGATCATCTGCAGGGTGGTCTTGAGCTTGCCGCCGCGGGAGGCCGCCATGACGGCGCGGCGCAGCATGATGAAGCGCAGCAGTGTGATGCCCAGCTCGCGTGCGATAATGACGATCGTCACCCACCACCACAGGCGCCCGTCCACGGAAAGCAGGATGAAGGCGGACAGGGTCAGCGCCTTGTCGGCGATGGGGTCGGCGATCTTCCCGAAGCTGGTGATCAGGTTCCGAGAGCGAGCCAGCTGGCCGTCCAGGCGGTCGGTGATGGCCGCCACGATGAACACCGCCGTCGCCACCAGCCGAATCGGATCTCCGGGCTGAAGCATGAGCCAGACGAAGACGGGGACCAGGATCAGCCGCAGCACAGTGAGCGCGTTGGCGACGTTGAGCAGCGGAGCACTTCGCTCCGGCGGAATGGGAGTCTTCGTGTTCATCACAGTCAGCTTAGTTCGCCCGGGGCCGCTCATGCAGTCGGTACGCCGGCAGGTGCACGCGTAGAATCATGCATGTGTCACGACGTCGTGAACGTACGGCCAGACGACCGGCTGTGCGCCCGCTCCCGGTCGTCCTCGCCATCGCCGGGCTCGCAGTGGCACTGACGCAGTCGCTCCAGTTGCTCCACGGACCTACCTCGTCGCCATCTCAGCCGAGCACATGGACACCGGGCCTCTCCTCGACCTCGACGGCGCCGAGCCCTACGCGACCACCGGACATCCACCTGACCATCGGCTATGCCGGTGACGTCCTCACCCACATGCCGGTCATAGCGGACACGACCGGAGGGCAGGGCGACATCGCCCCGCTCGTCGCCGCCGCCACCCCTTGGTCAGCCGGCGTGGACCTGGCCCTGTGCGGCATGGAGGTGCCGGTCTCCCCCACCGGCGTCGCTTCCGGCTACCCGGTGTTCGCCACCCTGCCGACAGTGGTCTCAGCACTATCGGCCTCCGGCTGGGACGGCTGTGCCACCGCCTCGAACCACGCCTGGGATCAGGGCTTCGCCGGGGTTGTGACGACGGCAGACACGCTTGAGGACAACGGCATGGGCTACGTCGGCACCAACCGGACGGAGGCGGAGGCCGCCACCGGCTACCAGCTCTACAAGATCGCCCGAAACGGGGTGACGATCACGGTCGCCGAGCTCTCGACGACTTACGGACTCAACGGCTTCACCGCGGATCCCGCCTGGGCGGTGGACCTCAATGACGTCGACGCCGTCGCCGCCCGGGCGAGGGCGGCACGCCGGCAGGGCGCCGCCGTCGTCGTCCTCCATACGCAGATCGGCGAGGAGTACCTGCTCGAGCCGGTGACCGCGCAGACCGAGTACGCCCGGGCCGTTGCCGCCACCGGGGAGGTGGACCTGCTCTTCGGCGCCCACCCTCATGTGCCGCAGACCAATGAGCTCCTCCCGGGCGGCCCCGGCGGCAAGGGCATGTGGGTGTCCTACTCAGCCGGAAACTACTTGTCCAACCAGTCCGAGGCCCAGGGCACCGTCCTGGCCGGCGTGGGCCTGTTCGTATGGGCGGATGTGGTCGTCTCCACCGACGCCGACGGCACCCAGGAGGCCCGCGTCGAGGCACTCAACTGGCATCCCTTCACCGTGGACAACCTCGGGGGACACCGGCTCGTCGACCTGGCGGCGGCCCAGCGGGGCGAGATCGATGCGGGCTGCACGCTCAGCGCCGAGGAGATAGACCGGCGCTGGCGGGCCGTCATGGACACCGTCAACAATGAGACCTACTCCGACACGATCCCGGTGCCCAGCGGCGAGCCGCCGGTGCCCCTGCCGCGGTCCTGAGGCCGCCGCACATCAATGCGCGCACCGCCCGGCTGCGACACGCACGGATCTCACCAGGAGGCGCCGCGGCCGGTGAGGCTCCAGGCGTCCTCGGAGTCCTCCTCGGCCGCCAGGTCGTCCCAGGACTCCGACTCGCCGATACCGCGGTCGGCCTCGAGCGGGTCGGCCCCGTAACGGTCCGCCGGGAGCGTCGCCGTGGCGGCGTCGGGTGTGGCAGCTGCCTCCGGGACGTCCTCGGGAGCCTCGTCGCCGCCGGGGGCGGATCCCTCCCCCTTGATCCAGGCGAGGGTCTCCTCCAGCTGCTCGGGCTGGACCAGAACCTCGCGGGCCTTGGAGCCCTCGGATGGGCCCACGACCTCGCGCGTCTCCAGCAGGTCCATCAGCCTTCCCGCCTTGGCGAAGCCGACCCGCAGCTTGCGCTGAAGCATGGAGGTGGAGCCGAACTGGCTGGTGATGATCAGCTCGGCGGCCTGCAGCAGCAGGTCCATGTCGTCGCCGATCTCCTCATCGATCTGCTTCTTGACCTCGGGGACGATCACGTCCTCGCGGTAGTCGGGCTGCAGCTGCCCCTTGACGTGGTCCACGACGGCACGGATCTCCGACTCGGTGACCCAGGAGCCCTGCACGCGCACGGGGGCGGAGGCCCCGGGCCCGAGGTAGAGGGCGTCGCCCTGGCCGGTGAGGGTCTCGGCGCCGTTCTGGTCCAGGATGACGCGCGAGTCGAGCTGGGAGGCGGTGGCGAAGGCCAGGCGGGAGGGCACGTTGGACTTGATCAACCCGGTGACCACCTGGGCGACCGGCCGCTGGGTGGCCAGCACCAGGTGGATGCCGGCGGCGCGGGCGAGCTGGGTGATGCGCTGGATGGAGGCCTCGACGTCCTTGGGCGCCGTCATCATCAGGTCGGCCAGCTCATCAACCACCACCAGCAGGTAGGGGTAGGGGGCGATCACGCGCTGGGACCCGGGCAGGGGCTGCACCTCGCCGGCACGGACCGCCTTGTTGAAGTCGTCGATGTGCTTGAAGCCGAAGGAGGCCAGGTCGTCGTAGCGGGCGTCCATCTCCCGCACCACCCACTCCAGGGCCTCGGCGGCCTTCTTCGGGGAGGTGATGATGGGGGTGATCAGGTGCGGGATGCCCTCGTAGATGGTCAGCTCCACACGCTTGGGGTCCACCAGCACCATGCGGACCTCCTCGGGGGTGGCCCGCATCATGATCGAGGTGATCATGGAGTTGACGAAGGAGGACTTTCCGGAGCCGGTCTGCCCGGCCACCAGCAGGTGGGGGGTCTTGGCCAGGTTGGTGACCACGTAGTCGCCCTCGACGTCCTTGCCCAGGCCCACCACCAGCGGGTGCGTCTGCTTCTTGGCGGCCTGGGAGCGCAGCACGTCGCCGAGCTTGACCATCTCCCGGTCGGAGTTGGGGATCTCCACACCGATGGCGCTCTTGCCGGGAATCGGGGTGAGCAGGCGGATCTCGTCCGAGCCGACCGCGTAGGCGATGTTCTTCGCCTGGCTGGTCACCCGCGAGACGTTCACGCCCCTGCCCAGGTGGACCTCGTAGCGGGTGACCTGGGGGCCGCGCGTGTAGCCGGTCACGGTGGCGTCCACGCCGAACTCGGTGAACACGTCCTGGAGCCGGTTGACGATGGCGTCGTTGGCCTCGGTGCGGGTGGCGTGGCCGTGACCGGGCTCAAGCAGGGAGTCCTCCGGCAGGCGGTAGGTGGAGCCGTCCGGCAGCTGCATCTGCCCCAGGGCGATCGCGTCGGCGAAGTCCTGCGCGTCGTCGACGGCGGGGGTCTCCTGGGTGACGGCGTCGGGCTCGGACCGGGGGACGGGGCCGGTCTTGCCCCTGTTCGCCCTGCCGCCCTTGCCGCCCTTGCCGCCCTTGGCGGCCTTGCTCGGGCGCGCGGGCACAGCGGGTACGGCGTCGGCATCGTCCAGGGGGACGTCGACCGGCGGGTCGGGCAGGACGCCGGTGGCGGCGTCGCCGGGCACGACGGCGTCGTTGGCGGGGGCAGCCTCGGCTCGGGGCCTGGTGCGCTTGCGGCGACCGCTGCCGCGGGGGCGCTTGTCGGTTTCGATGGCGCTGCGGAAGGGCTCGTCGCCGTCGTAGGCCTCAAGCCTGGTGGTCGGGGCGGCGTCGGCGTCGTCCGGGCCGGACACGGCATTGCGCACGCGGCTGAGGGTGCGGGTGGCGAGGTTGGGCGCGGCATCGTCGGGGGCGTCGCCGCGCCGCTCCGCCAGGCGCTCGCGTATCTCCGCCACCGTCTTCCCGGAGATGACCAGGGCGGAGAAGGCGATCAGCAGGATGAACAGGATGACGGCGCCGATGGCGCTGAACAGGGTGGCCAGCGGGTAGCCGACCACCCAGCCGAGCAGCCCTCCGGCCTCTTCGAGCGGGGCGATGCCGTGATCGAGGTCGGGGTTGCCGGAGGAGACGTGGATGATGCCGACCACGCCGGTGAGCGCCCCGAGGCAGCCGACCCCCACTCGCACGTGGGTGGTGCCCAGAGCGCGGGCGCGCAGCATGGCCACACCCGCAGCCGCCAGCAGCACGGGCACGATGATGCCGAGCACCCCGAGGGGGCCGGCGGCGATGTGGTGCAGCACGCCGCCGGCGGCGCCCGAGATGCCGAACCACTCGCGCAGTCCGATTACGACGGCGAGCGCCAGCACGACGAACGCCCAGCCGGTACGGCGGTAGCGCCCGCCGGCGGGCTGGGAGGGGGGCGGCGAGGTCTTAGTGCGACGATTGGCCATGGTGGTCGCAACGCTACCTGTGCGTTGCCGGGGCGGCCGACCTGCCACGCCGGGCTACTCGCGCAGGAACGCGTCTATCTCGTCTCGGCGCGGGGCGCGGGCGGGCCCGATCCGGCTGACGGCCTCCGCGGCGGCGGCGTTGGCGCGGCGGGCGGCGGCGACGACGTCGAGACCGTCCATGAGACCGACCACCAGCACGCCCGTGTGGGTGTCGCCGGCGCCGGTGGTGTCCACCACGTCGCGGGCGAAGCCGGGCACCTCGATGCGATCGCCGTCGGCGGGCCACAGGACGCAGCCGTGTACGCCGGTGCGGCGTACCAGCAGCCCGTCAGGGCAGGCGCGGCGCATGGCCTCGGGGCTGCCCAGCCGGGCGGTCAACTGGGTGGTTTCGAAGTGATTGCCGGTCAGCAGGGTGGTGCGGCGCAGGATGGGCAGCAGCACCCGGTCGGGGATCTCCGGCTGGACGGGGCCGAGGTCGACGACGAGCCCGACGCCGTCGGGCAGGTCCAACAGCCAGGAGGTGAGCACATCCCGGCTGGAGCGGTGGACCAGGTCGTAGCCGGTGGCGTAGACCCAGTCGCCCGCCTGCAGCTCGAGACGCTGAAGATCCTCCAGCTGGGGCTCGGCCTCCACACCCTCGGTGGTGATGAAGGTGCGCCTCCCACTGGGCTCGATCAGGGTGGTGCAGGTGCCGATGTCGCCGACCAGCTCCTCCACCAGCAGCTCCACGCCGTCGTGCATCATGGTTTCGCGCACCTGGGCGGAGTTCGGCCCGGTGCCCAGGGTGGCGGCCAGAGCAGCGGGCAGGCCCTGCCGGGCGACGGCGGAGACGACGGTGTAGCCGCCGCCGACCGTCGGTCCGGCGGAGGTGGCCGTGACGGCGCCGCCGGGGGCGGGGATGCGCTCGACGTGCAGGGGCAGGTCGATCAGTACGGAGCCGGTGGAGATGAAGCAGGCGGGCCGGCGCATGGCCTTGTGCCCGTTCTCCTTGCTGATCAGGGTGCTGCGAAGCGCGCTCATGCTTCGATTACCACCGGCACGATCATGGGCCGACGGCGCAGGCGGCGACCGATCCATCTCCCCAGGGTGCGGCGCATCGCCTGTTGGAGGGAGTGCGCGTCGGCGTTGCCCTTGTCCAGGGCGTCGGCGAGCGCGCTGGTGACATCGGGCAGGATCTCGTCGAACACGGAGGGGTCCTCGGCGACGCCGCGGGCCTGGATGTCCGGTCCGGCCAGGATGGTGCCGGTGGAGGTCTCGACCACGGCGTAGACCGAGACGAAGCCCTCCTCGGCGAGGATGCGCCGGTCCTTGAGCTCGGTCTCATCGATCTCGCCGATCGAGGAGCCGTCCACGTACACGTAGCCGCAGGGAACCTGGCCGACGATCCTGGCCCTGCCCTCGTGCAGGTCGACAACGACGCCGTCCTCACACAGCATCACGCGCCCCGGATCCACCCCGGTCTTGACCGCCAGGGCCCCGTTGGCCACCAGGTGGCGGACCTCACCGTGGATCGGCATGACGTTGCGGGGACCGACGATGTTGTACACGTGCAGCAGCTCCTCGGAGGAGGCGTGGCCGGACACGTGCACCTTGGCGTTGCCCTGGTGGACCACGCGCGCGCCCAGGCGCATGAGCTGATTGATGACCCGGTTGACGGAGTTCTCGTTGCCGGGGATCAGGGAGGAGGCGAAGATGACCGTGTCCCCGGGCTCCACGGTGACGGAGCGGTGCTCGCCGTGCGCCATGCGGGACAGCGCGGCCATCGGCTCGCCCTGGGAACCGGTGACCATCAGCACCCGCTCGTCCGGTGGCAGCGAGGTCAGGTCGCGGGCGTTGATGAGTACGCCCTCGGGGACGTTGAGGTAGCCGCGTTCGGCGGCGATCCCCATGTTGCGGACCATGGAGCGGCCGATCAGGGCGACCCGGCGTCCGTGGAGGGCGGCCGCGTCGAGCACCTGCTGGACGCGGTGAACGTGGCTGGCGAAGGAGGCCACGATGATCTGCTGGTCGGACTCGGCGAAGACTCCGTCCAGGACCGGGCCGATCTGGTTCTCATGCCCGATCATGCCGGGGACCTCGGCGTTGGTGGAGTCCACGCAGAACAGGTCCACGCCCTCGTCGCCGAAGCGGGCGAAGGAGCGCAGGTCGGTGATGCGCCCGTCGATGGGCAGGGAGTCGATCTTGAAGTCTCCGGTGATCAGGACCGAGCCTGCACCGGTGCGGATCATGGCGGCCATGGCATCCGGGATGGAGTGGTTGACCGCGACGAACTCGAGGTCGAAGGGCCCGTAGGCGACCCGCTCGTGCTCCTGAACCACCCGCAGCACCGGATGGATGCGGTGCTCGGAGAGCTTGGCGGACACGAAGGCGAGGGTGAGGTCCGAGCCGACCAGGGGGATGTCCTCGCGCAGCCGCAGCAGGTAGGGAACGCCGCCGATGTGGTCCTCGTGGCCGTGGGTCAGCACCATTGCGACGACGTCGTCGAGGCGGTCCTCGATGTAGGTGAAGTCGGGCAGGATGAGATCGACGCCGGGCTGGTCCTCCTCGGGGAAAAGGACGCCGCAGTCGACGATGAGCAGCTTGCCATTGACCTCGAAGACGGTCATATTGCGCCCGACCTCGCCGAGTCCACCCAGGGGGACGATGCGCATCGCACCGTCGGGGAGCGGGCCGGGGGCGCTGAGCTTGGGGAAGTTGGTCACGGCGGCGAGTGTAGCCACTCGCGCGGCCGGGCCGCGCTCGCCCACCCCGAGCACACGGCGAATGGCCTGGCCGAAACAAGAAAACCCGACCCTTGCGGGTCGGGTCTGACGCTACTCGGGCGAATTCACGCCTGAAGCGGGTGGTACCCCGTACCGGATTTGAACCGGTGCTGCCGCCGTGAGAGGGCGGTGTCCTGGGCCGCTAGACGAACGGGGCCTGCCAACAGGCTCCGCATGGGAACCGTGGCTCGTACCCCGTACCGGATTTGAACCGGTGCTGCCGCCGTGAGAGGGCGGTGTCCTGGGCCGCTAGACGAACGGGGCTCGGATATGGAATTTGTACGAGGCACCGAGGCCGCAATCGCCCCCATGATTGATGAGCGGATTGGACGGCTTATCAGTACTCGGCTGGGGTACCAGGACTCGAACCTAGAATGGATGAACCAGAATCACCTGTGTTGCCAATTACACCATACCCCAAGAGATTGGTGCACCAGAGCGGCTTGCGCCCCGGCAGCGATCGGTAATTTACACGGCCTCCCGCCCGACGCCAAGTCAGATCGCCGTGAGTGCAGCCACACCCGCGCCGGCGGTGCGCTCGGGAGCCGCGCACCGCTCCCGGGCATCCGGAGATGGGGAGCACTCCCCCCGCCGCAAAGGCTGCGCCGTGAAGCCACTCGCCCTAGACTGCCGTTGCCCATGGCACTACCAGGCCGTGCCCGACTCGCTCCCCGGAGGCAATGATGACTTCTCCACGCTTCCCCATCTCACACCGCAGTGCACGCGCCCTGGCCGTCACCCTCTGTCTGGCCTCCGGCCTCGCCCTGGGCGCCTGCGGCGCCGGGTCCGACAGGGCCGCCGATTCCGCCACCACCTCCAGCGGCTCCGGGCTGTCCCTGCGCAATTCCACCCCCGGACCCGCCCCGACGCCGACGGCCGCGGCGAGCTCGTCGTCGGGCAACGGATTGAGCCCGCTCAGCTCCAAGGCACCGGCGGCCACCCCCGCCCCCGAGGACAAGCAGACCAAGGAGGCCTGGAGTGCGCCGTCACTGAAGTTCTACAACGAGGACACCTCCGTCTGGTACCAGGACGACTCTGTGGTCAACACCGACGCGGTCTCCGAGAACGGCAACATCGAGGGTTACCGAACCCACAACGGCATGTGCATCGGCTACGAGACCCGCGACATCTCCGAGCGCATCCATGACCTCGGCCTGGATGACGACACCATGAGCTCGCTGCTGGTTCCCGTGACCGACTCCGTCATCTCCGACTACAACGAGACCGGCCGGGAGACCCTGGACCTGGTGCGCGACGACGGCGGCACCATGGAGGGGTACTCGGTGACCTGGACCGGCACCTTCAACTATGACGACGGCACGAGCGAGTCCGTGGAGGGTTATAAGTTCGCCCGCGCAGTCGGGGACGCCGGGCTCGACTTCAGCGTGGAGATCATCTGCTCCAGCGGCAACAACGTCTCGGCCGACCAGTGGCACACAATCCTGTCCGGCATCCGCATCGAGGGGCTGAAGGCCGGCAAGATGAGCAGTTGACACCGCGCGCGCGGCGGGCGGTAGCGGAAGGTTCAGCGGCGTCGGCCGACTCACGGGCCCTCACGGCGCGGACGGCGGCCGCGGCGGACACGCGAGCGGACGATGCGGCCTCGGACACGCACACGCATTCGCCTCATGAACACGCGTTTGCACCCAGACGCACGAGTTCTGGAGTTCTGCACGGCTTAAACACCTGCAAACCTCCAGAAAGTCGTGTTCCTGGCGCCAACTCGTGTCCGCGACCCAAACTCGTGTGCGCGCCGGGACTTCAATCCCACAGTGCCGGCCGTCGTCGGGCCTTGGCAACGACAGTCGCGGGGAACATCGCCAGGACGTCCTGGCCGAGCCGGGTCGGGTCGCGCAGGTGCTCGGCGGTGAAGCGCTTGAAGGTCCAGCCGGATGACTCCTGGATGAGATCCTGGCGGACCTTCTCATCCCAGGTTGTGCCCGTAACCAGGTACTTGTCGCGGCCGTCGTACTCGGCGGCGATTCGCAGCGCCAGCCAGGCCAGATCCAGGAAGAAGCTGCGTGACTGACTCGGAATGTCGATGCGCTGCTGCAGCACCGCGGAGGGCAGCCCGAAGGCCTCGACCTGCCAGCGCACGACGCTCTCCCCCGGTGACTCGGAGAAGGGGCTGGCGATCTGCGCCACGGCACGCGCCCGGGCCGCTCCTCTCCGCGGGCCCTGATCCATGACGGCCTGCAGGAGCCTGGCACGAACCTCCTCCCACCGTCGTCGCGACTCGGCGGGCTCACGACGGTCCGGGCGGACCAGGGCGCGCATAGCCGAGTCGACGATGGTGATGGATTGGCACGCGGGCAGGTCGAAGGCGCAGTCGACCGCGGTTCTCAGCAGGTCGGTCACAACGATGCCCTGAATCGCGACGAGCTGCTCGGCAGGAATGTCCAGTCTCCGCCGCCGCAGCCGTGTGAGCCGTCTGCCTGCTCCCGCCGACCGAGGTCGGGGCGGACGCCCGCGCCGGAAGTCCAGGCCCGGCAGGACCAGGGTGGCCGACGACGGGCGTCGTGGCAGTGCGGTCCACACATCCGGCTCGGGATCGCGTACCCACAGACCATGCAGCAGGGCGGCGGACTCGTGGGTCAAGGCGACTGTGCTGCGACGCGTCTCCCAGGCGCCTCGGCAGCGCGCGAGGCTGGCCTCAAGCTGCTGCTGCCAGACCTCGACTGCCTCGGAGGGGCGGTAGTAAACGCCGCGCATGAGGCGGATGAGTTCGGGACGGCGCGGCAGGTGCCGCAGGTTGCTTGCCGCCGACAGGGTGACCGGCGGGAGCGAGGGCGGGGTCGGATAGGCGTCCATGCGCCGATCCTGGGCTCCGGCGTCACCCAGCACCAGCGGAGGCGTCGAGCCCTGTGGATTGGGGGTGCACGAACCGCGCCTGTGGACGCCGGGGAGGCGAGCCTCGACACTCGGTGGTGTACCTCGGTGGCGAACTGTGGCGGTCAACCGGGCAGTGTGCGCGGCCGGCCGCCGTCCCCCGCCGTCGGCCTGGTGACTGCCTACGACGACGCACACGAGTTGGCGCCGCACACACGAGTTTCTGGGGGTTTGCAGGTGTTTAACCCGTGCAGAACTCCAAAACTCGTGTACGTGGCATGAACTCGTGTCTGAGAGGCAAACGCGAGTAGGCCGGGTGCGGTTGGCGGGCCGTCGATGATGAAGCGGGCCGCGCCCTCGGTGGGGAAGCAGACCCGGTGGGCGGTTAGCGGGAGCGCACCCAATATGCGCGCCCGCCAACCCCGCTCCAGCATCGCCCCCTGTGTCAGCCCAGGCGGTCCCGCAGGGCGCGCAGGCGGGCCAACGAGGGCTCGGCTCCCAGGATCTCCATGGACTCGAACAGCGGCGGGGAGACCTGCCGCCCGGTGACGGCCACGCGCAGCGGCCCGAAGGCCAGCCGCGGCTTGATCCCCATGCCGTCGACGATCGCCGCGCGCAGCGTCTCCTCCAGCACCTCGGTGCGCCACGGGCCGGGTAGTGACTCCAGCGCCGCGATGGCGGTGTCCAGCACCTGGGGGGCGGAGTCCTTCAGTCGCGACACGGCCCGCTCGTCGACCTCGAGCGCCGTGTCCTCCACCAGCAGGAAGCCGAGCATGTCGCGGGATTCACGCAGCAGCTGGATGCGGGTCTGGATCAGCGGGGCGCCGGCGGTGAGGATCTCCTGCTCGCGCTCCGTCAGGTCGGCGAAGGCGGCGGCGCTCACCAGGGGGCGCGGCGTCCAGTCGGGGTCGGCCGGGTCGGAGTAGACGTCGGCGAGGTAGGGCACCAGCCGGTCGCGGAAGTCGTCAGTCTCGAGCCGACGCAGGTGCTCGGCGTTGATGGCCTCGCACTTCTTGGGGTCGAAGCGCGCCGGGTTGGGGTTGACGTCGGTGATGTCGAAGGCGGCCACCAGCTGGGCGGGCGTGAACACGTCCTCGTCCTTGGCCAGGGACCAGCCCAGCAGGGCCAGGTAGTTCAGCAGCCCCTCCGGCGCCATGCCCCGG
This sequence comes from Actinomyces ruminicola, assembly GCF_900103885.1. Lineage (GTDB taxonomy): Bacteria > Actinomycetota > Actinomycetes > Actinomycetales > Actinomycetaceae > Actinomyces > Actinomyces ruminicola. The sequence continues at coordinate 248,414 of NZ_FNIM01000001.1, forward strand.
AAGCGGTGGATCAGCAGGTTCGACTCGGGATCGCGCTTGGAAAGCTTCTTGTTCCCCTCCCCCATCACATAGGGCAGGTGGGCGAACTCGGGCACCTGCTGCGCGCGTCCGATCTCCATCAGGGCGCGGTACAGCACGATCTGCCGGGGGGTGGAGGACAGCAGGTCCTCCCCGCGCAGCACGTGGGTGATCCCCATGGCGGCATCATCGACGGGGTTGACGAGCGTGTAGAGCGGGTCGCCGCCGGCGCGCACCACCACGTAGTCGGGCACGGAACCGGCCTTGAAAGTAACCGGGCCACGCACCAGGTCGTTGAAGGTGATGTCCTCGTCCGGCATCCGCATCCGCAGCACGGGCCGGCGGCCCTCGGCGCGGAAGGCCGCCTTCTGCGCCTCGGTGAGGTTGCGGTCGTAGCCGTCGTAACCGAGCTTGGGGTCCTCGCCGTTGGCGCGGTGACGCGCCTCGATCTCGGCGGGGGTGGAGAAGGACTCGTACAGGTAACCCGCCTCAAGCAGCTCCGCGGCTACCTGCCGGTACAGCTCGGTGCGCTGGGACTGGCGATAGGGGGCGTGAGGGCCGCCCTTGGCCACGCCCTCGTCCCAGTCCAGCCCGAGCCAGCGCAGTGAGTCGAGGATCGCCTCGAAGGACTCCTCGGAGTCGCGGGCGGCGTCGGTGTCCTCAATGCGCAGCACGAAGGTGCCGCCGGTGTGACGCGCATAGGCCCAGTTGAACAGGCAGGTGCGCACCATGCCGACGTGGGGCGTGCCCGTGGGGGACGGGCAGAAGCGGACGCGGATCGGAGCGGAGCCGGGGGCGGGCGGGGTGAAGGCCGGGGCCTTGGAGGTGTCGTCACTCATGATGGGCCAACCCTAGCCGCCCGTGCGGCCGGTTCCCGCATGCGCCCCGACGTCGTCGCCCACCGCGCCCGATGTGATCCCCGAACAGCGCTGCCGGGGAGCGCTCCCCATGGCGCTCATCGCCATATCCCACTAACGTACGTGATGAACCCGTAACCCCAGCTCAGGAGCACCCCCATGAACACGACCATCCTCCGGCCGGCGCCTGTCCTCCGCCGCGGTGCAGTGGCGCTGCTGGCGCTCGGGCTCGCGCTGCCCGGCATTGCCGCCTGCAACGACGAGGTTCCGGTGGTCACAGCCCCTGAGACCGAGCACTCGAAGGCCGCCGACGCCGACAGTTCCCCCTCCCCCGACCCCACCTCGTCCGCCGACGCCGACACCCCGACCACCGGGCTCAGCCCGCTCACCCGGGAGAGCCAGGCGCCCGTCGACGACGACGCCGTCGGCGCCGGGGCCGCCTATTGGGACTTCCCCACCTCCGCGTCCGGATGGTGGGTGTACACCCTGGACGACGACGGGATCAACGAGCTCTACAACGCCGACTCCTGCACCTACACGAGCGCCGAGTACTACTACGACGGCGGCTCCGACTGGGGCGACCAGGACGAGACCGAGTACCAGGCGGACCGCTGGGTGGAATTCCTCGAGGATGAGCACGGCACCGTCACCGCCACACAGGAGGTGTCCACCTCCGTCACCGACTCCGAGGGTGACCCGGTGGAGATGATCATGGTCGACTCGCAGTACAACGAGGACGACGGCGACGCCGTGCGCAACATCTCCTGGCTGCGAGTGTTCTCCTCCGCCGACGACTACACCATGCTCATGCTCAGCTACACCTGCGGAGTGGATGACGTCGACCAAACGGATCTGAGCCGCCTGGTCTCCAGGACGCACATCGTCAACCCCGGCCCGGCCAAGATGGAGGACGGCGCACCGGGCAAGTCCTCCGGCGGCTCCTCCACCGGCAACGACGACATGGTCTGATCCCGGTGCCCTCCCCGCCCGGCGGCGCCCCGTACCGGAGGGTACGGGGCGCCGTCATGTCGCCGGCCGGCGCGGACGGCACCGCCCGCCGGTCGGCGTCGTTGGCTCTGGGACTCGGCGTGCGGCTTCCATAAACTGCCCGCATGACTGTCTCCAGCCCCGCCCCGGCGCCCGTCCCCGGGCCAACCGCACCGGCGCCCGCGTTCGACGCCGCCGCCACCGAGGCCGCCTTCGATGCCCTCACCCCCGAGGCCATGCGGCAGCGCGGCTCGCTGAAGTGGAGCATGTACCCCGGCGACGTGATCGGCGCCTGGGTGGCGGAGATGGACCTGGGTACGGCACCGTCGGTCACCGCCGTCCTGCAGCGCGCCGTCACCGACGGCTCCTACGGCTACCTGCCGCCGCACGTCGGCAGGGCCGCCCAGGAGGAGACCGCCCGCTTCCAGCGCGAGGTATTCGGCTGGCGGGTGGATGCACGGGACGTGAGCCTGCTGCCGGACGTGCTCTCCGCCCTGGGCGCGGTGATCGCCCACCACACGCGCCCCGGCAGCCCCGTGATCGTGCCCACCCCCGCCTACATGCCGTTCCTGTCCATTCCCGGCAGATACGGGCGCGAGTGCGTGCAGGTGCCCGCCCTGCGCGGGCCGGGGACCGCGGTCTCCGTCGGCGGCGCTGCGAGCGTGAGCTGGGCGCTGGACCTGGACCGCATTGAGGCGGCCATGGCGGACGGCGCCGGCCTGCTGGTGCTGTGCAACCCGTGGAACCCGGTGGGGCGGGTTCTTCCCGCCGCCGAGCTCGACGCCGTCGCCGAGCTCTCCGCACGCTACCGGGTGCCGGTCTTCGCCGACGAGATCCACAACTCACTGATCCTGGACCCGCAGACCGCGCACATCCCCTACGCCTCGCGCTCAGGCGCCGACCCCGACCTGACCTTCACCGCCACCGCCGCCTCCAAGGGCTGGAACACGCCCGGCCTGAAGTGCGCCCAGCTGATCGCCTCCGCCGGGGCGCGCCGGGTCTGGGAGGACAGCCCGCTGTCCCGGCACCTGGCCAACGAGGCGTCACTGCTCGGCGCCCGGGCGACCGTGGCCGCCCTGCGGGACGGGCGGGAGTGGAACGCCTGCGTGCGGGCGTATGTGCGTAACAACGCCCAGCTGGTGGAGCAGGCGCTTTCCGCGGTCGACGGCGTTGAGCTCACGGTCCCGTCGGGCACCTACCTCGCCTGGCTGGACTGCTCCGGACTGCCCCTGCCCGACGGCGTCTCCCCGGCCGACTTCTTCCGCCGCGAGCCCGGGGTGGCGATGAACGCCGGCGCCGCCTTCGGGGTCGGCTACGAGTCCTACTGTCGGCTCAACCTGGCCACGGGGCGGCGCATTGAGGAGCAGACCGTGCAGCGCCTGGTGGACGCCGTCGCCCGCCTGCGCGCCTGAGGCGAGCCGCCCCGGGCGTGAGGCGGGCGCGTGCTCCCGGTCGAGAAGGCTTCCACCCGAACGAGAGAGGGCTCAGCGGCGCACCACCGGGTTGCCGAAGGCGCCGATGCCGTCCACCTCGACCTCGACGCGCTGGCCGGCGCGGATCTCGCCCACGCCCGCGGGCGTGCCCGTGAGCACGACGTCGCCGGGCAGCAGCGTGAACACGTGCGATACGTAGGAGATCAGTTCGGGGACGGGCCGGATCATGTCGGCGGTCGTCCCCTCCTGGACGATCCGCCCGTCCACCCGGGTGCGCACCGCGGCGTCGGCCGGGTCAAAGCCGGGACGGTCGCCGGTCGACGGCTCCGGGACCTCGATCCAGGGACCGAGCGGGCAGGAGGTGTCGAAGGCCTTGGCACGCGTCCAGGTCTCGTCCTCGCGCTGGCAGTCGCGGGCGGAGACATCGTTGGCGACCGTGTAGCCGAAGATCGCGGAGGCGGCCTGAACCGGCGTGGCGTCCTTGACCACCGACTTGATGACCACGGCCAGCTCGGCCTCGTAGTGGACCTCGCTGGACCAGGAGGGAAGCACGATGGGCGTGTCCGGGCCGATGACGGCCGTGTTGGGCTTGAGGAAGACGATCGGCTCGGCGGGGGCCTGCCCGCCCATCTCGGCGGCGTGGGCGGCGTAGTTCTTGCCGATGCCCACCACCTTCGAGCGCGGGATCACCGGGGAGACGAGGCGGGCCTCCGCCAGGGGAACCACCTCCCCGGTCGCCTCGGGGGGCGTGTACAGCGGGTCGCCCTTGAGCACCAGCAGGCGTCCGGCGGACTCGCCGGAGGGGGTGGCCTCATCGGCGGGCAGGCCGTCGACGATGCCGTAGCGGAGTTCATCTCCGGTGGAGAAGCGTGCGATCTTCATGGGACGACCCTAGATGATCGCTGCCGGCGCTGGTTGGGGCGGCGGCCCAGTTCCGAGCATGTCACCCGCTGAGGCATGAGTTCGCGCGGGGGCCGAGGGGCCTCCGCGAGCATGCGCCGAGGCCTCAGTCGGCGCGAACCGCGGTCGGCTCGTTCTGGCGCTCGGCCGCGGCCTCCTCGGTCCAGATGTCCCCAGGCAGTTCGCGAGGCAGATAGGGGTTGCCGGTGGCGACGAAGTAGATCGTGTCCCGCAGTCCCTCATCGATCTCGTACTGCTGCTGCTCCCAGTCGCGCAGGGCGCCGAAGGCCCACTTACCCAGGAGGACCACCGAGACAATGTTGATGATCGCCATAACCCCCATGGCGACATCGGAGAGGTTCCACACGAAGGAAAGCGAGGCCACCGCGCCGAGGGCGGCGGCGACGACGATCATGGCGCGTACCCCGTAGTGGCTCCGACCCATGCCCCGCAGGAAGTCCATGTTGACCTCGGCGTAGGCGTAGTTGCCCAGCAGCGAGGAGTAGGCGAAGACGAACACCACGATCGCCATCAGGTACTGGGCCCAGGGGCCGAGCACATTGGCGACGGAGGTGACGGTCAGCGTGCCGGCGGCATCCAGGTCGGCGGTGGCCGGGTCGTAGACACCGGACAGCAGAATGATCAGGGCGGTGGCGGTGCACACCACGATGGTGTCCACGAATACGCCCATGGACTGGATGAAGCCCTGCTGCACGGGGTGGTGCACGGTGGCCGTGGCGGCGGCGTTGGGCACGGACCCCTCGCCGGCCTCGTTGGAGAACAGGCCGCGCTTGATGCCGTTGAGGGCCGCGGCCATGAACCCGCCGCTCAGCCCCCAGAAGGCCTGGTCGGCGCCGAAGGCGCCCTTGAACACGGACACGAGGGCCGCCGGGATCGCCCCGATGTTGAGCACGAGCACGACCACGGCGATGATCACGTAGACCAGGGCCATGAGGGGCGCCAGCCACTCGGTGATGGCGGCTACCCGCTTGATGCCCTTGAAGACGACCGGGGTGGTGATCAGCACCAGGACGATCGCCGTGACCCACGGCTCGACGTTGAAAGTGCCCTTGAGCACGTTGGAGATGGCGTTGGCCTGGGTGGCCTCGTAGGCGAAGCCGAAAACGAAGGTGATGACGACCGCGAAGACACTAGCCAGCTTCTTGGACCCCAGCCCCTTGTGGATGTAGTAGGCGGGGCCGCCCCGGAAGGTGCCGTCGGGATGGGCAACCTTGAACAGCTGGGCGAGGGTGGACTCAACGAAGCCGGTGGCCATGCCCACCAGGGCCACCACCCACATCCAGAACACGGCGCCCGGACCGCCCATGGTGATGGCGATGGCCACGCCGACGATGTTGCCGGTGCCCACGCGCGAGGCCAGTCCCACGGTGAAGGCCTGGAAGGAGGACATGCCCTCGCCGACGTCGCCGCGGGAGGCGGTGATGGCGCGCAGCATCTGGGGGAACAGTCGCAGCTGCAGGAAGCGCGTGCGCCAGGTGAACCACAGTCCGGCGGCGATCAGCAGCCAGGCCAGCAGCTGGCCGTACAGGTGGTCGGAAATGTTCTCGAGTACGGCGGCGGGGCCGTCGAAGAGGCCGGCGGTCGGCAGGAGCATGGGGTTCATGGGTCTCCGGACGTAGTCGGGGTGCGCCGGTGGGCGGGCGCGCGGGACCGCCTCGCGGACGAGCCCTTAACGGTTGCAACTGTCCCAGGCCACAGGCGCTGAGGCCAGGATCCGGGACGGGTATGCAGCTCACTGTATTGAGTCTGCCGGTCCCATCGCCCGCAATGTATGCGATCTCACGGCATCGCGGGAGGCCGCGGAAACGCGTCACAGCGAGGGACGCGCCGGTGAATCAGTAGTACTCGGCGCCGCGGACCTGTTCACCCGATGCGAGGGACTCGTCGACGTCGTCGTCCCAGACGTCGCCAGGCAGCCGCCCCGGCAGGTAGGGGTTGTCGGTGGCGACGAAGCGGACCTCCGCGGTCGGCATCCAGCCGACACCATCCCAGGTTGGCTGGGCCTCCCAGTCGCGCAGGACGCCCAGCACCCACGGCGTCAGGGTCACCAGCGCGATCAGGTTCAGGACGGCGCCGACGCCGAGGAGCACGTCGGCCAGCGTCCACACGGTCGTCAGGGCCGCCCCGCCCCCGATGCAGGCGCACGCGACGGCGGCCATGCGCAGCGTCGTCGTCGCCCAGGGCGCGCGGGTGAGGTAGTCCAGGCACACCTCGGCGTAGGAGAAGGCGCCCAGGATGGTGGAGTAGGCGAGTACGAGCACCAGCAGCGTCATTGGCCAGCTGGTCCACTGCCCCAGCGTGGACGCGATGGCGGTCTGGGTGAGGGTTCCGGAGACGTTCGGATCTTCGATGCCCGTGACGCCGGGGGTGTACACGGCGGCGTCGGAGCGGCCGGCGATGAGGATAGCCAGGGCGGTGGCGGTGCAGACGAACAGGGTGTCCACCAGCACGCCGAAGACCTGCACGAAGCCCTGCTGGGCCGGATGCGCCACCGTGGCCGAGCCGGCGGCGCAGGCGGCCCCGCCCAGGCCGGCCTCGTTGGAGAACAGGCCCCGGCGCACGCCGTTGAGCAGCGCCGCGGTGACACCGCCGGCGACGCCGGCCAGGCCCGCGCGCAGGTTGAAGGCGGCGGCGAAGATGTCGCCGATGGCCGCGAGGGCCTGGAGCGGGTGGGTGACGATGATGAGCAGCACCAGGAACAGGTACAGGCAGGCCATGACGGGGGCGAGCCACTCGGTCACCCGCACCACCGAGCGCAGCCCGCCCAGCAGCACGGGGGCGACGAGCACGGTCACGATCACCGCGCCCTGCCAGGGCGTCAGGCTGCTGGAGGCGCCGAGCGCCGCAGTCATGGCATTGGCCTGCACCATGGGCATGGCCAGGCCGTTGGCCACCATGAAGACGACGGCGAATACGCCGCCGACCACGGGCAGGCGCATGCCGCGGGCCATGTAGTAGGCGGGTCCGCCTCGGTAGGTGCCGTCCCCGCGGCGCACCTTGAACAGCTGGCCCAGGGTCGCCTCGGCGAAGGCCGTGGCCGTGCCGAGCAGGGCCACCACCCACATCCAGAACACGGCACCCGGCCCGCCCAGGACCAGGGCGAGGGCCACGCCGACGATGTTGCCGGTACCCACCCGGCAGGCCAGGCCGACGGCGAAGGCCTGGAAGGAGGAGATGCCGCCGCGGGCGCCGGACCGGGAGGAGGCCACCGAGCGCAGCATGGAGCCGAGGTGACGCAGCTGCAGACCGCGGGTGCGGATGGTGAACCAGGCGCCCGCTCCCAGGAGCAGCCAGATCAGGATCGTGCCGAACAGCAGGTTGGAGGCGCTGTTAAGGAAGGCGTTGATGGCGTCCATGGCTCAGCTCCCCACGTTCTCAGGCGTGGCGTCGGAAGGGTCAAGGGTGTAGGGCGCGGCGGGGTCGACGGGAGGCTCCCACACGCCGGGCAGGACGTCCCCGGGCAGCTCGGGGTTGCCGTGACCGACGAATACCGGCTCGGCGCCTACGGCGCGCTGGGCCTCGTAGTCGCGCAGGGTGCCGCGCACCCAGGGGAACAGCCGCACGATCACCACCAGGTTGATCACGCCCAGCAGTCCCAGGGCGATGTCGGTCAGCGCCCACACGATCGGCAGGGTCAGCACGGTGCCGGCGAAGGCGGCGGCCGTGAGCAGGATGCCGAAGGCCTGCTCGGCGCGCTTCTCCCCGCCCAGGTAATTGACGTTGACCTGGGAGTAGGAGTAGCAGCCCAGCACGGTGGAGAAGACGAGTACGAAGATCAGCACGACGATCGGCCAGGTGGTCCAGGCCCCCAGGTGCTCGGCCACGGCCTGCTGGGTCAGGACTGCGCCAACCAGCCCCTCGTTGCCGGGCTGGTAAGTGTCGGTGGCCAGCAGGATCAGCAGGCCGGTGGCGGTGCACACCAGGCCGGTGTCGACGAATACGCCGAAGGCCTGGATCAGGCCCTGGCGCACGGGGTGGCTGGTGGTGGCGGTGCCCGCGGCATTGGGCACCGTGCCCAGGCCGGCCTCGTTGGAGAACAGGCCGCGGCGCACGCCGTTGAGGACGGCCGCCAGGATGCCGCCGGCGGTGCCGAACAGGGCCTGGTCCATGCCGAAGGCGCCGCGGAAGATCTGGCCGAAGACGGCGGGGATCTCACCGAGGTGCATGAGGATGACCACGAGGGTGACCAGCACGTAGGCCAGGGCCATGAACGGGGCGACCACCTCGGTGACACGGGCGACGGACTTCAGCCCCCCGAGCACCACCGGACCGGTGAGCAGCACCAGGGCCACCCCGACCATCCACGGCGACACCTCGGGAACAGTGGCGTTGATGACGCCGGCCAGGGAGTTGGTCTGAACCATGACCACGGTCACGCCGACACTGACGATGCACAGGCCGGCGAAGACGGCGCCCCAGAGTCTCGAGCCGAGCCCGTTCTTGATGTAGTAGGCGGGGCCGCCGCGGAAGGTGAAGTCGCGGCCGCGCTCCTTGAAGATCTGGGCCAGGGTGGACTCGGTGAAGCTGGTGGCCATGCCGATCAGCGCCACCACCCACATCCAGAACAGGGCGCCGGGCCCGCCGGCGACGACGGCGAGCGCCACCCCGGCGATATTGCCGATGCCCACCCGGGCCGCCAGGCCGACGGCGAAGGCCTGGAAGGAGGAGATGCCGCCGGCGGCACCGGTGCGGGAGGAGGCCACCGCGCGCAGCATGGAGCCGAAGTGGCGCAGCTGCACGCCGCGGGTGCGGATGGTGACGTAGATGCCTACGGCGATCAGCAGCGCGGCCAGGAAGTAGGTGTAGAAGAGGTCGTCTACCTGGTTGAGGGTGTTCTCGAGGTCGGCGAGGTTCAAGACGGGTTGAGGCATTGGGGCTCCTTGCTGGTGGGGATTCGAGGGGCGGGGTCAGTCGGGTCAGTTCCAGACGTCGCCGGGGACGTCGGCGGGGAGGTGGGGGTTGTCCCTGCCGCGGAAGACGGGGTGGGCCACCCCGGCGCGGCGCTGGGTCTCCCAGTCGCGCAGGGCACCCACCCCCCACTTGGACAGCAGGATCAGGGCGACCAGGTTGGTGACGGTCATGACGGCCATGGCGATGTCGACGGCGTTCCACACGACGTCGAGCGACAGCACGGCGCCGGCGGTGGCGGAGACCACCGAGACCACGCGCACCGTCCAGGTGGCCCAGGTCTTGCCGCCGGTCAGGAAGGACATGTTGGTGTCGGAGTAGACGTAGGCGGCGATGATGGAGGAGTAGGCGAGCACGAAGATGAGCACGGCGATGGGCAGGATGGTCCAGCCACCGAGCTCGTGGGAGACGGCCATGATGGTCAGGGTGGAGGGGTTGGCGCCGTCGGCTCCCCACACCTCGGGCCCGGCGATGAGGATGACGAAGGCGGTGGCGGTGCACACCACGATGGTGTCGATGAACACGCCCAGGGACTGGATCAGGCCCTGCTGCACCGGGTGGGCGACGGTGGCGGTGGCGGCCGCGTTCGGGGCGGTGCCCTGGCCGGCCTCGTTGGAGAACAGGCCGCGCTTGGTGCCATTGACGACGGCGGCGAGGATGCCGCCGCCCAGGCCTCCCACCAGCGGCTGCGGGGCGAAGGCGGATGAGACGATCAGGCCCAGCACCTCCACGAACCGGCCCAGGTGCATCAGGCAGATGATGAACACCATGATGATGTAGATGCCCGCCATGATCGGGGCCATCCACTCGGTCACCCGGGCCACGGTCCGGATGCCGCCGAAGATGACCATGGCGGTGAACACGAAGACGAGGGCGGCGATGACCAGCTGGGCGGCGGAGAAGCCGCCGAAGCCCTCGATGGCGGAGCCGTCGTCGCCGATGGCGCCCAGGAGGGTGCCGGCCACCGCGTTGGACTGCACCGAGGTGATGATGAAGCCGCAGGTGACCAGGGTGATGACGGCGTAGACGCCGGCCAGCACCGGACTGCCCACGCCGGCGCGCATGTAGTAGGCGGGGCCGCCGCGGAAGGAGCCGTCGGCGGCGCGGACCTTGAAGATCTGGGCGAGGGTGGCCTCGAAGAAGGCGGTGGCCATGCCCACCAGGGCCACCACCCACATCCAGAACACGGCGCCCGGTCCGCCCATGAGCAGCGCGGCGGCCACCCCGAAGATGTTGCCGACGCCGACGCGGGCGGCGAGCGAAATGGCGAAGGCCTGGAAGGAGGAGATGCCGCCGCGGGCGCCGGCGCGGGAGGAGGCCACGGCGCGGAACATGGCGGGCAGGTGGCGCACCTGGACGCCGCGGGTGCGGATGGTCAGGAACAGCCCGGTGCCCACCAGCACCCACATGGTGATGTGCGCGGTGATCCAGTCGGCGATCGTCAGCAGGCTGTCGGCGAGAGCTTCCATGAACGAGTGGGCCTTCCACGTGGGCAGACGGGAACGCGCCGCATCATCGCACAATCCCGGGAGCGGCCTCTCACCCGTCCGCATATCCATACACCACCGCGGGCGTCCGGATACCGGCTCAGGGCCGTGCCTCTCCTAACGGCGACGCCACCGCCTCCTGGACGACCCCGTAGTCGATCATGAGTTGCAGCGGGCGGCCGTCGCGATCCAGCCCCCAGTACACGGCGTAGGTGCCGTCGCCCCAGCCGGAGCTGGTCATGACGCCAATGGGTCCGGTGCCGCAGTCGAACATCCCCATATCCTCCCAGCGGCGCTCCGGGAACGGATTCCAGGCGTTCCACCACTGCCGCCGCGTCAGGCTCATGTATGCGGTGGCGTCGACGATCGCGGCGGTGCCGGAGTCCACGCCCACTGCGGTCCCGACTCCGGGGAAGAGCACAGCAGCACACCAGCGCACGGGCTCGCCGTCGTCAAGTACCGCCCGCACCGCGGCGACCCGCTCGTAGGGCCCCTGTTTGGTGTCGATGGTCGCCAGCAGCGCCTGGGCTGTGGCGATCCCCGGCCGCACGCGCAGCGCGCACGAGTACATCAAGTCCGTCCCCGAGCCGGCGTCGCCCACGGCGAGCACTCCGGCATGCGGGAAGGAGCCGACGGTCTGCACCCTGACCCTTAGGACCGGGGCCCGGCGCTGGGCCTCGGCGAGCGTCCGCTGCCACTGAGGCCCCTCGGTCTCATCCACCCGCTGCGCCAGCTGGAACGTGTCCACGGGCACGCGGGACCAGCCGTCGTGGAACAGTGCGCCGGGATTGGGGTTCTCTGTCTCGGGGTGGAGTGCCAGTTCTTCGCAGGGCGCCATGCCGTTAGGCGCCCGGAGCCACTTGTGGTGGCCTTCCTCGGGAACCAGGGGCCGGCCGGGATTCTCGTGGTACTCGTCGATCCTGTCTATGAGCCAATCCCCGGCCTGGTTGAGCAGAGTTATTTCGATTATGGACCCGCCCGGGACACCGGTACGCGTCATCCGCGCCCGCGCCCAGTTCCCGTATTCCTCGACCTGCTCCACCTTGCAGGTCTGCGGGCTGTAGTCGCTGTATGAGGAGAAGCCGTATCGGCGCTTAGTCCAGGACCGTTCGGTCCTGTGGGCCACATCGACGGCGTGCAGCGCCTGACTCCAGACGGCGAAGGGATCGGGGGCCGAATCATGGTCGGACCCGTCCTTGCCCCGTTTACGGGTTCTGCGGGAGGCTGCGCGCCGGTCGGCGTCCTCGTCATCCGGCGGATAGAACAGCGGCTTGACCCGCGCGTGCGCGGCGGCATAGTCGGCCAGAAATGCTTCTACTCGGCTACGAGGATCCATGTTCGGTCCTGTCTTGAGGGCGATGAGGTCTCAAGCCTGCCAGACCCGTATGCCCCGCCCAAGCCGTCACCCCGCATCCCCTCGGGAGCCCGAACCAGACCAGGGGGGACATGAGACGATGGCCGCATGCCCGCCACCTCCGCGCCCGCGCTCAACGTCATGCTCGACTCCCTCATCCCCGCCGATGACCCCGAGCGCGTCCCGGAGCCGGAGGAGGTCTACCTGGCCTTCGCCGAGTGGGCGGAGTCCACCGGGCGGCCGCTGTACCCCCACCAGGACGAGGCCCTGAGCGAGATCCTGTCCGGTCGGCACGTCATCGCCGCCACCCCGACCGGCTCGGGCAAGTCCATGATCGCCCTGGCCGCGCACACCGCCTCCCTGGCCCGCGGGGGCCGCTCCTACTACACCGCACCGCTCAAGGCGCTGGTCAGCGAGAAGTTCTTCGAGCTGGTGGGCCTGTTCGGCGCCGACAACGTCGGCATGGTCACCGGCGACACCGCGATCAACGCCGCCGCCCCCATCATCTGCTGCACCGCGGAGATCCTGGCCAACCAGTCGCTGCGTGAGGGCGAGGCGCTGGACGTGGACACGGTGGTGATGGACGAGTTCCACTACTACGCCGACCCGCAGCGCGGCTGGGCCTGGCAGGTGCCGCTGCTGGAGCTGCCCCAGGCCCAAATGGTGCTGCTGTCCGCGACGCTGGGGGACGTGTCCTTCTTCGTGCGGGACCTGCGTGAGCGCACGGGCCGGGAGGTCGCCGTCGTCGACGACGCCGTGCGGCCGGTGCCGCTGGAGTGGGAGTACGCGATCGAGCCGATCGGCGACCTGCTGCAAAGGCTGGTGGAGCAAGACAAGGCGCCCGCCTACGTGGTGCACTTCTCCCAGAAGGAGGCGGTGGAGCGGGCGACCGCACTGCTGAGCGTGGACCTGGGCGCCAAGCGGCGCAAGGAGGAGCTGGCGGCGGCCATCGGCGACTTCCGCTTCGGGCCCGGTTTCGGGCGCACGCTGTCGCGGCTGCTGCGCGCCGGCATCGGCGTGCACCACGCCGGCATGCTGCCCCGCTACCGGCGACTGGTGGAGCGCCTGGCCCGTACCGGGCTGCTGTCGGTCATCTGCGGCACGGACACCCTGGGAGTGGGCATCAACGTGCCCATCCGCTCGGTGGTGCTTACCAGCCTGGTCAAGTTCGACGGCGCCAAGGAGCGGCACCTGACCGCCCGGGAGTTCCACCAGGTGGCCGGGCGCGCGGGCCGCGCCGGCTTCGACACGCGCGGCTACGTGATCGTGCAGGCGCCCGAGCACGTGATCGAGAACGCCCGCGCCCTGGCCAAGGCCGGCGACGACCCGCGCAAGCGCCGCCGCATCGTGCGCAAGCAGGCGCCCGAGGGGCGGGTCAACTGGACGGACAAGACCTTCGAGCGGCTGCGCGACGCCGCCCCGGAGACTCTCACCAGCCAGTTCCAGGTCACCACCACCATGGTGCTGAACCTGATGGAGCGCGCCGGCGACCCGGTGCAGGCCATGGCGCAGCTGCTGGAGCGGGTGCACGAGCCGGAGACGGCGCGGCGCAGGCATGTGCGCCGGGCGGTTGAGATCTACCTGTCGCTGCGCACCGCCGGCGTGCTGGAGCATGTCTCCTCCGCGCAGGCCGCCGCCGATGGCCGCCCCCGGCTGCGCCTGGCCGTGGACCTGCCCGACGAATTCGCCCTGAACCAGCCACTGGCCCCCTTCGCCCTGGCGGCCATGGACCTGCTCAACCTTGAGGACCCCGAGCACACGCTCGACGTGGTCTCGGTGGTGGAGTCGACCCTGGATGATCCGCGCCCGCTGCTGTACGCCCAGCAGCGGCAGGCCCGCGGCGAGGCGGTGGCCGCCATGAAGGCCGAGGGGATGGACTATGAGGAGCGCATGGCGGCCCTGGAGGACATCACCTGGCCGCAGCCGCTGGCGGAGCTGCTGTCCCCGGCGCTGGAGATGTACAAGCAGTCCAATCCGTGGGTCGCCGAGTACGAGTTGAGTCCGAAGTCGGTGGTGCGTGACATGGTGGAGAGCGCCATGACCTTCTCCGACCTGATCTCCCGCTACGACCTGGGCCGCAGCGAGGGCGTGGTACTGCGGTACCTGACCGACGCCTACCGGGCGCTGCGCCAGGTGGTGCCCGAGGAGCACCGCACGCCGGAGGTGGAGGAGCTGACGGACTGGCTGGGCTCCCTGGTGCGCGCCGTGGACTCCTCCCTGCTGGACGAGTGGGAGGCTCTGGGGGCGGCCCAGGCCGGACACGCCCAGGAGGGTGCGGCGCTGTTGGAGCGGGAGGTGTCCGACGGCGCGGCCGGCGCCGAGCGCGCCTTCGGGGCCGACGCCGACGGCAGGCTGCCCTTCACCCGCAACCGGCACGCCTTCCGGGTGGCGGTGCGCCGGGAGATGTTCCGCCGCGTGGAGCTGATGGCGCGCGACGACGTCGAGGGCCTGGGCCGACTGGACGCCGCCTCCGGCTGGGGCGAGGACCGCTGGGACGAGGCGCTGGGCCGCTACTGGGACGAGTACGACTGGATCAGTACGGATACGCCCGCCCGGGCCGTGGCGCTGGCACCGCTGGACGAGGATCCGGACGACGTCGCCCTGGCGAGCGCCGGGGTGTCGGAGCGGCTGCGCGAGGCGTTGGCCGCCTCCGGGCGGCGGGTGTGGCTGGCCACCCAGATCCTGGAGGACTCCGCCGGTGACCACGACTGGCGGCTGACGGCCCTGGTGGACCTGGCCGAATGCGACAAGGCCGACGCCGCCGTCGTCCACCTGCTCAAGGTCGGGCCGCAGGCCTGAGCGCGTCCGCCCCCGGCGTAGGACTGTCTTCAGACTCCGTCAGGCCAGCGGCTTGACAAAGTGGAGGAGGCGGTAGGTGCCCGCGAGCGTGCTGCCGTTCTCGCGGTAACCGAGTCGCTTGTAGAGCCGGATGTTGGCGGCGCTGTGCTCACCGGTGAACAGCCGGATCTCCCGCGCATGCGGGAAGACCGCCTCGGCATGGTGCAGAAGTTGCGTGCCCAGCCCCTGCCCCTGGCGGTCGGGGGCGACGATCAGCCGTCCGAGTTCAATCACCTCCGCACGGCGGCGCAGGCGCACGGCCCCGATGAGACGACCATGCTCACGGATGCCGAGCGCCGTGATGGCGGGGTCGGAGAGCTCCTCCTGAAGCTCCGCCAGGGTCTGCGTGAGGGGCGGGAGGCTGAAGTCCTGATGGGCTGCGGCTTCGGTGATGTAGGCGGCCCGCTGCAGCGTCAGGATCTCGCCCGCGTCCTGCAGGCCGAGGTCGGCAGAAGCTACGTGCCGAGTTCGGTCGGTGAGCCCTCGAGGCCAATACCTGAGGTGGATGGCCTCCCGTCATTTCGTTGGCGGCCGCTGATATGTCCCCGCACCACGAACACGGGTTGTCTCCACGAACACGGGTTTGCGCCAGGATCACGCGTTTTGGACTTCTACACGTGTAAAGCCCGTGTAGAAGTCCAAAACGCGTGTCTTTGACGACTACTCGTGTCTGAGAGGCGGACTCGTGTGCCCGGGCAGCGCGGCCGGAGGACCTCAGCCAGGGGCGAGGCCGGCCAGGAGCCCGGCGGTTAGTCCCCTGCGACGACGGTTCGCGCGTCTACCCCGCGCAGGAAGTGCCGAAGCGTCGGTGGCAGGTGACGAATCGTCGTCGAAACCCACGAACCGTCATTACACGCGGGCCGTCAGGCCGGAGAAACGGCGGGTCAGATGATGCCGCGGCCGGGGACGACTTGCTTGCCGAAGGGGAAGCAGGTCACCGGGATCATCTTCAGGTTGGCGACGGCCAGCGGAATGCCGACTATGGTGATCGCCTGGGCGGCCGCCGTGGTGATGTGGCCGATGGCGAGCCAGAGACCGGCCACGAGGAACCAGATGATGTTGGCCAGACCGCTCATGATCCCGGCGTTCGGCGTCTCCACCACCTCCCGGCCGAATGGCCACAGCGCGTAGGAGGCAATGCGGAAGGAGGCGATGCCGGCGGGGATCGTCACGATCAGCAGGCAGGCGATGATGCCGAAGAACATGTACTCCAGCCACAGCCAGAAGCCGCCAAGGACCACCCAGATGACGTTGAGCAGTGTGCGCATGGCCCCATATCTACCCCGGTCCGGGCAACCGCTGCCTCATCCTCGCGCAGGAGGTTCCCCTGATTCATCCCCGATGGGCGTTGGGGAAGTACTCCGGCAGCTGCCCCGATCACCGCCTATTCCCGAGACCGGCCGCGAATATCCGCCCGCGGAGCGCCACGGCCGGAGCGCCGGCGCGCTTTCACCAGAAGACGCGCTGGGCGATGGCGTCGGCGAAGTTGTTCAGGGCGGCGGGGGCGGAGCCGAGGTAGAGGCCGGCGTCGATGAGGGAGACCTCCATCAGGTAGAAGCCGCCCTGCCCGTCGCCGACGACGTCGACCCGGTTGAACAGCAGCTGCATGTCCCGGCCCGAGCGCTCCTTGATGATGGTGTGGATGGCCTTGCGGACCTTCTCGCCCCACAGCCACTCCTGCTCGCTGGGCTCGCGAGCGGTGACGATCTCCTCGTGCACCTCGTCCACGGAGCGGAAGGAGGGGTGCAGCATGGGGGCCTTCTCCACCGCGTGGGACAGCACGCCGTTGAAGTACACCAGCGACAGCTCGCCCTTGCGGTCCACCTCCTCCAGGTAGCGCTGCACCATGACGCTGCGGCCGCGGCCGAGGTGGTGCATGGTGTCGTTGATGGCGTCGGCACGGGACTTGGCGTCGGTGGCGGTGTAGCGGCCGGTGCCGCGCCCGCCGGAGGAGATGGCGGGCTTGACCACGAAGTCGCCGTGGGCGGGGAAACGCGTGTGGACCTGGTGCTTGGAGTAGCCGGCGGCGGGCTCCAGCCAGGTGGTGGGAATCATGGGGACACCGAGCTCCGCCATGCGCTTGAGGTAGTGCTTGTCGGAGTTCCAGTCGACGACGTCGGCGTGGTTGATCAGCCGCTTGATCGAGTGGGCCCAGGCGAGGAAGTCCGCATAGTTGCGGTTCTTGGCATAGTCGCGCACGGAGCGCAGCACCACCACGCCGGCGTCCTCCCAGTTCACGTCCGGGTCATTCCACACCGCGACTCGCGGCTCGATACCGCGCTCGCGCAGCGCGTCGGGCAGCCCGCGGTCATCGTCGTCGAGGTCCGCGTAGTCGGCTGAGGTCGCAAGGGTCACGATCGGGGCGTTCACGAGCCATACGCTACCGTCCCCAGCGAGCCCGCGCGGCCTGGCCACGACACGGATCGGGCAGGATGAGCCCATGCATGAGACCGCCGCACCAGCCGTCACCACAGCGAATCACTCCCGCGCCTTCTACCCGCCGCTCGAGCCTTACGAGTCGGGCCTGCTCGAGGTCGGCGATGGGCAGCGCATCTACTGGGAGGCCTGCGGCAACCCGGATGGGATTCCCGCCGTATTCGTGCACGGCGGCCCCGGCGGCGGCTGCTCTCCCGAGCACCGGCGCTGCTTCGACCCCGCGCGCTACCGCATCATCCTGTTCGACCAGCGCGGCTGCGGCCGCTCGCTACCGCATGCGTGGGAGCCGGACGCGGACTTGACCACCAACACCACCTGGCACCTGGTGGCGGACATGGAGCGGCTGCGCGAGCACTTGGGCGTCGAGGCCTGGTTGGTCTTCGGCGGCTCCTGGGGCTCCACGCTGGCACTGGCCTATGCCGAGCGGCACCCGCGCCGCGTGTCCGCCCTGGTGCTTCGGGGCATCTTCACACTGCGCAAGCGCGAGCTGGACTGGTTCTACGAGGGCGCCGGCGCGGACATGATCTGGCCCGACGAGTGGGAGCGCTACGTGGCGGGAGCCGGCGACGGCGTCGGCCCGGGCGGCTTCATCGGCCGCTACCACGAGCTGCTGAGCAACCCGGACCCGGCGGTGCACGGCCCCGCCGCTCGCGCCTGGACCACCTGGGAGGCGGCCACCTCCACACTGCTGCGCGACCAGGCGTACATCGACGAGGTACAGGACCCGGCATTCGCCATTTCCTTCGCGCGGATCGAGAACCACTTCTTCCGCCACCGCGGCTGGATGGACGATGGGCAGCTGATCACCGACGCGCGCGTGCTCGCCGAGCACGACATCCCGGGTGTCATCGTCCAGGGCCGCTACGACGTCGTCTGCCCGATGGGCACCGCCTGGGCCCTGCACCGGACCTGGCCGCAGGCGCAGCTGCACATCTCGGCGGCAGCCGGACACTCCTTCGCCGAGCCTGAGACGCTCTCCGCGCTGATCACCGCCACCGACCGCTTCGCCGCCGAGCTCTCCCCCACCGGCGCCGCAGGCAGGTACCACCAAGACTGAGACTTCTCGCACACAATGGCGTTTTCAGGCATTCCGAGTTGGACGTCGGGCAATCGGGCGCGTAGAGTCTTACCCGTCGCCAGGCGCGAGCGCCTGAACGACCAGGCCTCCTTAGCTCAGTTGGTTAGAGCACCTGACTCTTAATCAGGGTGTCCAGGGTTCGAGTCCCTGAGGGGGTACCACGCAGGGCAGCACACAGCTGCGACGCCGCATCGGATCCGGTGAGCATTGTTCCCGCCACCGCTTACGGTCCGCGCGGTTCCCTCCAACCCGTACCGACTGCGGGAATACCACCCGTGTCGGCAGGTGTTGCCCATGCGTAGGTAGACAGGACCTGCCGCCTCGAAATCCTCGAAGCGATCGGGCGCCGGATAGCGCGCTCCCCTGTCCACCACGGCAAGACCGTGGGGCGCCGCATGGACGCGCAGCCTCGGTGAGCCGGGACAGACCCACCACACCGGGCCGCAGGAGCCACCTGCACTCCGCCCGGCACAGAGGGGCCCACCTGGGCCATGAAGGGAAGGAAGACATGATGCACCTGATCACCTCCAACAGCGGACGCGACGCCGCCGAGCGAGAGCTGGACGCCGCCCGCACCGAGTTGGCGTCTCTGGACGCCACCGCCTCGCCCTCGCGCCTGGAGCGCGCGCTCGAGCGCCTGCGGGCGGCGCAGGACGCGCTGGCGCCCGCCGCCTGACGCCTCCACGCCCCACTGCGCGAGACCGGCACGAATAACACACCCGGACCGGCATCATGACGCGCCCAAGCCGGCGCTCGTCACGTACCGGGACCGGTCGAAATGACCGGCGGCGTTCGACTCGGCTCATTGCCTCGGACGCCGGCGGCTTACTCCTGGGCCGTCCCCGCGCACCGCGGTGGGCGGCCCTCGTAACTCCCACGCCGTCCCGCCCGCATTGCGCACGCCCGCGACTTGAACGCGCAAGCACTTTCCGCAGCAACACCGGAGGCACGCCCATCCGCGCGACCGACTAGGTTGGTTGCCGACTCAGCAGTTACGTTCCGCAGCCCCCAGGAGGACACCGTGCCCCAGCTCGCCGTCGGCGACGCCGCCCCCGACTTCATCCTGCCCGACCAGTCCGGCACCCCGGTGTCCCTGGCCGAGCTGCGCACAGGCGCCGAGCGCGGCGTGGTCGTCTACTTCTACCCGCGCGCGGCCACACCCGGCTGCACCAAGGAGGCTTGTGACTTCCGCGACTCGCTGGCGGGATGGCGGCGCGCGGGATACGCCGTCGTCGGCCTTTCCCCGGACACCCCGCAGGCGCTGACGCGCTTCGCCACCAAGCAGGCCCTGCCCTTCCCGCTGCTGTCGGACCCCGACCACGCCGTGCTGGAGGCCTGGGGCGCGTGGGGCGAGAAGAAGAACTACGGCCGCACCGTCACCGGGGTAATCCGCTCCACGGTGGTGGTCGACCCCGACGGCAACGTCGTCCTGGCGCGCTACAACGTGCGCGCCACCGGTCACGTGGACCGTCTGCGCCGCGAGCTCGGCATCGACGACTGAGGGCCGGGGCGCAGTACTTCCTCCGGCCCCGCCACCCGGCCGAGATCGGCAGAAGTTACGTACCCGGATCGGTTGCCGGCGCCGCCCTGCGCTCCCGGGGCATCACCCCTACCCGGACGGAACCGGGCAGTTACTCCCCGGGATAGGCGACGCCGAGCCGACGGCGCGCCTCGTCCATGGTCTCCAGGACCGCGAGGGTCTCGCCCCACGGCATGGTCTCCGACTCGGTCCTGCCAGCGGCAATGCAGCGGGCGACCTCGGCGGCCTGGAACTGGAACCCGCCGTCGAAGGTGGCGTCCCACTCGTAGCGCTGGGCGTCATGTCCGCCGCCCAGGACGATCTGCAGCGCACTGGGGCGGTAGAACTGGGTGGGCAGGATCACCCGGCCGCGGGTGCCCACCACCTCGGCCGCCGTGTTCGAGGCGGCGGCCATGCCGGAGGCGGCCGTCGCGCAGGCGCCCGGGTAGGCCATGGCGATCACCTCATCCACGTCCACGCCCGCCTCGGACAACCGCCCGACGGCGGTCACCGACGTCGGCGCACCCAGCAGCGAGTGCACGAAGCTGACCGAGTACACCCCCAGGTCGAGCAGTGCGCCACCGGCCAGATCGAGGCGGTTCAGGCGCTCCACGTGGAGCAGGGACTGGAAGTGCTCGGCGCGCACGTAGCGGAGCTCCCCAAGTGCGCCGCTGCTGGCCAGTGCCCGCAGCAGCACCTGGCCGGGCAGGAAGCGCGTCCACATGGCCTCCATGACGAACAGATTCGCCGCCCGGGCGGCGGCGAAGACCCGACGCGCCTCCGCGGCATTGCGGGCGAAGGACTTCTCCACGAGCACGGGCTTACCGGCCTCCAGGGCGAGAAGCGCCTGCTCGCAGTGGAAGTTGTGGGGTGTGGCGATGTACACCGCGTCGACATCCGGGTCGTTCACGAGCGCCTCGTAGGAGCCGTGGGCGCGCACGGGCTGTCCCTTGCCGGCGTCCGGGTGGGCGTCGGCGAAGGCCTGCGCCCGGGCGTGGTCACGGCTGGCCACGGCGACGATCCGACCCGAGGAGCGGGCGGGCACGTCGGTGGCGAAGACGTTCGCGATGCCGCCCGCGCCGAGGATGCCCCAGCGCAGGGCGGGCGCGTCCTGGGGCTCGGGGACGGCGTCGGCCAGGGTGAAGGGGCTGCCGGCCTCGGCCAGGGCGTCGAGCACGGGAGCGGGAACAACAGGCAGGCGGTCGGTGGTGCGGAAGGAATTGTTTAGCGCCATACCAAAATACTAGGCCGGTGCGCGCGCCAACGCCATCCCCGGGCCGCGGCTGTACGTCGGCCACACGTCACTAGGGGCCGCCACCGCGCTCGGACGAGCCACGAGGTCCCCACGCACCGACCGCTGCTAGGCTGTCCCCCGGTCAACGACCGAGTGCGGCCGGCTGAGCACCCAGATGGGTGCACCGGTCCCGGCGCGTGACCGCGAGCGCGAGTGGCGGAACTGGTAGACGCCCCAGATTTAGGTTCTGGTGCCTTCGGGCGTGAGGGTTCGAGTCCCTTCTCGCGCACTACCGGCGGTGGCGCACCCGGCGCCCTCGCGCCGTGGCGCCCGGCCAAGTCACGACGCCGGTCCGGTCCGCCGTCGCTGGTTCCGACCCCCGGCACTCCCCCAGGTACCCTGGGCGGCGTGACTGACACCAAGACCCGCAAGGACGGGCGTTCCCCCAACCAGCTGCGCCCCGTCTCCATCACCCGCAACTGGCAGGTCAACGGCGAGGGCTCGGTCCTCGTGGAGTTCGGCCGCACCCGCGTCCTGTGCGTCGCCTCCTTCGTCGAGGGCGTACCGCGCTGGCGCAAGGGCGGTGGCGAGGGCTGGGTGACGGCGGAGTACGCGATGCTGCCGCGCGCCGGCTCCGAGCGCTCCGGGCGGGAGTCCGTGCGCGGCAAGATTGGTGGCCGCACACACGAGATCTCGCGGCTGATCGGCCGCTCCCTGCGCGGAGTGGTCGACGTGGCCGCCCTGGGAGAGAACACGATCACCCTGGACTGCGACGTGCTGCAGGCCGACGGCGGAACCCGCACGGCCGCCGTCACCGGCGCCTATGTGGCCCTGGCCGACGCCGTCGCCTGGGGCACGCGCCGCGGCCTTGTCAAGCCCCGTGCCGACAAGCAGGTCATCGCCGACTCCGTCTCCGCGGTGTCGGTGGGCATCATCGACGGCGCTCCCTGCCTGGACCTGCCCTACGAGGAGGATGTGCGCGCCCAGACCGACATGAACGTGGTGCAGACCGGCGCCGGAGAGTTCATCGAGGTGCAGGGGACTGCCGAACACGCCCCCTTCAACCGCACCGAGCTGGGCGCTCTGCTCGACCTGGCCGCCAAGGGCAACGCCGAGCTGGCGGCGCTCCAGGCCCGCGTGCTGGCCGGTCCCGACGACGCACCCTTCACCGTCTCAAGCGCAGTCCTGGCAGCGAGCTCCCCCACCGGAGCGGCCGGTATCAATACGAGTGCAGCCGCGATCGCGATTGAGGAGGGCTGATGTCGGCATCTGCGCCCGAGCCGCAAGACGCTGCGACGCCGTCGTCGGCAGGCGTGCCGGCAGGGGCCCGGCTGGTGCTGGCCAGCCACAACCCCGGCAAGCTGGCCGAGCTGCGCGCGATCCTGGCTCCGCTTGTGGACGGGCTGGAGGCCGAGCAGATCATTTCCTCGGCCGGACTCGGGGCCCCCGAGCCGGTGGAGGACGGGCTGAGCTTCGCCGCCAACGCCGAGCTCAAGGCACGCGCCCTGGCGGAGGCCACCGGCCTGCCCGCGGTGGCGGACGACTCGGGGTTGTGCGTTGATGTGCTGGGCGGGGCACCGGGAATCTTCTCGGCCCGCTGGTCCGGCCGCCACGGCGACGACCTCGCCAACCTGCACCTGCTGCTGGATCAGCTGGCCGACGTCGCCGACCCCCACCGCACAGCGCGCTTCACCTGCGCGGCGGTGCTGGTGGTGCCCGGTCGGGATGGCGAGCCGGCGACGGTCACAACGGTGGAGCGCTCCATGGTCGGGCGGCTGCTGCGCGAGCCGGTCGGTGCGGGCGGCTTCGGCTACGACCCGATCTTCGTGCCCGCCCAGGAGGACGCCCCAGGCGGGTCCGGGCGGACGACGGCGCAGCTGAGCGCGGCGGAGAAGAACGCCATCTCCCACCGCGGCCAGGCCATGCGCGCCCTGGCCCCCACCCTGCGCGACTTGCTCTCCTAGCTCTCCCCTCCCCGCTCTCCCCCGCCCTCCTCGCCGAGATCGGTAGAAGTTGCGTGCCGAAGTCGGTAGAAGTTACGTGCCCAGATCGGCACAAGCGGCGGGCTGGAAAGATCCGGCACGCATCGACTCGCTCCGCAACTCTTGCTTTCCGCGGGGGAAAGCAAGATACTTTCCACGCAGGAAAGTGAGGCGCCGGTCATGTCTGCATCCTCTCCCCGAGCCATGTCCCCTGACGAGGCACGCACTCATCTGCGCGACGTCGACGCCGTCGAGCAAACGGCCGCGCGATGGCACCCGGCAACTTGGGCCGTCGCCATTTTCGCCGTCGCCTTCGGGACCTCGGTCGGCGCACTGCTCACCGAGCACTACTGGGTGCTGCTCGGCAGTCTCGCCGCACTCGCGCTCATACATGTACTGCTGCGGAACCAGCTCCTCCGCCCCGGGGTCCGTACCCGAGACGACCTCATCGGCACCGACCAGCAGTGGTGGAAGCGCAACAGCCTCCTGCTGTGGGCACTGTTCCTCGCCCCGACTCTACGCGGATTCACCGTTCCGACGGCGCTTATCGGCGTCCTCGCGGTGCTCGCCGCCGCGCACGCCTCGTACTGTGCCGCCGTCGTCTGGCCGGAGGGCAGCCGTGCTTGATCCCGTCATCCACCCGCTGGGCCGCCTGCGGATCTGTGCCACCCTCAAGTCCGTCGGGGCCGTCAACGACGGCGCGCCGGTGTGGACCGGCACGGAGATGAAGTTCTCCGCGCTTCGCGACGCCGTCGGCCTATCGGACGCCAGCCTGTCCAAGCAGCTCAAGGCGCTGGAGGAAGCCGACTACATCCGGCGGCACCGCGACTACGGCGTGGTTCGAGCCATGGACGTCGTCTGGGTCTCCCTCACCCCGCGCGGTCTGAAGGCATTCGACAGCCACATGGCCGCGCTGCGGGAGATCGCCGGGGACTGACGCAGCACCACTTCTACCGATCTCGGCACGTAAGTTCTACCGATCTCGGCACGTAAGTTCTACCGATCTCGCTGCTGGGCGTCCAGCCGACGCTGGACGCCCTTGGGCACCAGCGAGTCATGCGCCTTGACGTAGCCGTACAGGCTGCGCCATCCGCCCATGAAGACCGCCAGGAACGCGGCCAGCATGACCGCGAACGACGCCATCCCGCCCGCACCGGCGATCGCACCGGCCGCCGCGCCCCAGGCGCACAGACCGGTCCACACCGCCCAGGTCGCCGTGATCACGCAGCCGCCGTCCGGCCAGCCCACCTCCAGGTGATCGCCGGGACGGCGCACCAGCCATGCCACCGCCCAGGCGACGACGACGGCGATCCCGCCGCAGACCAGCAGACCCGGCACCTGCGCCAGGTCATGGGCCGACGCGGCGGCGAAGCAGGCCACGAGCGCAACCGAAATCGTGTCGGCCAGCAGTACCAGCCACCAACGGGTGCGGCGCCCGCGCGTCCAGGGCCGGTCCGGCCCGTCGGGCACCGGTGGCGTGTAACTGATCGGTGCGGGCTCGGTTCCGTCTTTGTGCCCGCCGTTGTACTGGCGGTCGACCGCGTCACGCGATCCGGCCTCCGCCCGGTCCTGCGAGTACTGGTCCTGCACGGCTCAGATCTCCCAGAAGGCGCCGGGGACGGCGCACGCCAACGGCCCATCGTAGACGGCGGCGGCCTCGGCCAGCGGGTCGGCGGGATCGGTCCAGGGCTGAATGTGGGTGAGCACCAGCCGACCGGCGGGGCGCCGCCCGCCCCGGCCGCTGATACCGGCAGCGAGTTGCCCGGCGCGGCGCCCGGTCAGGTGGATGCCGCGCACGGCGTCGCGCCCCTCCAGGAAGGCGGCCTCGGCCAGCAGCAGGTCGACGCCGTCGGCCATGGCCTCGACGCCCTCGCACAGGTCCGTGTCCCCGGTGAAGGCCAGGCTGACGCGGTCGCCGTCGCGCCCGGGGCCCTCCACTCGGTAGCCGAAGGCGTCCACCGGGTGGAGCGCCGGGAACGGGGTGATGGTCAGCGGGCCGACCTGCATGCTCGCACCCGCCGCCACGGTGCGGAACGAGAACTCGGTGGCGTAGGTCTCCTGTGCCGAGGTCCCGTCGACGCCGTTGAGGCGGGCGAGCAGCTCCCCGGGCCCCAGCGTGAGCACGGGCGCCAGTCGGCCGGCCGGGTTCCAGCGCCTAAACACATGCATACCCACCAGGTCCACCATGTGGTCGGCGTGGCAGTGGGAGATGGCGATCGCGTCCAGGTCGGCGGGGTCCAGGTAGCGCAGCAGCTGCCCCATGGCGCCGGGGCCGAGGTCGAGCACCACCGACCAGGTGCGCCCGGCGGCGTCGTCGGCCTGCACCAGGTAGGAGGAGGCCACGGCCTCGGGGCCGGACATGGAGCCGGTGCATCCGATGATGGTGAGTTTCATGCGGGATCCTCGCTCGAATTGGGGACAGGGGCGGGGTCTGCGGACGGGGCTGCGGGGATGACCTCGGCGCGGCGCACACGGCCCACCTCAGGGCCGAGGAAGCGGCGCGCCAGCACGGCGAAGGAGGCGGGGTCACCGGTGGAGCGGAACTCGTGGCGGGGCGCCGGGGCGTCGGGGGCGCGCAGCAGGTTCCGGCGGGCGAGCTCGCGGTAGACGTCCTTGGCGGTCTCCTGGCTGGAGGTCACCAGCGTGACGTCCTCCCCCATGACGTAGGAGATGGGGCCGGCCAGCAGCGGGTAGTGGGTGCAGCCCAGGATCAGGGTGTCCACACCCGCCGCCTTGACGGGGGCGAGGTACTCCTCGGCGGTGGCCATCACCTCCGGGCCGGTGGTGATACCGCGCTCGGCCAGCTCCACGAACCGCGGGCAGGCCTGGGAGAACAGGTGGACGCCGGGCACGGCGGCCAGGGCGTCGGCGTAGGCGTTGGAGTCCACGGTCCCCTCGGTGGCGATCAGCCCGACCCGCCCGTTGCGGGTGACGCGGGCGGCGGCGCGGGCGGCCGGGTGGATGACCTCGACGACGGGCACCCCCTTGTCGCGGGTGTAGCGGCTGCGGGCGTCGTGCAGGACGGCGGCGGAGGCGGTGTTGCAGGCGATCACCAGCATCTTCACCCCGGAGTCGACCAGCTCGTCCATGATGCTCAGGGCCAGGCGGCGCACCTCCTGCACCGGGCGGGGACCATATGGCGTGTTGGCGGTGTCACCGATGTAGAGCACCTGCTCGCCGGGCAGCTGGTCGATGACCGCACGGGCCACGGTGAGGCCGCCGACGCCGGAGTCGAACATCCCGATGGCCGCATCATTCACAGCGCCGAGACTATGCGGCCCCATCCCCATTCAATAGCACGGCCACCAGTGATTCCTGCCACCAGGAGAGCATGTCGTAGGACAGCGCCATGGCCCGATTCCAGCGGGCCGTCTCCCCCTCCTCGGCGGGGGCCTCGCCCCAGGCGGCGGCGTGCACCTGTTCGGCCGCCTCGGGGGTGTCGATCTGCAGGCGCTCGGCGAGCACCAGGCGGGCGTCGTTCAGCGCCCCCAGCCAGCGTCCCTCCTGCCCGGCGCGCACGAGTACGGTCCCGTCGGGTCCGGTGGGCTCGAGCAGCTCGCACACCACGTCCTCCAGGCGGGAACGCTTGTCCGCCCGCAGTCTGCCACGGGTCAGGGAGGCGATCTCGACGGCGACGTCCGGGTCCTCGGAGGCGTCGGGCAGGAGCACGTCCAGCAGCGGGGCCAGGGAGGCGGGCACGGCGCGGGGCGTCCCCGCCTCGACGTCGTCGGCCGGCTCGGGGTCGAAGTCGAGGGCGGCCAGCACGTCGCCGTCGCGGGGGCTCTCGCCCGCCCGCGTGCCGGCGTGGCGGGGCGCCGAGTCGCCGACACCGGAGCCGTGCGCGGCTAAGCCCGTCAGCGCGTCCGCGTCGTTGCCTGCCGCAGGCGTATCGAAGGCGAGCAGGTCGGCAATCTGTTTGAACAGCCCGGCCAGGTACTCGCGCTCCCAGGCCTCCAGGGCGCTGGTCCAGCCCCGCGGGTCGGGACGGAACGCGCGCATCAGGCGTCTCCTCCGACCGGGCCGTCCGCGCCCGGCCCGGCGTCGCCGTCGGCGAGCGGCTCGACCGTGGCGTGCAGACCATAGGAGTGCATGGCGGTGACATCCACCTCCATGCGCTCGCGGGCGCCCCGGGAGACTACGGCGCGGCCGGTGGTGTGCACCTGCAGCATGCGCCGGCGCGCCACCGGGATCGGGAAGCCGAAATAGGAGTGGAACACCCAGGTGACGTAGTCCATCGTGTTGACGGGGTCGTCATGGACCACGGTGCACCACAGCCGCTGGGAGGCCGCGTGGGCATCCGCCACGGTCTCCGCCTCGGGCATGGAGACGGAGCCGACGGGCACTGCGGGCTGCATGTGTCCAGCGTAGATGATGAGCTCCTTGAGCGAGGCGACGGCCGAGGCAGCGTGGCCCTGCCCGCCCCGCCTGCTTCCACCCCGCCTGGGGCGACAACAACCCACAAGATGGCGGCCGAGCAGGGCAGTCGCCGCGGCGCTCGTGCCCCTGTCCCTCTTCTTCTCGGAATCGCGTCCGCTGTGGGGGCATTGCGCACCGCATTGTGGCGATCAGCTCGTTTCCTGCGCGCAGGTCCTACTGTAAGTTGCTGTCATGACAGCCAATCTGCGGGGTGTGCCCGCCCCGGCCACTTCCAGCACCGCTCTGCTCACCGACATGTATGAGCTGACCATGCTGCAGGCCGCGCTGCACGGCGGCGTCGCCGAGCGCGCCAGCGTCTTCGAACTGTTCGGCCGCAACCTGCCGGCCTCGCGCCGCTTCGGCGTGGTGGCCGGGGTCGGCCGTCTCCTGGACGCCATTGAGCGCTTCACCTTCACCGACGCCCAGATCGACTACCTGCACTCCGCCGGCATCGTCGACGACGACACCCTCGACTACCTGCGCTCCTACCGGTTCTCCGGGACGATCCGCGGCTACGCGGAGGGCGAGTGCTACTTCTCCGGCTCCCCGCTGCTGACGGTGGAGAGCTCCTTCGCGGAGGCCTGCATCCTGGAGACCCTGGCGCTGTCCATCTACAACTACGACTGCGCGGTCGCCGCAGCCGCCTCGCGCATGACCATCGCCGCGCACGGCCGCCCCTGCGTGGAGTTCGGCGCCCGGCGGGCGCACGAGCGCGCCGCCGTGTCGGCGGCCCGGGCGGCCATCGTCGGCGGCTTCGTGGGCACCAGCGACCTGGAGGCGGGCATGCGCTACGGCATCCCGACCGTCGGCACCTCAGCGCACTCCTTCACCCTGTTGCACGACACCGAGGAGGATGCCTTCGCCTCTCAGGTCGCCAGCCTGGGCCCGGGCACCACCATCCTGGTGGACACCTATGACATCGAGCGCGGCGTGGCCCGGGCGGTGGCCGCGGCCCGGGCGGTCGGCGGCGAGCTGGGCGCGGTGCGCCTGGACTCCGGCGACCTGGTGGCCGAGGCCTTCAAGGTGCGCGCCCAGCTGGACGCGCTGGGGGCGACGACGACGAAGATCACCGTCACCAGCGACCTGGACGAGTACGCGATCGCCGCCCTGGGAGCGGCACCGGTCAACTCCTACGGCGTGGGCACCAAGCTGGTCACCGGCTCGGGCCGCCCGACGGCGGCCCTGGTGTACAAGCTGGTGGAGCGGGCCGGCGCAGACGGCCAGATGCAGGAGGTCGCCAAGTTCTCCACCGGCGGCAAGTCGACGGTCGGCGGGCGCAAGTGGGCGGGCCGCGTGCTGGATGCGGCCGGTTCGGCCACCGAGGAGCTGGTGGTCTCCGCACGCTCCGAGGCCGCCGGGCTGGCCGCGCTGGAGGCGGCCGGGGCCCGGCCGCTGCAGGTGGATCTGGTGCGCGACGGCGTGATCATGGAGGAGCACCGCGGCCCGGATGCGCTGGCGGCTGCCGCCGAGCGCCACCAGGTCTCGCGCGCCGAGCTGCCCTACCAGGGCTGGCGCCTGAGCGAGGGTGACCCGGCCATCCCGACGCGTCACGTGGACATCGACAACCGTCAGGTACTGCACGGCTGAGGCCGTACCCCCGTCGGCCCCGGGAGCGCTGAGCCGGTGGCGCCGGTCAGCGCCGCCCGACGAACCAGCGGCGCAGCGTCTGAATGCGTCCCTCGATCTGCTCGGTGGTGGCCTGGGAAACCTCCGGGCCTCCGCACACGCGCCGTAGTTCGGTGTGAATCACCCCGTGGGGCTGCCCGGAGCGGCGCGCCCAGGCGCCCACCAGCTTGGACAGCTCCTTGCGGGCGGCGGCGCGTCGGCGGGCGTCGTCGACGCCGGAGTTGGCGCGGCGCTGCTCCGCAGCCGCCCGCTGTCGTTTTTGCTGCTTGATCTGCTGGTTCTGCCGCTGGCGCAGCAGGGCGGTGACCTGCTCGGGCTCCAGCAGGCCGGGCAGGCCCAGGTACTCCTGCTCCTCGGGGCTGCCCACCATGGCTCCGGTGCCGAACTCGCCGCCGTCGAACAGGACCCGGTCGAACTCGGCGGTGGAGTCCATGGCCTCGAAGCCACCCAGCAGGTCGTCCGAGGCGTTCTCCGCCTTGTTGGCCTGAGCGATCAGCCGCTCCTCCGGGGAGCCGAACCGGGAGTCCTGCTCCGCGCCCCGCCTACCGAGCACGTGGTCACGGGCGGCCTCCATCTCCCCGGCCAGGGCCAGCAGCGGCGTGACCGAGGGCAGGAAGACGCTGGCGGTCTCCCCCTTGGCGCGCGAGCGCACGAAGCGGCCGATGGCCTGGGCGAAGAACAGCGGGGTGGAGGCGGAGGTGGCGTACACGCCCACGGCCAGCCGCGGCACGTCCACGCCCTCGGAGACCATGCGCACGGCCACCAGCCAGCGGTCGGTGGAGGCGGCGAAGGTCTCGATGCGGCTGGAGGCGCCGGTGTCGTCCGACAGGGCCACGGTGGGTGCCTGCCCGGTGATGGCGCGCAGCTGCTTCGCGTAGGCGCGGGCGGAGTTCTGGTCGGAGGCGATCACCAGGCCGCCGGCGTCGGGGACCTGGCGGCGCACCTCGGTCAGGCGCTGGTCGGCGGCGGCCAGCACGGCGGGGATCCACTCCCCGCCCGGGTCCAGGGCGGTGCGCCAGGCCTGGGACTCCATGTCCTTGGTCAGTGGCTCTCCCAGGCGCGCGGCGACCTCATCGCCGGCCTTGGTGCGCCAGTGCATCTGCCCCGAGTAGCTCATGAACATCACCGGCCGCACCACGCCGTCGGCCAGGGCCTCGGCGTAGCCGTAGGAGTAGTCCGCCCGGGAGCGCTTGATGCCGCCGGCCTCCTCGGTATAGGTGACGAAGGGGATCGGGGACTCGTCGGAGCGGAAGGGCGTGCCGGTCAGGGACAGGCGTCGGCGGGCGGGGGTGAAGGCCTCCCGGATGGCGTCCCCCCAGCTGCGGGCGTCGCCGCCGTGGTGGATCTCGTCGAGGATCACCAGGGTGCGGGTGCGGTCGGTGCGGGCCCGGTGCAAGTTGGAATTGGCGGCAACCTGCGCATAGGTGACGGCGACGCCGTCGAACTGGGCGCCGAGCGCACCCTGGGAGTTGACGTAGGAGGGGTCGATGCGAATACCCACCCGGGCGGCGGCCTCCGCCCACTGGTACTTCAGGTGCTCGGTGGGGCACACGACGGTGACCTTGTGCACGTCACCGGCGGTGAGCAGCTCGGTGGCGATGCGCAGCGCGAAGGTGGTCTTGCCGGCGCCGGGGGTGGCCACGGCGAGGAAGTCCCGCGGCATGGCCTCCAGGTACTGCTTCAGGGCGGCGGCCTGCCAGGCGCGCAGCGGACGGGTAGTGCCCCAGGCGGCGCGCTGCGGGTAGGCCGGGGAGAGATTCTCCGCGGCGAAGATGGAGGGCTGGGTCGGGTTGTGTGACGGCTGGGAGCGGCGTGCGGGACTCACCGACCGCCTCGTGAGAAGGGGAAGCGGGGCCGCTTGTGGCCGGAGCCGCCCTGGCCGCTGTCGCCGCCGGGGCGCATCTGCTCGTAGATCTGCTTGCAGGTGGGGCACACCGGGTACTTCGACGGGTCGCGGCCGGGCGTCCAGACCTTGCCGCACAGGGCGACGACGGGCCGGCCGGTGGCGGCCGCGGCGGCGATCTTGTCCTTGCGCACGTAGTGGGCGAAGCGGTCCGCGTCGCCGTCGTCGGTCGACTCCAGCTCCTCGCGTTCGAGGACGGCGGTGCCGACGGACTGTGCGGGCTCGTCGGCCGGCTGCTCGGGGGAACCGGGTCCGGCGGGATCGGTGCTGGCCTGCGGCCGAACGATGAGCTGACGCATGTGCCCCAGTCTATGCCGCCCGGCGGCTGCAGCCGCGACCCGGATCTGTGGCAGCTCTCTCCTTCCGGTCCGGTGCAGCTCCGATGCGGTCCGCATCGAGCCGGGTCGTCAAGAGGCGCCTGCGTGGCCTGCGCCTGGTACGGGCACGGTCGGCTGCCGCCACTCTCCCAGGCGCAGGCCTTCGCTCAGTGCTGCTGCTTGAGCAGGCTCGCGGCCTCCCGGTCGATGAGCACGAGGGCGTCGGGGTGGTTCTGCATGACGGTGGCGGGCCAGTCTGGGGTGATGTCGCCCTCCACCAGGTGGGCGACGGCCTCGGCCTTGTTGGTGCCGGTGGCGATCAGTACCAGCTTGCGGGCCTTCATGATGGTGCCCAGCCCCTGGGTGAGGCAGTGGGTGGGGACGGCGTCGATATCGCCGTCGAAGAACCGGGCGTTGTCGGAGCGAGTCTGCTCGGTCAGCACGTCCACGTGCGTGACGGAGTCCAGCGGCCCGCCCGGCTCGTTGAAGCCGATGTGCCCGTCGGCGCCGATGCCGAGGATCTGCAGGTCGCAGTAGCCGGCGGCCGCCATCTGCGCCTCGTAGTCGGCACAGGCCTGCTCCAGGTCGTCCGCGAGCGCGTCGGGGCCGTGGAGGGCCCCGGGGGCCATGTCCACGCGGGAGCGCAGGTTGCGCTCCATGAAGGTGGCGTAGCGCTCCGGGTGGCCCTCGGGCAGGCCGACGTACTCGTCGAGCATGAAGCCGGTGACGTCCTTGAAGGAGATGCGGCCGTCGGCGCAGCGGCGGGCGAGTTCGTCGTACAGGGGCAGGGGGCTGGAGCCGGTGGCGGTGCCGAGTACGGCATTCGGCTTCTCGCTCAGCAGGGATTCGATGACGTCGGCGGCGCGGGAGGCGATCTCTTCGGCCGTGTCGAGGATGACGAGCTCCATGGTTGGTTCCTTATGTTGCTTGGGTGAAGCGGACCTGGCGGCCTCGTCGGCGAGGCCGGTGGACGGCGCGCCCGCGCCGCGTGTTCATGCTACGGCGTGAGGGAACGGGTTGCGGGAAGGCGGACCCTTGAGGTTGGAGCGCAATGCACATGCCGGCGCGAGGCTCACCGAAGTCACCGCCACCCGGCCGTACCCACGGCGGCTGTCAGGCGGCGTCGTGACCGGGCCAGGAGCGAATGGTGGCCAGCACTTGCACATAGCGCTGGTCGAGCTGGCGCCCGCCCAGTACGACGCCGCCCCAAGCAACTCCCCCGCCCCACAGCATGCCCCCGGCGAGCAGTAGCCAGCCCCAGGGCCAGGCCTTGTTCGCCACCACCACGACCAGTGACACCAGCACCGGCGCACTGACCGTGGCGACGACGAAGAATCCCAACGTTTGCAGGAGCGCAGCGACGAATGCGGTGCCGGAGGTGCGCGACTTCATGGGGCTCTCCCCCGGCGGGTTCGTTTCGTAGGGCAGCAGCACGCTGGTGATGCTCGACCAGGCCAGAGCTACGCCGTACACGCCCAGGCTCGCCCCCAGGTAGGTGGGCGCCTGCGCCCAGTTTCCAGTAAACCAACCAGCGATCAGGATGAGCGCGGTGAGCAGCGGCAGCTGCCAGGTGACAGCCGCCAGCACACGCCCCAGGCGGTCGCTGCGCCCGGGCAGTCCGGCGGCCATGTGGATCCACAGGGCGGTGGAGTCGAAGGCCAGGTCGTCGTGCACCATCCAGCCGCATAGGAGCGCGATAATCGGCCCCAGTATGAACAACACTCCCGGCGCCCGTCCCGGAGTGAGGTCGACGCCGGTGAACGTAACAGTCGTCACATCACCGCTGGTACTCGTCATGGTGTCGTAGTTGGCTGCGATCATCCCGGTGAAGAGCAGCGACAGCATGATGATCACCGCCACCTGTATCAGGTAGCGCGGGTCGGTGCGCCAGTACCGCAGGCAGCGGGCGGCCACGGCCGCCGTCGGCCCGGAGCTGACGCGCGCCAGTCGTCGCTGCCAGGGCAGCACGTCGAGTGTCCCCCTTGTTCCGCCCGCCTCGTCGGGTTCACGAGCGTCCTTGTATGCGCGCGAGTGCGCCCGTGTGCGGGCCGGCCCGGTCATGCCCCTCACCACCACCCGGTGCCAGAGCGGCAGCAGCGCCAGTGGCACCGCCAGGGCGCCCACTGCCAACAGCACCGCCATCGCCGCCTTCCCCTGGGCCAGGTAGCCGGGAGCCGCCAGCGCCCAGCCGAGGGGCATCAGGCCCAGGAGTCGGGCAATCCTGACCAGGCCGCCGAAGTCCAGGCGCTCCATGTCCAGCACGATGTTTAGCAGGGAGGGCAGCAGGGCGATCGCCATGACGGCGAAGAAACCGAGGACGGCGAGCAGCTCGCGGCCGCGCCGGGAGGAGGAGAGTCCCGCGCCCACAACCACGCTGCGCCCCAGCAGCACGCAGGTGGCCAGGGCCGCCGGGGCCAGAACCAGCGCAAGCACGGCAGCGCCCGCCTGTCCGGCGACCGCCCAGGTCAGGGCGGGGAGGAGCAGCACCAGGCCGGTGATGATACCGGGCAGTCCGCAGGCACCAGCGACCGCCAGCCCCACCGTCAGCGCGCGGGAGGGCGCCGTCCAGGCGGCCATGGCGCGCGGGTCGAGGGTCGCATCGGCACCGGTGAACAGCAAGGGCACCACCATCCACCCGATGCCGAGGACGGCGCCGACTGCACCGAGCACCGTGGTGATGGTGACGGCGTCGGTTCCTCCCAGGGCTACGGCTCCGCCGACCAGTGGCACCAGCGCCCCCACCGCCGTCGCCACGCCCAGGATCAGGCCGATGGCGGCCCAGATGTTGTTGCGCAGCAGATTGAGAGTGATTCGCCATCTCAGGCGGACGAGGGTCGCAACCATGACAGCTCCTCCCGCGACATCTGCGCCCCCACGAGCTGGGCGAAGCGGTCCTCCAGATCGGCGCCCGCGGCCACCTCCTCGGTGGTGCCCGCGGCCACGACGCGTCCCTGGTCGATGATGGCCACGTGGGTGCACAGGCGCTGCACGGTGGCCATCACGTGGCTGGAGATGATGACGGTGCCGCCCGCGGCGGCGAAGTCGGTGAGGATCTTCTGGATGGTCTTGGCGGAGATGGGGTCGACCGCCTCGAAGGGTTCGTCCAGCACCAGCACGCTGGGCGAGTGGACCAGGGAGCAGGCCAGGTGGACCTTCTTGCGCATGCCGGCGGAGTAGTCGGCCACCAGGGTGGTGCCGGCGTCCCACAGGTCCAGTACGTGCAGCAGCTGGGTGGCGCGGGGGACGACGACATCGCGGGCAAGGCCGCGCAGCAGCCCGGAGTAGGTGACCAGTTCCAGGCCGCTGAGGCGGTCGAAGGTGCGCAGCCCGTCGGGCAGCACGCCGAGCAGGCCCTTGGCGCGGACGGGTTCGGCCCACACGTCGACGCCATGGACCAGGGCGCGACCGGCGTCGGGCAGCAGCAGGCCGGTGGCCATGGACAGGGTGGTGGTCTTTCCGGCGCCGTTGGGGCCGACGATGCCGTAGACGCTGCCCGCGGGGACTGCCAGCGACAGCAGGTTGACGGCGATCTTCTGCCCGAAGGCCTTCGCCAGGCCGTTCAGGAGCAGGGCGGGATGCGGAGCCGAGGCCTGTTGGCTGCCATCGGCTCCCGAGAGGACGGGTTGTGCAGGCGGTGACGGCGCGGTCATGGACCGAAGCTATCGAGGGCTCGTCTTGGGCGGCTCATCCGTCAGGAGGAACCGGTTCCCGGCCCGGCGCCATATCAACCGATCTCGGCACGTAACTTCAACCGATCTCGGCACGTAACTTCTACCGATCTCGGTGAGGCGGGCGGGCATGAAGAAGGCGCGCCGCCCGGGTCGGGACGACGCGCCTTGGGACCAGCGGGCCGTGCCGTGGGGCTCGGCCCGCATCCCGGTCACTTGCCGGAAGCGGCCTTCTTCAGGGCGGAGCCGGCGGTCAGCTTGACACCGTAGCCGGCGGGGATCTGAATCTCCTCACCGGTGCGGGGGTTGCGGCCGGTACGCGCGGCGCGCTCGACGCGCTCAACACCCATCAGGCCCGTGACCTTGACGGCCTCTCCCTTGGCGACGTTCTCAACGAGAACGTCCTGGAAGGCGCCGAGGAAGGCGTCGGCGTCGGTCTTGGTCAGGCCGGCCTTCTCAGCGATGGCGGCAATGAGCTCGGTGCGGTTGATGGACATGTATCTACCTCTCGGTTGGGTACTCGTTTGTCTAGGCGTCTGAGCGACGGTTGGGCACCTCGGTGCGGTGCCGCTGGCCGTAACGCTATGCATAAACGGGCCGATTTGTCAGATATGACGGCGTTTTCCCCGGCGTGGCGTACCATTTTGTGGCCCACACCAAACACTTTTGCCGCTCTGGTCACATGCGCAACACCGTTCCCGTCACCGGCGGGCGACCGCATCGACGAACCAGGAGGTGATGGTGGTCGGGTGCGTGATGGCGGTGCCGACGACGACGGCGAAGGCACCGTGATCCATGGCCCGTGCGGCCTGTGCGGGGGTGTGCACCCTGCCCTCGGCGACGAGCGGCACCTCGGCGATCGCCGCCACCTGGTCGATGAGCTCGAGGTCCGGCCCGTCGGTTGGGGGACGCTCGCCGGTGTAGCCGGCCAGGGTGGTGCCGAGGACATCGGCGCCGGCATCCTGGGCCGCCCGGGCATCGTCCAGGCCGCCGCAGTCGGCCATGACCAGCACGCCCGGGCGGGCGGCCTTGAGCTCGGCGATCGTCTCCGCCAGAGTGCGCCCGTCGGGCCGGGGGCGGCGGGTGCCGTCCAGGGCGACGAGCTGCACACCGGTGGCGGCCACGGCGACGGCGTGAGTGAGGGTGGGGGTGATGAATACGCCGTCGTGCCCGTCCTTCCACAGGCCGATGACGGGGACGTCCAGGTGCTGGGTGATCAGGGCGAGGTCGGCCAGGCCCTGGGCGCGGATGCCGACGGCGCCGCCTGCCACACAGGCCTGCGCGACCTGGTCCATGGTGCGCGGGTCGCGCATGGGCTCGCCCGGGTAGGCCTGTGCGGAGACGATAAGTCCTCCGCGCAGGCGCTCGAGCACGGGGTTGAGGGCGGGCATGGGTCCTCCTTGATGCGGATGTGTGGTGCCGACGGGCGGTATGCGGCGCCCCGGTTCATTCGGGGCGGTTCAGGCGCAGCGCGGCCTCGTGAGCGGCGCCGATGATGGGCGCAGTCGTCCCCAGGGCGGCCGGGACGAGCTGCAAGTCCGTGGCGACCAGGTCGACCAGCTCGCGGCGCAGGGTTTCGCGCAGCGGCCCCCACCACAGCCTCCCGGAGCGGGCCAGGCCGCCGGAGATGATGACCCGGTCGGGATCGAGCACGGTGACGATGCCGGCGATGGCCTGCCCGAGCGCGGTGGCGGCCTCCCGGTACAGGCGGCGCGCATCGGGGTCGCCGCAGCGGGCCAGCTGCTCCACCGCCAGCGCGCCGGTTATGTCCTGGGCGCCGGTGGCCTCGCAGAAGCGGCGGGCGATCTGCGGTCCGGCGGCGACCGCCTCCAGGTGGCCGATCCGCCCGCAGGTGCACCGCTCCCCCGCGGCCAGGGCCGCGGGCATGTGCCCCATCTCCCCCGCCAGGAAGTGCGCCCCGTGGTGGACGCGTCCGTCCAGGATCACCGCCCCGCCCACGCCGGTGCCGACGGCGACCACCAGCGCGCAGGCGGCATCCGTCCCGGCCCCGCGCCAGGCCTCACCGGCGGCGTAGGCGTTGACGTCGTTGTCGACGTGCACCGGGGGGACGGAGCCGTCCGGGCGATGCATGCCCGCGGCTCCCAGCCGCTTCGCCACTCCGGTGGCGATGTCCGTGCCGGCCCAGCCGGTGATGGCGTCGGTGGCGGAGATGACCGTGCCGCGCCGGGAGTCGATGACGCCGGCCGCGCCAATGCCCACCGCCGTGGGGACGGCCGGTCCCTCCCCCACGCCGTCGGCGCCGTCGGCGGCCTCCCCAACGGAGATCGAGAGGATGAGGCCGGCGATGGCGTCGAGCATGGCGTCGGGACCCGCGTGCGCGGGCGTGGGCACCTCGTGCACGCGTCCGCGCAGCGTCCCTTCGGCGGTGACGCGGGCGGCGGCGATCTTGGTGCCGCCCACGTCCACGCCGATCAGGTCCCCCGCGGTCGCGGGCGGGCGGTCGAGCGCTCCGGGTGCGCCGGTCATCTCAGATCAGGCCCTGACTGCGGGCGATGGCGAGTACCCCCTCCCGGGAGGCGCCCTCCAGGGCGCGTACCGGGAAGGCCATCTCGTTGGCGTCGATGGTGCCCTGGGCGGCCATGACGGTCTTGAAGGCGCCGATGCCGGAGGCGTCCCCGGAGCGGCCGCGCGGCACGAACACGATCTCGAATCCGGCGCACAGCCGGTCCTGGATGCGACGCGCCTCGTCCCACCGCCCGGCCCGGGCGGCCTCCCACAGCTCGACGTAGGCGCCGGGCTCCACATTGCCGTAGCCGGGGACGCAGCCGTCCCCGCCGAGCAGCAGCATGCCGTCGACGACGCACTCGTGTCCGGTGAGCAGGGCCAGCGGGTGGCCGGCGGCGGCGTTGGCGGCCACGAGGCGGCGGAAGCCGACGTCGTCGCCGGAGGAGTCCTTCACCCCGGCCAGGGCGCCCTCCACCCCCAGGGTCACCAGCATGTCGCGGTCCAGCTTCTTGCCGTTCAGCCGCACGGGGACGTCGTAGGCGAGCAGCGGGACGGAGATGGCGGCCGCGATGGCGCGGAAGTGGTCGGCGATCTCGGCGGCGTCGTTGAGTGCGTAGAACGGGCAGGCGGCGACGACGGCGTCGGCGCCGAGGGCCTCGGCCCGCCGTGCCTGCTCGATGACGCGGTGGGCGGTGGTGTCGATGGCGCCGGCCAGCACGGGCACGCGGCCGGAGGCGTATTCGACCACTGCGGAGATGACGGCGTCGCGCTGGGAGTCGGTCAGGTAGGCGACCTCCCCGGAGGAGCCGCCGACGAACAGGCCGTGCACGCCGGATCCGATGAGGAATTCGACGACGCGGCGGAGGGAGTCCAGATCCACCTCGCCGTGCTTGAACGGGGTGATGACCGGGGGGATGACGCCGGTGAAACGGGTGTCCATGTGATGGTTTTCCTTGCGAGTGTGCGGGGTTGAACTGGCTGCCGTGGTCTCAGGCCTCGAGCAGGGAGGGCACGGCGGCGAGCAGGGTGCGCGTGTACTCCTGCTGGGGGTGGGCGAAGATCTCCGCGGTCGTGTTCGTCTCCAGGATCCTCCCGAAGTACATGACGGCGATGCGGTCGGAGACGTAGCGGACCGTGTTGATGTCGTGGCTGATGAACACCAGGCCCAGGCCGAGGGCGGCCTTGAGGTCCTGCAGCAGGTTGAGGACCTGGGCGCGCACGGACACGTCCAGGGCGCTGGTGGGCTCGTCGGCGACGATGATGTCCGGGTCCAGGGCCAGGGCCCGGGCGATGGCGACGCGCTGGCGCTGCCCGCCGGAGATCTGCCGGGGCAGCACGTCCAGGGCGCTGGGCGGCAGGCCGACCAGGTGCAGCAGGTCGCGCACCTTCGCCTCCCGCTCGGCGGGTGAGCCGATGCCGTGGACGTTGAGCGGGTCGATGAGCGTGTCGTGCACGATCATGCGCGGGTTCAGGGCGGTGGCCGGGTCCTGGAAGACCACGGACACGCTCCGCCCCAGGGCGCGGCGGTCGGCGGCGGAGTGACCGAGCGGGCGGCCCTTGAAGTAGACCTCGCCGCGGGTCAGCGGCTGCAGGCCGGTCATGACGCGGGCGGTGGTGGACTTCCCGCAACCGGACTCGCCCACCAGCCCCAGCGTCTCGCCACGGCGCACCGTTAGGGAGACGTCGTTGACGGCGTGGACCGTGTCGGGGCGGAAGAGCCTGCCGGTGCGGGACTTGTGGATGACGTGGGCGTGGCGCAGCTCGATGACCGGGTCGGTCTCGGGGTTCCAGCCGGGGTGCTTGTCGGCGCTCATCAGTGGGCCTCCTTGGCCAGGATCGCCTCGAGCTCGGGCGTGGTGGCGTAGTAGTGCTCGGCGGCGCCGGCCACGGGCTTCAGCACCGGGCGGGTGTTCAGGCCGACGTCGGGGTGGCTGGAGCGCGGGGCGAAGCGGTCTCCGGCCACGAACTCCTGCGGACTGGGGACGGTGCCGCGCACCTGGTGCAGGCGCTTGGAGCCGGCCTCGATGGACAGCACCGCCCCGAGCAGGCCACGGGTGTACTCATGCACGGGGTTGGCCAGCAGCTCCGCAGTGGCGGCCTGCTCAACCACCTGCCCGGCGTACATGACGGTGATGCGGTGGGCGACCTTGGCCACCAGGGCCAGGTCGTGGCTGACGAACACCATGGCGAAGCCGAGTTTCTCGCGCAGCTGGTTCAGCAGGTCGATGACCTGCTTCTGCACGGTGACGTCCAGGGCGGTGGTGGGCTCGTCGGCGATGACCAGGCTGGGGTCGCGGGTGAGCGCCATGGCGATCAGCACGCGCTGGCGCTGCCCGCCGGACAGCTCGTGCGGGTAGCTCTTCAGGGTGCGCACCGGGTCGAGCCCGACCAGTTCGAGCAGTTCCTCGGCGCTGCGGGTGCCGCCGCGGGAGGTGAGCTGCTTCATCTGGGCGCGGATGAGCATGGAGGGGTTCAGTGAGGACAGGGCGTCCTGGTAGATCATGCTCATCTCGTGGCCGCGCAGGGCGTTGTGCTCCTTGGGGGTCAGCTCCAGCAGGTCGCGGCCCTGGAAGCGGATCCGTCCGGCGATGCGGGCGGTGGGCGGCAGCAGCCCCATGACTGCCATGGAGGTGATCGACTTGCCGCAGCCGGACTCGCCCACCAGCCCCATGGTCTCGCCGGGGCGGACGGAGAAGGACACGCCGTCGACGATGTTGACGTCCCCGTGCTGGGCGGGGAAGGCGATGGACAGGTCCTCCGCCTCCAGGACGGGGGCGGCCTCGGGAGTGGGGTAGACCAGCCGGTCGTGACGGGCCCGTTCGGCGGTGCGCAGGGCGGCCAGTCGCTCGGCGAGCGGAACCTCTTCGGCGGCGGGGGCGACGACGCCGGTCAGGGCGCTCAGCTGCCCGCCGGGAGCGGAGTCCGCGGCCGCCTCGGCGTGGGCGCGCACGGCGGTGTCGGCCTCGTCCCAGGCCTGCTGGGTCTGCATGGCCTCCTCGTCCGCCTCCACGTCCACCTGGGTGCGGATGCGCGGGGCGGCCATGGCGTCGGTCAGGCCCTCGGAGAGGATGTTCAGGCACAGGGTGGTGATCAGGATCATCAGCCCCGGGAAGAACGTCGGCCACCAGTGCCCCGAGAGCAGCAGGGCCTTGCCCTCGGAGAGCATGTTGCCCCAGGTGGGGGTGTTGACCGCCTTGATGCCGGCACCGATGAATGACAGCGAGGCCTCGAAGACGATGGCGTCGGCAACCAGCACGGTGGCGTAGACCATGATCGGGGCCACGCAGTTGCGCACCACGTGCTTGGCCAGGATCCAGGGCACGCGGGCGCCCATCACCTTGGAGGCCGCCACGTAGTCCTCACCGAACTGGGCCAGGATGTTGGCGCGCACCACGCGGGTGAGCTGGGGGGTGTAGACGATCGCGGTGGCGATGACGATCACGGCCACCATCGGCAGCCCGGAGGCGGACATGGCCAGCACCAGCACGGCCGCGAGCGCGATCCCGGGGAAGGACATGAGCACATCGAGCACGCGCATGACCACCTCCCCGATCCACTTACGACTGGTGGCGGCCACGGCGCCGAGCACGGCGGCCAGCGCCAGGGCGGCCCCGGTGGCGCTCAGGCCCACCACCAGGGAGACCCGGGCCCCGTACACGGCGCGGGAGAGGATGTCCCGGCCGGTGGCGTCGGTGCCGAACAGGTGGGCGGTGGAGGGGGCGACGGCGGGGTCGGAGGAGACGACGTCGCCCACGCCCTCCACATGGGTGACGGTCTCGGCGGAGGCCAGACCCGTGGCGCCCGGGGCGTAGGGGGCCACGAGGGGGGCGAAGATCGCCATGAGGGCGATGGCGGCCAGGACCACGACGGCGATCTTGGAGCCGAGCGGCAGGCGCCGCCAGCCCTGGAAGCGCAAGCCGGGGGCGGAGACCTTGTCCAGTGTGCGGCGGTGGGGCATCACACGCTCCTGATCCTCGGGTTGACCAGCACATAGAGCATGTCAACGACGATGTTGATGATGATGAAGGCCAGTGCGACCGTGATGGACACGCCCTGGACGATGTTGATGTCATTGCGGGTGATCCCCTGGAAGATGAGCTGCCCCATCCCCTGGATGTTGAAGATCATCTCAATGACGACGGCGCCGCCCATGGCGTAGCCCAGTCTCAGGCCGAGCACCGTCAGCGGGGTGATCAGGGCGTTGCGCAGCACGTTGCGTGCCACCACCACGTGCTTGGGGATGCCGGCGCCGATGGCGGTGCGCACGTAGTCGCGGTCGAGCTCCTCGACCATGGCGGTGCGCACCACCCGGGTGAGGGTGCCGGTGTTGGGCACGGCCACGGCCAGTGCGGGCAGGCAGATCTGCCGCGCGTAGGCACCGGGGTCGTCACCGAAGGACGTCCACTGGGTGACCACCGAGGGGAAGGTGCCGGTGGCGCCGGGGATGTCGCCGAACCACTGGATCAGCAGCAGGGCGAGCCAGAAGGAGGGGGTGGCCAGGCACAGGATGGAGATCACCCGGATGACCTGGTCGGGCCAGGCGTCGCGGTACAGGGCGGCGATGACACCGAGGATGGTGGCCAGGACGACGGCCACGAAAATGCCGATGAAGGTCAGTTGCAGCGTGATGGGGAAGGCGGCGGCGACCATGTCGGTGATCTTCACGCCGGTGAAGGTCGTGCCGAGGTCGCCGTGCGCCAGCCCCACCAGGTAGTCCCAGTAGCGCTGCAACAGCGGATCGTTGAGGTGGTGGGCCTGGCGGTACTGCTCAAGCGCGTCTGCCGAGGCGGCCTCCCCCAGCGCCAGGCGCGCCGGATCGGCCGAGGAGAACGACATGACGACGAACACGAGCAGCGTCACGCCCAGCACCATGATCGGCAGCGCCAGCAGGCGGCGGCCGATCAGGCGGAGGAGGTTGGACACCGGGTTGCTCCTTTACCGGGATCTGCGTCGGGAGTCTTCGGGGCGGCCGGTCAGGCGGCAGTGGTGCCGACGTCGACGAAGGACAGTCCGGTCAGTGCGATCGGCTGGAAGCCGACCAGGGCCTCGGTGTCGTAGGCGGTGGGCGACTTGCGGTGGAAGATCGGGTAGAGCGGAACCTCGGCGGCGATGAGGTCGAAGATCTCCTGCCACTTGGCCACCTGGGCGTCGCCGTCGAGCTGGACGGCCTCGTCCAGGGCGGCCTGCACCTGGTTGTAGGCGTCGGCGCCCTTCCAGTGCATGCGGGTGTCGGTCCAGATGTCGCCCGCGTACCACCAGCGCAGGAGCAGGTCCGCATCATTGCCAAAGACGGAGGGATCGCCGGGGGCGATGACGACGTCCCAGTCGCCCTGGTCGGAGTCCAGGAAGGCGTAGACGTCCGCGGACTTCTTCTCTTCGTAGTTGACGGTGATGCCCAGGGCCTCGAGGTTCTCACGGATGATCGGGCGGACGGAGGCGAACCAGCCGTGGTCGGAGCACAGCAGGTTGACACTGGTCACGCCGGCCTCCGCGAGGAGGGTCTTGGCCTTGTCGGCGTCGTAGGTGTAGACGGTGCCGGCCTGCTTGTAGGCGGGGTGGTCCTCCTGGACGAAGCAGGTGGCGGGGGTGGCGAGCGTGCCCATGCCGGTCTCGCAGATCTTGTTGTAGTCCAGGGCGTACAGGATCGCCTGGCGGGCCTTGACGTCGGAGAGCGTGGCGTTGTTG
Organism: Actinomyces ruminicola; assembly: GCF_900103885.1. Taxonomy (GTDB): domain Bacteria; phylum Actinomycetota; class Actinomycetes; order Actinomycetales; family Actinomycetaceae; genus Actinomyces; species Actinomyces ruminicola. The sequence continues at coordinate 291,547 of NZ_FNIM01000001.1, forward strand.
AACATGGCGAACAGCAGGGAGAAGCCCTGCTGGGCGGCCACGGTGATGGGCGCCTGCATGGTGGCGAGGTTGGCCACGGGGACGGCGTCGATGGCCTGGACGGCGGAGGAGGTGATCGCGTTGGTGCGGGTGGTGTCGTCGGGCAGGATCTGCCAGGTCATGGACTTGGCCAGCGCCGGGTGGGGGCCGTTGTAGTGGTCGTTGCGCTCGAAGACGATGGTCTGGGAGGCGGCGCCGTTGTCGGTCATGGTGTAGGGGCCGGTGCCGATGGGGTTCATGTCGAAGGCGGCGGCGTCGGCCTCGACGGCGGCGCGGGGCACGATCTTGACGACGCTGATGCGCTCGGCCACCAGAGAGTATGGGTACTTGGTGGTGATGGTTACGGTGGCGTCGTCCTTCTTCGTCACTGCGTCGACGAAGGTGATGAACTGGGAGTACAGCGAGTTGTTGTCCGGATCCAGGACGCGCTCGAAGGAGAATACGACGTCGTCGGCGGTCACGGGCGTACCGTCGGAGAAGACGGCGCCGTCGCGCAGGGTGACCTCGTAGGTGGTGTCGTCCACCCGGGTGGGCAGGTCGGCGCCGAGGGCGGCGTAGCACTCGCGGGTGGCGGGGTGGAGCTCGGTGAGCCCCTCCATGGTGTGCCAGTTGGCGGCCACGGTGAGTGCGGCGGTGGTGGTCATGGGGTCGTAGCCGTTGGTGCCCAGCTCGTAGGAGATGCCGGCGGTGATGGTGCCCTCGGAGTTGGAGGCAGCGGCATTGGCTGCGGAGTCGCCCGCCACCTCCGTAGAGCCGGCGTCGGCGGACTCGGAGCCGCCGCAGGCGGCGAGGGTGGCGGCCAGTCCGGCTGCGAGCCCCATGGTGGAGGTGAGGCGGATGAAGTCGCGGCGGGAGGCGCGGGGAGTCGAGATCGTCATTGAGGTCTCCTGAGATCGGACGTCTGTTGTCTGACGTCGGTAGAATGACTGTAGCAGGTATCAGACATCTGATCAATCCCCGGATGGAGTGTGGATTATGTGTAACGATGACCTGGGAACCGGCCCGGCCGCCCCTGGCCGGCCCGCACGCACGCGCAGAACACCGAGACCGAAGCTGAAGAGGAACGAACCGTGGTGGATATGAAGCGAGGCGCCTACGCCTCAACGAGTGGAACGACGACGCAGGCCACCAGTGCGATGAACTCCATCAAGGACTACATCCTCCAGTCCCACCTCCAGCCCGGCGATCCGCTGCCGACCGAGTCGCAGCTGTGCGAGACCCTGGGCATGTCCCGCTCCTCCGTGCGGGAGGCCGTACGCACCCTGGCGGCGCTGGATATCGTCGAGGTGCGCCACGGACACGGCATGTTCGTGGGGCAGGTTTCCATGCGGCCCATGGTCGAGTCCCTCGTCTTCCGGGGTCTGCTCAAGCCCGGGGACGACTACCGCAGCCTGCGCGAGGTGGTTCAGGTTCGCCGCACCCTGGACACCGCCCTGGCGCAGGCGGTGGTGGAGGCGTGGCAGGGGCGTGAGGACCCTGCGATCGACGACGTCGTGGATCAGATGGAGGCGTTGGCCGAGCGGGGAGAGACCTTCACCGACCAGGACCGCAGCTTTCACCGGATGCTGCTGGCGCCGGTCCCCAACCAGCTCTTCGCCCACCTGATGGAGGCCTTCTGGGCGGTCCACACGCTGACCGTCCCCATGCTCGACGCCCCCCGCCCGGAGGACATCGTCAATACCGCCAAGGCCCACCGGGCCATGCTCCAGGCGGCCCGCTCCGGCGACGTGGAGGCCTACCGCGAGGCGGTGGTGGCCCACTACGAGCCACTGGCAAACGCCCTCACCCGCTCCTGAGCCCCGCCGCCGTCTAATCCCCGCGCCCCCTCGCCGAGATCGGTAGCAGTTACGTGCCCAGATCGGTAGAAGTCACGGCTGCGGCCGCCCGAGCTCATCATCGAGCTCGCCACCGCAGTCATTCGCGGCGATCATCGGGAAGGTCCCCTCCCCCACCACCCGCGCCAGGTTGATGCGCGGGTCCTCGGGCCGAAGCAGCCGGGTGAGCCAGCTCAGCCGCGCCGCCTCCAGGCCGTCGCGCAGCCAGGTGGCGCTGACGTGCTCCATGGCGTGGGTGGCGCCCGGCCACACGTGCAGCTCGCAGTCCCCGCCGTCGCGCCACAGGGCCGCGGCGAAGGCGACCACCTCGTCCCGGAAGGTCTCGGCCCCGGCGACGGACAGGAAGATCGGGGGTAGCCCGGCCAGCGCGCCCGGCTGGTCGACGGCGCGGCCGGCCGCCTCATGCGCACTCACCGCCGCTCCACCCCGCCGGCCGGGCAGGATCTGCTCCCAGGCCCAGTCGTTCCAGTGCGCCGGCCACAGCCCGTCGTCGGGGTACTGCCGGGCCGACGGCGGCTGCACCGCGCCGTCGGGGCCGACCAGCCCGGTGCGGTCATCCAGCATCGGGTAGTCGAGCAGGTAGCCCAGTGCGCGGGGCCCGCCGCGGTCCCGGGCGGCCAGGGCCAGGCAGGCGGCCAGTCCCCCGCCGCCGCTGGGACCGACGACGACGATGCGCCCCGGATCGGCCCCGTAGTCCGCGGCGTGATCGGCGGCCCAGGTCAGCGCGGCCAGACAGTCCTCCCCCGCGGCCGGGGCGGGGTGCTCCGGCGCCAGGCGGTACTCCGGGGCGACGACGACGCCGCCGAAGCGCCGCGCCCAGGCGGTGGGGGCGGCCAGGTCGTCGAAGCGGCAGCCCATGACCCGCCCGCCGCCGTGGATCGACAGCAGCAGCGGGGCGCCCGGCTGCACCGCGCCGTCGGGCGGGAGCACCACGGTCAGCGGCATGGTTGTGCCGTCGTCGCGGAGCAGGGCCTCCTCTCGCAGGCGCGCGTCCGGGCAGGCGGCCAGGTAGGCGTCGCGCCGGGCGGCAACGGGAATGCGGCGGGAGGCGAGCGTGGCGTCGTTCAGGGGCGGGATACCACCCGCCTCCTCCAGGCGCTGCAGCACCAGTGCGGTGGCGGGCTCGTAGGGCGGCCGGGGAGACGACGTCGGCATGCGCGAAGCGTACGTGGGGCGCCGGGGCTTGAAGCGCGTCGAAGGCCCGCACCGCGGTCACGATTCCCACTCATGTGTCGTCATCTATCCACTGCCGGGTCAATCACCCGTCCCGTATGGCTCGATCACCGCCGCTGATGCACCCGTCCTGTGCTTCGCTGGCAAGGTGAATTGCCGCAGGCGCGCCAGGGCTTCTACGCCGTGCGGCCGCACGCCCAACCGAGCGGGAGGCACACCTCGGTCACGAGCTGGTCTGCCGGGACCTCGTCCGGCGTCGTGAGGTAGATGTTGAACGCCTTGCCCGGCAGAAAGTCGTCGGTCGGCGGCGTCAGCCCCTCGGCGGCGATGCGGGTGGCCAGCCGGTCATGAGCCTCGGTGATCTGGTCGTACGGCCCGACGACGTGGGCCACGAGGCAGTCTCGCGCCGGAAGCTCGTGGACCTGCAGCGGCGCCGCGGCCGTCGTCCCGGGCGCGACGGGCAGGAAGATCTCCTCGTCGACATCGTGCTCGGTGAACTCGGCGTCGTGCTCGATCACTCCGCACGGGCCGATGGGCTTGATGCCCTGGCGGGCGATCTCGGGCATCATGCGAGCCCAGAGAAGGTGCTCGTCGGCGTAGGTGGGGATGACGTCGCGCAGGGCGACGATGGTCATGGCCGCAATGGTGCGGCGCTCGACGGTGATGGACATGCTGGTTTCTCCTTCGATGAGGCGAGAGATGAGAGCCAGCCGAGCCTGGGCGGCGCGCGCCTCCTCGACGACGGTCTCGCGCTGGAGCTCCAGCGCAGCGGACCATGCCGGGGTGCCGCGGGCGGCGAGCAGGGCCGAGATGGCGGAGACGCCGAACCCGACATCGCGCAGATTCCGGATGTCCGCAGCGTCGCGCAGCTGGTGCGGCGCATAGCGGCGGTATCCCGTCCACGGGTCGACTTCTGCGGGTACCAGGACACCGTGCGCGTCATAGTGGCGCAGCATGCGCACCGACAGGCGCGTCAATGCGCTGAACTCCCCGATCGTCATGAGGCTCGTGGTCTCGGCCATGGCTCCACCATGCGCCCTCACACCGTGTCAGGGTCAACCCGCAGGGTCGTCGATGCGAGCGCGGTGCTTGTAACTCGAGTCGTAGTTGACGCAGCGCGTCAAAGTCCGGGCGGAGGCCGTCGGGGCATGGACCACCCGACGCCGCCCCTACATGTACATGCCCCGGCGTCTACAGCGTCATGACCCACAACAGCTAGCCAGCAACCATCGGAACCAGATGAAACACCCTCCACAAAACCCAGGGCTCGGCATACCGCGTCAGCCGTTGCGCTGTACACGAAGATACCAGCCCCGACACGTACCTGGTGATCACGCCACTGGCCGACACACTCAAGGTGTTCGCCGACAACACTCCCGGCTTCCAGACCGAGAAGGCATGCGTTGCGGTCTACACACGCAGCAACTATCTACCCCTCCGTGACCGGATCACCACCGCCCTGTTGGGGGGCCGGGCTCACGATCACCGGTGGCAGTATGTCGGTTACGAACCCGACACCAGATTCCACCACCACGCCATCGACGTAACCAGGTGGACAGTTCAGCCAAGCTCAGTGTCGAAGTAGTCCTCGTCTATCTCGAACAGGGCGAACTCGTGGGTCTTCTGGACGGCGACGCCGTAGCGCATCATGAGCGAGGTCAACTCGAGACCGTTGATCAGCACGATCTTGCCGTGGCGGTAGTTCTGGGCGGTCTCGACCGCGGCAGGCGCGAACGTGGAGGCGGTAATGAACACGCCTTGAGATGCGCCACGCGTGTCCATGGCACCCATGAAGTCGCGAATGTCGCCACTGCCGACCGAACTGGTGGTGTAGCGCTTGGCCTGAACGTAGATGTTGCTCAACCCGAGAGCATCTTGGCGAATGATGCCGTCCACGCCACCGTCGCCAGTGCGGCCAACGTGCTGCTTCTCGCCGTAGTCGCCGCCATACCCCATCGCCCACAGCACGTCGATGACGGCCTTCTCGAAGAACTCCGGCGACGAGTTCTTCAGGTTCGCCAACAGTTCCGCCTCGACTTGGGCGTTGAAGTCCCGCTCCGCGGCCCCCATCACCTCGACCGGGTCGACTTGACCGGACTCGGTCACCACCGGCGCGGGAACGCTGTCTGACTTTCGGGCGGCGAGTTCAGCTTGATAGTCGCGCCAGATCGGCCATTCCAGCATGTCCTGTTCGGAGTAGCTGGTCAGCGACCGTGCATCGACGCTGCGGCCGTCGTCGGTGATGCGGTAATGGCCGCGCACCGGGCGGTCCAGCAGCCCGGCATGCGTCAGTGCGGAGCAGGCCCAGTTGATCCGGTTCACGTATCGCAACTGCCCCGAGGCGATCTTCTCTGCCCGGACATCAGGGGTCAGGCCCATGTGGCCGGCGACGAGCTCGCACACATCCCGCACCTGGCGGGTCTGACCGTCAGCCAGAACCCGCAGCACCACAGGACGGAACTCGTCGATTGTCGGGGTCAGATCTGCCTGCATTGCCAGCCTCCTCGAAAACGCCTGGTTTCAGCCCATTGCCCACACAGTCTCCCACCAAGGGCACCCCGTCCTCGGAATCTCTTGCCGTCTGCTTCTTGAAAGGACATCACCATGGCTCCGATCAGGTTGGACAAACCCTACTACGCCACGATCACCAAGGACCCGGCTACGGGTGCCGATACCTACAGCTGGCCAAGCCGATCTCTGCCGAGTTGGAGGGAGGTCGCCGAGGCAACCTTGTATGCCGATGACTATGCATCTGAGGTGGTCAAGGAGTTTGCCTCCGGCACCCTCACGCTGGGGATTGATGACCTGGGGGCTGATGGCAGATGTCGGCATCGTGATTCCGGCGGACAAGCTCGGTGGCTGGCAAATGTTCCGCCATTACTCGGCTACCCGGCTCGGGCAGGCGGTGGCGACGACGGCGGCGCTCATCCACTGGTACGGGTGGAGTAAGCCGGAGCAGGCGATGGCCTATCAGCGGGCGGACGCGGAATATGGCGGAATATGAGCGGGAGATTCTGGACCGTATGGCCGTCTCGGTGGAGCCAGGGGCGGACACGTGGGGGTGCGCGGGCTGAGGCGGAGTGGACCGCGAGCGCGGGCAGGCGTGATCCGAACGGCCTGTAGATGGGCGGTGGCGGCCTCGCAGTAGGGGAGCCCGGGGCGGTCGGGGTCTTCGAGGTAGCGCAGCGGTGCCCGGCGCACGCGCAGCGCGGTGCCCGTGCCGAAGAGGCGTCGGATCGCGTCGCCGGTGGTGTCGCCGGGGCGGACGACGACGGCGCGGGCGAGGGCGCGACGGGAGGCGCGGGTGGGGAGCGTGGGAGTGGTCATGGCTGGGCCTTCCTGTTCAGGCGCGCCCGTACCGTGTTGCCCATTCTCATGTACCCACCATGTACCCACAGGGGGGCTCACGGGAGGGTTTTCGTTGGTATTTCAACGGGTAGTGGAGATGCGGGGAATCGAACCCCGGTCCGACGGTGGTGCAACAGGACTTCTCCGGGTGCAGTTCGCTGCTGTTTTTCTCGGCCCCGGCGTCTCACGCGAACAAGGACGCCGACGGGCTCAGCCACCTGAAAGTCCCGAGACCCCCGGTGGCGTGGGGCCTCAGCAGTGGCTTCCTAGATGACGCCAGGAACCGGGGCGGAAGCTCCCCCGGGCTGACGGACTTCGAGGCTCGCCTCAGGCGGCGAGGGCGAAGTCGGTGCGAGTGTTATCGGCACCTATTGGTTCGCACAGAGCGTTGACGAGATGACTGTGCATCCTCGACCCGCTTCTCCTGAATCCACGACCGTCGTCGAAACCGATCATCCCCTGTTGAGTTATCCCCGCCCGGCAGGGCCGGCGGGAACACGCTGAAACCTCAGCGATTCAAGGATACCAGCCACCCCCTCCCCCGGCACGAGACCTTCACCACTGGTTTTGTTTCACCGAGCCACTAGAGCCGCTAGGCTGGTGCCATCAGCTCACACCACAGGAGGCACAACACCATGGAGACCCGTCCGCTTCCCGCTCTGGACCGCCGCATCTCCGCCGTCGGCGTCGGCACCTGGCAGCTCGGCACCGACTGGGGCGAGGTCACCGCCGAGGCCGCCACCGCCACCCTGCAGGCGGCGCTCGACGCCGGCGTCAACTTCATCGACACCGCCGACGTCTACGGCGACGGCCGCTCCGAGCGCTTCGTCGGCGCCTTCGCCGCCGCGCACCCCGACGCCGGACTGACCATCGCCACCAAGATGGGGCGGCGCGTGGCCCAGCTCCCCGAGAACTACACGCGCGAGGCCTTCCTCGCCTGGAACGACCGCTCCCGGGAGAACCTCGGCGTGGACACCCTCGACCTGGTGCAGCTGCACTGCCCGCCCAGCGAGGTCATCGCCGCCGAGCACACCTGGGACTGGCTGGAGGAGATGGTCGCCGCCGGTCGCATCCGCGCCTACGGCGTCAGCGTGGAGACCTGCGCGCAGGCGCTGGAGGCCATGCGGCGCCCCGGCTGCGCCAGCGTACAGATCATCCTCAACGTCTTCCGCCGCAAGCCGCTGGAGCAGGTGCTGCCGGCTGCGCAGGCCACCAGCACCGCCATCATCGCCCGTGTGCCGCTGGCCTCCGGGCTGCTGTCCGGCCGCTACCGCGAGGACACCACCTTCCCCGCCTCCGACCACCGCAACTACAACCGCGACGGCTCCGCCTTCGACATCGGCGAGACCTTCTCCGGCGTGCCCTTCGACGTCGGCGTCAAGGCCGCCCAGGAATTCACCGCCCTGTGCCGCGAGCTCGGCCCCGCGGGCGCCACCCCCGCCCAGGTGGCGCTGCGCTGGATCCTGGATCAGCCGGGCGTGACCACCGTGATCCCCGGGGCGCGCAACGCCGAGCAGGCCCGTGCCAACGCCGCAGCCGCCGCGCTGGAGCCGCTGAGCGAGCAGCTGCACGCCGCCCTGGCGGACCTGTACGACCGGCGCATCCGCGCCCACGTGCACGACCGCTGGTAGCGCGCCGTCCCGGTCGTCGTCCGGACGCCGCGCCCGACGACGACGGGACCGCGCCGTCCCCTTGACCACCAGACGCCGTCGCGGTTGACGCGAGCCGTGCGCTCCGCGTCAGCCGCGGCGTCGGTTGGCGGCGGCCATGGCGCGGGCCGCCTCCCGCTTGTCCTGCGCCTCCCGCAGGGCCTGGCGCTTGTCCCAGTCCTGCTTGCCGCGGGCCAGGGCGATCTCCAGCTTCACGCGCCCACCGGTGAAGTACAGCTCCAGGGGCACGATCGTGTAGCCCTTGGCCTGCACCCGCTGCGCGAGCTTGTCCAGCTCGGCGCGGTGCAGCAGCAGCTTGCGCTTGCGGCGCGGGGAGTGGTTGTTCCAGGTGCCCTGCAGGTACTCGGGGATGTGGGCGCCCTGCAGCCAGGCCTCGCCGTTGCGGTCGATCTCGATCCACGCCTCGGTCAGGGAGGCCCGCCCCATGCGCAGGGCCTTGACCTCGGTGCCGGTCAGGGCGAGTCCGGCCTCGTAGCGGTCCTCGATGAAGTAGTCGTGCGTCGCCTTGCGGTTGCGGGCGATGGTCTTGTGCGCGTCGGCGGCCGCCTTGGCGCGCTCCGCCGGGGTGGGCTTCCTCGTTCCCTCGGTCTTCTTGGCCACCGGCGTCTCCTTCCCTCGTCCTCGGCGCTAATACTTCGGCGCCGCATAATACTGCGGCCGACGGCGACCGCCAAGGCACCCGCCCGAGCCGGCGCAAGCCCGGGTCTTTATCAACACCGCGGTGCCGTCGCCTCCGAGGCCGGAGGCGACGGCACCGACGCACGTAGCCGGCTCTCCCCTCAGAACCCCGGCAGGGTCATGGGGTCGATCTCGGTACCGTTGATGATTACCTCGAAGTGGACGTGAGGTCCTGTAGCGCCTCCGGTCATGCCCGTGAGCCCGATGGTCTGTCCCCTGGTTACGGTGGCGCCGTTGGGCACCGAGATCGCGGACAGGTGGCAGTAAGCCAGCACAACCGACTGGCCGTTAATGACACCGCCGTTGATGAAGACGCCGTTACCGCACGAGCTGTTGATGTTGTGGGTGACCGTGCCGGCTACGCCCGCGTACTGGGGCGTGCCGGAGGAGGCCACCAGGTCCACCCCGGCGTGCAGCCGACTCTGCCCCGTGATGGGGTGGATGCGGTAGCCGAAGGGAGAGGCGACGATTAGCGGTCCGGCGATGGGATGGCCGATCGCCCCGCTTCCCAATGAGGAGGACGCGCTCGCGCCCGATGACGATCCGGTGTATCCAGCGGCCGCCTGGTTCGCGGCGTCGAGCTCGGCGATCTTTGCGGCCGCGGCCTCCTCATCGGCGGCGGCCTGCGCCTGCTGCGCCTCCAGCCCGGACTTCTGCTTCTCCAGGTTGGCGGCCGCGGTCTCCTTCTCGCTCTTGAGCGTGGCGACCTCGTCCCGCTTGGTCTGGGCGGCGTCCCTGGCGGTCTGCGCGGCCTCCTTGGCGGCGTCGGCCTCTGCCTTGAGCGTCCCCACACGCTCGGTGGTGGCATCCTGGCGGGCCTCCCGGTTGGCCGCCTGGGCGCGCTCCTCCTCGGCGGCGGACAGGACGGACTCCTGCACGCCGGTGGCGATCTCCATGGTGGAGGCCCGGTCGGTGAGCTGCTCCACGGAGTCGGAGGAGAGCACGTAAGTCCAGGAGGTCACCGCGCTGTCGCCCTGGTAGGTGGCCACTACCAGGTCTGCCACGGAACTGGTGTTCTCCTCCACGGTGGTCTGTGTCTGCTCCGACTCCTCCTGCAGGGCGGCCAGCTCGGACTCCGCGACGGCCAGGCGGTTAGCGGCGGTCTGCTGCTCGCGGTCCTTCTGCGCCAGGACGGTCTCGGCGTCGTCGAGTTCGGACTGCGCGGTGGCCAGGGACGCCTCCGCGTTCTGCAGCTCGATGTAGGCCTGGCCCAGCTCCGCGGACACGCCCTCCAGCGAGGCGGCCAGCTCGGCCTGCTTGCGCTGGGCGGCGGCCTGGTCGTCGACGGCGTCCTGGCGCTCATCGGCCTGCGCCCCGGCGCACAGGGGGGCGGCAACCAGCACGAGCGTGGCGGCGCCGACGAGGGCACGGCGGGCCCGCCGCCTGAGGCGACGGCTGCCGGGGCGGGGGTGGAGCGGGGAGCGCACTGAGAGCATGGGAATCAGACCCTTGTGTACTTCGACAGTGAGAAGGCGGAGGAGGCCACCGCCAGTACGACGGCGGACAGCAGTAGCCAGGGGGCCAGGCGCAGCACGTCGCCGGTGCCGATGAAGGCGGTGAACTGCACGGACGTGGCCAGCCAGTCGACGACGACGTAGCGCACCATCGCCCACAGCCCGGCCACGGCCCCGATAGCACCGATCAGGGCGGCGATGGCCCCCTCTAGCATGAAGGGCAGTTGGATGAACAGGTTCGAGGCGCCGACCAGCCGCATAATGCCGGTCTCCTTGGAGCGGCTCATGGCGGACAGCCGGATGGTGGTGGAGATCAGCAGCACCGCCGTCAACGCCAGGATGGCGGCCAGTCCCCCAGTGATCCAGGTGACCCGGTTCATCACCACGAACAGGGGCTCGAGCGTGTCCGCCTGGTCGATGACGCGCTCGACGCCAGCGCGGCCGGTGAACTGCTCGGCGACCACCTGGTACTTCTCGGGGTCGACGAGCTTGATGCGGAAGGACACCGGCATCATGTCCTCGGTGGCGTTGCGGCCGATGCGCGACTCGCCGTAGGCGTCCATGAAGCGCTTGTAGGCGTCGGCCTTGGACTCGATGCTGTAGTTCTCGATATAGGGGGCCAGGGTGTCGGAGTTGACCAGGTCCTCCACGGCGTCGATCTGCTCCTGCGTGGCCTCGCCATCGACGCAGGCCGCCGCGGTGGACGACGCCGGGCACATGTAGACGCTGACCTCAACCTTGTCGTACCAGTCGCCCTTCATCACGGAGATCTGGTTCTGCAGCAGTACGGAGGCGCCGACGAACAGCAGTGACACGAAGGACACCAGGATCACCGAGACGGTCATGACCAGGTTGCGGCTGAGCCCCTTGAAGGTCTCGGAGACGATGAAACGGAATCGCATGCGGTTACCTCAATACCTCTTTCACGGGAGTCGCGGCCCCGATTGCCGACGGGGCCGGGCTCAACGGTCCGATCCGTATACGCCGCGCGCCTGGTCGCGCACGACCTCGCCGGCCTTGAGCTCGATGACGCGTTTGCGCATCTGATCGACGATCTCGTCGTCGTGGGTGGCCATGACCACGGTGGTGCCCTGCCGGTTGATGCGGTCGAGCAGACGCATGATGCCCACGGAGGTCGATGGGTCGAGGTTGCCGGTGGGCTCGTCCGCCATGAGCAGCTTGGGACGGTTGACCATGGCGCGGGCGATGGCCACGCGCTGCTGCTCACCGCCGGACAGCTCGTGCGGCAGGCGCTTCTCCTTGCCGGACAGTCCCACCAGCTCGAGTGCCTCGGGCACGGCCGAGAGGATGTAGTGCCGGGGCTTGCCGATCACCTGGGAGGCTATGGCCACGTTCTCGAAGACGTTCTTGTTCTCCAGCAGGCGGAAGTCCTGGAAGACGAAGCCCATCTCCTGGCGCAGCTTGGGAACCTTCCAGCTGGAGATCTGCGACAGATCGCGTCCAAGCACGTGGATGCGCCCGGAGGTGGGGCGCTCCTCGCGCAGGGTCAGCCGCAGGAAGGTGGATTTGCCGGAGCCGGACGCGCCCACCAGGAACACGAACTCCTCGCGCTCGATCTCTATGGAGACGTCGTCGAGCGCGGGCCGGGCTCCGCGCTTGTACACCTTGGAGACGTTGTCGAATCGAATCATGGGGTAGCTGCTTCCTGCTCGTGGCCGACGCAGGCACGCCGGGGCTACAAGCCACGGTAACCAGTTGGGCTTGGAATCCCGGCGGTGACACGCCAGAACACGCCGAGTCGAGGTGTGGTGCCGCCCGCTTCGGCGTTCTACCGTTCCGGACATGGCTGAAACGCATCCCGACGACGGCTCCCCCACGGCTCCCCCGCCCAGTGCCGGCGCCGCGGTCCCGGACGGATCGGCCCGCGCCGACCGTGACGGCGCCACCCGCGAGGCCGCCAACCATGCGGCCCAGACTGCGCCGGCCAGCCGCGAAGACGCCCGTCAAGATGCGGAGGCCGCCATCGATGTGGGCTCCTGGAACCGTTTCATCCCGTCTCTGACCCGGTGGCTGCAAACGGGCCGGGAGGATGTTGTGCCCGCCGTGCGCCTCGCCGCCGCCGTACCGATCGTCACCACCGAGACGGCCCCGCGGGAGCGCTCGGGACCCGGCCCCCTGCGCCTGCTGCGCCGTCGCCACCGCCTCCCGCCCTCACCACTGCCGCCGATGCTTGCGGCGCAGTCCCGCTTAGACGGCGTGAAGCTGACGGCACCGCTGCGCGACGACGCCGGCCGAGCCCTGCTCGGCGAGGATGCCCTGGCAGCACTGGCCGCCCTGGGCTGGCGACGCCGTGAGGGCGCCATGATGCAGAGTGCGCTGGGGGCGGAGTCGGCGGCCCGGTTGGCGGCGCGGGTGCTGATCGAGGTGTTCGACGTCGCCCATCCGGCGGACCTGGCCATCGCCGTCGAGCATGCGGTGCCGCCCGCAGCCTGAACCGCCCCCTTCACCGAGATCGGTAGAAGTTACGTACCGAGATCGGTAGAACTCACGCGCCCAAATCGGTAGAAGTCACGCGCCCAGATCGGTTGCTATGGCTCATCGCCTGCCGTCTGCGCCATCAAGTACCTGCGGGCGGGCGAAGGCACCGGCGTCCACAGGCGGCGTTCGTGCAGGGGTGCTCATCCGGCATCAACAGGTCGGTGGCGGCTCGGAGCGCGGTTGCGGGACCGTTGAAGCAGCCGGCACGGTGCCGGCGCTCAACGCAAGGAGCATCTCATGAGCCGTCAACTCGATCTCGTCGTCCAGGGCGTCCTCGGCACGAACCCCGCCGTCACCCGCACTACCGGTGGACGCGCCTACTGCTACTTCCGTCTGGCCACGTCCCCGTCATTCCGCACCGCCGAGGGCTGGCGGGACGGGCAGACCATTTGGTTCACCGCCAAGGCGTGGGGAGCGCTAGCGGAGAACCTCGGCCGCTCCCTGCACAAGGGCGACCCGGTGGTGCTGGTTGGGCGCTTCACCCAAGAGAGTTGGTCGAAGGGCTCCGACGAGTACCTCACCAACGTCCTGAACGTGTCTTGCGGCGGACATGACCTCACTCGCGGAGAGTCGCGCTTCATGCGCATCATCCACAAGGCCGACCCCGCCGATAACGGTGATGCCGGCGCGCCGGACGCGGCGGCAACCACCTCCTCCGGCTCGGCGCAGACCGCCGGATCCGCGCCTTCCCCGGACGAACCCAGGCAGTCGAGTTCCGATCAGTGTCTGCCGCCCGCCACAGCGCCCCTCGACACCACGCCGGCCGCTGAGCCCTTCGCCGACCACTCGACGTCGCCACAGCATCAGGAGGAACTGAGAGATCCCCGTGGTGATGAGCCGGCCTCCGAGCCGCAGGCCGTTGACGGTCAGTTCGACACGGACTACCTGCTTGCCGACGAGGAGGACTGAGCCGGGCCGCGTCACACGCCATTGCCGCAGCCGGGCACAAGCCGGCCAGGACACTTGGAGCCGTGCCATATCTACCGATTTCGGCACGTTACTTCTACCGATCTCGCCGGTGATTTCTACCGATCTCGGCGCGGGTGGGCGACGAGTGCAGCACCGCTGCTGCCGGGCCGCTGCCGAGCTATTGCCGGGCTACTGCCGGGGCAGCTCCAACGCCTGGCGGAGCATCCGGTGCCGCGCCAGCACGGAGTCGGCGGGGCGGGTGAGGTCACGGGCGACCACCGAGACCAGACGCGCACGCACGGCCCGGGCGTACTCGTCGGCCTCTCGGCGGGCTCGGGAACGGCGGGCGAGCAGGGCGCTCGCCATCGCCACCAGTCCGACCCCCGCTGCCGCCAGTGGAGCGACCAGACCGGTGCCGAAATCCTGCCCCTGCAACAGGGCGACTACCGTCCACACCACCCCGACCAGCGCGGCCAGCACACCGCCCCACCAGGCCAGTTCAATGACGGGGGCGCGGTGTCGGGGCAGTTGCACGCTGCCGACCGCCTCGGCCGTACGGGCCGCGAGCGCCTCGGGGGTGGCGACGACGTTCTCCACGCTGCGCAGCCACGCACCGGGCAGCCCCTCGGTGGTGCGGCGCAGCCAGGTGGTCTGGATGGAGGCGACGGCGTCGCGGGCGGGCGGGCCGGGCCGGGCCATGGCGCGCGGGAAGGTGTGGGCCAGGCCGGAGCGCACGGAGTCCTCCACCGCCTGGGCGCCGCAGGCGTGCACGAGCGTGGTCACGGCCGCGTCGGCGAGCTCGGGGCGGGTGACCACCGGCTGTGCGGCGGCCGCCGGACGCAGCTGCATGGCGATGTCGTCGAGCTGCGCGGATGCGGTGCGGGCGGCATTGGACTCGCGCGAGACCCGCTCCAGGAACAGCTCGCGCACGGCGGCGAGGTTGTCGCCGCGCACCGCGGAGACCGGCAGGACCTGCACGTCGCGCAGACCGTCGGCGTCCAGCAGGGCGCGTACATCCGCCAGCAGCGCGTCGGTGCCGCCCGCGGGCAGCGTGTCCACCTGGTTGACCAGGACGAGCATGTCCTCCTGGCGGGCGCCGAGCCCCCTCAGATAGCCCTCGTGCAGGACCGCGTCGGCGTACTTCTGCGGATCAACTACCCACACCAGAATGTCGGCCAGCGGCACCAGCCGGTCCACCTGGAGGGCGTGCTCGGTGTTAACCGAGTCGTAGTCGGGAACGTCCAGCAGCACCAGGCCGGCAAAGGCGTCCTGATCGGTGGCGTCCAGGAGGGATTCGCGGCGGATGCGGCGGTCGTCGGCCACCTCGAGGAAGTCGAGCAGGGCCTCGGCATCGTCGCCCCAGGTGCAGGCGGTGGCGCGGGAGGTGGTGGGGCGGCGGGCGCCGACGTCGGCGAACTGCAGGCTGGTCAGGGCGTTGAACAGGGAGGACTTGCCCGAGCCGGTGCCGCCGAACAGGGACACCACCGTGTGATCCACTCCGAGGGCGAGCCGCTCGGAGACCTCGTCCAGGCGTTCCCGGGCGGGGATGGCCAGGGAGGCGGGGATCTCCATGGGGCAGTCGTCCAGGGCGGCGCGCAGGCGCTCCAGGCGCGCCTGCAGATGGGCGGCGTCGAGCACGTTGTTGTCCCCGGCGGGGGCGGCGGTCGGGTTTGTGGTCATGCGGAGGCTCCGGGGCGGGTGAACGGTGCGAGTTCGCCGGCGCGTAGTCGCAGCGCGGCGGCCAGGGCGGGATCGGGGGCCAGGGCGCGGGCGGCGCCGACCGGGACGGCGGCGTCGAGCACCCCGGTCAGCACCTCAGTCAGGGAGTCCTTGGCCTCGATGATCGCCTGCCCCAGCCCCAGGCGCTCGGCGGCGGCGCGGGACCCCTCGATGCCGGCGGCGGCGGAGACCACCAGGTCACCGGTTCCCTGTGGGGTCAGGCCCTTGGGAGGGGCGGTGACATGGGCGGTCTGCTCCGCCGCCCACGCATCGACGACGACGGCAGCGTCGGCACCGGCGGGCAGAAGCTCCCGGCTGCGCGAGGCGGCACCGGCGGCCTGCCAGATGCGGGCGGCGTCGTCCTGCACAGAGACCAGGGCCGCTTCCAGACGGGAGACGATCGACTCGCGGGCGTCGGCGGCGAGCGTCTCCAGGGCGGCGGCGCGCGCCTTGCCGGTGCGGCCGAACCAGCCGGAGCGGAGTTTGCCTCCCTGGGCGAGCGGGGCCAGCGGACCGCCGGAGGAGGCGAGCGTGACCCAGCGGGTGGTGGGAGCGCCCTGGCCGCAGGTGCCGCGGGCGACGTCGGCGCGCAGATCGGCACTGGGAGCCTCCAGGAGCCTGCGGGAGGCCGCTTCCAGCCGGGTGGCGGCGTCGTCCTGGGCGTCGACGCCGTCGGCGAGGGTGATCAGGTCGGCGCGCAGGCCGGTCCAAAGTCCGCGGCCGGTGCGGCGCACGAGTCCGGCGGCCCGGTGTCGACCGGCCAGCAGGCGCAGCCAGTCGCGCAGCTCGCCGACGGAGGCGTCCGGCAGCAGCCCCTCGTGGGGGCCGGCGTCGGGGACCACGAAGAAGGGGGACTCGGCCAGGCCGAGTGCGTCCAGGCGCCCGATCAGGTCGCGGCGCACCTCCGGCAGCACGGTGGCGGGCACCCGGTTCAGCACGACGCCGATGGGCGTCTCCCGCCCGGCCGCCTCCTCCAGGGAGGCCCAGGGGGTGTGGTCGCCGTAGCGGGCCGCGGTGGTGATGAACAGCCACAGGTCGGCGGCCTCCAGCAGCCGGGAGGCAAGCACCCGGTTGCTCTCCTGCACGGAATCCAGGTCGGAGGCGTCCACGAGGGCCAGCCCGGCGGGGACGGCCGCGGAGGCGACGGTCAGGCACACCGAGGCGATCGGGTGGTCGTCAAGGGCGTCACGGTCCTCGGGGTTGACCACGAGGACCGGCGTGCGCGTGGTGGGACGCAGGACCCCGGCGTCGGATACCTCCTGACCGAGCACGGAATTGACCAGGGTGGACTTGCCGGCGCCGGTGGAGCCGCCGACGACGACGATCGCCGGAATGTCGGCGTCGGCCAGCCTGGGCAGGACGTGGTCGCGGATCTGGGCTACCAGGCCGGAGCGCAGGCGTCGGGCGTCCTCGACGCCGTCCGCGTTGAGGCTGAGATCGAGGTTCTCCAGGTCCCCCACGGTGTCGGTGAGGACGTCGATGAGCTGCGCGCGGCTGAGCGCAGAGACGGGGACGTCTTCTCCGGCGGGCAGCGGGGAGGCAATTGAGGCCATGGTCCAACCTTAGGCGGAAGGCGGTGCGCAGCCGGTATTGACCCGCCCTCACCGCCCTAAGGCGGTCATGAGGAGGCCGGGCACGCAAGCGCGCCCCCGGACGTCCGCAC
Organism: Actinomyces ruminicola; assembly: GCF_900103885.1. Lineage (GTDB taxonomy): Bacteria > Actinomycetota > Actinomycetes > Actinomycetales > Actinomycetaceae > Actinomyces > Actinomyces ruminicola. The sequence continues at coordinate 308,534 of NZ_FNIM01000001.1, forward strand.
GGTCGTTCCGGGCTGCCCGGAGAGTTGCACCGGGGCGGGTCAGCGGCGGTCGCGGCGGGCCAGGCCGATGTAGCAGGCCAGGAGGCAGACCAGCCCGATGGCGGACAGGGCGGCGAGGTCGACTCCCCACTGGGAGATGGTGTGCTCCCACAGGTCCTCGGCACGGCCGGGCAGGATCTCATTCATCTGCACGGTGGAGGCGGCCATGGCGTAGCCCCAGCGGGCGGGGACGAACCAGGCCAGCTGCTCGAACACGGCCCGCCCGGCGATGGGGATCACGCCGCCGGCCAGCACCAGCTGCGCCATGATGGTGACCACCAGCACCGGCATGACCTGCTCGGAGGAGGAGACAAAGGCGGAGACCGCCAGCCCCAGCAGACCGGAGACGAAGGCCACCGCCCAGCAGCAGGCGGCCAGCTCCAGGCCCGGGGCACCCAGCAGGACGGCGTCGGTGGGGGCCTGGTTCAGTGTCAGCGCAATCCCAACCATGATGGCGGTCTGCACCGTGACGATCAGGGCCAGTACCAGCGCCTTGGCCGCCAGGTATGAGCCCGCCCGCAGGCCCACGGCCTTCTCCCGCAGGTAGACGTCCCGCTCCCCCACCAACTCGCGGACGGTGGCGGCCATGCCGGAGAAGGCGGCACCGGTGATGAGAATGACCAGCAGTTCAAGGGCCTGCATGGAGTAGTTCACGCACGGCTGCTCGGCCGTCGGCTCGGGCAGGTCGGGGACGGCGAAGCCGTCGGCACCGGTTATGGCCTTAGTCAGCAAGCCGATTATCGCGGGCAGCGCCAGCATGAAAAGCAAGTAGGAGGGGTCGGCGGCGATGATCCGCAGGTGGCGGCGCACCAGGGTGGACACCTGCCGCAGGGCGGTCTGCTGCGGCGCCTGCCGGGCAGCGACGTCGGCGGACGTGGTGAGCCTGCGGCCGTCGCCGCGGCGAGTGGAGGGGACGGTGGCCTCCAGGTGGGCGCGCAGCTCGGCGGCGTGGTTGCGGATCAGGGCGTAAACATCGGCGAAGCCGTCAATCGACACCGGGTCCGGGAAGCCACCGCGCGGCGGATTGACCACCAGCCGCCCGGCCCGCCCGAACTCGGCCAGGCGGCCCCGGAAGTAGCCGATCACCTCACGGGGCGCCCCGAAGTACACCGGAGTACCGCCCGCGGCCAGGATGAGGACCTTGTCCGCACGGTCGATGTGGTTCTCGTTGTGGGTGACCACCACCACGGTGCGGCCGGCATCCCCGGGGCGGGTGCCGTGGGCGAGGGAGGCCAGCAGGTCCATCACGTCCCGGTCCAGCTGCGGGTCCAGGCCGGAGGTGGGCTCGTCCAGGAACAGCAGGGAGGGGCGCGTGAGCAGCTCGATGGCGGTGGACACGCGCTTGCGCTGCCCGCCGGAGAGCTGCTTGACCTTCTTGTCCACGTGCTCGGACAGGTCCAGGTCCTCCAGGACCTCGCTGATGCGGGCGCGCCGCTCGGCCTTGGTCACGTCCTTGGCGAAGCGCAGCTCGGCCGCGTACTCCAGGGTCTGGCGCACGGTCAGGGCGGCGTGGACCACGTCGTTCTGCGGCACCACCCCGATCTTGTTGCGCATGACCGGGTAGTGCTCGTACACGTCCAGCCCGTCGAACAGCACCTGCCCCCGCTGGGCCTTCTGCTCCCCGGTCAGGGCCTTGAGCAGCGTGGACTTCCCCGCGCCCGAGGGGCCGACCACCGCCAGCAGCTCATTGCCCGGCAGGGCGAAGGAGACGCCGTCGAGCAGGGTCAGCTTGCCGTCGTTGACGGAGAAGGTCAGATCGCGGCCCACCAGCTCCCCGGCGGCCGTAGCCACCTGCACCTCACAGGTGCCGTCAGGGCTGATGACCACGAAGGTCGAGCCCATGCCGAAGGTGGTCGGCCGGGTGACCGTGTAGCTCTGCACGCGCTGCTGCCCCACGAAAACGCCGTTGGTGGAGCGCAGGTCCGTCACCACAATGCCCTGCGGGGTCAAGTCCACACGCGCGTGATGGCCGGACACGCGCGGATCGTCCAGGCGCAGGCTGGCGTCCGGGGCGCGGCCGATGGTGCCGGAGGAGGTGATGGTCACCTTGGCGACGGTTCGACGTCGCCCGGCGGGGAAGTCGCCGGTGCCGGCGGAGCCGACCGATCGGGGCGGCCCGGGAGGCGTTGGAGGGCCAGCAACCGTGGCAGCGGAAGAGGCCGGGGCAGCGCCGGTGGCGGTGGCCGACGCCGCCGAGCCGGTGGCGATGCCATAGCCGACCGGGGCGGGCGCCGGGGTCTGGTAGCCGTAGGCCACGGGCGCGTACTGCTGTGTCTTGGATGCGGGGGCGGCAGGCGCCGTCCCGGAAGCCGACGCGGGGGCGGAAGCGGTCGGCGTCGTCGGCATGAAGTCAATGCCGGGGCCGGAGCTGTTGGCCAGATAGACGCGGGTGGGACCGGCGATGAGGGCGCGGCGGGTGTCCTGGCCTGCCACCACCATGCCGTTGGTGCGGGAGATGCACTCGACCACCCAGCCCTCCGGCGTCGGCGTCACCCGCAGGTGCTCGCCGGAGACGACATTGGAGGTGGACACCACCACGTCGCAGGTGGGCCGTCTGCCTACGGTGAAGGCGGCGGTGAAGACGCGCGGCTGTTCGTAGGCGGGGGCGTTGGTCAAGCGAACCGCGAGCGCTGTTGTTGGCACGGGGGTCCTTCCGGGATCGTGGGGCGAAAGCTCACCAGCTTGGCCGAAACGATACCTTCATTGCCCGGTGGCGGGCCGCGATTCCCGGGGCGCCCCGAGTGTGAACTCATGCCGATCGTGACGTACGCTGACCCGGCAAGCCTCCGTAGCTCAATGGATAGAGCATCGGCCTTCTAATCCGCAGGTTCCCGGTTCGAGTCCGGGCGGGGGCACCACAAACCGCGGAATCACGCGACCCGTCGCCTCCCCGAACACGGCCCTGGGGGACGTCGCCGCCCGCTGGCTACCGCCTCTCCCCTCGTGGGCACTGGCCCCGGCTCGTGCCCCCGGGTCTAGACTCGGCGACCGTGAGTCGACAGATAACTACCGCCGATCCCCTGGTGTGGATCGACTGCGAGATGACGGGCCTGGACCTGGAGAGGGACGCACTGATCGAGGTGGCCGTGATCGTCACCGACTACGAGCTCAAGCCGCTGGACGAGGGCATCGACGTCCTGATCAGGCCCCCGGCCGCCGCCCTGGAGCAGATGGGCGACTACGTGCGCGAGATGCACACCAGCTCCGGCCTGCTGGAGGAGCTCCAGGAGGGGCTGACGCTGGAAGCAGCCGGCCGCACCGTCCTGGAGTACGTGAAGTCCCTGGTGCCGGAGGCCGGCTCCGCGCAGCTGGCCGGCAACTCGGTGGGCACCGACAAGGCCTTCCTGGCACGCGACATGCCGGAGCTCATCGACTACCTGCACTACCGGATCGTGGACGTCTCCTCCATCAAGGAGGTCGCCAAGCGCTGGTTCCCGCGCACCTTCTTCCACGCCCCGGAGAAGCAGGGCGGCCACCGCGCGCTGGCGGACATCCTGGAGTCGATCGACGAGCTGCGCTACTACCGCGCGGTGCTGTTCCCCAAGGACGAGGGCCCCACGAGCGAGGAGTGCCAGGCGGCCGCCGCCGAGATCGTCGCGCACCCGACGGCGGAGCTGCTCTGACGACGTCGGCTCTCCCGGCTTCTCGCCGCCGGCGGACGGCGGCGCCCCCGCGTCGCCAGGGCCACTACCCCGACGACGGCACCCATCCCCGGGCGCTTGCGCTCGCTGCCCTGCCGCGAGGGTGACGCAGTACACGGAGCCTGGATTGGTGCCAGCACGGGCTAGCCGATAAAGTACCGACTCGGTGCGACGCCGTCGCCCGATGGTGGCTGTAGCTCAGTCGGTAGAGCGCCTGGTTGTGGTCCAGGAGGTCGCGGGTTCAAGCCCCGTCAGCCACCCCACGATTCCCCCGGCATTCCAACGTATGCCGGGGTTTTCTTTTTTCGATCCGTGCCGGGTCGACGCATGCGCCGACCCCGCCCGCGCCCGCAAGCTATCAAAATCGATGACAAAGGCACCCAGTGCAACGCGCAGCGTTTTCCTGCTCTTCCGGCTTGAGGGTGTGTTGTCTGGCGCGCGCGTGGGTCGAGTGCTGCTCTGCCCACCTGCGGTAGGCCGACCGGCAGAGGCAATCGCCGCCGCACATCCCGATGGGCGGAGGCCTGAAAAGTGTCCAGATTCGGGACAAACGGTGCAGGCAGCGTCCCAGGCCACGACCAAAACGTTGGAATCATGCGGTTTACGAAGCTCGTCGAACGGGCGCGAATGACGTTTGTAATCGATTAGGACAGTCTGGCCGACGCCCCGCGGGCCGACTCCCGACCGACCCCGCGGGCCGACGGATTCCTGCGCGCGCCTACCGCGGCTCGACGCCGCGGCGCAGCAGGCCCACGATGTGCCCGTCGATCAGTGCCTCCCAGGAGGCCTCGACCACGTCCGTGCCCACCCCGACGGTCGACCAGGTGTCCTCCCCGTCGGTGATGTCGATCAGTACGCGCACCACCGAGCGGGTGCCGCGCTCGGTATCCAGGATGCGCACCCGGTAATCGGTCAGCTCGAACTCGGCCGTCTCGGGGTAGACCTGCTCCAGTGCCGCGCACAGGGCGTGGTCCAGGGCGTTGACGGGGCCGTTGCCCTCCCCCAGGACGGCGTAGCGGCGCCCGCCGGCCCACAGCCGCACGGTGGCCTCGGTCTCGGTGACCGTATCGCCCTCGGTGGACAGCAGCCGCTGCCCGGGCAGCGGCCGGGCCTGAATGGAGGCGCGCCAGGACTCGATGCGGAAGTACTCGGGCAGGTCGCCCCGGGCGGCACGCAGCAGCAGCTCGAAGGAGCCGTCGGCGGCGTCGTAGGTGTAGCCGACCGCCTCGCGCGCCTTGACGGTCTCGGTCACCCGGGTAAGCAGTTCGTGGTCTCCGGCGGCGTCGATGCCGAACTCGCGGGCCTTGAGCTCGATGGAGGCGCGCCCGGCCATCTCCGAGACCAGCATGGTCATGGTATTGCCCACGCGCGCCGGGTCGATGTGCTGGTACAGGTTCGGGTCCACGCGAATGGCGGAGGCATGCAGCCCGGCTTTGTGGGCGAAGGCCTTCGCGCCCACGTACGGCAGGCGTCCCGACGGCGGACGGTTGACGATCTCGCCCACGTGCCGGGAGACGGCGGACAGCTCCGCCAGGCGGCGGGCGCGCTCGGCGGCGTCGCCGGGCAGCACCGTCCAGTCGGTCTTGAGCTCCAGGTCGGCGATGAGCGTGAGCAGGTTGGCGTTACCGGTGCGCTCGCCCAGACCGTTGACGCAGCCCTGCACCTGCCGGGCGCCGGCCTCGACGGCGGCCAGGGCCCCGGCGACGGCGACGCCGGCGTCGTCATGGGTATGGATGCCGATGGTGCACTGGCCGTATCCGGCTTCCCGCAGCGCGTCCCGCAGTCGGGCCACCCGGCGACCGACGACGTCGGGCAGGGTGCCGCCGTTGGTGTCGCAGGGGATCACGGCGCCGGCACCGGCCTGCGCCGCGGCCAGGGCGACGGCGATCGGGTAGGGCAGGTCTGTTTCTCCGGCTGCCGGGTCGACGACGCCCGCCGCGTCACTGGCAACCGCGCCTGCCGCGGCCTGGCCGCCCCCGACCGCCTCACCGGCAGCGCGCGCCTCGGCGTGGTCGATCCCGTCGAAGAAGTGCTCCAGGTCAACCATCACCTCACGCCCAGCGGCGGCCAGCACCGCCACCGTGTCCCGCACCATGCGCAGGTTCTCCTCCAGGCTGGTGCGCAGGGCGCGCTCGACGTGCACCGGATCGGACTTGGCGACCACGGTTACCACGGGCGCGCCGGAGTCCAGCAGGGCCCGCACCTGCGGGTCGTCGGCCGCGGACACGCCCGCCTTGCAGGTGGAGCCGAAGGCGACCAGCCGGGCGGTACGCAGCTCCAGCTCGGTGCGGGCGCGCGCGAAGAACTCGGTGTCCTTGGGGATGGCGCCGGGCCAGCCGGCCTCGATGTAGGCCACGCCGAGCTCGTCCAGCAGCCGGGCGACGGCGAGTTTGTCCGTGACGGTGAAGGCGATGGACTGCTGCTGGGCGCCGTCGCGCAGGGTGGTGTCATAGGCGGCGACGCGAACGGCCCGGTCGGCAGCGGCCGGAGTCGTAGCGGTGGCGGGAGTCTGTGCGGGCATTTGCTCTCCCCGATGGGTTGGGTCCTTCACCGCAGAGTCTGACACAGTGTCGGCTCCCGGCTGAGAGGGTGCTCACCTGGCGGCGCCAATCCATGGCATGCGCATGGCGAGCCCGGTAGCGTCTACGCGTTGCCGCGCCACCCCGCCGGCACAAGAGCAGACGTGAAGGAGGAACCGATGAGCGCTGACGTCGGCACCGCGCGCACCGTCTCCGTGTTCGGCTCCTGCGTGAGCCGGGACACGGTGGAGGTGCTGCGCCGCCGGGGCTGGCGGGTAGGGGCGTATGTGGCGCGCCAGTCCCTGCTGTCGGCGGGCTCGCGAGCGCCGGGGGACGCCCTAGATCTGGAGGGCTTCGACTCCGCCTTCGTCAGGCGGGTACACGCCGAGGACCTGGCGGGCGACCGCCACTCCCGCCTGGCGGCCGCGGCGGCGCGCACAGACGTACTGCTGTGGGACATCGTGGACGAGCGCCTGGGAGTGCTGGAGCTGCCCGACGGCGAGCTGCTGACCCGCACCACCGAGGGGCTCACGGCGGGCCTGTACGACTCGTTGGAGGGGGCGCGCCTGCTGGAGTTCGGCTCGGATGAGCACTTCGAGCGATGGGAGGCGGCGCTGCCGGCCTGGCGCGCGGAGCTGGCCGGGCTTGGCCTGGCCGACCGGACGCTGCTGCTGCATACACCGTGGGCGATCGTGGACGAGGGCGGCGAGCACACGCCGACGTCGTGGGGCGTGGGCGCGGTGGAGGCGAACTGGTTCGCCGAGCGCTATTACCAGGCCGCGGCGGAGGCGACGGGCGTGCGGGTGCTGCGACTGCCGGACGAGCTGACCGTTGCGGGCACCCACCACACCTGGGGTCCGGCACCGTTCCACTACCAGGACGCCGCCTACACGTGGTTGGCGGACCGGATCGCACACTTCGTCGCCAAAGGTCACGGTACCGCCGCGTAGTGGACAGCGTGCAGGCGGTATCCGACTCACCGGTTATCCTTTGAAACATCTTTGTCAGGGAACCCCCTCTCTGACATCAGAGTTCCCATCAGGAGTGCCCGTGCCAAAGAATGTCATGGTCGTTTACGGCACGCGCCCCGAGGCGATCAAACTGGCACCGGTCATCCAAGGACTGGGGGAGCACCCTGAGCTGCATCCCACACTGGTATCCACCGGGCAGCACCGGGAGATGCTGGAGCAGGTCAATGAGATCTTCGGCCTGAGGCCCGACCATGACATCGACGTCTTCGAGGCCGGGCAGAACCTGAACACGCTCACCGCCAAGATCTTCGCTCGCCTGGACCCCGTCCTTGACGCCGTTAACCCGGACGCGGTGCTGGTGCAGGGCGATACCACGACGGTCGCCGCCGCCGCGCTGGCGGCCTTCTACCGGCAGGTACCGGTGGTCCATCTGGAGGCGGGACTGCGGTCAGGTGATATCTCCTCGCCCTTCCCCGAGGAGGCCAACCGGCGGGTCACCACGCAGTTGACCGCTCTGCACCTGGCACCTACACATCCCTCCCGCGCGAATCTGCTGCGCGAGGGAGTGACGCCCGAAGACGTTGTGGTCACGGGTAACACAGTGATCGACGCGCTCCTGCACACGCGCGCCCAGAACATACTCCCGGCGAACAGCCGTCTGCGGGAGGCGATCAGGCAGGAACGTCCCATCATCTTGGTGACGGCGCACCGGCGCGAGAACTGGGGCGAGGCAATGGCGAATGTCGGCCGCGCGCTGGCCCGCCTGGCGGCCCGCTACCCCGAGCATATGATCGTGCTGCCGGCGCACTGCAATCCGCTCGTGCGGGAGGCCGTGCTGCCACGGGTGGAAGGCCTGGACAATGTACTCGTCTCCGAACCGCTGGCCTACGGGGAGTTCACCACCGTCATGAGTGCCGCCCAGATCGTATTGACGGACTCCGGAGGCGTGCAGGAGGAGGCACCGAGCCTGGGCAAGCCGGTGCTGGTGATGCGCGAGAACACCGAACGCCCCGAGGGCGTGGAGGCCGGCACCGTGCGCCTGATCGGCACGGCGGAGGACCGTCTGGTCACGGAAGTCTCCGCATTGATCGACTCCCCCGCCCTGTATCAGCAGATGGCTCATGCCGCCAACCCCTATGGGGACGGCCAAGCCGCCCAGCGAGCGGTGGCGGCGATCGCCGCGCTGCTCGGTGTGGGTGAACGTCTGCCCGACTTCCGTCCTGTCCCGTCACGTCCCACCGATCACCTGAGGTCAGTATCACTGTGAATTCCCTGAACTCGTTCACCGCACCGCCCGACTCCCAGCCCGGTGGCGACTCCGCGGCCGCATCCCACCCCGCGTCCGTCCCGGCGGCGGGCCGCAGCGTGGCGCATAGCGTCCGCGATTCCTGGCCGACGACGGACATTGGCGGCTCCCGCCTGCACCTGCCCCACGGGACCATTCCGGCGCTTGACTGCGCTATGTGGGTGCTGGCGATCGTGCTGGTCGTCTCTCTGAATATCGACGGCGGTCCCGCCGAGCCCGCCCGCGCCGCCGTCGGCGTCACCATACTGCTCGCGGTGGTGTTGCAGCTGCTGGCCTGGCTTTTGTTCCTACGTGGCCGCGTCCGCTTCGCCACCAGCGACGAGATCCCGCAGATCCTGGTCACCGACCTGTTCGTGGCAGCAGTCCTCATGCTCACCTCGGCCCTGTCCCAGGGCGTGCTGCTGCCGCTGGGCACCGCTGGGGTTTCCGGCGCGGTGGCGCTGACCCTGCACCTGGCGGCGCGGTGGCTCTTTCAGCATTTCGTTGCCTGGCGGCGTCGCCCGCAGGCGCACCGCACCCGGCGTACGATCGTGCTCGGCGCCGGCTACGGCGGGGTGCAGGCGATCAGCCTGATGCAGCAAGATCAGGATGGCGTCTTCACGCCGGTGGCCATCCTTGACGACGACCCGTCCAAGCGGCACCTGCGCATCAGCGGAGTGCGCGTGCTCGGCCCGTGGGACGCCCTGGGGCAGGTCGCCCAGGAGACGCGCGCCGACCTGGTACTGCTGGCGGTCCCCTCTGCGGGTCCGGACAAGGTCGATGAGGTGGTACGAAACGCCCAGAACCTCGGGCTCGAGATCCGCATCATGCCCTCCATGGAGGAGCTGGTCGACCGAGCACCCTCATACCGCCCTGATGCCTCACAGCTGCAGTCAACAAACGTCTTCCGCGCCCCGCAGATCGCAGACCTGCTCGGACGCCGTGAGATCGACACCGACGTCGACGCCATCGGCGCCTACCTGACCGGCGAGCGGGTCCTGGTGACCGGTGCGGGCGGGTCGATCGGCTCCCAGCTTTGCCAGGCGATCGCCCGCTACGAGCCCGAGCGGCTGATCATGGTGGACCGGGACGACTCGGCCCTGCACGCGGTGCAGTTGTCCCTGGACGGGCAGGCCATGCTCGACTCCCCCGACCTGATTCTCGGGGACCTGCGCACCCCGGGCTTCATTCAGGCCCTGTTCGATGAGAACCGGCCAACCATCGTCTTCCACGCTGCCGCCCTGAAGCACGTGACGCTCACGGAGCGCTTCCCGGAGGAGGCGTTCCTTACGAATGTGGCAGCCACACGTGACCTGCTCCTGGCGGCGGCGAGCCACGACGTACGGCGCTTCATCAACATCTCCACGGACAAGGCCGCGGACCCGCAGTGCGTGCTCGGCTACTCCAAGCGGGTAGCGGAGCGACTGACGGCGACAGTAGGCCGGACGCTGGCACCGGACCGCCGCTTCATGTCGGTGCGCTTCGGGAATGTGCTGGGGTCACGCGGCTCGGCCTTGTTGACCTTCGCCGCCCAGCTGGAGCGCGGGCTGCCGCTGACGATCACGGACCCGAGCATGGAGCGCTTCTTCATGAGCGTGGACGAGGCCTGTCAGCTGGTCCTCCAGGCCGGCGTGCTCGGCCGCTCGGGCGAGGTCCTCATCCTGGACATGGGCGAGCCGCACAACATTGAGGAGATTGCACGGCGTTTCGCCACCCTGATGGGTCAGCCCGACACCAAGGTGACCTATACGCACGTGCGCCCGGGAGAGAAGCTCACCGAGGACCTGTTCGGCCGGGGCGAGGCGGATCTGCGTCCGAATCACCCGCTCATCTCGCAGACCTCGGTCCCACCGTTCCCGATGGAGAAGCTGGAGGCCATAGCCGACCTGCGCGAACGCGCCCAGTGGGGGCAGCACGGCGCCCTGGTACGCCGCTGGATGGAAGCGGAGAGCGGGGCATGACACTTGCCCTTCTCCTCGGCTTCCTGGCCGCCGCAGCCACGTCGGCGCTGGCAACACTGGCGCTGATCCCGATGCTGCGGCGTGCCCAGGTCGTCGACATCCCGGTGGGTCGTTCACTGCACGCGGCGCCGACGCCGCGCGGCGGTGGCCTGGCCGTGGTGCTGGCCGCCGTGCTGGTGATGGGGGTGGCTCCCCTGATCGCCTGGCACCGGGTTGGACTGACCGACCTGTCAGCCCGCTTCAGCACAGTGATGCTGGGCTTCGTGGCGATTCTGGCCTTCGCGGTCGTGGGCCTGGTGGAGGACCTGTTCGCCCTGTCGACGCAGTCGCGCCTGTGCCTGCAACTGGGGCTGGGCCTGTTCCTGGGGCTGGCGGCGGCCGCACAGGCGGGGGCGAGCCCGTGGGTGGCGGTGCCGGTGGCCGTGTGCACGACCGGGGTGGTCAATGCCACCAACTTCATGGACGGCGCAAACGGGCTGGCCGCGGGGCATGCGGTGGTCTGCGCCCTGTGGTTCGTGGTGGTCTCCGTCATGCACCCGGTGCCGGGGCTGGGCTTCGTCATGATCACGGTGGCCGGGGCGGCAGCCGGCTTCCTGCCCTTCAACGCGCCGCGCGCACGCCTGTTCCTGGGCGACACGGGCTCCTACGCACTGGGCGGAGCCTGGGCCTTCGCGGCCACCGTCTGTCTGGCCTCCGGGGCTCCGGTGAGCGCCGCAGTGGCCCCGCTGCTGGTGCTGGTGACCGATGCCGGATTCACGCTGTGGATGCGGGTGCGCACCGGGCAGCGCTGGTATGAGCCGCACAAGCTGCACGTCTATCAGCGGCTGGTCACCTTCGGGTGGCCGCACTGGGGCGTGGCGCTGCTGGTCGCGAGCACGGCCGCGCTGTGCTCGACGCTGGCGTGGGCGGGGCTGGTGCTGAACCGGCAATCGCTCGCCTGGGGGCTTATTTCCGTGGTCCTGATCGCGTACCTGTACCTCCCGCTGGCCGTGGGGGCCGGGGACCCGTTCCGCACGCTCAGGCCGGTGAGGTGAGGGCCATGCGAATCTTGCTGCTGACCCACTACTGGGCGCCGGAGACGGGTGCCCCACAGAAACGCTGGCGCTGGCTGGCCCGCGGTCTGGTGGGGCGCGGCCACGAGCTGGCCGTGCTGGCACCGTCCCCGCACTACCCCGCCGGACGCCTGCTCGACGCCGATCCGCGGCATGCCCCGGGGGCCGCGTGCCGGGATGCGACGGGGGCGATGATCCACCGCACCGCCTTCCGCCCCTACGACGCGGGCCTGGGCGGCCGGGGCGCTGACCAGGCCGTGGCGGCGGCCGACGCCCTGCGGCTGGGGCTGCGGCGCTTTTCCGGGCAGTGGCGTCCAGACGTCGTCGTCGGATCGGTGCCGGGCCTGCCGACGCTGCCGGCGGCCCTGGCACTGGGGCGAGTGCTGCGCCGCCCGGTGGTGGCCGAGCTGCGCGACGCCTGGCCGGACATTCTGGACTCCGCCTCCAGTTGGGCCGGAGCAGAGCGCCCCCGTCTGCGACGTCGGGCCGTGTACGCCATGCGCGGTGCTGTCCCGCCGGTAATCACCCGGCTGGAGCGCGACGCCGACGCCGTGGTGACCACCACGGACTCCTTCGCTGCGGTACTGCGCGGGCGCGGCCTGGGGCGTGTGGTCACGGTGCGCAACACCTCGCCCTCCAGCACCCCTTCGTCGGCACCTGTGCCCGCCGCGAGGGAGGACGGCGCCTTGCACGTGCTGTACCTGGGCACGGTGGGCCGAGCCCAGGGGATGGTCAGTTCCGTGCGCGCCGCCGCCCTGGCAGCCCAGCAGGGCACCCCCGTGGTACTGCGGATTGTCGGCGACGGCGCGGAGGCCACGGCCGTGCGTGAGGAGGCGGCGCGGCTGGGTGCCCCCGTTCAGGCGCTGGCACCCGTCCCGGCGGAACAGGTGGGCGAGCACTACGCGTGGGCGGATACGGTGCTGGTGTCCTTGCAGGACTGGCCGGCGATGTCACTGACGGTGCCGTCCAAGTTGTATGAGGTCCTGGCCACCGGTCGGCACATCAGCGGCGCCGTAGCGGGCGAGGCCGCGGCGATCCTACGTGAGTCGGGCGCCGGCGACGTCGTCGCCCCGCAGGATCCGCAGGCACTGGCCGCGCTGTGGGCGGAGTTGGCGGTCGACCGCGCCCGCCTGGCCCCCACCGGCGGCAGGCGGTGGCTGGAGGAGCACGCACGCGAGGAAGCCCTGGTATCCCGTTACGAGTCACTGCTTACGGAGGTGACCGGTGCCTGAGGCTCAGCGCTTGCGGAATCTGTCTCTGTTGTTGGATACAGCCGCCCGGCATGTGGCGGAGGACCCGCTGCTGCTGGCGGTGCAGTCGGCCCGGCGGCTGCCGCCCGGAGTGCGGGGGCACCTGGCGCGGGCGGTGAGCGCGGGGGCCGGCGCCGAGTCTGTGCGGCTGGCGCTGGGCGAGTTCCTCGCCGACCGGCGCGCTCAGGCCGGGCAGGCACTGGCGGCCGCTACGCCGCGCACAGGGGCGGGTAGGCGTGTGGCGGCGGAGCTGGCGGTTCAGCTCGGCCGAGTCGCCCCCAAGGCGCAGGTGCAACTGCCGCCGTCGGTGCGGGCCCGCGAGTTGTGGTCCCAGGGTCGGCTGCATGCGGCGGTGGCGGTGCTCGACGGCGTGCGCGGAGCGCGGGCGCAACGGGCGCGGCTGCGTTCCCAGCTGGCGGTGATGAGCCCGGGCTTCGCCCTCCCGGCGGTCGTCCCCTCCCCCGCGTGGGAGGGGCCGCGAAGCGACGGCCCCACGCGCGTGCTGCACGTGCTGACTAACTCCTTCTCGCGCACCCAGTCCGGGTACGCGGTGCGCTCGCACGCGGTGCTGCGAGCCCAGCGCGCTGCGGGCGTTGAGGTGCGGGCGGTGACTCGGATCGGCTATCCGGTGACGGTGGGGCTGGTAAACGCAGCCAGTGAGGACGTGGTGGACGGGATCACCTACCGGCGGTTGCTACCGGCCCGGCTGGCCCCGACCCCGGCGGCGCGGCTGGTGCAGATGACCCGCCTGCTGGCGCGTGAGGTTGAGGACTACCGCCCACACGTGCTGCACACCACCACGAACTTCCAGAACGCCCTGGTAGCGCGGGCCGTGGCCGAGTCCTACGGCTTGCCCTGGGTGTATGAGATGCGCGGCGTGCTGGAGCAGACGTGGGTGGCCTCCCGTCCGACCGACCAGCAGGCGGAGGCCCTGGCCTCAGAGCGGTTCCGCCTGTTGCGTGCCAGGGAAACCGAGATGGCGGTCGCGGCCGACGCGGTGGTGGTCCTGTCTCAGGTGCAACGCGAGGACCTGATTGCCCGCGGGGTGCCGACGGAGCGCATCAGGATCATTCCCAACGCGGTGGATGACGCGGTGTTGGAGGTACCGGAGGTTAGTGCAGCGGAGGCCCGCGCCCGGCTGGGGCTGCCGCGCGGGGGCTTCTGGGCGGGCAGTGTCTCCTCCCTGGTGGACTATGAGGGCTTCGATGTGCTGTTGGAGGCGGTGGCCCGGTGCCGTGCGAGCGGGGTGGATGTGCGCTGCCTGCTGGTGGGCGACGGCGTGAGCCGAGCGGGGCTGGAGGCGCGCTCCGCAGAGCTCGGCCTGGGAACCGAGGTGTGCGTGCTGCCCGGGCGGGTGCCGCCGCAGGATGCCGTGGCCTGGTATCAGGCGCTGGACCTGTTCTGTGTGCCGCGGCGGGATACGCCCGTGTGCCGCTCGGTGACACCGATCAAGCCCTTCACCGCCATGGCGCTGGGGCGAGCGGTGCTGGTGTCCGATCTGCCGGCGCTGCGGGAGGTGGCCGCCTACGGCGACGGCAGCGTTTTTCCCGCCGAGGACGCCGTGGCGTTGGCCACGGCTTTAGCGGCGGCGGCCGGGTGCGCAGGGAATCCACACGCTAGCGGGCAGAATGGGAGTCATACCAGTGTTCCCGCTGACCTGCCCACCTGGAGTCGCAATGGAACCGTTTACGCCACACTGTACGAGGGGTTGAGATGAGCGAGCACTCGCATGAGTCATTCCCCATGACGTGGCTGGACCGCGCGTACGAGGCGTACGCGCGCAGTTCCCACGTGGTCTCCGTGCAACAGCTTCAGAGGCTCTCCCCCGTGGGCCAGCGGCCGCGGCTCGGGAAGTACATTGCACAGCTGTGGCAGCGTCGGCACTTCATTTGGGCGGACGCCCGGGCGAAGGCCCTGGGTTCTCAGCGCGGCACGCTGCTCGGCAACGCCTGGCTGATCGTCAAGCCCATGCTGGACTCGCTCGTCTTCTTCATTATCTTCGGCCTGTTGCTGCAGACCTCCCGCGGGATCGAGAACTTCATCGGCTACCTGATCATCGGAGTCACCCTGTTCCCACCCCTGCAGCGGGCGATCACCGGCGGGGCCCAGGTGATCCAGAACGGCCGGAACATGATCCGGGGCTTCTCCTTCCCTCGGGCAGTGCTGCCGATCTCCTACACACTGCGCTCCGCGATCGACTCGCTGCCACCGCTGCTGGCGGTGCTACTGCTGGTGATGGCGCTGCCGCCGCATGCACTACCCACCTGGCACTGGGTCCTGATCGCACCGATCTTCTTGTTGCAGTTCACGTTCGGGTTGGGGCTGACCTTCTTCACGGCGCGGATCACCGCCCTGCTGCCTGACATGCGCAACATCTGGCCCTTCCTCACGCAATTCTGGTTCTACGGCTCGGGCGTCTTCTTCTCCTATGAGCGCTTCATCGACCATCCGACCATGCTCGCCTTCATGGACGTGAACCCCGGCTACCTGATACTGACGATGTACCGCAATTGCATCTTGTACAGCACCGTGCCGGATGCGCGCTCATGGGTCATGCTGATCGCCTGGGCCTTCGGTACCTTTGCCCTCGGGTTCGTGTTCTTCTGGGCCAAGGAGGTGGACTATGGCTTGGAGCGCTGACGATGAAGAGGACTCGGTTATGACCGATCCGACCGTCGTTGTTCGCAGCGTGCGCGTACGCTACCGCTCCCCCTCGAGCGACGCCGCAGCCATGCGCGCCGTCTCCCCCGCCAAGCGCGCCTTTCTGCGAGCCACCGGGCAGCAGCCGAAAGTCACGGTAGACGCGCTCAAGGGGGTCTCCCTGGTGGCAAGGGCCGGGGAGTCCATCGGTATTCTCGGTCGCAACGGCTCGGGCAAGTCCACGCTGCTGCGGATCATTGCCGGCCTGGAGACACCGCTAGCCGGCAACGTCATGGCGCGATCCACACCGGTGCTGCTCGGGGTGAACGCAGCCCTGGTGCCGGACCTGCCCGGGGAACGGAACGTTATCCTTGGCTGCCTGGCCATGGGCCTGTCCAAGGCGCAGGCTCGCGAGCTGCTGCCGGAGGTTGTGGAGCTGGCCGGCATCGGCAAGGCCATCTACCGCCCGATGAAGACCTACTCCTCTGGTATGGGGTCCCGGCTCAGGTTTGCCATCGCCGCTGCCGCGAACCCGGATATCCTCCTGATCGATGAGGCGCTGAGCACCGGTGACGCGGCCTTCAAGGAGCGTAGCGAGCGGAAGATGGCGGAGCTGCGCAAGGCAGCCGGTACGGTCTTCATCGTCAGCCACGCCGCGCAGACCATAGAGGAGATGTGCTCGCGGGCAGTCTGGCTCATGGAGGGTGAGATCATTGGCGATGGGCCGGGCCCGGAAATCGCGCACGACTACCGCTGGTGGTCCTGGAACATCACCAAGAACGAGTTCGCCAAGGCCGACGAGATCCTGGCGCGCTGCCGCCAGAAGTGGGCACCCCGGGAACCCGTCATCGCCGATCCCGATATGTACAAGCGGGCGCCCCGACACGCATACTGAGCATTCCCCAAGCGCGGTGAGCAGAATAACAGACACCCAGCCAAATACCGACCAAGACAGGCAGCGCACATACGCTCAAGCGACTCCGCCAAGCATCGCACCAACCCACTACACTACAGGAACCGAACAAACACGATCGCTACCACCCCACAGCCCAACCGTGTATGCCTTCGACGCTCATTGACCTAGATGCCCTCAATACCCAAGCACATCATTTACACTCATGCGGAACAGCCCAAAAAAGCCTTCCCCCTACACGAACCCCCACAAACTAACGCGCATCGCCCCCTAACCCTCCAAGATCGACAACCTTGAAAACAAGCACGTAATAGCGATCAACGCGAGAAGCCGATTAAGTCGCTCCCTGTAACCACTGGCACCGCCAGAACGCCGGGTTGCTGCCGCTCAAGATCGTCAATGGCACTTTCGACGTCAGAAGTCAAAACCCCCACGACTTGATCAAGCGGTCTCTTCCACCACCGGGTCGCCAATAGCCTTTCAATAATATCCGCGGAAAACCGGAATCCTACGATGCTCGCAGGATTGCCTTCGACTATGGCATACGGAGGGACATCATCAAGAACGACACTGCAATCACGAACCACCGCACCAATGCCAACCTTGACGCCCCGCCCTAAGAACGTGTTCATCCCAATCCATACATCATGCCCAATAACAGGCGCACGATGAACGACGCGATAGCTGCGATCCGCGTCAGGCAGGGACGTCAGCGTTGCCGCACGCCGCATGACCGGCCCTCCCCTTTCATACGCCACATTAGACGTTGAAAAAGCACCAATTCGCGGAACAGTCTTCTGCACCGTCAGTCCGGAACCAATAGAACAGTACCGGCCAATGATCATACCCAGAGTCAGTGGAGATTGAGAGTACGAAAAAGCCCCCATATCCACGATCGGACCGCCACCGTAAAAACCGGTGTAGCCCTCAACACGTACGCCGCTATCGAACTCGATGCGCCGCTCCGTGGATGCACCCCATCCTCTTACGACATCAAGGAAGACCGCCCTCTCATCGAGGAAACCTTCAAGTTCCGGCGATCCGAATATCACCTCACGCATAACACAAGTCCAATCCGCATCAATCTTCCAGGGCACGCCAGTACGAACGAACCATCTGCATCGACAAATGGCGGACATCAAGCCACCGGTCGGTGGAACCCCCGCCAATGTCCTGAGCGGCGGCGACAGATAGTCGGATATCTTCAACAATGCGATCGACGACAGCCCCATTGAACAAGCGCTCCTCGGACAACTCGAACAAACTGGCCAATAGAGTGCCCGAGGAACAAATCTCCGAAGCCGACATCGCGCCCATCTTCTCCGATAGGCCCCGATTATAAAGCTGAACCATCATCGTCGCGTCATCGACGATCTTCTCCGCCCCCATTCTCCTACCGAAAAGCCCGGTCTCTGTCCAATGTGTCGGCGCGCACTGCTCACGCGGAACCTGACAGAAAGCCGAATATGCTGCGATCGGCCAGAGCAAATCGTAGCCGAATCCAGCCCAACGTTGTTCAACGGACTCTGATATGCGCCGCTCGATTGCCTGCCTCCAGGCGACGATCATCGGGTGGCCTGCACGCGCCGCGATCATCCCAATGCTAGGTTCCTTCGACCGCCAGCCATAGAAAACGGCACCATTGAGCGCAGTGAGCTCCCACAAGAGCTGAATCGGAGAAACAACAACCGTATCTATATCGAGCCAAATGCCCCCGTTAACCGCGAGTGTTGCAGCCCGAGCATAGTCGGCACGGTGAGCTATCACCGGAATGTCTGAAAAAACGGGATGAATGTCCGGAACCCAATTCCGAATCGAATCTGACGAAAGAACAACGACGTCGAACCGCCCCGCCCATTTCCTGATAGACCGAATGCAAAGCTCAATATATCCGGGGTCGCCCGACTCTGGCGAATCCCAATAGAGCCAAACCGTCGGCGATTCCCCAACCATCAGACAACTCCCTACTTACTACCAAAAACGATCTTGCCGACACGCTCCGCCGCACGCCCGTCGTCGAACGGCGCGTACCGGCGAACGAATCTGCCGTATGCGCCATCATAACGTGCCGCCATCTCCGGCAGGCTTCGCAAGCAGTCGATGCATTCCGCAGTCGTCGACAGGATAGGACCAGGCGCTGATCTTTCAAAATCGAAATAGAAACCGCGTGTCACATCGCGATATGTCGCCAGGTCGGGTGCCAAAAACATGATCGGCTTGCCCGTCGTCACGAAATCGAACATTACGGAAGAATAGTCTGTAATCAACACATCAGCGGCGAGATACAGGTCGTTAACGTCTGCGTAGGAGTTTACATCTATAACGTTCGGACCGTACGTCCCACCCTGCGTGTATGCCGTGTTGACGTGTCCTCGCTGGAGCACGACCGCTGAGTCTCCTAGTGCATTCTGCACCTTCGAGTACTCGAGGAACAGCGTTTGAGCATAGTGCCCATTGGCAGCTCGCCGGTTGTCGCGCCACGTCGGTGCGTACAGAACGGCGAGCTGTCCGTCCGGGATCCCCAAATAGCGCCGAACTCGATCGCGCCGTTCATCCGACACGCGGCCCTGCAACAAAGAGTCATTACGCGGGTAGCCCTCAGTGACGACATCGCCCTCATAGCCGAAAGCACGGGAGAGGACAGGTGCTGCCCAGTGAGACTGTGCAATAAGCCAATTCCAGTAGCGCGCTTCTCGCAGCATCAAACGTCTATATGACAACGACAGGTTAGCCGACGGAACATCATTACCGATTCGCTTAAGTGGAGTACCGTGCCACGTCTGTACGTATACCTGTTCAGGAGCCTTACGGAACGAGAACGGGAAATTGTTATTGTTGACCAAATAGAGCGATCGTGACGCTGCCCTGTACCATTCTTCTGAGTACAAGGTTACTGCCGTAGCACCCTCCGGAACAGCAACACTCCCATCACGGACCGTCCAATAACGCTTCAGATCTGTCCGATTGCTAGCCACATATGCGTCTAGCGCCTTCGGCGTATCCGTCACGGCTCTACCGCCGAAGGATTCGAACAGGACAGCGTCTTCAATCTTCCGAGTCAGGACACTGAAATTCATTTCGGAAAGTCTGCGCTGCGAGTAAGGTCCAGACTCGTCCCAAGTGAACCGAGAGCCGACATTTACCGAGATGCCGTTATTCTGCACAGGTTGTACGATCAACCGATAGGTGCCACCGTAATAGCGGAGCGGCAACCGGTCAGCGAGTTCTACAGTACGTCGCGGCCACATCGATGCCGGCAGCTTGCGCCCGGTCGCGGTCAGAATCTCGAATACGTAGTTCTGAGCGGGAACTGCGGTACGACGGCCATCAATGTCAAGTTCGAGCAGATCAAATGTCACCTCATAACTTGACGACGACTTATCGTACTTCGTTGCGGCAGGCAGTATGTTCCTGGTCTTTCCGACTAGTGCAAATGACGGCGTCGTCTGACGGACGCTGCGATCGTTGATCTGAGCACGCCCGCAAATTGTCAGGATTCCACTGCACGCGTCAAAGCTGACATCCGAAACATACGCTGCCTGGTTAATATACGCAACACGCAGATACCCATATCCGGTTGCTTCCGTGTAGAATACACCAGCAAGCTGGGCCGAGGGCCCGCCGCTGTTAGCTGCAATCGGCGCTACCGCACCTCCAGGTGTTCGCACTCGAATGTCAATCCATACGAGGTTCTGTGCAGCATACGAACGCCGAGTAGACAATTGAAGCACGCCCCGCCATAGCCGGTGGGATCCCTCCCGCGCAAGAGTGAGCCGGTTGCTAGCGACCACCTCGCCATCGATGACGGCCTCGACATACAGCTCACTAACATCGAACCGCCTTGCCAGCGACTCAGGGCTACGGTTATTGAGTTCTAGCGCTAATTCTAGCGCCCCATCGGATGACAGTTGATGCCGTCGCGCCCGAATACGAGGTGACAATACTTTCACTCCGTATTCTGCTCCATCGGACGCTGGCAGCGCACGATGCCCGTCGGCGGTAAATGACCCGACATGCAGTGTGTTTCGGCTCGCCATCGAAACGACACGGGTCACCGGCACCCACCGATTCAACCCATGCTCGGCGAGCCGGATGTACAGTTTAAGTACTGGCGTCTCAGTAGATCCATAATGGGAAGCAATCGTGGAGATATCTTGCGGTGAAACAGTGACAGTGAACCCGCCGCCAGCAGCCGAGACGAAGGGGTTTTCTGTGAACGAATTAGCTGTTTCATCCACGCGTTTATCGGCCCTGACCTCCAATTCGAACCCGGCAAGAGAGTCTGCCGATCCATCAATTAGCTTGGCTTCTAGCTGCCTTTCCTCGGACGGCAGCATTCCGTCGTAGTAGACGACGCCATCCAAACGTAGCAGTCCATCAGGAGCGTATTCAATATGCGTGATGAACGCCTGATTGGCTATAGATCCCTCATCCGCTACAGCGCACACCTCATCCGGCACAGTCGAGCTGAATGTAGCCATAGACGGCATTGTCTCCCGTATGAGGCCGTCGTCCCCTCGGACGAGTTGAGTTTTTTCGCCACGTTCGAGGGTCTCCATGAGGACGGTTTCAAACGCCTGGTAGTCTTTTCGCCGAGCTGCGAGCGCCATCAGCCGACGTCCCAGCGGCCATCCGGTCAACTTCAGCGATTCGTCGTCGTAAAAACGCTCGACACCCTGACACAGCACATCCCAGAACTCCGGAACTGCGCGTGGAACCTCGCGATAGTAATAATACAAGTCCTCGCACAGCAGCTTTGAGTACCAGTAGCTAATGAGCCCCGCGTCGTCACTACTTTCGATGATTGGCCTCACAGTGTCAGCAACACCAATGCGTTGCCGCAGGTCGTTGACATCTGACTTATTCTGGGTAATCGATGACCCGTCATCACGCAAGCGCCAGCGGTAAACGTTATCTTTGATCAGATCGAACTTCACAGCAGCCGCAAATAGCTTCGCAGTGCATTCCTGATCCTCGTACAGCGTGCCTTCTGGGAAACTTCCGACGAGATTGTCCCACACCTCGCGTCGGAACACCTTATTGCACACAAACAGGTCCCATAATACGGGAGGGAAGTCAGTGGCGGAGATGGATTCCCTCTGCTCACTGTGTACCTCATGTACCCAAGCGGGAGTCCATTCCTTCTGACTATTGAATCGCGATATCGCCCCTGACGCAAATGCGGATCCTGTACGCTCGAGAGTTGACACTAGGGCTTTGTATGCCGTCTGCGGAATGTCATCATCTGAGTCAATAAAGGTAACGTACTTGCCGGTTGCGCTCTTCAAGCCGGTGTTGCGCGCTGCACCCAGACCGCCATTGACCTTATGAATTACCTTGACCCGAGAGTCCTTGCGGCTATACTGATCAGCAATAACCCCAGTGCGATCAGTTGACCCGTCATCTACGATGATGATCTCCAGATTGCTATGCGTCTGCCGTAGCACGGACTCCAAACACTCAGCAATGTATTCTTCAACGTTATATGATGGAACGATCACAGATAGCTTCGGCCCGCTCACGGACGTTCGCGCATTTCCACCTTTTGGCTCCACCGGCGCTTTCTGGTCGATTTCCTTTGCCTCATTTGCGACGGCTACGACTCCACCTGAACGCCAGCCATTTTCGCGAGACACAGAATTCGGTAGCATTCGCTTGTATATTGGTGCACCGAACATCGCTCGAACACGTGGAGACTCGACGATGAAGTCACCGCCAAGACTGCGAACTACTTTTGCGATCGCGGTTTTCGCTCCCATCGCTATTAGTCCTTACCCTGCATGTCGTGCTTGATCTGGGTCGTCGAGATCTCCGGCGTGCGCGGGAGGTAGACGACCTCGCACAGGCCGGCAAGCTGCTCGTCGAACTTGCCCTTCCAGTCGTCGCCCATGACGAAGATGTCGATGCCGTACTTCTTGACGTCGTCGACCTTCTGCTCCCAGGTGTACTCGGGAACCACCAGGTCCACGTAGCGGATCGCCTCGAGCATCCGGCGGCGCTCGTCGTAGGAGAAGTAGGCCTTCTTACCCTTCCCGGCGTTGAACTCGTCAGAGGAGAGCACCACCACCAGATAGTCGCCGAGCGCCTTCGCGCGACGGAGCAGCTCGATGTGCCCGTAGTGCAGCAGGTCGTAAGTGCCGTAGGTGATTACGCGCTTCATGGGTCCTCGCATGGGTGATGGGGAGTCGTGCTGCGGCTGGGTGCTTGCCAAAATGTGACTAGCACGGAAGACGCGAACGTGACGATCCTAGCTGCGTCCGCCCACGGATCTCCCCCTGTCGATGTACGTAGAGGATCACGAAACGGCGCCAGTCATCGCCCCGTCACAAACGTGGCTGGCGAGCCTGCTCCGTCAGGCGTGCACAGTGGGCGGGATCATAGGCGCGTTCAGCGGCCTCGCCATGGGCGACGTAACCACAGTCCCGTTCCCAATAGTTCGTCGGCGTGGCCGAAGCAGTCAAGGGGACCCGGGTGTACAAGCTCGTCACCTGCCCACGGTCGACGACGACCACCGCCTCTGTGCCCTTCCAAAGCAACATGCGTGCGCGCGCTGCAGCACTCAGGTGCGGCCACGGCGCCCGGCGGATCAGCCCAGCATCGAGCTGTTCTACGAGACGCCGCATCAGCGCTTCGTGCCGCTTAGCGAGTCCGGGAACGTTCGGGGCCTCCCCACGGTCGACAACCCCGAAGTACCAGCCCAAGTCGTACAGAACCGTCTGTTGGGCCCAGGGGGCGCCGTCGGTCGCTTCTAGGTACGGCAGGTAGCGATCAGTGAGCTGCTCGATGTAGCGGCCGGGCCGATCCCACGCCGTCTGGACCGCCGAGTCTCCGGCGGCACGCTTGTTGTAGTAGTAGACGGCGTCGGGCACCAGCACGCAACTCGGCTCGATGGCGCGCACCCGGCCGATGAACATCCCATCTTCGAAGGTCGGCGCGTCCCTGTCCTCCGGGAACCAGCATCTCCGGGCTATGTCGCCGCGCACCAGCACCTCATGTGTGGACAGCTGCACCACGTCCGGAGACCGGATCGCGTCGATGTTCCGTCTCCCTCGCTGGAAGCGGAAGTCCAAGGGGTGCGGGGAGACGACTCCCCTCTGGCGGATGAGGGTGCGTCCGATGAGCATGCCCGCATCGCTGTCCCGGGCACCCACCAGCGTGGAGATGAAGGCAGGAGCGAGTTCGTCGTCGGGGTCGGGGAAACCGATCCACTCCCCCGCGGCCCGCGCCAGACCGAGGTTCCTTGCCCTCCCCTGACCGCCGTTGTCGGTCTCAATGACTTGGCTGCGCAAGTCTGTTCGCTCAGCCCAGTCCCGGCAGATGGCCGGGCTGTCGTCACGGGCACCGTCCAGGACGAGCACCACCTCCAGCCGGTCATGCGGATAGTCCTGTGCATCCAACGAGGCGAGGAACCCCGGCAGGTACTCGGCCACCCCGTACACGGCGACCACCAGAGATACGGTCGGACCTCGGCCAATCCGGCGACGACAAACAGGTGCCATCAGATCGTCTCCTTCTCCAGCCGGGACAGGATCCGCTCGCACGCCCCCGCATCCGTGATGATCAGCTCCGAGGCCGGTTGCAGCCGGCCGTCACGCGCATCCACCGCCGCCGCGAGCGCCTGCCCGACGCTCGCCGCAGAGACGGCGCCAGCCGCCACGTGCATGCGACGGTAGGCGTCGGCGTCGGCGGTTCCGTCCGGACTCCAGACAATCGCCACGGCGCCGAGCAGCATCGCGTCATCCAGGATCGAGGAGCGGTCCGAGATCACGGCCCAGGACCGCGAGAGCTGCTCGGGCACGTCCGTGCCCGTAGTCGTAGGCACGGTCAGAGATGCAAACCACTCCGGCACTGTCAGGGCGAGCTTCGGGTGCGCGAACAGGACCACGTCTACACCGGCTTCCCCCAGTGCCTCGGCAAGTTGGAGCCAGGGCTCATAAAAGGCATCGAGCAGGTCGGTGCGGTTGGGCTCCCGATCAAGCGTCCGCGAAAGCGACGGGCTCCAGGTCGGGGCCAGCACCACCCGGTCACGCCGACGGCCGAGCGGCGCATACATCGCATCGTGGCGCGGGAAGCCGGTCAGCCACACCTCCCGGTCGGTGAGCAGGTAGGGACTGTGGTCGGCGGTGATAGCCGCGTACTCGGCGCGGTGGGCCGTGATGAGCACGTCAATGCGGCGTGTGTTGAACCACCGCCACATATGCCGCATGGTCACGCCGTGCTGGAGGAATACCACCCGCTGGTCCTTACGCGTGCCCGCACCCATCAGGCGTCCGGCGATGGCGGTGTCGCCGATGTCGGCCAGCAGCAGGGTGTCGGCCTGCGTCCAGGCGTCCTCAAAGGCTGCCGTTCCCGGAGAGACCAGCTCGAATCCCTCCGCCTCCAACCGCTCCCAGTCAGCGCAGCGCCGGTCGACGGCGAACACGTGCCGGATGCCGTGAGCGTGTTCGCGGGCGTAGCGGTACAGGGGCTCGGCGTTGTCCCCGGCCGAGTCGTGGCGGTCCATGTACAGCCAGGTGCTGGGCACGTCCAGCGCCACCGCCGGCGCTTCCTCCGGTGGCGTTCGCACAGCCAAGCGAGTGCGCTCTGTCGTCCCGGCGCGGCCGAGTAGTCGGGACGCACGGCGTCGCAGAGCCCGCGCCCTCCGGGTCACGGCGCGCCGCACCCGGTTACCCGGGCCAGGCAGGGGCGCGGGTGGACGCCGCATGCCCCGATAGGCGGCGGGAGTTGCCTCGCGTCCGCCGATAACGGCTGTTACCGATCCCTTGGGCAGCCAGACGAGCCGCTCGTGAACGAACACGCGATCAAAGTAGGTGTGGTCGACGATCTTCGTGCTCGTCGGCTCGACCGTTTCACCGTCCACGTACCACTGCTCGTCTGGCAGGGAGCCGGTGAAGAAGTAGGACACCTGGCGGTCCGCCCGGAATGATCGCTCCGATGGCAGCACCGGGTCGGGCAGGCGGGCGCCGGTGGCGGCCAGCAATGCTGCCTGCCGGTTGAGGGCCACCGGCGTGGCGCAGTACGCCTCCACCTGGTCTGCAGGTACACGCGCCAGCACGCCGACCAGCAGTTCGGCCACGCGCGCCCGCTCGGTCTGACTCAACGCGTGGGCCGCGAAGCGCAGGCCCCGGTCGGCGTCGGTGACATCGAGTAGACGCGCCAGTACCAGCTGGTGCACCCAGGACGGAGTCCGGCCGCCCTCACGTGCCGCCGAATACCAGGCGGGGATGTCCCGCTCCAGCACCTGGGTGTACTCGGGCAGCGTGGACAGCGGGGGCGGGTCCTCCGGGCGGGGGCGCTCAATGATCCCCGGCCCCGCATGCAGGCGCACCCGCTGGCCGGTGTCCGTAAGCAGACGAATTAGCAGTGTGGTGCCGTCGGCGTCGTCCTCATCCCAGGGGGGAAGACCACCCGCGGGCACCTCCATCACCGCTCCGGACAGTCGCTGCGTGAACAGGTGCGGCTCCGCCGACAGGCTGGTGTCTCTCGACCCATGGGGGAAGCGTGCCCGCAGCGGGTGCGTGTCCGATACGTGGCCGTCAGCCATTCGCTTGAGCGGCACCATGACCACCGCCGCGCTGCCGCTCGTCGGCAGCTCCTCTACCAGCCCCGGCTCCGGGACGTCCCCCGCCCGCAGCACCAGCACCCGGCCGCCGCGCAGGCTGGCGAGCACCGTCCGGGCGGCATCCAGAGCCGTCTCCCCCGCCACGGGCTCCAGGCCGTGCTCCGCGAGCGCTGCGGCCTCCGCCGGGGTGGGCCCCTCCCGGCCCACACACACGACGACGTCGCTGATCCCCTCGTCGGCCAGGCCGATGAGGGTCGTCTCCAGGTCTCCGCCGCCGTCGACAATGACCACCACGCGGGGTGTAATACTGATCATGACGCCCGCCAGCCGGGGATTTCCGCATCTCCGGGGGCGCCCCAGTGGGCGATCCCGCCGGTAGCCAGCACCTCGGCGGAGGAGATTCCCCAGGTGTGGCCCGGTCCGGCGCCGCGGCGCTGCACGAAGCCGAAGCGGGAGGCGGAGTACATCCGGGCGCCCGCGGCGGATGCCCGCTTGAGGAAGCCGGTGTCCTCCCCAATGGTCGTGTCGGGGAAGCCGACCTCGCGCGCCAGCTCCGTGGCGGCCACCAGCGTGGGCCCGGACAGGAACGCCGTGTACCGGTGCTCCCACTCGGGGAAGCGCAGAACCACAGCGTCCTGGTCCTCCAGGTGCACGTAGTGGGCGTGCTTGCCCACCACCTCCGCGCGGGCGTAGTCCGCGGCGGCCAGGGATTCGAACAGGTAGTAGTCGCCGTACAGGTCGTCGTCGTCCAGCTTGGCGATGAAGTCCGCCTCCACCCGCGCCAACATGCGGTTGTAGTTGGCGCCGAGCGAGTCGGCGGCATCTCCCACAACCCAGTCGACCTCCAGGCCGAGCTCGCGGGCACGGGCGCGGGCGGCATCGGGCGCCTCGAAGCCGTGGGTGAGGATGATGGGCCGTTGCTCCACCTCCTGCTGGCGGACCAGGGTGTCGAGCACGCCGTCAATGCGCTCGGGGCGGATGGTGGAGATCAGCGGGGCGATGGCGGGGCGGCGGTAGGCCCGCCCCCCCATGCCGACGGCCTCCAGGACCTGGTCGACGCGGGCGGTGTAGGTGTGCTTCAGCCAGATCTCCCGCTGGGCGAGGTAGGTCATCCGCTCGCGCAGCTCCGGGTTGTTCACCAGGGCGCCCTGCACCCAGTAGGCCTCCCTGCGGTCGCCGACGACGGCGAGCGTCCCGGCGGGCAGGAAACGCCCCGTGGCGGGCGACGGCATGGTCACCACCGGTGTGCCGCAGGCGGTGATCTCGAAGATCCGGCGGGCGAACATGGAGGGGCTGTTGACCACCGAGTTGACGTTGAGGAAGACCTTGTAGCCGCGGTATGCGGACAGCATCTCCGGGTAGCTCAGCGAACCGCGCACGAAGGCGTCGAAGGGTGCCGGGAACTGGTAATTCGCGTCGGCGCCGAGGTAGCGGGAGAAGATATCCAGGCCGTGCTCCAACTTCGGGGCGGCGTCCACGGCGGCGCCCAGCAGGGTCTCCATCTGCTCGCGCCGCTCGGGGTACTTGTGGGCGAAGTACATGCCGGCGAAGGCGATGTCCCGCAATGGCACGGGACGCCCGTCGTCGTCGCACAGGCGGATCGGGTTGTGGATGGTGGGCTGGGCGGCGAAGGGCAGCACACCGATGCGGTTGTGGCCCAGCTCGGTGCGGTAGCGGTCCAGAAGCGTGGCGTCGGTGGTGAACACCCAGTCGAACAGGCGGGCGGTGGCGATGGCCTCGTCGTAGTGGGCGGGGTCCTCCTTGTTCCAGAACACCGTGGGAATGCCGGCGGCACGCGCTTGCGCCACCAGCTCGCGCAGGTGGGCTGAGGGGCCATTCTTGCCGATGACCTGGTAGCGCCACGCGTCCCCGTTGCCGTGCCACGCGGATTCGACGAACAGCAGATCAATCGGGTCAGCGGCGATCTGCTCGCGCCAGTCAGCCGGAGTCAGGGCAACGGCGTGCCACTCGTACTGCAGGGCGAGGGTAGTGAACTCGTCGGCGATCACACCGACCGTCAGCTCGTGGCGCGGTACCGCGGCTTCGGGAGCGGGTACATCCCATTCGGGGAAGGTGCCCTGTCCCTTGCGGGAACGGCGGCCCCTAGTAGGACGGGCCCAGGCGCTCGCACGCCGCCGACGGCGGAACTCCTTCACGCCCGCAATCCCGCCGTGGCGGGCGTGCCACAGGGTCTTTCGAGCTGTGCGGATCAGGTCACTCACGGGGCTCCTCCTCGCCTGTGCGGGCCGGCGCCACATCCGGCAACCCTGACAACACCATATCCACCCAGGCGCAAATGGCGTCCAGGCTCTCGCGTATCGGCCCGCCGTCCACCTGTGGCGGCTGTTCGCCGGAGGCCAGCAGCTCGGCTGCCCGCGCCTCCGCCTCGGCCTGGGTACGGGTTACCGGCAGGCCCGAGTCGCCAGGCCAGTCCCGGTAGAAGCCCCGCTCCCTGTCCCGGTAGGCCTCCAGGTCCGGCACATGGAGGACGGCGGGACGACCGGTCAGGGCCCAGTCGAAGACCACCGAGGAGTAGTCGGTGATGAGCAGATCGGAGGCGAGCATTAGTGCCTCAATGCTCGGGTGGCGACTCACGTCGAGGACTCGCTCGCTCGTGTCTTGCAGTGCGTTCATATGGTGACTGCGCAACAGCACCACGGCACCGGTGGCGCGGGCCAAAGCTCCGGCATCCAGCAGGACCGGGGCGTCGCCTTGGGGCTGGCGCAATCCCTCGCGCCAGGTGGGGGCGTACAGGATGACGGCCTCGTCCTCGCTGATGCCTAGTTCCCGCCGTGTGCTCCGCGCCGTCGTCGCTCCGCCTAGAAGGCCAGCATTGCGCGGCTGCTCACCAATGAGCACCGGCCCGGCGTACCCCAGACCGTGACGTAGGTCGTCCGCGGCGTCCGGGGTCTGGGCGAGCAGGAGGTCCCACTGGGGCACCTGTCGGGCCATAAGCCGCCGGTAGGGCAGGGTGATCGATTTGCGTGGGGCATCGGCAAGCAGGTGCTTAATGGGGGTGCCGTGCCAGGTCTGCAGAATCGTCTGGTCGGGGTGCTTGGCGAACCAGTGAGGCAGGTTGTCATTGATCACGAGCAGCTGGGCGGTGTGCAGTGCCCGGAACCACTCGGGGGTGCCGACGACGACCGGCGTGGCTCCCGCCGCCACGGGCACGGTCCCGTCCCGCACGGATACCCACAGAGGGACCTGGGTACCACGGCGGATGAGTTCATCCCGAATGGCACCGGGGTTGTCGCCGACGGACTTACCGCTGAAGGTCTCAAAGAAGATGCCGGGGACGAGTGGGCCCCAATCCTCTTCGATCAGCAGCCTGCGCGCGTACAGGGAGCGGTGTTGTGGGGCGACCGGGGCAATAATGCTCAAGTCCAGGCTGCCATCGGGCTGCGGGCGCAGGCGCACGCGGCGGGCATGGCCGGCGAGCTCGGTCGGGGGCCCGTCCAGGTCCACTCCGGCTATGCAACGTCCTGTGGCATCGGCCATGGTCCAGCGCAGGAAATACCCGCCGGAGGGGAATGTGGGGTCGGCGAGGTCCAAGATCGCGGTCCAACCCTCAGCCGTGACGGTGGTCACGAGCGGGATGTCCACGCGGGAGGAGACAGCTTCGACAGCGAGTCCGGCAGCCCGGGGGATGCTTCCACTCAGAACTAGCCGGTCGCCATCCAGGGCGGCGGCATCCACCACAACCATGCCGGTGGGGTGGAAGTTCGGCTCTGCGCTGCCTGCCGCCGATTCCCCGGGGAGGGTGGGGCGGATCAGCAGTGCTTCGCCGTCGACGTCGACGCTCCACCCCGCAGGTGAGGGGCACAGTCGGCGTGAGCCGAGCGGAGGCGGAATCGGCTGGGCCAGGAGCGCTTCCCCGGCCCGGATGCGCAGCTGCGCGCGCAGGGGGCGGGCCGGGAGGCCCGCCAGGTCCAGGACGGCGCGATACCCGGAGCCCGTATAGGTGCGCCACGGGTCATTGGCGTCCAGGTCAGCCAGCGGTGCTTCGACGCGTTCGACGCAGGCGCCGACGACGGTCTCAGGAGCGACTTCCTTATCGGCAGGGAGCAGCACGATCTCAGGAGCGGGGAGGACATCGGGGCCGAGGCCGGGGACGTATGCCCAACCGTCCAGCACCAGCCGGTCAGCGTCCAACCAGCTGCATTCGCGCAGCACCTGGCGTATGCACAGATCCGCCTCGGTGACGGCACACAGGCAGGCGGGCATCGGCGCGATCCGCTCGAGAACCGGCGGGTCGGCGCGCAGGTCGCCCTTCCCGAGGGTGAGTGGGACGGCGGTGGTGTCCTCGTACTGGGAGGCCAGGACCTCGAGTAGGTCGACCGTGGTCCCGTGAGCGAGGACCCACAGCCGTACGCGATCGAGCAGCGGCAGCGCGTACCACAGGGGCGCGGCGGCGTCCTCAGGGAGCACGGTGCGGGCGAGGGCGCGCAGGCGCTCGACTGCGGCATCCGGCTGGGCGGATGCTCCTGCCGCCAAGCCGAGCAGGGCGCGATGGTGCAGGTGACCAAGCAAGCTGGGGTCCAGGTCAGCCAGCGTTCGGCGGTCCGCGGCGACGTTGGCTGCCAGCGCCGCCATGCACGCGCCCCAGCCCGAGGTCTGCGCGGTCCCTCTCAGAACCAGATCCTGCGGCTCGATCATGAGCTCATCCGCGGCAGCGATCACCCTGAGCGCGGCGAGGCGAGCATCCTCGGCCGGGTTTGTGCCCGGAGCGGCCTCCGCGCCGCCCGCCGGAGTCGAGACCGACTGGGCTGCAGCGGCCCACACACGAGGAGATGCAACCACCCTGCCGGGGTTGAAGCCGTCCAGCAGTTCAGGCTCGTGGGTGATCCCTCCAAGGCATCTTCGCGCGGTCGTGTGGTTGCCTGGTCCCCGAGCAAGTGGACGGGCGCCCCCGAAGTGGACCGCGTCATCGACGGGTACCCGGGCATATCCGTCCCTGGCTGCCGCGTCCGCGGCAGAGATGACGGTGAGTGCTCTCCCCCGAGCCGCACCGAGTGCAGCAGCCAATCCGCCATCGACGATGCGAATGCTCCGGTTGCGACGTGCGAGAGCCATCAGTGCCGTCTGCTCGTCCGTCGGGCACTCACATGTAATGATGGCGAGTATCTCAGTGTCCCCAGGACGCTGATTCAGCAAGGAGCGCACGGCTCGATCAACATGAGCACCAGCATCGGCCAAGAGGACGACGCTCAGCATCGGCCGTCGACGACGAACCAGCTTGTGTAGCGTGCTTTTCACCCCCACGGCGTCGTTGCTCTCTGGTCGGTGCAGGCGGTTCAGCGCCAAGCACCGCGTATGTCAATCATGCGCTTGCCTTCCAACAGTGATCGGTCCAGTTCCTTGAACTCCCGATGATCCACCAGCAGCACCACCACGTCCGCGGCGGCAATCGCGGCGCGGTAATCCACGAAGGCAATGTTCGGAGCTGCGGTGAGTGAAGCAGGCGGCTCGGTGATATTCGGTTCTGCCGCGAGCACTTTTGCAGCGGGAAGCTGGGATGCCAGGTCCCGGGTGATGGATAGAGCGGGCGACTCACGCAAATCGTCCACGTCCGGCTTGAAGGCTAGGCCCAGCGTCGCAATCTTCGGGGAGCTCATGCCAGCAACAGCTTCCCGCACGCGCTGGATCACATGCAGAGGCTTCGAATCGTTGACCTGCCGTGCCATATGAATCAACCGCGCCTCATCCGGCGCCGCAGACACTATGAACCACGGGTCCACGGCGATGCAGTGACCGCCCACCCCGGGGCCGGGCTGCAGGATGTTCACACGCGGGTGCAGGTTGGCCAGCTCGATCAGCTCCCACACATCGATACCGAGCTTCTCGCAGATGATCGAGAGCTCGTTGGCGAAGGCGATGTTCACATCACGGAATGAGTTCTCCGTCAGCTTCGCCATCTCCGCCGTGCGGGCGTCCGTCAAACGCAACTCGCCCTCGCAAAAGGTGGCGTACAGATCACGCGCCAGTTCCGCCGCGCGCGGTGTCAGGCCTCCGATGATCCGAGAGTTGGTGACCATCTCCGTCATGATCCTACCCGGCAGTACTCGCTCCGGGCAGTGCGCGAAGTGCACCACCGGCCGGCCCCCGGACCCGTCCAACGACAGGTCCGGACGCTCTCCCATGATCACCTCGGCCACGCGCTCGGTGGTCCCGGGGGGCGAGGTCGACTCCAACACCACCAGCTCATCCCCGACTAGCTGCGGTGCAATCCCCCGCGCCGCATCATCCACGTATGACAGGTCTGCCTCATGATCGCCGGTCGGCCCCTGTCTGAACGGCGTAGGCACCGCAACGATGTATACGTCTGCGTCTGGCGTGTCCTTCTGTGCCCGTAACCGGCCCCGGGAAACCGCGTCGGCCACAGCCTCGCCCAGCCCCGCCTCAACAAACGGCAGCTCACCCCGATTGACCGCATCGACGTGCCGATCAGACACGTCTACCCCGATCACCTCGGCCCCCGTGCGCGCCAGCACAGCCGCCGTCGGCAAGCCGATATATCCGAGTCCAACCACGCAGATCGAGGTCATGGGCGGGCCATCTCCTAAGGATCGACCACGGCCAGCGGGGCCCTGGCCAGTGGGTTGCGTACAGCCTAGACGATAAGTGACACAAGCAGTCCCGCCGCGAAAGAGCCAGGACGGCGTCGGACGGGCCTCAGTTCACCGTCGCGGGCAACAGCTCGACGGCGTCGGGGTTCTCCTCCAGGTAGGCGTCCACGTCACCGTTCTGGAAGGCCTCGAACAGGGGCGCGTCGGCTTCGGCGTCGAGGATGACGATCGACTGCCCGTCGGAGCTCGTGCCGGTGCCGGAGGTAGGCACGGTCATGAAGTTGATGTCCGTGGAGTGAATACCGCGCAGGCCCATGGCCAGGGACTGCATCTCGTCGATAGTGAAGCCGTCATCCACGGCCAGGGTCTCGGTGACCGTGGTGAGGAAGGAATACAGCTTGGTCGGATTGGACAGGATGCCGTTGTTCAGCACGGCGCCGACCATGGCGCGCATCCACGCCTGCTGGCGGTTGACGCGATCGAAGTCGCCGCCCGGCAGGCTCTTGCGCTCCCGCGCGTAGGCGAGCGCCTGCTGGCCGTTGAGCAGCTGCGCCCCGGCTGGGAACTCGGTGCCGGCGAGCGTCTGGGCGGTCTTGAGGTTGATGGTCACGCCGCCGATGGCGTCGGTGATCGCACTGAAGGACTCGAAGTCCGCCACCACGAAGTGGTCGATGCGCACGCCCGTGAGCTGTTCGACGGTCTGGATGGTCAGGCTCGGCCCGCCGTAGGAGAAGGCCGCGTTGATCTTGTTCTCCCCGTAGCCGGGGATGTCCGCCCAGGAGTCACGTGGAATGGACATCACGGAGACGTCCTCGCGATCATGGCTGATCTGTACGAGCATGATCGCGTCGGTGCGCTGGGCGCCGGCCTCCCACTGATCGGGGTCGCCGGCGCTGATGCGCGAGTCGGAGCCGAGCACGAGGATGTTCGTGGCCGGGTCCTCGGCCTCCTGCTCGGGGGCGCGGTCCTCGGTGGCGATGGACGCGAAGGGATCGCCGATCGTCTCGATGTTGGAGGACAGGCGGTTGCGCAGCCACAGGCCCCCCACCGCCGTCCCGGCGACCAGGACCAGCACGACGGCGAGCACGGATACCAGCGCAATGCGCCAGCGCCGCCCGCTGCGGCTCTTCCCGGAACTTCTGCTCGCGGAGTCGGTCTGCCCGACGCCTCCGAGCACGTCGTCGTTCAGCTTGCCGGGAGCGCCGTCGCCCGCGCGCTGTTCGCTATCGCTCATGGCTCAATCTGACCACACCAGGCGCCGCTTAGAGCCACGCAAGCGTGGGGTTCAGGTCACAAGCGGGCTGCGACGTCACACCAGGCGGTACATCCAGTTGTAGGGGTCCTCCAGGCGGCCGTACTGGATGCCGGTCAGCCGCTCGTAGATCTCGTGAGTGACTTCGCTGCCCTCAATGGCCACATCAAAGCCCCTACCCTTCAGGCGCCCCAGCGGGACGACGACGGCGGCGGTGCCGCAGGCGAAGACCTCGCGCACCTTGCCGGAGGAGATGTCCTCCAGCAGGCTCTCCAGCGGAATGGTCTCCTCCACCACCCTCCGGCCGGAGTCCTTGAGCAGGCGGATGATGGCGCTGCGCGTATTGCCCTCCAGGATGGTTCCGGTCAGCTGCGGAGTGCGCACGGTGCCGTCGGCGTCCACCACCATCACGTTCATGCCGCCGAGCTCCTCCAGGTTCTTCTCGGTGACGTCGTCGAGGAAGCAGACCTGGTCGCAGCCCTCGGCGTCCGCCTCCTGCTGCGGCAGCAGGGAGGAGGCATAGTTGCCGCCGGTCTTGGCGAAGCCGGTGCCACCACGGCCGGCCCGGTGGTAGTCCTGGGACACCCAGATGGAGATCGGCTGCAGGCCGTGGGTGAAGTAGGCGCCCGACGGGGAGGCGATCACGTAGTAGTCAATGGTGCTAGCGGCATGCACCCCGAGGAAGGCCTCGGAGGCGAAGGCGTAGGGCCGCAGGTAGAGGGACTCCCCCTCCCCGGAGGGCACCCACTCGGCGTCGGCTCGCACCAGGTCCACCAGGGAGGCGATGAAGTCCTCCTCGGGCAGCTCGGGGATGGCCATGCGGCGGGCGGACAGGTTCATCCGGGCGGCGTTGTAGCGGGGCCGGAAGGTCCAGATAGACCCGTCGGCGTGCCGGTAGGCCTTGATGCCCTCGAAGACCTCCTGCGCATAGTGCAGGACGGCGGCGGCGGGCGAGAGGGTCAGGTCGCCGAAGGGGACGACGGCGTGGCCCGCCCAGCCGCCCTCGCGGGTCCAGCGGGCGTGGGCCATGTGGTCGGTGAACACCCGGCCGAAGTGCAGGTCGGTCAGCGCCTGTGCCCGTTCGGCGTCGGTGGCGGGGCGCGGGTGTGGCTGCAGCGGGAAGCGGCCGGCGAGGGAGTCGGCGGGAGGGACCGGGACAGCGGCGGCGCGAGCCAGAGGCGTCTCGAGAGAATCGGGCGTGGAAGCGGCGGCTGGGGTCACAGACATACCGGCACTGTACCGCCGCTCCACGGAGCGGACGGGCGTCTCTCACATGCTGGCTCCATACGTCCCGTGTCCTTCCCGGGCCGGAGCCGGTGCCCGGGCGAGCACGTCGACGACGACGTCGCCCGCCCGGGCGATGATGACTGTGGGTGCGAGCGAGTCAGCCGCGCAGGGCGGCGGTGATGGCGTCCCCGATCTCGCTGGTGGTACGTACCAGCGGGGCCCCGGCGGCCTCGGCGACGGCCCGGGCCGCCATGTCGGCATCCACGGCGGCCTGAACGCGGGCGGCGGCCTGCGCCATGCCCAAGTGGTTCAGCAGCATGGCGACGGCGGAGATGGTGGCGACCGGGTCGGCCTTGCCCTGGCCGGCGATGTCCGGGGCGGAGCCGTGGACGGGCTCGAACATGGAGGGGAACTCGCCGGCCGGGTTGAGGTTGCCGGATGCGGACAGCCCGATGCCGCCGGTGATGGCACCGGCCTCATCGGTGAGGATGTCGCCGAAGAGGTTGTCGGTGACGATGACGTCGAAGCGGCCCGGGTCGGTGACCAGGTAGATGGTGGCGGCGTCCACGTGGGAGTAGTCCACCTTCACCTCGGGGTACTCGGCGCCCACGGCCTCGACGGTGCGGCGCCACAGGTGCCCGGCGTTGACCAGCACGTTGTGCTTGTGCACCAGGGTCAGGTGGCGGGCCGGGCGGGACTGGGCAGTCTCGAAGGCGTAGCGCACCACCCGTTCCACACCGTAGGCGGTGTTGACGCTGACCTCCGTGGCGATCTCGTGGGGGGTGCCGACGCGGACGGCGCCGCCGTTGCCGCAGTACAGGCCCTCGGTGCCCTCACGCACCACCACGAAGTCGATGTCTCCGGGGTTGGCCAGGGGGGTGGCCACGCCCGGGTAGTACTTGGAGGGGCGCAGGTTGACGTAGTGGTCCAGGGCGAAGCGCAGGCGCAGCAGCAGGCCGCGCTCAAGCACGCCGGAGGGGACGGAGGGGTCGCCGACGGCGCCCAGCAGGATGGCGTCGTGGGCCTTGATCTCCTCCAGCTCGGCATCCGTGATGGTCTCGCCGGTGCGGTGCCAGCGCTCGGCACCCAGGTCGAAGGCGGTGGTCTCCAGGGCGACGCCGCTGCCTTCCAGGGCGGCTTCAAGCGCCTTCAGCCCCTCGGGCACCACCTCCTTGCCGATGCCGTCGCCGGGGATCACTGCAAGCTTGATGGTCTGCGTCATGCCGCGACCCTAGGCGGATCCGCCAACGCCCCGGGCGGGCATCTCAGATACCGGCGGAGTGCACGCAAAGGGGCGCGCCGCTCGGCGATCCGGCTCAGCGGCAGCTAGTCGGCGGCCAGCTGCGGGTTCTTCAGGTAGGCGAGGACGGCGCTGCGTGGCACCGGGCGGATGCCGTCGCCGCCGCGCCAGCCGCGGGCGCGCCAGGTCCCGGCCAGTGGGTGGAAGTCCGCCACCCGGATTCTGGCGCCGTCCCCGCCGCGCGCCGTCCTGCCGACGGCACACAGCAGCTCGTCGTCGTCGGCGCACTGGAACAGGTAGGGCGAGTGGGTGTTGACGACCACCTGCCGCAGGTGCTGCGCCGTGGGCTCGGACAAGTCATGCAGCAGGTTGTACAGATCGGCGATCTTGGCCGGGTGGATCCCGTTCTCGGGCTCCTCCAGGCACAGCATCCCGGAGTAGTCGGGGGCGGCGCCGATGGCCGCAAGCGTGAGCAGGCGCAGGGTCCCGTCCGAGAGCGCTCGCGCGGGCAGCTCCGGCGAGTCCCCGACCTGGGCACGCAACTCGAGCGCCTGCCGCACCGGGTCTTCCACGATCGACAGGCTGCGGATATCGACCATCGTGCTGACGGCGTCGCACACGCGCCGGAGCACCGCGCCGTCCCTCCCGGCTGCCAGATCCTGCCGGTACAGTGCTGCCGCCACATGCGCTCCGGCGGCAGTTATTGGGCGGCGCTCCATTAGATCGTCGGGAGCCCGCATGGCGCTGGGCTCCAGCGCCAGAAATCGCCACGAGGCCATTTCCGTGCGCGCCGCCAGAATGGTCGGATACTCGGCACTGGCGACGGCCGAGAGCACCGTTCTCTGGGCGCCGTCGGCGAGCACCTGACGTGACCTGCCCGAGGCCTCGCGGTGCACAAGTACCACGCTT
Source organism: Actinomyces ruminicola (assembly GCF_900103885.1). Classification (GTDB taxonomy): domain Bacteria; phylum Actinomycetota; class Actinomycetes; order Actinomycetales; family Actinomycetaceae; genus Actinomyces; species Actinomyces ruminicola. Next base: position 345,561 of record NZ_FNIM01000001.1, read on the forward strand.
TTGTTTCCCGACGTCTCATAATCCAAATAGCAGTCGCGAGAATCATCCGGACGAGAGCCGATGAACCGGCTGCAGGTGTCCGCCCCGGGGAAGCGGAGGGGGCGTTCGTCGCCGCTCACGGGACTAAGCCGCTCCCCCGCCAGCCGCATACGCAGTCCCCCGGGGACGGCGACATCGCGCTGCACGGCGATCTGGACCTCGTAGCGCACATATCCGCACGATGGCGCCACTGCCTGCCCGAACTCATCCTCCGCCCGCGGAGGCAGGATCATCTCGGCCGCCAGGCACAGGTGACTGCGCCCGGCCAAGACATCGGCGGAGAGCAGGGCCGCGACGTCGAACTGCTGCTGGGCGGTGGGACGCACCTGCACGCAGGCATCATGGAAGGAATTGCAACTGAGCAGGGAGAGGAACTCCAGGGCGTTGAGCAGGTTGGATTTGCCCACCGCATTGGGGCCGGCGATGCAGGTGAATGGCCCGAAGTCCACCACCACGCCGACGAGATTCTTAAACCCTGTTACCTCGAAACGGGTAAGCACGCCGCGGTCCCCTCGTCTACTACCGGTGGTTCTCCCAGTTTATCCTCAGGCAAGAAACCACATGCGAGTATGAATCAGCGTGGTCAAAACGCGACGTTAACCTCGTTCTATAACGATTAAGCGCCGGATAGGCGTGGTGGGGCGGCGGGCCGAGACCCGCCGCCCCACCGGGACGCATTCGCCGGACGAGCACCCAGGGCTCTACGCGCAGCCCTGCGGGGACTCTTCCAACCCGCTGCGGTAACGGGCGCTCAGCGCGCCGCCGAGCCCTCGGTGTAGTCCTTGTCGAGGTCGGCACGCCAGGCGAACATGGAGCGCACCTCGCGACCGGTGACCTCGATCGGGTGCGTCTCTCCCTCGGCGCGCAGCCGCTTGAACTCCGGGGCGCCGGCGGCCTGGTCGTCCATGAAGCGCTTGGCGAAGGAGCCGTCCTGGATGTCGGCCAGGACCTCCTTCATGTGCTCCTTGACGTCCGGGGTGATCACGCGCGGCCCGGAGATGTAGTCGCCGTACTCGGCGGTGTCGGAGCAGGACCAGCGCTGCTTGGAGATGCCACCCTCGTTGATCAGGTCGACGATGAGCTTGAGCTCGTGGCAGACCTCGAAGTAGGCCATCTCGGGCTGGTAGCCGGCCTCGACCAGCGTCTCGAAGCCGTACTGGATCAGCTTGGACACGCCGCCGCACAGTACGGTCTGCTCACCGAACAGGTCCGTCTCGGTCTCCTCGCGGAAGGTGGTCTTGATGGCGCCGGCGCGGGTGCCGCCGATGGCCTTGGCGTAGGACAGCACCAGCGGCCAGGCCTGGCCGGAGGCGTCCTGCTGGACACACACCAGCACGGGCACGCCCCGGCCGGCCTCGAACTCACGGCGCACGGTGTGGCCGGGGCCCTTGGGGGCGACCATGACCACGTCGATGTCCGCGGCGGGGGTGATGTAGCCGAAGTGAATGTTGAAGCCGTGGGAGAACAGCAGGGCGGAGCCGGGCTTGAGGTTGGGCTCGATCTCGGTCTTGTACAGCTCGGCCTGCACCTGGTCGGGAGCCAGCACCACGGTGACGTCGGCCTCGGCCACGGCCTCGGCGATCGGCTTGACGGCCAGTCCGGCCTCCTGCGCCTTGGCGACGGAGCGGGAGCCCTCGCGCAGGCCGACGACGACCTCCACACCGGAGTCGCGCAGGTTCAGGGCGTGGGCGTGCCCCTGCGAGCCGTAGCCGATGACGGCCACCTTCTTGGACTGGATGACCGACAGGTCGGCGTCGTCGTCGTAGAACTTCTCAGCTGCCATAGTGGGTTCTCACTTCTCCTTGAGTTGATCGGTGATGGAACGGGGACCGCGCGAAATCGCGACCGCACCGGATTGGACGATCTCCTTGACTCCGTGGGGGGCCAGGGCGTCCAGGAGGGCCTTGACCTTGGACTCCGAGCCTACGGACTCGATCACGACCGAGGTCGGCGACACGTCCACGACGTGCGCCCGGAACAGGTCGACGATCTGGAGCACGGCGGTCCGGTTGGAGTCGTCGGCACGGACCTTAATGAGGTAGAGCTCGCGGCCGACCGAGGTGTCCGGATCCAGTTCGACGATCTTGATGACGTTGACCAGCTTATTGAGCTGCTTGGTCACCTGCTCCATGGCCGGGCCCTCGGCGTCGGCGATCACCGTGATGCGCGAGATGTCCTCGTGCTCGGTGGGGCCGACCGCCAGGGAATGAATGTTGAAGCCGCGGCGGGTGAACAGGGCCGACACGCGTGTGAGCACGCCGGGCTTGTTCTCCACCAGGACGGACAGCGTGTGCTTCTCGCTCACGGTCTCACTCCTCCTCCCACGCCGGGCTCATGCCCCGCGCGTGCTGGATCTCGTCGTTGGACACGCCCGCGGCGACCATGGGCCACACCTGGGCGTCGGCGGACACGATGAAGTCGATGACGACGGGCCGGTCATTGATGGCATTGGCCTGGGCGATGACGTCGTCGACGTCCTCCAGGCGCTCACAGCGCAGGCCCACGGCCCCGTACGCCTCGGCGAGCTTGGCGAAGTCGGGGATGCGCTCGGTGCCGGCACCGGTGTGCAGGTCGGTGTTGGAGTAGCGCTCCCCGTAGAACAGGGTCTGCCACTGGCGCACCATGCCCAGGGACGAGTTGTTGATGATGGCGACCTTGATCGGGATGTTGTTGAGCGTGCAGGTGGCCAGCTCCTGATTGGTCATCTGGAAGCAGCCGTCGCCGTCGATCAGCCACACGGGGCGGTCCGGGCAGGCCTCCTTCGCCCCCATGGCCGCCGGCACGCCGTAGCCCATGGTGCCGGCGCCCGCGGAGGTGAGCCAGGAGTGGGGCCGGTTGAAGTGGAGGTAGTGGGCGGCCCACATCTGGTGCTGGCCGACGCCGGTCACCCAGATGGTGTCCTCGCTGGCCGCCTTGTCCAGGTGGGTGATGACCTCCTGGGGCTGGAGCAGGCCGTCGTCGGTGTCGGTCCAGTCGGTGGGGTAGGTGGCGCGGATGTGGGCGACCTCGGTGAGCCACTGGTCGATCTCGGCGCGCGGCTCGGCGGCGAACTGCTCGCGGCAGGCCGCCGTCAGCGCGGGCACGACGTCCTTCAGGTCCCCCACGATCGGCACGTCGGCGGCGCGGATCTTGGAGATCTCGGCCGGGTCGATGTCCACGTGGATGACGGCGGCGTGGCGGGCGAACGTGTCCGGCTTGCCGGTGACGCGGTCGTCGAAGCGGGCACCGAGCGTGATGATCAGGTCGGCGCGCTGCAGGGCACCGACGGCGGCAACGGTGCCGTGCATACCGGGCATGCCCAGGTTGAGCTGATGATTGGTGGGCAGCACGTCCAGGGCGGTCAGCGTCGTCGTGAACGGGGCGCCGACGAGCTCAACCAGCTCCGTCAGCTGCTCGACCGGGACGCCGGCGCGGTTCAGGCCGCCGCCGAGGTAGAAGACCGGGCGCTCGGAGGCGGCGATTGCCTCGGCCGCCTGGGCGATGCGCCGCTGGTTGGGCCTGCCGGGCAGGCTGTAGCCGGGCAGGTCCATGCGCGGGGGCCAGTGGAACTCGGTCTCGCCGACCTGCGCGTCCTTGGTGAAGTCCAGCAGGACCGGCCCCGGGCGGCCGGTGGAGGCCAGGTGGAAGGCCTCGGCGACGCGGCCGGGGATCTCGTCGGCGGAGGTGACCAGGAAGGAATGCTTGACGAAGGGCATGGTCGAACCGACGATGTCCGCCTCCTGGAAGGCATCGGTGCCGATCGCGGTGGAGCCCACCTGGCCGGTGATGGCGACCATGGGCACGGAGTCCATGTGCGCGTCGCCGATGGCGGTTACCAGGTTGGTGGCGCCGGGACCGGAGGTAGCCACGCAGACGCCGACTCTTCCGGTGGCCATGGCGTAGCCCTCTGCGGCGTGCCCGGCACCCTGCTCGTGGCGCACCAGCACATGCCGAATCTTCTCGCTGGCCAGCAGCGGATCGTAGAAGGGGAGGATCGCACCCCCGGGCATGCCGAAGATGTCGGTGACGCCGATCTCCTCCAGGGAACGCACGAGCGCCTGGGCACCCGTCATTACTTGTCGGTCCTGGCCCGAGGAGCCTCTGTCACGAACCATCGTCCGCCCTCCTATCCGTGAGATCCGTGTGCTTACGCGCTTGTCTGACCGGCGCGACGGCCGGTGTGGAAGGAACCGTATGCCGTCACGTCGCGCGAGTCGACTCCACCGTCCGTGATCTCACATATTGGAATCACGGCCCGCCCCACTGGCGCGCACGGCCCGCCTCGCCGGTGAGCACGGCCCGCCCCACCGGCGAGCACGGCCCGCCCCACCGGCGAGCACGGCCCGCCCCACCGGCGAGCACGGCCCGCCTCGCCGGTGAGCACAGCCCGCCTCGCCGCCGCATCAACCGACGTCGCACGCAACTTCGACAGACCTCGCCGAGCGGACGGCGGGCGGTAGGCGGCGGGCGGAGACCGTATATGTCGGACATCTCGTGCGGGCGCGGTCTTTGGTCCACCCGAGGCTGCCTGCGCGGATGCCAGAATGTCCCGGTAATACGCTCATCAACTCGGCCGCAGCGGAGGCAACGCCGTCGGCCTGAGACAACTGGAAGGCGGCACTTTCACGTGGTCACCGGACTACTCAATGCCTTGGCCGAGAACCCGGTTCTCGTCCTATTCCTCCTGATCGGCTTCGGCATGCTCGTCGGCCGCATCAAGGTCGGCGGGGTCAGCCTGGGAGCGGCGGCCGTTCTCTTCGCCGGAATCATCCTGGCCGCCTGGGGTGCTGCCGAGGGCATCACCATTGAGGTCCCCGCCCAGATCGGCACGCTCGGGCTGGCGCTGTTCACCTTCGCCATCGGCATCCAATCCGGCCCGAACTTCTTCCATGTGCTGCGCACCGCCGCAGGCCCGCTCGCGCTCATGCTGGCGACGCTGGTGGTGGGCGCGGCGGCTGGCCTGGGCGTGGGCCGCTGGCTGGGTATGAGTCCCGCCATGATCGCCGGCGCCTTCGCCGGCGCGCTGACCAACACTCCCGCCCTCGCCGCCGCCGGCAACGCGGCCACCCTGTCCGGCAACGCCGACGGCATGGCAATTGCCACGGTCGGCTACGCCGTCGCCTACCTGTACGGCGTCATCGGCATGCTGTTCTTCTGCCTGCTGGCGCTGCGCTACCGCCGCTCCGACAAGGACGCCCCCTCCCCCCTGATTAACCGCACCGTGCGCGTGGAGCGCGAAGACGCGCCGCAGCTGGGAGACATCGCCGAGCGCGTGAGCGGAGAGATGAAGTTCTCCCGCCTGCGCCGCGGCGAGACCGGCCCCATCACCCGTCCGACCCTGACCGACAAGATCTACAAGGACGACCTGATCACCGTGGTCGGCACCCAGGACGCCGTCAACCAGGTCGTCAGCGAGATCGGCCACTCCTCCTCCCACTCCCTGATCGAGGACCGCCGCTACCTCGACTTCCGCCGCATCACCGTCTCCGATCCGAAGCTGGCCGGGCACACGGTGGCAGAGCTCGACGTCGACCACAAGTTCGGTGCCACCATCTCCCGCGTGCGCCGCGGCGACGTGGACATGGTGGGCACCCCCGACCTGGTGCTCCAGCAGGGCGACCGCGTGCGCGTGGTCGCGCCGACCGGGCGCATGGCCGAGCTCTCCAAGTTCTTCGGCGACTCCGCGCACGGCCTGTCCTCCATCAACCCCGTGGCCATGGGCCTGGGCATGGCCGTGGGCATCATCATCGGCGAGTGGGCGATCCCGCTGCCGGGCGGCTCCACCTTCTCCATCGGATCCGCTGCGGGCACGCTGATCGTCGGCCTGGTCTTCGGCCGCATCGGCCGTATCAAGAGTTTCGTGACAGCCATGCCGTTCACGGCGACGGCGGTGCTCTCCGAGCTGGGCCTGCTGGTGTTCCTGGCGCAGGCCGGCACGCGCGCAGGCGGTCAGATCGCGAATGCCTTCACCGGCGGCGACTGGTGGAAGATCCTTATCACGGGCTTCGTGATCACCACGATCGTGGGCTTCGGCATTTACGCGTCCATGCGCTGGATCGTGAAGATGGGCGGCACTCGTCTGTCCGGCCTGCTCGGTGGTGTGCAGACCCAGCCGGCGGTGCTGGCCTTCGCCAACGAGCGCACCGGCTCCGACCCGCGCGTGGCGCTCGGCTACGCCATGGTCTACCCCGTGGCCATGATCGTGAAGATCTTCATCGCCCAGTTCCTGGGCGGGCTGTGACTCATCCGAGAGCAGGACGTCGGCGACCGAAACAAGACACGGAGGGCCCGAACCGCGATCAGGCGGTTCGGGCCCTCCGTGTTGCCCGTAGGCGTGCGCCCGCGCGAGCGAAGCAGGGCCGATGCGGACGACGGCGGCAATGGAGCCCGGCCATGAAGACTGGTAAGACCACCTCGCACTGATGTGTCCGCCAGTGCGGGTCGGGCCTCAATGGAGCCCGGTCATGAAGACCGGGAAGACCGATACCCGGATCTGCTCGGCGGAGGACGCCTGCGCGCCTCAATGGAGCCCGGCCATGAAGACCGGGAAGAC
>NZ_FNIM01000001.1:354137-784744 GCF_900103885.1 Actinomyces ruminicola
AGCCTCAATGGAGCCCGGCCATGAAGACCGGGAAGACAGCTCGCGGATTTTGCCGCGGCTGGTCAAGGATTCTACGCGGTCTCGCGAGCGCTGCCACAGAAACGGGCAAGTGAATCGCGCCAGCTCGGCCGCCGACCACCAGAAAACCCCGTCATACCGCGCTTTCGAGCGCTCCCCGGGGATCGGAGCGGCACCGGAGCGCTCGCTACACAATCTGGGCCCCCTGCGTGGGCAGACCCGCGCGCCGACCGACGAACGTGAAGCGGTCCTCCCCCAGTTCGCCGAGGTCGACGATCACCACCGAGTCCTCGTCTAGGTTCATGATCTCCTCACTGTCAGCCCTTAGGTGGACCAGCTCGGTCCGGTTCAGGTCGCAGATGAACACAGAGTACTGGAGCCGTTCGCCGTTGGCCTCCATCAGCTTGCAGATGCGGCGCAGCCGCCCGGGCTTGCGGATGTCGTAGGCGATGAGATACCGGCGTCGGTTCGTCCTCATCTAGTCACCATCGCCGTGTAGTCATCCAGCTCCCCCAGCATGACTGCGCCCAGCACCCGTGCCTGGATGTCCATGACGCGACGGTAGCTGGCCTTGTAGCCGAACTGCGGGTGCGTGATCTCCTGGTCCAGCCGTCGCTCGTACGCCCTGAGCACGGCCTTGCGACCGCTCGCCTCCAGCATGCATCCGCCGGCCCGACTCTGAAAGTCCTGCGGACCGACCTCGCCGTTGTTCAGCACCTGCAGCGCCACGCTCTCTGCCACCAGGGACCGAAACTCCTCCGCCAGGTCCAACGCGAGCGCAGGGCGCCCGAACCGAGGCTTGTGGAACATCCCGTAGTAGGGGTCGAAGCCGATCCCCATGAGCGTGACAGTCAGGTCCTTTACCAGCAGCGTGTAACAGAAGGACAGCAGTGCGTTGAGCGGATCCTTCGGCGGACGTCGGGTGCGCCCGTTCTCCTGGAAGTCCGAGACGTCCACGCGTGAGTTCTTCCCGACCATGGCCGGGAAGCTCCCGAAGTACAGGCGTGCAGCCGTCCCCTCGATCCCGAGCAGTTGCTGCGCGGAGTCGGCCTGCATCGCCTGGATGGCTAGCTGCTTGAGTTGCTCGCCGACTCGGGGCATCTCGCCACGCGCGTTTCGGCGCAGCATCGTGCGGCTGTTCCGGATCTTTCCGGAGATCATCCGCCGCGCGATCTCAAGCTGCTGCTGCTCGGAGGCACGGAACTGCGCAATCCGCAGGTCCACGTTCTTGGCCGGCAGTCCTTCGGCAATGCCGGAGAACCAGCCACCGTAGCTGAACCACAGCACCGGGATGTCCCGCGAAAGCAGAGTCCTGACAGCTTGCGCTGACACCGTCACGTTCCCGAAGACGCACACCTGACTGACGTCTATCAGGCGGTAGCTGGCCTTCAACTCGCCAGACAGGCGCACCTCCAGCCGGTCGCTTCGCACGCCAACCACAGCGCCTTGCAGCGTCACATAGACCGGACGCCCTTCCAGAATCGGCGCCATCAACCGCTTCAACGGTCTGCGCTGCTTCGGAGGCGTTTGCAAAGCGTCCAGCTCGTCGGGCAGACAGATGCCCACCAGCGAGCAGCGGGCGCACTTCGGGCTGTCCCGCAGTGGCGGGGGCGCCGACGGGTCGGAAGCCACCCGCCACGCACGCGTCAAGGTGTCCGTGACATCACGCAGCGCCGCGTCGTCCACGGTGATGTGGACACGCTGCCGGGTCTCGGCGTACCAGATCTCGGCCCGCTCGACGGCGTAGCCCTCCTCGCGCAGCAGCAGTGCCTGCACCAGGGACTGCACGCGGTCGCTGGGCCAAGCACCGCCATCCTTGTTGGGGTGCCCCTTCTTGTAGTCGACGGGGACGACGGTCCCGTCGCCGCCGTCCTCCACGAGGTCCAGCCTGGTGGCCAGCCCGAGCCTCGGTGAGGACAGCGACACGGATCTGGCGACCCGCCCGTTCCACGCCTCGGACTTGTCCGGCAGGTCCCCCGTCTCCCGGTCGACGACCCGGTGCAGGTACAGGCCCTCCTCGACGTCGTCGCTGGTGGCGAATTGCTGCTGCACCCACTCCAGGTGGAACAGGCGCGGGCAGTAGATGAACTCGTTCAGCATACGTGCGGGCACCGTCTCCGGCAGTCCCGGCAGGTCAGGCCTGATGGTGTCGACGCTCATGACACCGGCACCAATACGCCCGCGGATTTGGATTTACTGCGCTCTGCCTTGCGGCGGCGCGCACGGCATACGTGGAAGATCCCCAGCAGGCGAAGGGCATCGGCATCCAGCCTCTTCTCCTCTCCCTTACCTTCGAGGACCGGATGCTCAACAAGCGCTTTGACTGCCCGTGGCCCGAGCGGTTCCCACCAAAGCGGCAGCCGCAGCTCCTGCACGGGAGGGCGCCCAACCGCGTGCCAACCGCTGGTACGCGGATGACTTCCGGTCGCAGTAGTGGTCCAGGCTGGATAAGACATCAGCGCCAGCCAAGTCGCACCAGGAACGCCACGCATCTTCTGCGCCTCACCGTTGGGGTCTTCTGCCGCGCTCCAAACCGCTCGATGGTCGAGGAACTCTCCGGTCACACCCTCCACCCTTCGCCAACCGACGAGGGCCCGGTATAGGTGCTCAGGATCGGTCTGCACAACACACAGAGGCTTTCTCAGCATTGAAAACATCGTCTGCTGCCCAGAAGGCGCCATGAACTGGCTGATCGCACACTTCCCTTCATCATCATGCACTAGATCCGTTAGGAGGCTGGCAATCCAATCTCTCACTGTTGAGATTTGGGCAGCATCTTCAGAAAAAGATCCCGCGAGACCGTTCAGCCGCCCTTGTTCGGCCCGCATTGGATCCGACCCTTTTGTGCCTACCTTTTGTCGCGGGAAGCTAGGCGGCGCTCCCGGCACAACCACGTCCTCGGGCATCTCGGCGACGATTTCCGAGAGCTCCTCGACGACGGCGTCAACCGTTGCCAGCCTCGAGTGCAGCACCGGGGCGCGGTCGTTCGGGTCCCAGGACAGGCGAGCGTCGTCGTCGACGAAGTCATGGATCAGCCGAAATGTGCCGATGGCGGCGAGAATGGCCAGCGGCGATTCGCCGATCAGTGCAGGAAACTTGACTTGGCTCATGATCCCTCCGATGAAATGGTCATGTCGGCGCTGCGCACCACGGACTCCAGTAGCGCCAGGCCCCACCGGCCGTAACGGTCATTGAGCCGGGCGAATCGATCCGCGTCGGCCAGATGCAACTCGACCGGCAGCGGAACCTCGGCATTGATGTCCCCAATCGCCGCGCGAAGGACGCCATCCCCCTGGTCATCAACCGCCGGTAGAAAAGGCCGGGCGCGGCCGTGGTGGCTGGCCACGAGGTGCCGGAGCAGCTCGGCGTCACCCGGGTAGGGCTCGGTGCGCCGCTCCAGGTGGGCGTCGACGATCGCCTCGGACCAGGCCTCGTGCCTGGCGCCGCTAGGCAGGCCACTGAGTCGGTGGGCGCGTCGATACCGGTCTCGGTCCCCGGGCGGCATGCCGGACTTCGCCAGCGGCTCCCTCGCTAGCTCCGCAGCGACTCGGGACCCGTCGAACAGCATGGCCTGGAAGCGCAGGTCCACCTTGCCCAGGTCGTGCCAGCGGGCAGCGTCGACGACGACGCGCCGCAGCTCCTCCGGCAGCCCCAAGTTGGTGGCAATCTGCTCGGCACGTTCTCCCACCGCCGCCAGATGCTCCGCCAGGGTCACCCGCCTGTTGAGGATGGAGCTGCCTTCCGTGTCCTCCTCATCGACGGCGCGCCACGGCACTGATGACGTGGTGTTGCCGCCCGAGCGGTCTCCGCTCGTGCCGACGGTCCTCCAGTCGTCTGCGGGAGCGGTGCCCCGCAGCACCGGAATCAGTTCCCTCGAACCATCGTCGGAAGGCCCACGTCTCCTGTTCCGACGGCGCCGGTCCGCACTGGTTGAGATGAACGCACCGCTGTGCTCAAAAGCGTTCTGCAAGCACTCAATGTCCTCCGGTGTCCAGGGATACTCGGGGGCGCCGGAGGAGCCCAGCCACCTGCGTGCAGCCTCGACGAGGGCGCCTTGAAAGGCGTCACGGTCCTCCGGCTCCTCCGCATTCCGCCAGTCGGCCACCAGTTCCCGCAGCCCCTCAAGAGGCGGCAGGCCCAGTCGGGTGCCTGGGTCGGAGTCCAGGCGCAGAATGGGCTGCCCGCGTCGCAGGGAGGCGAGCTCGGAGATGTCCTTAACTGCCTCCTTGCTGGAGGGGTTCCAGCCGAAGCGGTCCAGGCCGCCGTACTCGCATGGAACGACAATCGTGTCTCCCGGGCGGAGTTCACTGGCCACTGCCTGCCGCCAGTCACCGTCCGCCCCACGGCGCAGCACCTGCCGGTCGCTGTCGCCTTCTTTGAAGGGGATGTCATCGAAGCCATCGTCGTCATCGATATCGGCCAGGTTCTCCGGCTTGCCCTGTTGCAGCCAGGCGCGTGCCGCCATGAGCGACACCTCCACGCATTCCTCGCTCCGCAGCGGCACAGCGTCCACGACAGACCCGGCATGATCTGCGGGCAGCAGCTTCAGTGCGTCCGCGCCGTCTTCGTTGCCGTCCTTAATCACCAAGCCTGCCCGCCAGGCAATGGTGACCGGAGGCGTGGACTTGTCGATTCCGTGCAGGTAGGGGTCGATCGGCGGATCGTTCACCGGAGCGGGATTCGTCCTCGCCCAGGCGTCCAGATGGGCGGGCAGCAGCAGCGGGAGCAGGGGCCGCGGCGCGCTCAGCCCTTCCGGCACCTCCAGGTGGCGCAGTGCCAAGGGCGACACATCCAGGCCGTCCTGCGGCGCTGCCTTGCAGAGGAAATCGGCCGTCGCAACCTTGGCGTCCCCGTATACGGGAGGCTTCTTGGCTCCGTCCTCCACCACCGTGATTTCCGCAGCGCCAAATGCTCCCCGCCGGTTGACCCGGCCGAAACGCTGTACCAGCGCGTCCCAGGAGGCGGTCTCGGTGACCATGCTCGTGGCATCGAGGTCGATGCCGACCTCAATGGTCTGGGTGGCCACCAGCACCGCCTTGTGGTCACCTGGTTCCCGATCGGCGCCGAACAGCTCGGTAACCCGCTCGGCAATCCCCTCGCGGTCCAGCGGGCGCGAGCGGCCCATGAGCAGCAGCACCTCGACGCCGTCCAGCCTCGTCTTCCCTGTGGTCAGTGCCTCATACACTTCCCGGGCGCGGGCGACCGTATTGCACACCACCAGCACCCGGTGGTCCTTGGGCTTATCGGAGGAGCCATCGGAGTATTTGAAGAGGTCCAATACCTGGGCAGCCATCTCCTTAACGATCTTCTTCTCCGTGGAGCCGACGAACGTCAGGCGCTTATGCGCGGTCAGCCTCTGCGCGGCGGTCTTATTCCGTAGATGCGAGTCCTCATCGAATAAGGCCTCCCAGGCATCGGAGTTCTTCTCGGGCTTCTCCGCGCTCGTTGCACTCAGGTGGATGACCGAACTCTCCGGCAGCCCCAGCCCGCTGGTCCGGTCGGCCTCACGGGCGGAGGCCAGCGAAGTGGTGAAGGCCTGGGCCAGGTGGGCCTCGTCGATCATAATGACCGAGTCGGTGCCCACCAGTGCGGCGTCGATGGGGCGCCGCCCCTTCCTGACCCCGTAACCGCGGAAGAACAGGCGGCTGCCCACCTGGTCCACGGTGCCGGTGATTATGGCGAGCAGGTCGGGACGCGGCAGCCAGGCGGCATCCCAGGTCGCCCCTCCGCGCATCTTGACCACCCGCAGTGCGGCCTCGCCCTGCGATGCGCCGAACAGGCCCCGTAGTCGCCGGGCAACCTCGAACACGGTTCCTTCGGTTGCGCTCTCCAGCTTCTCGGCAATGTGCTTACCGTGCGCCTCGGCCTGGTCGACCACGATGCGCCTGTCCACCACCAGGAAGATGCGGCGCCGCCCCAGGCCAGCGGGGGCCTCGCCTCCGGCGCTCAGTGCCAGGAGGAACACGGCCACGTCCAGCATGGAGGTCTTGCCCAAGCCCGTGGGCACATCCACGAGCGCGGGCCACGTCCCCCTTTCTACAGCCTCCTCGACCACGGCGGACTGCCAGGGGAATGGCTTATGCCCATGCACCTCCTGCATGAACTTCGTGAAATCGGTGACGTTCATCGCCATCCCTCCCCATACTCGGGTGCGAACAGGCCGACGCCGAAGTAGCGCCCCGCACCCGCCAGAATCGGCCCGTGCACGGGACAGTCGAAGGTGACACGCGCATGCGTGTACAGGCGACGCTGACACCGCTTCGGCAGCTCCCGTGGCCTCAGCCGCACGGCCCCGTACATCATCGGCTCCTTGCTCACTTCAACCTGACGCGGCTCCGGCAGGCCGGCGTTGACGAAGGACTCGGCCACCGCTGCGGGGAGGTCGCGGTCCTTCGGGTAGCGGTCCAGGACCAGTGGCGTTGCCGTCGCCCACATGCGAGCCGGCCCGGTCCAGCGCTCGATGGTTGTGGTGAAGGGCCGCGTCTCGTCCGGCGCATACCGGAGCTTGAACTCCTGCCTGAAGCCGGACACCCGGAGCGAGATCTCCCGTTCTGGATCCTCGCCGAGGATGCCGCGCAGGATTCGCAGGCGTTCGTCATACTCCAACCCCGGAATGGCGACGGCCAGAGCCATCAGCTGTCCGTCGGCGTGCTCGTTGCCCACGAAGGGCAACCCCAGGTAGGCCACATGCGGCAGTCCGGGGGTGCCGTGCCCGTGCAGTGCGGGCGGCAGCGGGTCCTCCGTCTGCCCCATGACCTTGCGACGCAGGGCCTCGGTGAAGATGGACACCAGGTGCCCGGAGGGCCGCAGTTCCTCGAACCTGAGAATGACCAGGTCCGGGTAGGCGGAAACGAACTCGTCCACAGCAGGGACCTCCTCATCGGCATCGGTTCCAACCTCACGGTAGAAGCGGCGTGCGCGCGGGCCAGCGGCCTGCCATGCAGGCTGATCCTCCTGGTACAGCGCATTGAGCTCGTCCAGGTAGCCGGGATAGGGCACGCGGATACTCAGCGAGCTGCGTTCCCTCGTCGGTTCGTAGGTGGTCAGGCCGGGCAGCGGCGTCGGGTCCCCCACTCGGCTGAAGGCGAGTGTTGCCGGAGACGTCGAGCGGCCGAGGTACGGCACGCGTCGAGCAAGATGATCCAAGTCGGCGACCACGCCGTCGGACAGCGCCCCATCGTCCGGCCAGTCGAACTGGACACGGGCGTCCTCGGGCAGGCTGCCGGTCCGCTGCCGGAAGCCGGCGGTGCGTGCGGGGTGGGTCTGGTGCCCACCCTTGTTGGCGCGGACGTTTGTTACGACGTATCCCCGGGTGCGCCGCTCACCCACCGCGGCGTTGGGGGACACGTGTATCAGCGGCGGCTCCAGGCGCTCCAGCTCAGCTAGCGACGCCAGTTCATCCTCCTGCGCCACCGAACGCAGGGCGGCGAAGACCCGGGCGGGGTGGGGAGGCCATTCTGCGGCCCGTGGGTCCTCCCCTCCCCCGGCGTCGTAGCGCTCACTCAGGAGCGTGATGTCAAGACGGAGGGTCATGTCACTCCCCCGTGGACTCGGCCTTGGTAAGGCTGAAGTCGATCGCCTTGCCCAAGGCAGTGTTGGGCTTCAGCTCCACGGTCTCCAGGTGCAGCGGCACCCCGGCGTCCAGGGCCGCCTGCAGGGCGTCCTCGTACAGCTGGACCGCCTCGCTCGGGGACAGCGTGAATGACTCCGCCACGCCGCCGCGGCCGATCCACTCCAGCTGCTCGGTCTGCATGACCAGGTCGCAGCCGCTGCGCAGCCACAGACCCGCGTCACCGAAGGCCAGCCGGTCGCCCAGGAGCCCGAGTGCGACAAGCAGCACCCGAGCGGCAGCCGCAGCCTCAGGGTCCAAGGAACCGAAGCCAACGCGGCGGGTGGCAGTGAGGCTGAGGACGGCGGTGCGGGTCGCCTCGCTGATGGTGACGCCGCCGTGAGCGTCACCCGGGGCGATATTGCCGTGCCCGATCTCGCTGAGCTTGGCGTCCTTCTTCTTCTCGCTCACCGGCGAGTAGGTCCAGTCATCGCCGTCACCGCTGCGCGATCCGCTGAGGTTTGCGGGGTCCATGCGCCCGGCCTTGCGCACTCCCCCCACCCGGTCCCAGCCGATCATCTCGCTGGAGTACAGGCGCGGGAACTTCGCCTGCCGCCCCTTGCGGTGGGAGTTCCAGCCTCCGTAGACGAGCGTGGCGGGATCGTATTCCAGCAGCGCCGTTGCATCCGCCAGTGATGCGGCCAGGATCGCCTTGCCGATCTCGGTCCGGTCGAACTTGACGCCGTCAAGCTCGCAGTCGCGCCAGTATGCGTCGAAGGCGCGGTGGGGCGCTTCCAGACCTATGAGCTCGAAACTAGCCGCGCCTTCGTACCGCATTCGCAGCATGGGCATGCGCACCGCGCCCTGACGCCAGGCCCTCGCCTCGGCCTCCTCGCAGCGGTTGGCCTGGGAGGGCACCTGGTCCAGCAGCACTGCCTTGCGAACCTCTTCACCGCGGCGCCGTTCCTCCAACAGATAGGGAGACTTCTCCCCGTTGGTGGGGAACGTCGGCGGGTACACGCGCGCACCCGGCCCACCGCTGGGCTGGTAGGTGGCCTCCACGCGGATCGCGGCCCACTCCGGGTCCGCGAGCTTGTCCCGCAGGGCGTCCAATGTGAGTTCAGTCATGATTGTTGTTCCTTCAATTGGTGGTGTCTGTGAGCGAGGCATCCGCCGCAAGCTGTGAGCTCAACCATATGCGGTTCATAGGACTTGAATGATCGCCTGGTCTAGCCACGAGCGAGCACGCTACGGACATCGGCGCCAGCCCGAATGGCTCGGGGCAGGTTGCTGCCAATAGGTCAAGGGCGTGCCCAGGCTTCTTCTTGCTCACGTCAGCCATGCTGCCAGGCACCACCGACACGAATCGGACCCCGTAAGCAGGTCGAGGGTCGGATTGGCCTCATCGATACCCCCCGGGGTATTATCCGGACGTGCGCCCTGACGGCGCCGGGCGACCGACAGCGCCGTAGAGGCACCACCACGCGAAAGGCATGAAGATGACCCCAGCCACCACCTCGCCGGAATCCAGTTCCACCCCCGACAACGGCGCCGCCTCGAGCACTGCCCCTCGCCCCTCCCCCACCGGCTCCGGGCGCCCCCGACGGCTGGTCGTCGTCGGCGGCGTCGCCGGCGGGATGAGCTGCGCCGCCCGCGCGCGCCGCCTGAGCGAGGACGCCGAGATCATCGTCCTAGACCGCGGGCGGCATGTCTCCTTCGCGAACTGCGGCCTGCCCTACTACGTCGGGGGCGAGATCGAGAACCAGGACGACCTGCTGGTGCAGACCCCCGAGCGGCTGCGCGCCTGGCTCAACCTGGATGTGCGCACCGGACACGACGTCACCGGCATTGACCCCGAGGCGCAGGAGGTCATCGTCCGCACCGCCGCTGGCGAGCAGCGCCTCGGCTACGACGCCCTGGTGCTGGCCCCCGGCGCGAAGGCCGCGCGCCCGCCGGTCGAGGGTCTGGACTCGCCGCGCGTATCCACCCTGCGCACCGTCGAGGACGCCGCCCGGCTGCGCGAGCAGGCCGACGCGGGAGTGGAATCGGCGCTCGTCCTGGGCGCGGGCTTCATCGGCATTGAGGCGGCCGAGGTCCTGGCTAAGCGCGGCATCGCCACAACCGTCGTCGAGTTCGCCGAGCACGTGCTGCCGCCGCTGGACCGCGAGCACGCCTACCCGATCACCCAGGAGCTGCGCGGGCTGGGCATCGACGTGCGCACGGGGACGGCCGCGAAGTCCATCACCCACGGCACCGACGCGGACGAGGTGCTCCTGTCAGACGGGACGAGCGTGCGTGCCGACATGATCGTCCTGGCCACGGGGGTGCGCCCGGACACCGACGCCTTCGCCGCCTCCGGCCTGGAGCTGGAGCGCGGGGCCATCGTCGTCGACGAGCACGGCCGCACGAACCTGCCGCACGTGTACGCCGTCGGTGACGCCACCGTGTCCACCGACCCCGTCACGGGGGCCCGCCGCCCCGTCCCCCTGGCGGGCCCGGCGAACCGCGCGGGGCGGCTGGTGGCCGACTTCATCATGGATCCCGAGCACGCCCGGCCGATTCCCGCGCCCCTGGGCACCGCCGTCGTCCGTGTTGGCGAGATGACTGCGGCGATGACCGGCGCGAACCGCGATTCGCTGGACGCGGCGGGCATCGAGTACACGACCATTCACCTGCACCCCAATCAGCACGCCGGCTACTTCCCCGGAGCCAGCCAGCTGCACCTGTCGGTCAGCTTCGCCCCGGACGGGCGGCTCCTGGGCGCCCAGTGCGTGGGCCGGGACGGCGTCGACAAGCGCATTGACGTGCTGGCCACGGCGATCCGCGCCGGCCTGGGCGTTGCCGACCTGATCGACCTGGACCTGGCCTATGCCCCGCCCTTCGGGCAGGCGAAGGACCCGGTGAACCTGGCGGGGATGCTGGGTGCGAACGTGCTTAACGGCACCGTGGACGTGTGGGACGTGCGCGACCTGGAGCAGGTCCGCCAGACGCACCTGCTGCTGGACGTGCGCACGAGGGCCGAGGTCGCTGGCGGCATGGTTCCGGGCGCGCTCAACATCCCGCACACCGAGCTGCGTGCCCGCATCGAGGAGGTGCGGCAGGCCGCTGCCGGACGCCCCGTCGGCGTGATCTGCCAGGTGGGGGTGCGCGCGAACATCGCCCACCGCATTCTGGTGGGCAACGGGCTGGCCTCCTCGGTCCAGACGGGCGGCATGATCACCCTGCGCGCCTGGCTGGGCGACGACGCCGACTCCTACCTGGTGAGGGCGTGATCGCCGTGGCCAGGACTCAGGAGGGCGCGGCGACGACGGCGCAGGCCGCCCCGGGCCTCGAGTGCGACCCGGAGACGAAGCGGCGGATCGTCAACCGCCTCAAGCGGGCACGCGGCCAGCTGGACGCCGTCATCGACGCCGCCGAGCGCGGCGCGTCCTGCAAGGAGACGATCACGCAGCTGTCGGCCGTCACGCACGCGCTGAACCGGGCCGGATTCGTCATTATCGCCAGCGCGATGCGTAACTGCGTCGACGCCGAGCAGGCCTCACCGGAGGGCGACGACGGCGGGCCCGGAACCGCGGCGGACGGCACGGTCGCGCCGGTGACGACCGTGGACGAGCTGGAGAAGATCTTCCTGTCCCTGGTCTAGGCGCCCCGGGCGCGCCGGGCATCGCCACTTTCTTTCAACCCGATCAACCGAAAACCAAAACAAGGAGAACATCATGTGTCGCAAGGTGACGTGCAAGAAGTGCGGCAAGCCCACCTGGGCCGGCTGCGGACAGCACATTGAGCAGGCGCTGGCGGGCGTGCCCAAGTCGCAGCGCTGCCAGGGCCACGACGACGAGCCCGCCTCGTCCGCCACGCCGTCGGGCTTCCTGCGCGGGCTCTTCGGACGCAAGTAGCGCCGCAGGCTGCACCGTGCGGAAGTCCGCACGGCCGTTTCCCAGGCGTGACCTCGGGCGGCTTCGCACCTCGATCATCCGCCCTACAGTCTTGTCATGGCTGACCTCCCCTCCCTGCTGCCAGTCGCTATGAGTGTTACGCGTCTGCTGCTGTTAATCGCTGAACCCGTTTCGGGTCTGCCCTTTGCGGGTGCGGCAGCGGTGGTGGGCGAGGCCGCGACGTTGCGGGATCGTCTGCACGCGCTCAAGGGCCGGGATCAGGAGCAGAAAGCACTGAGCCGGCGGATCGAGGCCCGTCTGCGCTCGCAGCTAGAAGCCATGCAGCCTGCGATCCAGGCACGTGGTATCTCCTCGGCCGTACTCGCCAGTGCCGTCACCGCGGTTGAGGTTCTCCTTAAGGAGTTAGAGGCCGACCCGAGCGTCTTTGTGGCTGCGGTACGAAACCCTGAGAGTTTCAAAGCTAGGCTGCGTCAGCGCGGCAGCGCGCACAGGGCAGATCTCGAAGAGAAGGCTGAGGAGTTCTTCGATCGCCTGGTTGAAGCCACCGCCGATGAGATCATCCTGTTGGCACCGTCCTCCCCCAAGTCCCCGCTCGGCGCCCTGCTACAGCTACTGGACGGTAAGGAGGAGTTGCTGGAGGGGCAGCACCAGCTCCTCGCCGACAGCCAGAAGACGCAGACGAAACTCGATGACATCCGCGCGGCCGTGCAGTCGGCTGCGATTTCCCTGCCCCGTGGACCGCTTCGCTTCGG
Organism: Actinomyces ruminicola; assembly: GCF_900103885.1. Taxonomy (GTDB): domain Bacteria; phylum Actinomycetota; class Actinomycetes; order Actinomycetales; family Actinomycetaceae; genus Actinomyces; species Actinomyces ruminicola. Next base: position 366,353 of record NZ_FNIM01000001.1, read on the forward strand.
CGCGCGCCCGACCGTCGCCGACGGGTTTGTAAAACGATCCCAATTCACTCGGCTCCTAGACTCGGTGGTCACGCAGTCAGCTGAGCGCACGGTTCTGGTGGGTATGCGCGGATGCGGCAAGTCCCAGCTCGCAGCAGCTCTCGCGCGGCACTGCGAGAAGCAGGACTGGCAGCTTGTCGCCTGGATTAATTCCCAGTCCCGTGAGTCGGTGCTGGCAGGACTGTCGGAGTTAGGTCTGTCTCTGGGAGTGCCAACCGGTGAGGATTTAACCCCTGAGGTTCTTGCACGGCGCTGTCTCAACGCACTCGCCTCCGCTGAGCCCTCTGACCGCCTCATAATCCTGGACAATGTTGAGCGCCTTGACGATCTGCGCGATGCGGTGCCGCGGGGCCAAGGAATGCACGTGCTCGCTACCACCACCCTGCACTTCGGCTGGGACGGGCAGGGATGGGAACAGATCGACATTTCCGAGTTCACCAGGTCAGAATCGGTTGGGTATCTTATATCCAATACGGGACAGGATGATCAATCGGCGGCCGACGCGATTGCGGAGCATCTCGGAGATCTTCCGCTGGCGATCTCACAGGCGGCCGCCTCCATCAAATACGAAGGCTGGTCCTTGGGCGAGTACCTGCTTCGCCTGAGCCAGGCCAAGCTTGAGGACGCTGTGCCTAAGCTCGACGGAGACCTCTACCCCGAGGGAGTCGCCTTCGCGTTGTGGATGGCGATCGAAGGAGTGCTCGAGCGGATCTCCGCCGCCTCAGTGCCACGGGCCGAGATAGCCCGCGACCAGCTGGGAGCCCTAGCGCTGCTCTCCGCATCTGGAGTACCCACACGTTGGCTTTCGGCGGTCGCAGGAGATGCGGGCGAAGCACGCAAAGCGCTCGCCGAACTCCGCAACTCGTCGATCTGCCAGGTCTCTGATGACGGTGCCGCAATCACAATTCACCGCCTACAAGGGCAGGTGTTCAGGGAAACACGCAGTGAAGATCAAGAGAAGGAGATGCTTGCGGCAGCGGCAGTACTGACTGCAATCGACTTCGACACGATCCCACAGAACGATACACAGAAACGTCGTCGCGAAGTGCTGGACCGAGCCACACAACTGCGAGCCATCACCTACCAGAAATACTCACGCGAACTTTTTTGTATTTCAAGCGTTGGCGATTTGCTGTCCGATACGCTCCAGCAGGCGTCCGAGCTCGGAGCACCACAGGAAGCGCTGTCCCTGGAGGCAACAACAGGCGTCCAGGCGCGCATCCTGGGGCCCGACCATCCCGACACCCTGATCACCCGCCACAACCTCGCCTACACCTACCAGGCGGCGGGGCGCATCGCCGAGGCCATCGACCTGTACGAGCAGGTCCTGCAGGACAGCCTGCGCATCCTAGGACCCGACCATCCCAACACCCTGACCACCCGCCACGTCCTCGCCAGCGCCTACGAGGCGGCAGGCCGACTGGAAGACATGGCGAGGCTCCTGGCTAAGGACGGTTCCTCCTCAACAGACCCATGATCCCCACCCGCTTCCTGGGCGCTACCGGCTAAGCCCCTGGAATTCGTGTCGGAGGGCTGTGAGAGGCTGCGGGCATGCGGATCCTCCACACCTCCGACTGGCACCTCGGGCGCACCTTCCACGGCCGGGTGCTCGATGACGCCCAGACCCGCCCGTTTAGTCCACCTAGACGGGATGCGATTACTGACGGTAAACTCTAATGACGAAGCCCATGAAGTACCGGGACCTGGCGCGCATGCTTGTCCAGGCGGGTTTCACGGCGCGTCGCGGTAAAGGTGACCACGAAGTCTGGCGCTGCGGCTCAGTGACCGTCGTGATCACCCGCACACCGGAGGTCTCGCCGAAAGTGACCCGCGACGCACTGCGCGCAATTGAGAGGAGCAAGGCATGAACCGGAGCCTTACGGTGACTGCGACCCGATGGTCGGGTGGCTGGGAGCTTGAGCTCGACGACGACCACCACACCCAGGTGACCCACCTTGACCGGGCACGCCAGCAGGTCGTCGATTACCTCGATACCGTCGACGAAACCACCGACCACTCCAGCTGGGAGATCGACATTGTCCCCGAAGTCGACTCCCTCGCCCAGGTTCGCGCCGCCAAAGAGACCGCCGCCCGCGCCAAGGCACTGCAGGAGGAGGCCGCCACCGCCTGGCGAGAGGCCGCCCTCGCCCTGCGTGCCGAAGGCCTGTCCGTCTCCGACACCGCCGCCATTATGGGCATTTCCCGCGGCCGGGTCTCCCAGCTCACTGCCACAGGCTGACAGTGGGGGCCTGTTGGCCGACCACGACGTGCCCGCTTACTGACGGCAAGGCATGCGCCGCCTGGCCGCCGCCCGCTAAGCCCCTGGAATTCGTGTCGGAGGCCTGTGAGAGGCTGCGGGCATGCGGATCCTCCACACCTCCGACTGGCACCTCGGGCGCACCTTCCACGGCCGGGTGCTCGATGACGCCCAGGCCACCTTCGCCGCGCACCTGATCGAGGTGGTCGAGGCCGAGCGCGTGGACGCCGTCGTCGTCTCCGGTGACGTCTACGACCGCGCCATCCCGCCCACCGCCGCCGTACGCCTGCTGGATGACACCCTGTGCCGCCTGGCCGACCGCACGCGTGTAGTGCTCACCCCCGGCAACCACGACTCCGCGCAGCGGCTCGGCTTCGCCGCCTCCCTGCTGCGCGAGGGCCTGGACCTGCGCGTGCGCGTGGCGGACGTGGACCGCCCAATCATCATCCCCGACGCCGACGGCGGCCCCGGCCTGTACGTCTACGCCCTGCCCTACCTGGACCCAGACGCCGCCCGCGAGACCCTGCCCCACCTGCTCGCCAAGCGCCTCGGGGAGGCGGCCGGAGCGGAAGCACTGCCCGACGGCAGCTCCCCCACCGGCTCCGTAGCAGCCGCTGAGCCTGCCGATGCAGCCGCGGACCCACCCGCAGACGGCCCCGCCCCGCTGCCGCGCAGCCATGAGGCCGTGGTCTCCGCGGCGCTGCGGCTGGTGTCCCGGGATCTTGCCTCCCGACGTGCCGCAGGCTCCGCCCGGGTGCCCGCACTGGCCATGGCCCATGCCTTCGTCGTCGGCGGGCAGGCCAGCCCCGACTCCGAGCGGGACATCCGCGTCGGCGGGGTCGACTCGGTCCCGGCCGGCGTGTTCGCCACGCTCGGCGGCTCGCCGCTGGCCGCCGCCTCCGGCGGCCTGGACTACGTGGCGCTCGGCCACCTGCACCGCCCACAGGAACTGCGTGCGCCAGCCGTCCAAGCCGAAGCCGCTGGCACGGCCGCGAGCGCATCCCCGCCAGGCATGCGCACCACCCACCCGCGCCTGGTCTACTCCGGCAGCCCGCTGCCCTTCTCCTTCCCCGAGGCCGATGCCGCCAAGTCCTCGGTCCTGCTGGAGCTGGACTCCTCCGGCGTGACCCGCATGGAGCGCATCCCCACGCCCACCCCCTACCGGCCCACCACGCTGCGCGGCACGCTGGAGGAGCTGCTCGCCCCCGCCAACTCCGCCCACTCCGCCGACTGGGTGCGCATCGAACTGAGCGGCCCCATGCCCCCTGGCGCCATGGCGCAGCTCAAGGAACGCTTCCCCAACCTGCTCGCCTTCTCCCACACCCGCCCCGAGCGGGCCGAGCGCGAGGCCATCACCGTCACCCGCGCCTCGGACCCGGTGGACGTGGCCGAGCGCTTCCTGACCGAAATGCTCGGGCACTCCCCCACCCCGGCCCAACGGGCCATCATGGCCGAGGCCTACGACACCGCCCGCGCCGAGACCCAGCTCAAGGAGGAGCGCTGATGCGCCTGCACCGCCTGACCATGACCGGGGTGGGGCCCTTCCCCGGCACCGAGACCATCGACTTCGACCGCTTCACCGACTCCGGCCGCTTCCTGCTGACCGGTCCCACCGGATCGGGCAAGACCACCATCATCGACGCCATCGTCTTCGCACTCTACGGAGAGGTGGCCGACACCGACGGGTCCTCCAGGCAGCGCATCCGCTCCACCCTGGTGGAATCCACCGACCCCAGTGAGGTCGAGCTCGTCTTCTCCACCTCCGCCGGCGTCTACCGCATCCTGCGCACCCCCGAGTACATGCGCCTCAAGCGGCGCGGCTCCGGCACCACCAAGCAGAACGCCACGGTCAAGCTGTGGCGGCTTTCCGCCCCAGACGGCCGCCCCACCACAGAACCGATCACCCGCATCGACGAAGCCGCCGAAGAGATCAAGCGCATCGTGGGGCTGAACCGCGATCAGTTCACCCAGACCGTCATCCTGCCCCAGGGGAAGTTCGCCCAGTTCCTGCGGGCGGAGTCCAAGCAGCGCCGCCTGCTCCTGCGCGACGTGTTCGGCACCGCCGTCTTCGATCGCATGCAGGAGGCGCTGCGCGCACGCGGCCGCGCCCTGGAGCAGCAGGCGGAGTCGGTCCGCCAGACCCTGCGCGCCCGCGCCGAGATCCTGGCCCCGCTGCTTCCCGACGCCGACTCCCCCGCACCCGCCACGGGCGACGACGCCCCCGCCGCGCAGCTGGAGGCACTCGTGTCCGCCCGCGTGCCCGACGCCGAGGCCATCACAGCGATCGGGGACGCCGCCCTCCAGGCAGCGCGAGCAGCGGCCGAACCGGCGCAGCAGGCCCTGGAAGCGGCCGGTGCCGCACGCCAGGAGGCAGCCGACGCCGTCAACGCCGCCATGGCGCTGCAGGAGCGTCTGGATCGGCGCGCGCGCCTGGTGGCCGAGCAGCAGCAACTCGACGCCCGCGCCGCCCAGGACGCCGCCGACGCCGCCCGTGCAGACGCGGCCCGCAGGGCCGCCATCGTCATCCCCGTACTGACCCGCGCGCAGGACGCCGCCCGGTCAGCCCTCGCCGCGCACGCGCGGGCCGTCGAAGCACTGGAAGAGGACCGGCCCCCTGCCTCCGAGTACGAGTCGGCGCGCTCATCGCTGGATGAACTCGCTCCACTGCTTCCAAACGCCGACGCCCCCAGTCCCGACGTCCCGGATGCCGCCGCGGTGCACACGGTTCTGGAGGCCCTCACGCAGGCAGCCCGCGCCATCACCGCCCGCGGCCACGCCCTGCGCACCCGGGCGGGGACGCTCAGCGCCGTTGCAGAGCTGGAGGACGGGCTAGCCGCACGCGCGCAGGAGGCTGAAGCGGCACGGGAGCGCCTAGCCGCCGAGCAGGCGGAGGCGGAGGGCGCAGCCGCCCAACTGGCGCAGCGCCCCCGGCAGCGGGAGAACCTGGAGGAGTCGCTGGCCGCCGCCCGCGCCGCGCAGGCCGGGCTGCCGGAGCTGCGCGTGCAGAGAGACGCCTGCGCCGAGCGTCTCCGGGCATCCCAACGCGCTGATGCACTGGACGGCCAGATCGCCGCCGCGCATGACGCCGTCGAGGCCGCCACCGCCGCCGCGCGGGAAGCCAACCAGCTCGTCTCACAGCGGCGAGAGGCCTGGATCAGCGCCACGGCCGGCTCAATCGTCACCGAGCTCGTCGCCGGGCAGCCCTGCCCGGTATGCGGATCGACCGAGCATCCCGCCCCCGCCGTCCCCGGCCAGGGGACCATCTCCCGCACGGACGTCGAGGCCGCTGAGGCGGCGCAGCGCCAGGCCGACGCCCGGCTGGCGGCGCAGGTCAAGACCCACGAGGCGCTCGCCGCCGAACAGGCCACGGCCCGCACCGCCGCCGGACAGGCCCCCACGTCCGAGCTCGCCCAGGCCCTGGAAGCCGCGCAGAGCGAACTCGATACCGCGCAGCAGGCCGCAGCACCGCTGCCGGAGTTGGAGTCCCAGCTGGCCGAGTTCACCCGCGCCACCGAGCAGCTGCGCGAACAGCTCGAACAGCAGCGGACCAAGCTCGCCCAGGGGCGCGCCCAGCTGGCCTCCCAGGTTGAGGCCCTAGCCCGGGACCGGGAGCGCTGCCGCACCGAGCAGGCCGGGTACGACTCCGTCGCCGAGCACATGCGCGCCCTGGGCGACGCCGCCGACGCCGCCGGACAACTGGCAGGCATCCTAACCCGGGCCGCCGATGCCGCCCGGGCCACCACACAAGACCATACCGAGCTGGTCGACGCCGTCACGCAGGCGGGCTTCATCTCCGCCGCGCAGGCTCAGGCGGCCTTCCTGCCCGGCACCGAGCTGGCGGACCTGGAGGCCAAGGTCGCTGAGGCAGCAGCCCGACGCGAGCGGGTCCGGCACGGCCTGACCGAGGACGCGTCAATCGCCACGCTCACGGGCGAGGAGACCGCCGACGTCGAGGGCGCGCGCCAGCGGCTGGCGGCAGCCGACTCCGCCTACCACGCGGCAATGGAGGCGCGGGAACAGGCCCGTGCCCGCCTGGCCCACGTGCAGGAGGCCGTCGGCGGAGTCCAGGACGCAGCCAACGCCCTCACCGCCGCGGTCAAGGACTCCACCGCACTATGGGAGGTCGTCGCCGTGGCCTCCGGCAACAACGACTCCGCCACCCCGCTGGCCACCTGGGTTCTGCTGGAGCGCTTCAAGGAGGTGCTCGTCTTCGCCAACCACCGGCTTTCCCAGATGTCCGCCGGCCGCTACGAGCTCGTCCATGTTGACGACGAGGCCGGCGCCAGGAGCCGCACCGACCGCGGGCTGGGGCTCGGCGTCATCGACCGCTTCTCCGACTCCGGTGTACGCGGCCCCAAGACGCTGTCCGGCGGGGAGACCTTCTACGTGTCACTCTCCCTTGCCCTGGCCCTGGCCGACGTGGTCACGGCCGAATCGGGCGGAGTGACCATGGAGACGCTGTTCATTGATGAGGGCTTCGGCTCGCTGGACTCCGAGACCCTACAGAACGTACTGGCCGAACTGGGGCGACTTCAGACCGGCGGCCGCACGGTCGGGATCGTCTCCCACGTGGAGGAACTGCGCCGGCAGGTGGCCGACCGCATCGAGGTCACCCGCTCACCCAAGGGGTCCGGGCTCCGTGTAATCGCCTCCTGAGTGGAGGATTGCCCAGCCGGCACTCTCCTCACCCACTCTCCTCACCGCGTCACTAATGCTGGTCTCGCGGGGTGGCGGCCAGTTCCTCGGCCAGCGCCCCGCGCTCGGAGACGTCGTACCACAGCAGGTCCGCCTCGGCGGCCCGCTCGAAGGCGGCCTCGTCCCCGGTGCGGGCGGCGCGCACATCCGGCTCCGCCTCCGCCTCGTCCACCAGCAGCGCCGCGACCGCATCCCACGACACCGGTGCCGTCACCTCCACCGTCCCGGGCAGGACGTCGTCGGCCACGGGCAGCTGACGCACCTGGGCGTCATCAACATCGGCGGCTATGACCACGCGCCGGTCTGCCTCCGTCTCCGCGCCGGGCGCGGCCAGCCGCATCAGGGAGGCGTCGGCGGCGCACAGGCTCGCGGAGACCTCCAGGCCCTCCTGATCCTCCTCGGGGAACACGGCGGCCAGCGCGGCCGTGGCGGCGTGGGCGGTGCGGGGGCTGATCTCTGCGGCGGCCAGGTCGGCGGCGGTGGCGGGAAGATATACACGCATGAGCCAAGTCTGCCCCGAAACGGCGGCGCACGCGCCCCTGCCCCTTGGCCTCGCGCCGCCGTTGTGATGTGCTGCGGGTATGAACTGGGACAGTCTGCTGGCCGACCTGGAAAGCCGCTTCGAGGCGGAGCGGCGCGCCGACCTCACCGCCGAGGCCGCCGACCTCGCCGAGGCGGAGATCGCCGGCCTGCACCTGGCGGACCGGCTGCGCGCTGCCGCGGGCCGTGGCGTGCACCTGCGCACGCGCGGCGGGGCGGCCGTGGACGGCGTCGTCAACCGGGCCGAGAACAGCTTCGTACTGCTGGACGAGGGCGGGGGGATGCAGTCGCTCGTACCAATGCCCGCCATCACGCTGGCGTCGCCCCTGCCGGGTCCGGCACCCGCCCCCACCGGACGCCGTCCCGGCATTCAGGCCCTGCTGCGGGAGCTGGCCCGCGCGGGCACGCGGGTACGCGTGGTCTTCGCGGCCGGTGAGGTCACCGGTCGACTCGCCCGCGTGGGCGCCGACTACATCGACGTCGTCCGCGACGGCGCCGCCTCCGCACGCACCTCAGCAACGGTCACCATCGCGCTGTCTGCGATCGAGGTGGTCCGCAGCCGCTGAGCCCGTCCGCCGGCGGCGCCCAACGCCCCGGGGCTACGCCTCCGTGCCCCGAGGCGCCCTCGCCGCTCCGGCCGCCACCATCTGGCGGGTCGCTGCCAACTGGCGCTCCACGTACTCGTCGAAGGCGCTCTCCGGCACCCGCCACAGGTGGCGCGCCCCGACCTGAATCGCGGGGAGCTCCCCGGACTGGATCAGGGACCGCACCCCCTGGGCGGAGAGCTGCAGGTGATCGGCTACTTCTGCGATGGTCAGAAACTTGTCCGGCATGGCACCATGATCTCATCATCTTGCCGTATACGCCATACTCGAACATACTTGTGGATAACCAACGATATTCTTGTAATATTCAACGGCAACGCACATGATCGAGGAGGATCCCGTGAGTTCCGCACAACGAAGTGCCCCCGACTCCGCCGCAGCCGCCCGGACGCCACGCACCCGCCTGCGCCGCCCCACCTGGAAGGACCCTCGCCTGGCGGGCGGGCTGGCGCTGATCGGGGCGGCAGTGGCACTGGGAGCCTGGGCCGTCAATGCGGCCGCGGACACCGAACAGATCTACGTGCTCTCCCACGACGTCGCCCCCGGCACCGACCTGACCGCCGCCGGGGTGCTCTCGCTCGTCGACTCCCACCCCGGAACCGCCGTGTATGTGGCGGCCGGAGAGCTTCCCGATGACGCCGTCGCCACCCGCTCCCTCCAGGCGGGCGAGCTGCTGCCCTCCGGAGCGGTCGGCCGGGCGGCCGACGTGGCGCTGCGCTCCGTGGTGCTCGACGTCGCCTCCGGCTTGCCCGCGGACACGAGCGCCGGCGACATCGTCGACCTGTGGGTGCTGCCCGCGCCCCAGGCGACCGTCCAGGACGCCGGCAGCGCCGAGGTGGTCGCACGCGGACTGCTGATCGCATCCGTGGGCGAGGCGGGCACGAGCCTCGTCGGCGGCACCAGCGTGCAGGTGGAGGTGCTTGTGCCCGAGGAGACGGTCGCCGATGTGCTCACCGCCGTCGGCGGGGGCGGCCCCCTCGTGCTCGTCCCCACCGGGCAGGGACAGTGATGGACAACCAGCAGCCGGCCTCCGCCGCAACCGGCCCGCAGGGCGTTCTGCTCGCCCTGTCCGGCGACGACGCCGCGATCCTGCGCGCCCTCGACGCCCCCGGATCGGGCCTGAAGGTGGTGCGCCGCTGCGCGGACGCCGCCGAACTGCTCAGCGCCGCCATGGCCGGCCTGGCGACGCTCGCCGTCGTCGACACCGCCTTCGACGAGCTCGACCGCACCATCCTGGATCGACTGCTCCGCGCCGGCGTCCTAGGAGTGCTGCTCACGCCCGACGCCGAGCGCGAGCGCTGGGCGGCAACGGGTTGGCCGCTGGAGTCCGTCGCCTCGCCTCCGGCCGCGGTGCGCACGCGCCTGCAGGCCATCGCCCGGGGCCTGGAAGAGCCCCGCCGCCCCTCCGCCTCTGTGCCGACGGCCTCCGGCTCGGCCCCACGGGCGGGCAGCACCGACCTGTGGGCAGAGTTCGAGGCGGCTGCCGCGCCCGGTCCGCCGCCACTCCCGGCTGCGACCGGAACGGCGGACACCGCGGGCAGCGAAGGCCGCCCCCGCGGCGGCCTGTTGGTGGTGTGGGGGCCACAGGGCGCGCCGGGGCGCTCCACCGTCGCCGCGGCACTGGCCGCCGGACTCAGTGGCAGCACCATCCTGGTCGACGCCGACATTCAGGCGCCCTGCCTGACCCAGCTGCTCGGTCTGCCGGAGGACTCCTCCGCCCTGGCCACGGCTGCGCGCCTGGCTTCCCGCGGCCGCCTGGACACCGAGTCCTTGGACCGCATCCTCATCCCGATCAGCGCGGATCGGCGTCTGCTGACCGGTCTGGGCCGCCCCGGACGGTGGCGCGAGCTGCCGCCGGCCGCCATGCCGGAGGTGTGGGAGCAGTGTCGGCGGGCGGCCGCCTGGACGGTGGTGGACGTGGCCGGCGGGCCGGTCGACGACGCCGTGGACGACTTCACCCTGGAACCGGGCCGTGGCGCCATGACCGCTGACCTGCTGCGGAACGCCGACGTGGCGGTGATCGTCGGCGCCGGAGACCCGATCGGCGTGCGACGCCTGCTGCAGCTAATGGACGACCCGGAGGGGCAGATGCGGCCCGCCGGACGCGTCGAGGTGGTGGTCAACCGGGTACGCGCATCGGCCGCCGGGCCGTCCCCGCAGCGCGCGGTACGCGAGGCACTCGCCCGCTTCGGCGGTGTGGAGGAGGTGACCGTGCTGCCCGAGGACGCGGCGACGGCGGACCGTTGCCTCATGGAGGGGCGCAGCGTGCTGGAGGCCGCCCCGGCATCGCCGTTGGGGCGGGCACTGGCCGACCTGGTCGACCGCATCGACCCGCGCTCCGAGGCCGCGGCAAGAGCCGGACGCGCCGCCCGGGGCGCGCGCCTGCGCCGCCTGACCACGCTGCTCGGTTCTGACCGTCAGCGCCCGCCGAGCGCACGGAAGGCCGCTGCCCCGAAGGCCACCGGCACCGGCCCCACCGTCACGCTGAGCACGGCGGAAGCCGCTGCACCGGCACCGCCGCCTCCGCCTCCGCCACCACCCGATGCGGCCGCCGCCACCAGCACGTCCGCGCGCAACCGGGGCGGCCGCCACCGCGCCTGATCGACTGGCGCCCTCAGAGGCACCTCAACGCACCTCGCTCAACCCGCAGCCGCCGCAGGCACCCGCCTGCGGCGGCTGTTGCCACCCGCGTCCGGACATGGCCAGCCGCACCCCGAGACACTGCCAGCAAAGAAGCTCTTGACACATCGCACAGACTCTATGATGATCTACCATCATCAAACATGGTCAACGGCGATGGAGTGAGTCATGGATGCAGCAACGTGGAGGGGCCTGTCGGCATGGACGGCGCGAGGGCATGCGGCCCTGGGCGTGGTCGGCCTGGCCTGCGCCACCCTGGTCCCGGTGCTGGTGAGCGCAGCCGTGACGAGCGGCCGCTGCCTGCTGGAACTGCCACCCGCCGGTTGGGGCACCACCCAGCTCTCCGCAGCCATAACCGTCATCGCCTGCGCCACGGGTGCCGTCGGCACCCTGTGGCACCTGCTGTCCGTGCTCCTGGCATTCGCGGCCTGCAGCGGCGCCCGCCGCGCGGCCGACCCCGACATCCCGCCCGGCCACGGCGCCCGCGCCGCCGCCCGGCTGCTGCACCGCTGGGGCGCTCCCCTGGTGCGGCGAATCGCCGCCGGCGCTCTCATCGCCGGTATCGCCACCTCCCCGGCAGTGGCGGTCGAGGAGTCCGGGCCGGGCACCGACGACCTGGGCTGGCAGCCCACCGCCACCGCACCGGCGGACCCCGGTTCCCCGCCCGACTCCGCCGCACCCGAGCAGGCAGCAGCCGCCCCGCGCTCCTCCGACTCCCACACGGTGGCGGCCGGCGAGTCCCTGTGGTCCATCACCGCCGCACTGCTGGGACCCGAGGCCTCGGCGGCGCAGGTGGCAGAGGCCTGGCCCCGGCTGTACCGGGCCAATGCCGACGCGATCGGCACCGACCCCGGGCTCATCCACCCCGGCACTTCCCTGGCCGTTCCCGACTTCTCCGACCAGCCCGATTCGTAAGCGCCCCGTCCACCCAGTACGAGCAACGCCGCTCGACCGTCCCCTCGCAGGAGAAACGCCATGTCCGCCCTAGCCGCCCCCGCCGCCCCGGCCCGCACTACGGCAACTTCCGCCGCACAGCGCACACCGCAGCTCCGCGCGGCAGCGACCACTCAGGCGCTCGACCGCCAAGCCGCACGAATCCGGCGCCGCACCGGCCCGACGCCGCCCACACGCCCCGCACCCGGCCTCCGCCTGGCGACGGGCACGGCCGCAGGCACGGTGGTCCCCCACCCGAGCCTGGAGGGCGCTCAGCGTCCCCGGGACTGGGATCGGCTGCGCTTCCGCCCCGCCCTGGAGGAGACCGGCGCACGCGCGCCCGCACTGTCCGCCGCTGCGGCCGACCTGCCGGATCCGGCGCGCTTCGCCGCCGTCGTCGTGACTGCCGCCGCAGAGGTGCTGTCCGGACAGCGGCGCGCCGATCACCTCGCCCGCTGGACGACGCCGGAGCTGTTCGAGGCACTCGCCCGGCGGGCGGGCCTGGCCCGGCGGCTCCTGGGGTGCGCGCCGACGCGCCTGCGCCCGCGCTCGGTGCACGCCCAGCCTCCCAGCCACGGCACCTGCGAGGTGACGATCCTGCTGGACGACGGCGCCCGCGTACGGGCGGCCGCCGCCCGCCTGGAGGCCTTCCGGGGCCGGTGGCTGCTGGCCGCCCTGGAAATCGCCTGAGGCTACTTGCGGCGCTTCTTGGCGGCGGCTCGGCGCTGCTTGCGGTTGCCGCCCGACGGCGCGGAGTGGCCCGCACCGCCGGCGCCCGCGCCGGCAGCGGCGCCAGAGGCCGCCGCCTTGGCAGTGACCCGGCCCTGCGCCGCCGGAGCGGGGGTGGCCGTGGCGGTGCCGTCCTCCGCGGGGGCCGTATAAGTGATGCGCTGGTTCATGGGCTCCTGGCCGGTGTTGCCCAGGACGGAGCCACGGGCGGCCTCCCGCTTGCGGGCACCGGCCGCCGCCACACCGTCACCCGCGCGCTCGGCCTCGGCCTGCTCGGCGGCGCGGGCGGCCGCGGCGTCGAAGCGGGCGGCGTTGGCGAAGACCTGCTCGACGGTCTCCTCGCGGATGCCCTCCATCATGGCCTTGAACATATGGGCCCCCTCGTTGGCGTACTCCACCAGGGGGTCGCGCTGGGCCATGGCGCGCAGGCCGATGCCCTCCTTGAGATAGTCCATCTCATACAGGTGCTCGCGCCAGCGCTTGTCCACGACGGCGAGCAGTACGCGCCGCTCCAGGGCGCGCATGGGCTCCTCCCCCAGCTGGGCGCGGGCGATGGGGTTGTCACTCAGGCGCCGTTCGGCCTCCTCGTAGGCGACGGCGGCGTCGTCGGCGAGCTCGGCGGACAGCCGCTCGGCGGACAGCAGGTCGCGGCCGCCGACCTCGTCGATCAGGTCCTCCTGGGTGACGCTGACCGGGTAGACGTGGGCGAGGTCGTCCCACAGGGCGTCCAGATCCCACTCGTCGGGGCGGCCCTCCTGGGTCCGGGCGGACACGATGGTGCCGACCGCCTGGGCGCGGAAGGCGGCCAGCTGCGGCTCCAGGTCCTCCCCATCCAGCACACGGCGGCGCTCGGAGTAGACCTTCTCGCGCTGCTCGGTCATGACGTCGTCGTACTTCAGGACGTTCTTGCGGATCTCGTAGTTGCGCGACTCGACCTGCCGCTGTGCGGAGGCGATGGCCCGGGTGACCATCTTCGACTCGATCGGCACGTCGTCGGGGTAGGCGCCGGAGTTCATGATGCGCTGGGCGGCGCCGGAGGCGAACATGCGCATCAGGTCGTCCTCCATGGACAGGTAGAAGCGGGACTCGCCCGGGTCTCCCTGGCGGCCCGAGCGCCCGCGCAGCTGGTTGTCGATGCGGCGGGACTCGTGCCGCTCGGTGCCCAGCACGTACAGGCCGCCGAGCTCCACCACATCGTCGTGCTCCGCGGCGCATGCCTCCTGAGCGGCCGCGAGCGCCTTGGGCCAGGCCTTCTCGTACTCCTCGGCGTTCTCCTCCGGATCCAGGCCCGCCTCCTTCAGGGCGGTCACCGCGATGTGCTCGGCGTTGCCGCCGAGCATGATGTCGGTGCCGCGGCCGGCCATGTTGGTGGCCACGGTGACGGCGCCCTTGCGCCCGGCCAGTGCGACCACCGCGGCCTCGCGGGCGTGCTGCTTGGCGTTGAGGACCTCGTGGGGAATGCCGCGCTCATCCAGCAGCCGGGAGAGCCGCTCGGACTTCTCCACGCTGGTGGTGCCCACCAGGACGGGCTGGCCGAGCTCGTGGCGCTCGGCGATGTCGTCGACGACGGCGGCCAGCTTGGCGGCCACATTGGTGTAGACCAGGTCCGGCTGGTCCACGCGGATCATGGGCTTGTTGGTGGGGATGGGGACCACGCCGATGCCGTAGGTGCCGGCGAACTCGGCGGCCTCGGTCTCGGCGGTACCGGTCATGCCGGCCCGGGACCCCTCGGGGTAGAGGCGGAAGTAGTTCTGCAGCGTGATCGTGGCCAGGGTCTGGTTCTCGGCCTTGATGTCCACCCGCTCCTTGGCCTCAATGGCCTGGTGCATGCCCTCGTTGTAGCGGCGCCCGGGCAGGACCCGGCCGGTGTGCTCGTCGACGATGAGGACCTCGCCGTCGCGCACGATGTAGTCCTTGTCCAGGTGGAACAGCTCCTTGGCCTTGATGGCGTTGTTCAGGAAGCCGATCAGGGGGGTGTTCTCGGACTCGTAGAGGTTGTCGATGCCCAGGTAGTCCTCCACCCGCTCGATGCCGGGGGCGAGCACGCCGACGGTGCGCTTCTTCTCGTCGACCTCGTAGTCGCGGCCGGCGCGCAGCCGCTGCGCGAGCTTGGCGAACTCCTTGTACCACTTGTTGACGTCCCCGGTGGCGGGGCCGGAGATGATCAGCGGGGTGCGGGCCTCGTCGATGAGGATCGAGTCGACCTCGTCGACGATCACGAAGGCGTGCCCGCGCTGTACCAGGTCCTCGGGACGCTGGGCCATGTTGTCGCGCAGGTAGTCGAAGCCGAACTCATTGTTGGTGCCGTAGGTGATGTCGCACTGGTACTGCTTGCGCCGCTCGGCGGGCCGCTGCGTGGCCAGCACGCAGCCCGTGGTCAGCCCCAGGAAGCGGTGCACCCGCCCCATGAGGTCGGACTGGTACTCGGCCAGGTAGTCGTTGACGGTGACCACGTGCACGCCCTTGCCGGTCAGGGCCCGCAGGTAGGAGGGCATGGTTGCCACCAGGGTCTTGCCCTCACCGGTCTTCATCTCGGCGATGTTGCCCTGGTGCAGGGCGGCGCCGCCCATGATCTGCACGTGGTAGGGACGCTGCCCGAGCACGCGGTCGGCGGCCTCCACGACGGTGGCGAAGGCCTCGGGGAGGAGCTCGTCGAGGGTCTCCCCGTCGGCGTACCGCTGCTTGAACTCCGCGGTCTGCTCGTGCAGCTCGGCGTCGGTGAACTCCTTGTAGTCCTCCGCGAGGGCCTCGACCTGGGTGGCGAGGGCGTCAAGCCTCCTGAGGGTCCGCCCCTCACCGATGCGAAGGATCCGGTCGACAATCGACACGCTGGTCTCTCCCCTGGTAGCTGATGGGAGCCCGCCGTGGTGCGGCGCCTGCAGCAGACGGGCCCCGCGCCCGGTCGGACCGGGCGCGGACGCCGCCATCGTATGCCATCGGGCCGCGGCCGCCCGGACTATCGCTTACCGCTGAGCGGCGATCCGCCGCTATCCACAACCGCCCGCGAAGACGGCCCCCGTGCGAGCCTGTGGACAGGGGGCCCCGCGGCGGGAGCCGGAGCGAGCCGACGCCGCAGACTGGTCACATGGTTCGCCTGCTCCCCGGCGTGCTCGCCGACGCCGTCCACGTGGGCCTGCCGCTGGCCTGTGCCGGCTGCGGCCGCTGGGACGTGGCCCTGTGCGAGGACTGCGCGGCGCTGCTCGACGCGGCGCCGCACCGGGTGGAGCACGCCGACGCCGCCGGAGAGCTGACGGTGTGGGCGCTGGCCGCCTACACCGGTCCGATGCGCTCACTGGTGCTGAGCTGGAAGAACGGGGCGCGGGAGGACCTGAACGGAGTGATGTCCCGGGCGGGGCGGCACACGGGACACCACCTGGCGGCCGCTCTGCCTGACGAGGTGGTGGCAGCGGCCGTAGCTAGTGGCAGCCTGCTGGTGGTTCCGGCACCGTCCGGGCTGGGCCGCCGCCTGCGGGGCCGACTGGTGGCGGCGGACCTGGCCGACGCCGTCGCCCGTGGTCTGGCCGCCGGCTGGGGTGACGTGGTCGCCGTCGGGCAGGAGCATCCGGTGACGGTGGCGAGCGCGGATGTGCTGCGACGTCGCGCCGGTGCGGGCGGCGCGCGCCAGGCGGGCCGGTCGGCCGCCCAGCGGCGGGCCAACCGCTCGGTGCCGCCGCGGGTGGTGGCACGGGTGGAGGGCATGGGGGTCGTACTGGTGGACGACGTGGTGACCACCGGGGCCACGCTGGGCGCCTGCGCGCGAGCACTGCGGCAGGCCGGGGCCGTCGTCGGCGGCGCCTTGGTGGTGGCCGCCGCGCCGCCACCGGCCCGTGGCCGCCGGGTGTCCGTCCCCGGCGGGCCGGCGCTCCCCCGCCCGTCCCCCGCCTCCACCGGCAACACACCGGAACCGGCACCACCAACACGGCGAGACCGGTCGAAGTAACCGTCGAGACCGGTTGCTGTGGCGGCCCCTCCCCGGCGGCGCGGTGTACGTGAGACCCCGGGAAATGGTGTAGGTTATGTGTCGTAACACACACGGCAGTGCGCAGCGCCCGAGGCAGGCGCCGCGCCCCGGTTTTCCGCCGGCAGCACACGAGGAGGTGGCTACCACTCCGAAGCTCGCCGCAAGGTGCGGCGGGTGTTCCCCCAGCCCGATCCCCTCACAAGGATCACTTGGACTCAGAAAGAGGTTTCACCATGGACATCACCGTCGTCGGCCGCAACGCGGAGATCAGCTCCCGTCTGCGGGACTACGTCGAGGAGAAGGCCGCTAAGGTCGAGCAGTTCGACCCGCGTGTCCAACGAGTCGAGGTCGAGATCACCCACGAGCGCAACCCGCGTCAGGCGGACACCGCCGAGCGTGCGGAGATCACCGTCATCTCCAAGGGCCCGGTGATCCGGGCCGAGGCCAGCTCCTCCGACCGCTTCGCCGCCTTCGACATCGCCATGGGGAAGCTGACCGAGCGTTTGCGCCGGGCCAGGGACCGGAAGAAGAACCACCGCCGCCACATCGTCGAGCTCCCCGAGTCCGTCGCGCCGGCCCCCGCCGAGGAGCCGCAGCTGCCGGACACCGGCGACCTGCCCATCGAGGACTCCCCGTCCGCCCCCACCGAGCCGGGCGTCGCGGTGGAGTCCCAGCTGGGAGACTCCCCGGTGGTCGTGCGCCAGAAGCTCCACGAGGCGGTGCCGATGACGGTGGACGAGGCGCTGTACCAGATGGAACTGGTCGGCCACCCCTTCTACCTGTTCATTGAGAAGTCCACCATGCAGCCCTGCGCCGTCTACCACCGGCACGGATGGACCTACGGCGTGATCCGCCTGAACGCTCAGGTGACTACTGGCGACTGATCCTGCCCACGGTCGGCTCAGTGACGCGAGTGCCCCGCGTGCGGTCTCCGCACGCGGGGCACTCAGCAGTTTCGGATCCGCAGGAGCGGTCGCTCAATCAGCTAGGGTCCGCCCGATGCTGGTGGCCGCTCATGGCAGTGGGTAGGCAATGTCTGTCACGTCGGTGGCACTCACGCGCCAGGCGGCGCCGCTGTGCTGCCAGATGCGGCCCGCGGAGTCGGTCAGCTGGACCGCGCCGGTGGCCCGGTCTGCGGTGACGGCGACCGCCGCCGGTGAGGTGATGGACGTGGCCAGTGGCCCACCGACGGGGACCCGCAGAATGCCCGACGCCTCCTGCCCGTCACCGGCGGGCAGGACGGCAACGCTCAGGGGGTCGTACCAGACGACCGCCTCGGTGCGAGCGCCGACCGCGGCGGGCAGGTCCAGGGGATCGCCCAGCCCGGTGGGAGTGCCGTCGTCGCGGACGATGGCGGCCACGCTCACGCGCTCGTCGGTCTGCTCATCACCTGCGCGGTGGCGCACCACAATGCGAGTGGACTCGGCGGACAGGTCGAAGGCCCCCACCTTCCGGCCCTCCAACCACCGGGCCTCGAGCCCGGCACGCCGACCGCGCTCGTCAACGGCCAGGAGCCCGCCCTCGGCTCCGGTCCACACCCACTGGTGCCGATCGGCGATCGGGGGCAGCAGTTCGACGGAGTCGGAATCCGAGTCGGCGTCGGCCTCACCCACCGACAAGATGACGTCGGCCACGTTCCGGCCTGGCGGCACGCGCAGCAGGCTCGACCGGCTCAGCGCGTACACGGTTCCGTCTGCCCCGAGCGCGGGATGAGAGGCGGCGTCGCCGCCCAGGGTCTGCGCCGCCACCAGTGTGGCGCGGGTAGAGGTGGTGCCCTGCACCACGGCGCCCGCACACATCCCCACCACCGCCCCGGGGGGAGTATCGACGGCGGGCAGAGCGGCCGGAGCGCCGAGCTCCTCCCCGTAGACGCGCACGGTGACGCTCCGCGCCTGAGTAAGGTCGGCCGCTTCCACCAGGGTCGCCCGGATCTGAGCCACCAGGAGTCCCAGCTGCGTCTCATCCAGCGCGCCGAGGTCTCCCATACCGGTCAGGTCCACGCCGGCGGTGCCGTCCTCGACGACGACGCCGTCGTCCCCCACCGCGGTGCCCTCGGGCACCGCAGTGGTTACGCCCGCCGCGAGCCAGGCCGACGGCCCGCCCAGCAGCGCCTCAATCAGCCGGCGGGGGAACTCGTGGCGGGGCAGCCAGCGCAGTTCCGGGACCAGGCGGGAGCGGTCTGGGGTCAGGAAGAACAGTGGTGCGGAGCCGAATCCCGCGGTCAGGTCGCCGTCGGACAGGAGCATTCCGGCGGGCAGCTCGGCTATGCGCCATTGTCCCGAGTCGTCGGCGGTCAGCGTGTAGCGGCAGGCGTGGTCGGGCTCGGCGGCGCCGGTGAACACGCCGACGGAATCGACCACGCCGATCAGGTCGACCGCAACCGTCACCTCGCTGTCGACGAGTGTGATGACCGGCGCGGTCGAGCCGTCATAGACGCCTACCGTCGCGGTGGGCTGCCAGGAGGCGGAGGCGGCAGCGGTGAGGAAGGCGCGCGCAGTGGTGAAGTCGTCGAACAGCCCGGCGGCGCAGGCACGCAGGAATCCGGTGACGATCTCGTCCGGGGCGGCGCCCTCGGCCGGACCGGCCGCGGTCTGGACGAGCTGCTCGTCCGCGGCGCCCGAGTCGTCCGACTCGGTGACGTCCCCAGAGGTGGGCAGGGCGGTGCAGGCGGCAAGGGTGCCGCTGCCGAGCACCAGGGCCGCAAGCACTCGGCGGCGCGGCAGCTCTGGAGCGCGGGGAGGCCGAACGGGAGCGGCTGATGCGGATCCGCTCACCGGGGGGCCTCCTCCTGCTGCTTGTAGGCGTCCACGTCCTCGGGGGTGGGGACCGTGGGCCCCTCGCCCGGGCCGATGGCGGAGACGCGCGCGGCGGTCTCCGCCTCTCCGGCCGCGGGCGCGGCGACCTCCTCCTGCTCGAGATCACGGTCGACGTCGGAACGGCGGGAGGCCGGCGAGGGAGTCAGCGCCGGGGGCGTCGGCGCGGCGTCCACGGGCTCCGTGCTGCGGGCGCCGACGCGGGAAACGGGTGGGGCGTCCTCGGGTACGACGTCCAGCGGGCCGGGTTTGGCGAAGCTGCCGGGGCCGGCGTCGGCGCCGAGGTGCCGCGGCAGCGTCAGCAGGAAGGAGGCGCCGTCCGCGGGCCAGCCCCAGGCGGCGAGCGTGCCCCCGTGCAGGACGGCGTCCTCCAAGGAGATGGACAGCCCCAGCCCGGTCCCGCCCAGGGTGCGCTTGCGGGAGGGGTCGGCGCGGTAGAAGCGGTCGAAGACCTTCTTGACCACGTCCGGGCTCATACCCACCCCGTGATCGCGTACACGCACTGCCACGGCGTCGTCGCTGGCGGCGACCGTGATGTCGATGGGTGAGCCCTCGGCGTGCTCCAGTGCGTTGACGATGAGGTTGCGCAGGATGCGCTCCACCCGGGCCACATCCACCTCGGCGACGACGGGCGCCTCGGGGACGTGCAGGCGGATCTGCGAGCCGGAGGCCTCCACGTGGACGGCGACCAGGTCGAGGACACCGCGCAGGGTGGCGGTTATGTCCGTCTCGGCGGCGCGCAGCTGTACCCGGCCGGAGTCGATGCGGGAGATCTCCAGCAGATCCGACAGCATCTGCTCGAAGCGGTCGATCTCGCGCATGAGGATCTCCAGGCTGCGGGTGGCGAAGGGGTCTTGGATCTCGTCGCGCGCCTGCCAGATCTGCTCCGCGGCCAGGCGGATGGAGGCCAGGGGCGTGCGCAGCTCGTGGGAGACGTCGGAGACGAACAGCTTCTCCACCTTTGACAGGTTCTCCCAGGCCTGGATCTGCGCCTCCAGGGAGTCGGCCATGTTGTTGAAGGAGCGGGACAGGGTGGCGATCTCGTTGTCCCCGGACACCGGCAACCGCTCGTTCAAGTGACCGGCGGCCAGCCGCTGTGCGGCCAGGGAGGCGCGCCGGATCGGGAACAGTACGCGCGAGGTCAGTGCCCACAGGCCGAGGATGAGCAGCAGCAGGAAGCCGGCCCCGGCAATGATGATCGCCCGGGTGGCCAGGTCGATGACGTGCTGCTCGGGCGCCAGCGTGTAGACCAGGAACAGGTTGTAGCCGCCGGCCAGCGGCAGGTTGATGCGGGAGCCGACCACGAGCCCCGGGGCGGTACCGCCGTCGCCGTCGGGGATGCCCACGGACTGGGAGTACTGCGTACCGACCTCGCCCGCGTCAATCTGGGCCACCAGGCCGTCAGTTATCAGTGTGCCCAGATCCGCATCGGTGGCCAGGTCGTTGATGATGGTGGTGGAGGTCTCGCCGTCGGCGCGGCGCAGGATCACGCCCACACCGCCCGCGCCCACGAAGGAGTCGTTGATGGTGGCGAGCTGCGCCTGCGCGGTGGTAGTCAGGTCATCAGCCGTGTTGACAGTGGCGGCATCGAAGGCCGACTGGGCAGCGGCCGTCCGCTGGCGGGCATCGGCCAGGATGGCAGCCCGCCGCTCGGCGAAGACGTCGTTGCGAATGGTGATGGTGATGGCCACGAGCAGCACGGCGATGAGCACCACCCCGGCGATGGTCGCGAACAGCACCATGGAGGTGCCAAGCGAACGGCGTGCCGCCCGCAATGGGGACGGCACGCCGTGACGTCCCGCATTCCGGCCCGAGCTGTGGGTGTCCACGGTCAGTCGGTTGCGAGACTCGGGCTGCGAAGGGGGCGGGACTCAGGCGTCACCGCGCCCGCAGTCACTTGCCGTCACCGGCACGGTAACCGACGCCGCGCACGGTGACCACGATGCTGGGATGCTCGGGGTCCTTCTCGATCTTGGCGCGCAGACGCTGCACGTGGACGTTGACCAGGCGGGTGTCGGCGGCGTGCTGGTAGCCCCAGACCTGCTCCAGCAGCTCCTCGCGGGTGAACACCTTCCAGGGAGTGCGAGCGAGGGTGACGAGCAGGTCGAACTCCAGCGGAGTGAGGTTGATAACGGTGTCGCCACGGTGAACCTGGTGGCCGGAAACGTCGATGTCCAGGTCTCCGGCGCGCACGTGCTCGGCGCCGTTGGCGTCAATGTTGCGGCGCAGGCGGGTGCGCACGCGGGCCAGCAGCTCCTTGGACTTGAAGGGCTTGGTGACGTAGTCGTCGGCACCGGCCTCGAGCCCGGCGACGACGTCCTGGGTGTCCGTGCGCGCGGTGAGCATGATGATCGGCACGTCGGACTCGGCGCGGATGAGCTTGCAGATCTCCACACCATCGATGCCCGGGAGCATGAGGTCCAGCAGGACCAGGTCCGGATCGGTCTCACGGAAGGCCTCAAGAGCCTTCGCGCCGTCGGCGCAGAAGGACGGAGTGTAATCCTCCGCCTCTAGCATGATGCCGATCATCTCGGCCAGGGCAGTGTCATCGTCAACGACCAGAATGCGAGTGCGCATGGCGCCTATCTTGACACGTAAGCCAGTCGCTAATGGCACCTACATGCCACACCGTGACCTTCATCATACACAATTAAGGTCATCGTAAGCTCAAGGGGAGGCGGTATTTCCGGCCCTCAAACCGGGCCTCGCCCCCACCCCGAGGGACGCGTCACACGCCTGCGCCCAAGTCGAATTCACTTCAGTGGCGCGCGTCTTCCGGGCGTGTCCGCACCGATGCAGCCGCACAGCCGGACCCGGGCCCGACAGCTGCACAGCCTCGGCGAGACGAGAGACTCGCGGGCACTTCTCCTCCTCAGGGGGGAGAGCACCGGCGCCGACGGCGTGAAACAGTATGCCCATGAGCAGCGACAACACCGGTTGGCAGTCCCCCTCCGGGGGCGATCCCTCAAGCCACTCCCCCGCATCCGGGCGGATCCCGCAGCCGGGACCGGCACCCGCTCCCCAGTACGGCGCCTACGCCCCCCAGTCGGGGCAGCCCGCCTACGGCCAGCAGGCCCCTCAGGACCAGGGCTACACCGCCGGCCCCCAGTACTCTCACTACGCCCAGCAGGCGGGCGCCTATCCCCCGGGCCCCGCCGGCTTCTTCGTCGCCCCCAAGCCCGGCATCATCCCCCTGCGGCCGCTGAGCATCACCGAGATCATCACCGGCGCCTTCGAGTCCCTGCGGGCCAACCCACGCGCCATGTTCCTGCCGGCGCTGCTGGTAATGGGCGCAGCCGGCCTGGTCTCCGCGCTGGCGACCTTCATCTCGATGAATGCGTTCGTCTCCAACCTCAGCTCCACCAGCTACTACTACGACTACGACCCCTCGGTCTCCGAGTACGAGGTCTTCGGCGACTCCCTGTCCCTACTCGGCGGCACCTTCACCTCCTCGCTCGTGACGGCGGCCGCCACGGCGCTGGCCACCGCTGTTCTCACCGGCCTGCTGATCGTGACCGTCTCCCGCTCGGTACTGGGGCGCATCGCCACCCCCACCGAGGTGTGGGAGCGCACCAGGCCACGCATATGGGCGCTGATCGGCCAGTCCATCCTGATCGGCCTGATCACCTGCATCGCAGCCGCCCTGGTCATCCTGGGGGTGGCACTGCTCCTGGCCTGGTTGTTCATGGCCGTCGCCGAGGAGGGCGGTAGCAGCGGAATCGTGCTGCTGCTACCACTGGGCTTCCTGTTCCTCCTCCTGGGCGTGGTCGCCGCGGCCTTCCTGTGGGTGCGTCTGTCCGTATCCGGCGCCGCACTGATCCTGGAGAACGTCGGCGTGTGGGAGGGCATCCGCCGCTCCTGGCAACTGACCCGTACCGGCTTCTGGCGGACCCTGGGACTGCTGCTGCTGGTCGAGCTGCTCGTCACCGCCGTGTCCTACGTCCTCGCGATGCCCATCGGCCTCATCTCCGGCGCCGGCTCGCTGTTCGTCACCGGCGCCTCCACCTCCGCGCTGCTGACGGCGCTCACGATGTTCTTGTCGTCTCTGCTCAGCGCGGTGATCCTGCCGTTCTCCGCGGCAGCGCGCGCCCTGCTCTACATCGACCTGCGCATGCGCCAGGAGGGCCTGGACGTCGAGCTGCGCCGCTCCGCCGGCGTTTGATGACAACCACGCCCATCGAGACGCCATGACCCCTACGCCAGTCCCCGCAGCCGCCCTCGGCCTGTACGCCTGCGGCCGCCTCCGGGCGCCCGCGCCCCGGGACGTCCCGGCCACGCCCGACGCCGACCAGGCCCGCCGCGCGGCCGAGGAGGAGCTGGCCAAGCCCGTCTACCACCAGGCCGCCGGCCTTTGGGAGCGTATCTGGCAATGGCTGGTTGAGCACCTGGACCCGCGCGCGGCCGTGCCCGGGGCACCGGCCTGGCTGTCCGTCCTGATCGTGGTGGTGCTGGCTCTCGCCCTGCTCACCGCACTGGTGGTGCTGTTCGCCCGCGTCACCTGGGCACGACGCGTCACCCGCACCGGTACTGCCCTGTTCGAGGACGATCGTGACGCCGCCGCCCTGACCCGCGCCGCCGATGCCGCGGCAGGACAGGGAGACTGGACGACCGCCGTCGTCGAGCGGTTCCGGGCGATCGTCCGCATGCTCGACGAGCGCGGCGTCATTGAGGACTATCCGGGCATGACCGCGCACGAGGCGGCGTTGCTGGCTGCCCGCCCGCTGGGCGAGCTCGCCGCCCAGATGGACGAGGCCGCCCGCCTGTTCGACGCGGTCCGCTACGGGCGGGTCGTCTCCGCCCCCGCTCAGGACGCCTGGATGCGTGAGTTCGCCGACCGGGTGGCCCGCGCACCCCTCGCTCCGCCGGTGCCGACAGGGCAGGTGCCCGCATGAGCTCACCCACCACTACGACGCCGTCCCCCGCCGCCCGGCCCGAGTCCCGGCCCGGCCAGGTCGTTGGCGCCACTCCGGGCGAGCGGTTGCGCAGCTGGCGCCCCTTCCTGGCCGCCGGGGCGCTGCTCCTGCTGGTAGCCCTGGCCACCTTGTGGACGAGTCCGCAGTCCTCCAAGGTGCCCTACGCCATCGACAACCCTCACTCCGACGGCGCCCAGGCGCTGGCCGCACTGCTGCGCGACCAGGGCGTGAACGTCACCAGCGTCAGCTCGGCCGACGCGGCCATCAGCGCCGCCGCGGACGGCGCCACCGTCGTCGTGCTCAATGTGGGCGACCTGTCCGACTACGCCCGCTCGCAGCTGGCCCGGGCGGGAGCAGACGTGGTGGTGCTGGGGACCCTCTACCAGGACCTCGACCGGCTGGCCGACATCACCTCCACCGGCGCCTCCGCGGGAGCCGACGCCTCCCTGGAGCCGGCGTGCACCGACCCCGACGCCGTGGCCGCCGCCTCGCTGGCCGGATCGGCCGGGTCCGTCTCCCTCGACGGGGCCGAGGAGGCCGTCGGCTGCTTCCCGGTGGGCGAGGACGCCTACGCCTACGCCACCGCCCCCCTCACAGGCGGGGGGACGCTGCGGGTGATCGCAGACCCCCGCATCGTCACCAACGCCAACCTCACCACCGCCGGCAACGCGGCGCTGGCGATCCGCGCGCTGGGACACCACCAGCAGCTGGTCTGGTTCGACGCCTCACAGGCGGTCTCGCAGACGGTCTGGGATACCCCCATGCTGCCGCCGTGGCTGCCGGTGCTGCTGTTCCTGGGCGTCGTCGTCGTGACTGCCTTGGCGCTCGTGCGCGGGCGCCGCTTCGGACGGCTCGTGTCGGAGGATCTGCCGGTGGTGGTGCGGGCCACCGAGACCGCCATCGGGCGGGGCCGGCTGTACCGCAGGGCCGGGGATCGCGAGCGCGCCGCCCAGGCGCTGCGGGCGGGCACCGCCCTCCGGCTCGGCCGCAGCCTCGGACTGGGGCCCCCGGCCGGCCGGGGCGAACTCATCCAGGCGGCGGCCCGCGCCAGCGGCTGGCCCGTCGCCGAAATCGACCATGCCCTGTACGGGCCCACCCCCACCGACGACCATGCCCTGGCGGACCTGGCCGTACGTCTGGAACAACTCGAGAGCGAGGTCCATCAGCGATGACCACTCCCCCCGTCCCCCACAACGAGCCGCGTCACGTCGACGAGCGCGAGGTGCCGACCACGGCGCTGCCCACCGGCGGCGCCCACGATTACGGTGCGGTCCCGGCGGCCGCCGCGGCGCCGCCGACCACGACGTCCGGCGGCACCGATCCACGCGCGCGCCTGCGGGCGGTGCGCGCGGAGGTGGCCAAGGCGGTGGTCGGTCAGGATCCGGCCGTCACCGGGCTGGTGATCGCCATGCTCGCCGGCGGCCATGTGCTGCTGGAGGGCGTGCCCGGAGTCGCCAAGACGCTGCTGGTGCGCTCGCTGGCGACCTCCCTGGACGTGGACACCAAGCGGCTGCAGTTCACCCCCGACCTGATGCCCGGCGACGTGACCGGCTCGCTGATTTACGACGCGCGCACCGCCGAGTTCTCCTTCCGCGAGGGCCCGGTGTTCACCAACCTGCTGCTGGCCGACGAGATCAACCGCACGCCGCCCAAGACGCAGGCCGCCCTGCTGGAGGCCATGGAGGAGCACCAGGTGTCGGTCGATGGCGACCCGCGGGCGCTGCCGGATCCGTTCATGGTGGTGGCGACCCAGAACCCGGTCGAGTACGAGGGCACCTATCCGCTGCCGGAGGCGCAGTTGGACCGCTTCCTGCTCAAGCTCATTCTGCCGCTGCCAGAACGCGGCGAGGAGATCGAGGTCCTGTCCCGCCACTCCACCGGCTTCAACCCCCGCGACCTGCCCGGAGCCGGCCTGCAGGCCGTCGCCTCCCCGGGCGACCTGGCGACCGCCCGCGAGCAGGTGCGCACCGTCGACGCCTCTTCGGAGGTGCTCGCCTACATCGTCGACCTGGTGCGGGCCACCCGTACCTCCCCGTCGGTGTCCCTGGGTGTTTCCCCGCGCGGGGCGACGGCGCTGCTGGCGACGGCGAAGGCCTGGGCCTGGTTGTCGGGGCGCGGCTTCGTCACCCCCGACGACGTCAAGGCACTCGCCCTGCCGACGCTGCGCCACCGCATCCAGCTGCGCGCCGAGGCGGAGCTGGAGGGCGTGTCCACCGAGTCCGTGATCAACGGCGCCCTGCGCTCGGTACCGGTGCCGCGGTAGCCGGCCACTGGTAGGAGGCGCCCGTGTACCTGACCATGCGCTCCGTCTGGCTGCTCGCCGCCGGGGTCGTACTCGTGTTCCTCGTGCCCCGTCCGGCCACTGTCCTGGCGTGGACGGCCCTGGTGGCCGCGCTGGTGGCCGTGGACGTGGCGGCGGCGCCCTCGCCCCGAGGCCTGCGCGCCACGCGGGCGGTGCCCCGGTCGGTCCGCCTGGGCGAGACCGTCACTGAGACACTGACTCTGTTCAACACCACCAGCCGCAGCATGTCGGTGCTGGTACGTGACGCCTGGACGCCGTCGGCCGGCGCCTCGCAGGAGCGAAGGAGCCTGGTGATCCCGGCCGGGCGTCAACGCCGGGCGCGCACCGCGCTGACCCCCACCCGCCGCGGGGACCGCATGGCGGACCTGATCACGGTGCGGGTGCGCGGGCCGCTCGGGCTGGCCGGACGGCAGGCTTCGCTGGACGCGCCCGCCAGGCTGCGCGTACTGCCCCGGTTCGCCTCCCGCCGACACCTGCCCAGCCGTCTGGCCCGTCTGCGGGAGATGGACGGACGCAGCGCCGTGATGGTGCACGGGGCCGGCACCGAGTTCGACTCCCTGCGTGAGTACGTGGTCGGCGATGACGTGCGTTCCATCGATTGGCGCTCGACCGCGCGGCGCGGAGAAGTGGTGGTGCGCACCTGGCGGCCGGAGCGGGACCGGCGGGTGCTCATGATCGTGGACACCGGGCGAATGGCGGCGGCGCGGCTCGACGACGCCCCGCGGCTGGACGCCCAGATCGAGGCGATGCTGCTGATGGCGGCGCTGGCCTCGAGGGCGGGCGACCGGGTTGACGCCGTCGCGATGGACGTGGATACCCGGGCGCAGGTGCGAGGCGTGTCCGGGGCGGCCCTGCTGGGAGCCCTGGCGGACGCCTTCGCCCCGCTGCAACCGGCGCTGGTGGAGACGGATTGGACCCTGGTCGCGGCGACGGTGGAGGCGTCCCTGTCCCAGCACTCATTCGTGGTCGTGCTGACCGGGCTGGACGGGTCGGGGGCGAACGCCGCCATGCTGCGGGCCTTGGCGACCATGGCGCGCAAGCACACGGTGGTGGTGGCCTCGGCCACCGACCCCGGCCTGGAGCAGCTGCGCTCCCGGCGCGACGACGCCGAGAGCGTCTACACGGCGGCCGCCGCCGAGCGCGACCTGGTGGAGCTGGATGCGGTACGTCAACGCCTGCGCCGCGCCGGCGTGGAGGTGGTGGAGGCCCCGCCCGGCGCCCTGGCCCCCGCGCTGGCCGATGCCTACCTGGCGCTCAAGGCCGCGGGGAGGCTGTGATGCGTACCAGTGCGTGTGCCCCGCCCACGCCCGGGCGAGCGGCCGGGGTCGTCGGGTCGCCCTGGGAGGCTGCGCGGGCCGGATCCGCGCTCGCCGTTGCCGCCGCGGCCGGTGGCCCCCGGTCAGCCGACCTCGACCTGGACGGCGCCGGCCTCATCCGCCTCCAGGTCTCCGGTGTGTCCGGCCAGTACGGCGCGACGCCCCGGCAGCAGCGTGTACGCCCAGAACACGGCCAGGGCCAGCGCTCCGATCAGCCCCTTGAGCGGCCACGGCAGCGGCGCCGGGGTGACGAAGGCCTCAATGAATCCGGAGACCGCGAGCGCCGCCGTCAGGCCCGCCGCCACAGTGATCAGGGAGCGGCCCTCGGCTGCGAGGGCTGCTCCCCGCGACCTGCCCCCGGGGGCGAGCAGGGTCCAGAACAGCTTCAGGCCCGCGCCGCCGGCGACGAAGACGCAGGTCAGCTCCAGCAGCCCGTGCGGGGTGATGAGGGCGAAGAACTGGCCCAGCAGGTGATGGTCTGCCATGATGGCGCCCGCCTGCCCGATGCTCACGGCGTTGGCGAACAGCATGTAGGCGGGGAGCACGCCGGTGATGCCGCCGGCCACGCACAGCGCGGCGATGCGGGCGTTGTTCGTCCACACGTAGCCGGCGAACTCGCCGGCGGCGAAGTTGGAGTAGTACGCCTCGAAGGACTCCTGCGCGTAGGTGTCGAGCTCGCTCTGCGAGCCGAGGGCCGCCATGGCCTCGGGGCTGCGCAGCGTCCACACGCCCACGACGACGGCGATCACCACCTCCGCCGCGGTCACCGCCACCGTCCACCAGCGCAGCCGATACAGGGCCGCGGGGACGCTTGCCAGCCAGAAGCGCCGCACGTCACTGATGCGCGCCTCGCGAGTCCCGGTGATGCGGCCGCGAGCCGCCGCTACCAGGGTGGACAGCTCGGCCAGCAGCGCCGGGTCGGGAGCGCCGGTGCGGATGCGCGAGAAGTGCCCGGCGGTGGCCCGGTAAAGGGTTACCAGTTCGTCCGCCTCGGCGCCGGTGAGCCGACGTCGGGATGTGAGCCGGTCCAGGCGATCCCACTGGTCGCGGTGCGCGGCGGCATAGGCGTCAATATCCACGAGGGGAGTCTGACATGGTGAATGGGGTTGCCGCCTCGTCCGAGCGGATGATGACACCGGAGCTGATGGTCACCGGGGAGGCCGTGGCCCTGGAGGTGCTGCCGGCATCCCCCGGAGCCCGCATCCTGTCGGGGCTGATCGACTATGCGCTGTACGGGATGGGACTGGCTATCACGCTGATAACGGCCGCCGTGGTGGGCGACCGGATCGTCGACAACCCCTCCGAGGCCCTGGTGATAGTGCTGTTCTCCCTGGTACTCCTGGGCTGGCTGGTGGGGGTGCCGCTGGCGGTCGAGGTGCTGTCCCGGGGACGCTCGGCCGGCCGGATGGTGACCGGCTCACGCATCGTCCGCGACGACGGCGGGGCGGTGCGGCTGCGGCACAGCCTGGTGCGGGTGCTGGTAGGGGTCCTCGAGATCTGGTTGCTTGCGGGGGTTCCGGCGGTGGCCGCCTGCGTGGTGACGCGCAGAGGCAAGCGCCTGGGCGACCTGCTGGCGGGCACCTACGCGGTGCGCGACCGCAACGGCGTCGCCGACGCCCCACCGATCCTCATGCCGCCGGAGCTGGCCGCCTGGGCAGCCGACGCCGATCTGCGTGCCCTGCCCGGGCACTTGGCGCTGGTGGTGCGCACCTTTCTGCAGCGGGCCTCCTCCATGCAGCCGCAGGCACGTGCGCGCCTGGCCACGCAACTGGCCGCGCAGGCGGAGCCCTATGTGGCGCCGCCTCCACCACCGCACACGCATCCGGAGCGCTTCCTGGCGGCAATGCTGGCGGCCCGCCGCGACCGCGAGTTCATGCTCGAGCTGCGGGACCGGCGCCTGGAGGACGAGGCCCGCAGCACCCTGCAGACCCCGCCGCACGAGGTGGCCGCACCCACGGGCACGCCATCGCGTTGACCGCACTCGCCGTCGCTGCGCGTCAGCGCCCCGGTGGTGTCCGAACCGGAGGCGGCCGGCCGGAGCGCGCTAGTCCTCCGGCTTGTCCCCGCGCAGCACGCGCAGGTGACCGCGGCGGGCGATCTCGCCGTCGCCCAGGCCGGTCAGGTGGTCCGGCAGGGGGGCCGTCAGGGAGGCGGGCAGCAGGCCGGTGGGCCGGCCGGCGTGCTCGGCCGGCTGCGGTTTGGGTCGTGGAGTCCGAGACGCCTCCCGGACGGCGTCGGCCAGGGCGGTCAGGTCGTCCTCGGAGGGCGGGGCGGGCCGGAAGTCGGTGGCGAGTCGAATGACCTGCCAGCCGCGCGGTGCGGTGAAGGACTCAACGTGCTTCTCGCACAGGTCGTAGGCCTCGGGCTGCGCCTGAGTGGCCAGGGGGCCGAGCACGATGGTGGAGTCGGCGTACACGCTCGTCAAGGTGGCGACGGCCGGGTTCTCACAGCCGGGCCTGCGGCAGTGTCGGACTCTTCTCACACCCGCAGGCTACCGCGGGCCGACCGGCGGATGCGGGAGCCATGGCGTCGCGGCGAGGCGCGCCGGGAACCGGCGTCGGCTCAGCTGTCGGGATCGATCTCCTCCGGGCGGCGGCCGAGCATGAGGGCCACCTGTTCCACCACCACGCGGCGCACGAGCTCGGCCAGCTCGGCGTCGTCAGCGGCGCGGGAGGTGATGGGGCGGCGGTACAGCACGATGCGGGCGGGCAGCCCGGCACGCGGCTCGGCGGCGAATCCGCGCCCGAGCACGACGCCGTTCTCCCACGGGGCGGGGTCCGAGGGCGGCACCTCCTCGACGGCGAACTGCATCTGGGCGATCTCCGGATGCCGCCGGGCCAAGGCGTCCGCGGCGCCGATGACCATGGCGTCGAAGCGCTCGGCCCGGGTGCGCCAGGCGGGCAGGTTGGGCGGCAGCAGTGGCCCTCGCAGCCCGCGCCCATGGCGATCGCGGCGACGTGGGGAGGCGGGTATGCGCGCCGGGGGCAGATGTGAGGGCCGAGCCACGCCTCCACTCTAGACGATCCACCCGCCGGGGGTGCGGACGAGCCGCCCAGGACGCGGCCCCGACGCGGCGGACGGCCGAGCGGGGCGCAGTCCAGTCCCGTGGCGCCACCGGCCCCAGCAGGTCCCGGTGGCGCCGCCCGCGTCATTGCAGCAGCAGGTCGAGGGCTCCCTGAGCGGCGGCGTCGGGCACGGTCGGGATCACGGAGATGAGCGTGCCCGGCACGTCGCCCTTGACCTCGGCGGTGACGACCGCGGCCGCCGCCACCTGCTGGTCGCCGGGACCGCTGATGATCAGCCCGGAGACGTCCTCCGGGACCTCGGGGGTGAGCGTGGTAGCGGCGGGGACGGTGATCTCCTCGGTCCACTCTCCGGCGGCCGCGGTGAGTACCACGGTGGCCGCGTCCGCGCCGGTATTGGTCAGCACCACGGAGGTCTCCAAGCCGTTCTCGCGGGGCAGGGCCAGGACGGCGCCCTTGGTGGCGTCGGCGGCGGTGGCCTGCACCCAGGCGGTGTCATGGGCGAGGGCGCCGGAGCGCTCGGGGTACTCCCCCGCGCTGCGCACGAGTTTGGCGGCGGCGCCGACGGCCGTATCGGAGGTGACGTGCACGGCATAGGCGCCGGGGGCCACACCCGCCAGGGAGATGTCGAAGACGGCGCCCGGGTCGACGGTCACGGCGGTAGCGCCCGGCAGTTCCTCCTCGCCGTCGGCGCCGACCAGAGAGATCGAGACGGTGGCGGGGGCGGCGGCGGGGTTGACCACGCGCACCGCGGGCGCGTCGGAGGAGGCGGCACCGTCGGCCTCTGCCTCCCCCTGGTCGGCGGCGTCCACGAGCACCACGCCGGGGATGGTCAGCTCCGTGGCGGGGGCGGCGCCGGCGGTGAGCGTGTCTACGCCCGCGGGAGTCTCGCCGTCCAGGGACTCGGTGACCAGGACGGGGATGAGCGAGCCGCCGTCCACCTCCACGCTCAGAGCCAGGCGGTCGTCCAGCGCCCCGGCAGCCTCCAGCAGCACGGCGGTGGTCTCGCCTGCACTCACCGACACCTGGCCGGAGGAGGGCAGGGTGAGTTCGCCGGTGGAGCCGTACAGGTGGATGGTGGCGGTGACCGTGGTGACACCGGGGTTGGTCAGCCGCAGCTCGGCGGAGGAGCCCACGGCGGCCGAGCCGCCGACGATCCAGGCGACGGAGGCGGGCGCGGTGCAGGGCGCGGCGGTCAGCCCGCGCAGGTCGCCGCCCGCGGTCAGAGCCGTGACCACGCCGACGGCGCCGGTCGGCTCGCGGCCGGGTGCCACCACGGTGAGGACGCCGCCTGCGGCCGTCTCCAACGTGGTCGTGCCATCGAGTTCGGCGGAGCCGTAGGTGAGCGTGGAGTCGGCATCAAGGGCGGTGATGGTGGTGGTCGTGGTCGCCTCGTCGAGGTCGACGCCGCCGATGGTGTTGTTCGGCGCGGCGGGGCAGGCATAGACGACATCGGCTACGGGCGCGGGGATGGCGGTGGCGCCGACATCCCGCTCCGTGGCCGGGGGCGCGCCCGTCCCCCACCAGGTCAGGGCGAGCAGCGCGGCCAGGACCAGGAGCGCGGAGGCGACGCGGCCGACGAGGGCGAGCAGCTTGCGACGGGACAGAGTCATGTGGTGCTCCTCCTGCGGCGCAGGGGCAGGGCGATCAGGGCGGTGAGGATCCAAACCACCTGAATTCCGCGGGCGGCGACGGCGCCCGCGACGGTGCCGTGGGTGACCACGAGTTCGCCGCCGTCAGCGGGAACGACGAAGGCCGTGCGCCAACGGCCGGCGGCGTCGGTGACGGTGGTGGCATCCAGCGCCTCGCCGTTGAGCGTGGCCCGCCAGGCTCCATCGCTGCGCTCGGCGAGCACGAGGATGCGTCGGCCGGAGGAGGCCGCCAGCGTGGTGCGGATGACGGTTCTGCCGGTGGCGTCGGCGGGGATGGTGGTGCCAGTGCCGTCGACGGCGACGAGAGTGGCGCGGGCGGATTCGGCGGCGCGGTCCGGGGACACGCGCCAGGACGTGCCGGAGTCGGTGCGGGCGAGCTGCTCCAGCCCCGGGGTGGCCTCCAGGCCGGCACGGGTGGAGGCGGTCAGGTCGTCACCGGCGGCGTCGGTGAGCAGGACGACGGCGATGCCGTGGGCGGCCAGGGCGTCGGCGACGTCCTCGTCCTGACCGGCGGCGGCGCGCACCACCAGGTCGGCCAGCTCGGCGTCGGCCGGGTCCATCAGGGCGGTGGCGAACGCCGTGGTCGGGTCGGATGCGCCCGGGGAGCCGACGGCCGTGGCGGCGGGAACGCGCGCGGCGAGCTGCGCGGCCAGCACGTCGGGGGTCACGTCGGCGAGTTGCACGCCGTCGCCGCGCCAGATGCGCGCACGCAGCCCGGTGTCGGTGGCGGACAGGACCAGCACGCGTCCGGCGGCGTCGGAGGACTGGACCTCGGCGGCGATCACGGGTATCTGGCTGCCGGCGGGGCGCAGGGCCATGCCGAGGGCGTCGGCGCCGGTGCCGGTGGAGCCGCGGGCGGCCAGGGCCCAGGCGCCGCCGACGCCCAGGGGCGCGACGATGGCGATGACGGTGACGCCGACCGTGCCGACGCGCGCCCAATGCCGCCAGCCGACGGCGCCGGTGGGAAGGGCCGTGTAGGCGGCGTCGCCGGCGGCCAGTGCGGCGGTCAGCAGGCCGGCCAGGGCGACGGAAGCACCGGTGCCGGCCCAGGCGGTGACGGTGAGGGAGCCGGATCCGTCGGCTTGGGTGCCGACGGCGGTGATGACACGCGTGGCGCAGGCGGCGAGGCCCAGGCCGCCGAGTGCCATCAGGAGGCCGGCGCGGGCCCGGTTGCCGCGGCGCCCGCCGGTCAGCAGGCCGCAGACCGCGGCCGCGGGGACGATGGCGAGCAGGGCCTTGGCCGCCAGCGCGAGGCGCGGGTCGGCGATCAGGGACTCGACGTCTACGGGCATGCCCAGGAACGTCTCGATGGTGCTGGGCGGGGCGACGGCGACGGGCAGGCCGGTGTCGGTGAGCAGGTAGCGCACGGCGTCCGCCGCGGCGCCGGCCTGGGCCAGGCGCAGGGCGCGCCACCAGGCCGGGGCGGCGGTGGCCACCACCGGCATCAGCGTGAGCAGCAGGCGCCGCGTACTGCGCCGCATGCACACTCCCAGCAGGATCAGGCCGAGCACTACCGGCGCGGCGGTTGCGGGAGCGGCGGCCACGATGAGGCTGAACAGCAGCCCGGCCACCGCGGCGGCGGTCGGCGATCCGGGACCGTACTTCTCCGGCGACTGCGGGAGCACGGGTGCGGAGCCTTCGTCGGCCTCCGAGCGGACGGCGGGGGCCTCGGGGGGCTCGAGGTTCTCGGCCTCCGGCGAGGGCGCGGAGGTGTCGGGGGCGTGCGCCTCGGAGGAATTCAGGATGGGGGCGTCGGGATCGAGCATGGCCGCATCCGCGGCGGCGTCGGAGCCCACGGGAATCGCATCGTCCTCCGATGCCGCTGCCGCGGTCGTCTCGGCGGGCTCAGCGGCGTCGTCCGCATCCCCATCCGTGTCGGCGACGGGGTCGGCGAGCTCGGCCAGCTCCTCGATGCGGGCAGAGGCCAGGCGGTCGAGCTCGTCACGCTCCTGCTGAGTGGTGTGGTGCGCCCCGACCATCCCGGACAGGACCACGTCGCGCCGATCCGCCCCCACGGCGCGTGCGAGCGCCGTCAGCGCCCACGGCAGTGCCAGGTGGACGATGATGGCGGTCAGCCGCCCCTGCCCGATGGCGAGCA
Organism: Actinomyces ruminicola; assembly: GCF_900103885.1. Classification (GTDB taxonomy): domain Bacteria; phylum Actinomycetota; class Actinomycetes; order Actinomycetales; family Actinomycetaceae; genus Actinomyces; species Actinomyces ruminicola. The sequence continues at coordinate 400,869 of NZ_FNIM01000001.1, forward strand.
GGAGCGTTGGAGCCAGCGCCCACACGCAGGCCGCCCAGGCGCGCAGGGGATTGCGGCGGGTGATGGTGCCGGCGGCGTACCAGGCGCCGAGCGCACCGAGCGGAATGGCCAGGATCACCAGGAGGTGTACCAGGGCGTCGCCGTCGGCCCCAATCCAGGAGCCGACCGCCACGGGCAGGGCCAGCATGGCCAGCAGCGGGTTCAGTGCGGCGGGATAGCCGTCGCCGGAGACGGCCCAGGTGGACCAGGCGGCGTCCCACAGCTCACGCCAGTTCGCTCCTAGGCCCGGCAGAGCGCCGCCGGTCACCGTGCGGGCGACCAGGACCTGGGAGAGGCCGACGGCGGCCACGGCGGCCATGGCGATCAGCGTGGCGGCCAGGGTGATGCGGCGCCGTCGGGTCAGGGCGGCGAGCTCGCGCAGCTCCAGTTCGCTGCGGGCGGCCTCACGGGCGGCGCGCTCACGCTCCTGCCGCCGGCGGTCGCGGCGGACGGCCCGGATGTCGGCGGCACTGACGTAGAGCTCGGCCAGCACGGAGCGACGCAGGCTCTGGTGCGCGGCCAGACGCTTGCGGCCGCGGCGAATGTCGGTGCCGCGGCGGGCCACTGCGAGGGCGGCGGCCAGCTCGTCGCCGGCCAGCGCGGGGGCCTTGGTCAGCAGCCGCCAGGCGCCGCGGGCCACGCCGAGCAGGACGATCCAGGTCAGCAGCAGCGGCACCGGGCGGGCGGAGAAGGTCGCCCATGCGGTCAACTGGGCGATGCGCCGGGCGCGGAAGGAGCGGTCCGGGTCGGGATCGCGGACCACGGCCGCCAGTACGGCGTCGGCCGTCCCGTCAGCGTCCCGACCATGGCCGATGTTGTGCCGCGTGTGGGCGTGTTGAGCGGGTCGCAGACCGAGGTAGCCGGCGCGGCGGTGGCGGAGGACGGCGTCGGGGACGACAACCACGCGGTGCCCGGCGAGGCGCACGGCCCGGGACAGCTCCAGACCGTCGTCGAAGATCGGGAATGCGGGCGAGATGCCGTCGACCTCGTCCCACACAGCGCGGTCGATCAGCGCCCCGGCGGTACCGACGGCGAGCATGTCCGACCGGTCGTCGTGCTGCCCCTGGTCGACCTCGCCCTCGACGACGTCGTTGGCGCGCCGGGCGGACGCGGTGGTGCGCAGCCCGACCTCCAGCAGTTCGCGCGGGTTGTCCCAGTCGACCTGCTTGGGGCCGGCCAGGGCGACCGAGCGGGCCGAGCGGACGGCTGTCAGCAGCGCCTCCAGGCAGCCCGGCTCGGGGGCGGAGTCATCGTGCAGCAGCCAGATCCAGGAGTCTCCGGCGGGCTCGGCGCCGGGAGCCGTCGCAGGCGCGACCCGGCGGGCCTCGGTCTCGGAGATGGGCGACATGGCGCCGGTGGGGCCGGTCAGCTGCCCGGAGGCAGTCGTGGAGGCGAGCGCCTGACCCGTGTGCCGCGATCCGGCGTCGCCGCGGCGGCGCTTGCGGTTGCCCCTGGCGACGAGCTCGGCATACTTGGCCAGGCCGCGTTTAACGGCGTCGCCGAAACCGCTCGCGTCGGGCACGTGCACCACCCGCACGGCCGTGACCGCGTCGGCGCCGGAGTCGACCGCCGCCTCCTCGATCGGAGTGCCGTCGCCGAGCCCGTTGTTGCGCGAGGCGACGTCCACGATCAGTAGGACGTCCGGGGCGACGGTCTGCCCCGCCACCGCCCGAAGCGTCTTGGGCAAGTAGGGGGTGACCCCGGCAGAGACGAGTACCGCGAGGGTCCCGCCGAGAGATGAATACTGCAGTCCGGCGCCTCCGGCCTGGCTCATACAGCGCGCCGTTTTAGCTTGCGGCGCTCACGCTCAGACAGTCCTCCCCAAATCCCGAAACGCTCGTCGTTGGCCAGAGCGTACTCCAGGCATTCCTCACGGACTTCACAGGAGGCGCACACACGCTTGGCTTCGCGGGTGGAGCCGCCCTTCTCAGGGAAGAAGGCCTCCGGGTCGGTCTGAGCGCACAGCGCGCGCTCCTGCCAGGCCAGGGGGCCCTCGTCGGGATCGTCATCGCTGAGCAGAAGGAGGAGCGCCTCGTCGTCGGCGTCGTCGGACCGCTCGAGCGGCCCTTCGCCGAGGATGTTCCACACGATGGCTTCCCTTCAGGATACGGACGATGGTTACGTAGAATTACACGGGTGTGAGCCGCCGCGAGTCAAGCCGGGTGCGGGATATTCACTCAATTGCGACGGCCCCTTGGCCGACACCGACACGCTCCCGCCTACCACCACTTTCGCCCGCAGGGGCGCGGCTCGCCACGGGGAAGACGAACGCAGCAGCGCAACCGCCCCGACATCTTCATGACAATCGCCTGTGAAGTCTCTGTGCACTGGCTCCGAGGGGTGCTCCTCTGCTTGGATCGGACCGTGACCAGCCCCGTCGCAGATTCGCTCGCCGACTTGCTTCCATCCGCCGCCGACGCGAGCCGTCCGTGGCTGGTGTGGTACGCGCCCGGCGAGCGCGTGGAGCTGACCGGCCATGTGCTGCACATGTGGCAGTGCAAGATCGCCAACCTGCTCACCGAGGAGGCTCCCACCGCCGACCCCGCGGGGCTGCTCGTGCACCTGGACCTCGGCGTGCACTGGCGGACAGTGACCTGGTGCTGCGGGGCTTGGCTCGCCGGCGGGGCGGTCACCTTCACCTCCGCCCACCCCACCGCCGCAGCACGATCCGGGGACGACATCGACGGGACGGCCGGCGCTGCACCCCAACCCGCTGCCGCGCCTCATCCCGGCACCACTTCCGGAGCCCCAACAGCCCTCGCCGCTCCCGCGGACGTATCGGTGGCATTCACACCGACCGGCCTGGCCGCAGATGCGGAGCTGCAGGTGCTGGTGCCGCGCGAGCCGCTGGCCAGGCATTGGCCCGGGACGCTGCCGCCACTGGTGCTGGACGGCGTCGCCGAGGTCATGTCCCGCGCGGACGCCTTCCCCGCCCAACCGGTCGAGAGCACCCGCGCGGCGATTCGGCTTGACCCAGCCGGGAGCGCTGGGACGCCGACGGAGGTGTCGCGTGCGGCGCTCGTCGCCGGCCTGGGCGAGTTGGCCGACCCGGTCGATGCGCCCGGCACTGCTGAGCGCGCGCCGACAGCTGGGGCAGGCCACCGCGCCGCGCTGGTGCGGGCCCGCACCGGCCTGGAGGCGCTGCGCGGTGTGCTCACCGCGTGGCAGGCCGGCCAGACCGCGGTGCTTGTCTCCCCCGACGCGGACGCCGACCTCGTCCAGGCGGCCGCCCGCCAGGAGTGCGGCGAGCCGCATTAGCCCGTTCCCGCCATCACCGAGATCGGTAGAAAAACCGCCGAGATCGGTAGAAGTTACGTGCCCAGATCGGTAGAAGTGGCGCGGATGGCCCAGCCGGTCGTCCTGAAGAGAGCCAAGTATGCAAAGGTCGTGCAATGTCCCACGGTCGTACAGCGTCCGCGGCGACCGCGGCGCTTACGCAGGACGGGTCGGCTCACCGTCGACCGAATCCGCTTCGCCGAAGAGGGCTACGCACTTTCCGGGCAGGGCCGCGGTGCGCACCAGGGGGAGAATCCGCTCTGCCGGAGAGAGTGACACGCTGGAGCCGTCGGGACAAACCCGGTCAACTGCAGTTCTTCCTTGGAATCATGCGGAAGCAGCGGCTCGCTCAGATTTCTGCGCTGGTGCTCCCGCGTGCAACGGGATGCCCGAGCCAACGCCGACTAGGGCACGTCCGCCTGGACCACCGTGCCCTCGCCCTCGACGGCAAGAGTGCGCTCATCGGCGCCAATGAACAACGCCTGTCCACGGGTCAGCCGCGCCTGCCCGGCGGGGGTGGTGATCGTCGTGTTCCCCTCGGTCGCCAACACGATTCGCGGTCCGCGGCCGGGCACCTGCACGCGCCCGTCCGCGGGAACCACGGTGGTCATCAGCAGCTCGAAGTCGTCCACGGGCACGTAGTAGGCGCGGGTGGCGCGGGACAGGTACTCGGGCGCGGGCCGCACCGGCGGCGCCGCCACGTAGTCCACGCAGGCCAGCATCTCCGGCACGTCCACGTGCTTGGTGGTCAGCCCGGCGCGCAGCACATTGTCGGAGGAGGCCATCACCTCGATTCCGATGCCGGTTACGTAGGCGTGTACGGAGCCCGCGGGCACGAACAGGGCCTCGCCCGGCCGCAGCGTGACGGGGTTGAGCAGCAGGGCTGCGGCCACGCCCGGGTCGCCGGGGAATGATCGCCACATGCTGATGACGTTGGCGTCCACCCGCCGCGAGGGGGAGGCGCCGGAGGTAAGCCGGTCATCTATCTCGGCCACCAGTGCGGCGATCTCCTCCGCATCCGGGCGAGTGGAGGCGGAGACGAGGTCGGTGAACACCTGCCGGATTCCGAAGCGGGTCGGGTTCAGCCTCAGGGTGCGGCGCATGCGGCGCGCCAGCGGGGAGTGCAGGTCGGCCAGCATCTCAGCCGCCCGCCTGGGCGCCCGGAAGCCGGCAACCGCCTCGAAGTGGGTGAGTGCGAGCACCATCTCCGGCTTGTGGTTGGTGTCCTTGTAATTGCGCACCGGGCTGTCCAGGGGAACACCGGCCTCGTTCTCAAGCTCGTACCCCTCGACGGCCTGCTCCAGCGAGGGGTGCACCTGCAGGGACAGTACCCGGGCGGGAGCGATGAGCTTCAGCAGGAAGGGCAGCCTGGGGCCGAAGCGCCGCACCACGTCCTCGCCGAGCAGACGCTGCGGATCGGAGTCGATCAGCGCGGCGAGGGTACGGCCACCGGCACCGGTTGGGCCGGCCGGGTGAGCTCCGAACCACTGCTCGGCCCACGGCTCGCCGTCCGCCTCGACGCCGAGGAACTCGGGGATGGCCTCGGGCGAGCCCCAGTCGTAGCGCTGCCGCGCACCGTCAAGACGTTCCATGGGCGCCAACGGTAGCTGACAAGGCGGCCGCGAATCGGCACGCCGGGCGGATTCACGAAAACCCATCCACCCCATATGCAGCAAAATGGTCCGTGGATGGGCCAGACTGTGCCCATGCGAGGCATCATCCTGGCCGGCGGCTCCGGCACGCGACTGAATCCCATCACCCTGGGCACCTCCAAGCAGCTGGTGCCGGTGTACGACAAGCCTATGATCTACTACCCGCTGAGCACGCTCATGCTCGCGGGCATCCAGGACGTCCTGGTCATCACCACCCCGCATGACGCGGCCAGCTTCCACCGGCTGCTGGGCGATGGCTCCCAGTTGGGCGTGAGCCTGTCCTACACGGTGCAGGAGGTTCCCAACGGCCTGGCGCAGGCCTTCGTGCTGGGCGCGGACTTCATCGGCGACCAGGCGGCCGCCCTGGTGCTGGGCGACAACATCTTCTACGGCCCCGGCATGGGCACGCGCCTGCGCCGCCACACCAGCCCCGACGGCGGCGTCGTCTACGCCTACCAGGTAGCCGATCCGACCGCCTACGGCGTGGTGGAGTTCGACTCCGACTTCAAGGCCATGTCCATTGAGGAGAAGCCCGCCCACCCCAAGTCCGACTATGCCGTGCCGGGCCTGTACTTCTACGACAACGACGTGGTGGAGATCGCCAAGAATCTCAAGCCCTCGGCACGCGGCGAGTACGAGATCACCGACGTCAACCGCACCTACCTGGAGGCCGGCCGCCTCACCGTGGAGGTACTCCCCCGCGGGACCGCCTGGCTGGACACCGGCACCTTCGACTCCCTGGCAGACGCGACCAGCTTCGTGCGCACCGTCCAGCACCGACAGGGTCTGAACATCGGCTGCCCGGAGGAGGTCGCCTGGCGCATGGGCTTCATTGACGACGACGGCCTGCGCGAGCGCGCCGAGCCCCTGGTGAAGTCCGGCTACGGCCAGTACCTGCTCGATCTGCTCGAGCGCGGACGCCGCTGACCCGGAGTCGGTGGGGTCGTGCGCCCGGCTCCGCCATTCCATACCGACGCACTCGTCCACCCGCATCCTCACGAATCGAAATGGAGTCCCATGACCGACACCGCAGACACGCCCACCGCTCCCGACGCCGACGGCATCGAACTGCTCAAGCCGCTCGGCATTGACACCACCCCGATCCCCGGCTTCCTGCGCATCGACCTGAGCGTGCACGGCGACAACCGCGGCTGGTTCAAGGAGAACTGGCAGCGGGAGAAGATGACGGCGCTGGGACTGCCGGACTTCGGGCCGGTGCAGAACAACATCTCCTTCAACGACGAGGTCGGGGTGACCCGCGGCATCCATGCCGAGCCGTGGGACAAGTACGTGTCGGTAGCCACCGGGCGCGTCTTCGGCGCCTGGGTGGACCTGCGCGAGGGGCCGTCCTTCGGCACCGTGTACACCACCGAGATCGACCCCTCGGTGGCCGTGTTCGTCCCCAAGGGGGTGGGCAACGCCTACCAGACCCTGGAGCCGAACACCGCCTACACCTACCTGGTCAACGACCACTGGTCGCCCGACGCCCAGTACACCTTCCTCAACCTCGCCGACGAGACCGTCGCGGTGCCGTGGCCGATTCCGCTGGATCAGGCGATCCAGTCCGACAAGGACCGTGCCCACCCGCGCCTGGCCGACGTCGTCCCCTTCCCCGCCGAAGATGACGCCGCCCCCTCCGCAGCGCCGGGGACACGCGTGCTGGTGACCGGTTGCAAGGGTCAGCTCGGCCGCGAGCTGATGAAGCAGCTGCCCGAGGCCGGCTACTCCCCCGTCGGAGTGGACCTGCCGGAGGTGGACATCTCCGACGCCGACGCGATGGCCGCCTGGGACTGGTCCGCCTACGACATCATCATCAACGCGGCCGCCTGGACGAACGTCGACGGCGCCGAGACCGCCGAGGGCCGGCGCCTGTCCTGGCGGGCCAATGCGACCGGCCCGGCCAACCTGGCCCGGGAGGCGGCCCGCCACGGGCTCATCCTGGTGCACATCTCCAGCGAGTACACCTTCGACGGCACGGTTGAGCCTCACACGGAGGCAGAGGCCCCCAGCCCGCTGGGCGTGTACGGCCAGTCCAAGGCGGGCGGAGACGCCGCCGTCGAGGCCGCTCCCAACCACTACCTGGTGCGCACCTCCTGGGTCGTGGGCGACGGCAAGAACTTCGCCAAGACCATGGCCTCCCTGGCCGCGCGCGGGATCACCCCGAAGGTGGTGGACGACCAGACCGGCCGGCTCACCTTCACCACGGACCTGGCCGCCGGCATCATCCACCTGCTGCGCACCGGCGCCGAGTTCGGCACCTACAACCTCTCCGGCGAGGGGCCGGTGGTCTCCTGGTGCGACGTCGCCAAGCGGGTGTTCGAGCTGGTGGGTCACAGCGCCGACGAGGTCACGCCGGTATCCACCGCCGAGTACTACGCCGGTCAGGAGGGCATCGCCCCCCGCCCGCTTAAGAGCGCCCTGGACCTGAGCAAGATCGAGGCCACCGGCTTCACCCCGGCCAATTCCATGGAGCGCCTGGACGCCTACGTGCCGACCATCGAGCTGTGACCGTTCGCTGCGGGGCGCCGGTCACCCAAGTGGTGACCGGCGCCCCGCAGCGGCGTCGTCAGGACATCACTTCCCGGTGGTACTGCTGCGGAATCGCCCTAGCCCGCCGATACGGATCACGGCTCCTGTCCATACCACGAGCCCCGCGCACAACAGCACCGTCGCGGGCACCGGCCACGCCGGGAATCCTCCGTCCGGACTGGCCGAGAACTGCTGCGCCTGCTGCCACCACCAGCGCACAAAGAACACCGCCCATGCGGCGAGCCAGGCACCGGTGGCGACTCCAGCCAGACGGCGTGAACACGTCAGGCCGCCGGCCATCACGACCGCGAGCGTAAGCAGCGTCGGCAGCAGATAACGCGGGTGCAGGCCGCCACCGCCGGCCGAGTACTTCAGCTGCATCGCCACGATGAGGACCGCCTCGACGCCGAGCAGACCAACCACGACGATGTCCGCCTTCGTCACCTGTTTGCGGGCAATCGCCAGTACGCCTGCCCCGAGCCCGCAGGCAGCGGGCACCAGTATCAGCAGCAGGCCGACCCGCCCCAGAGCGGGAACCGGAACGAACAGCGACAGCAGTCTCTGCCAAGTCTCGGGGCGCATGGCAAGCTCACCGACCGAGACCGCAACGGTGTTGAAGTGCTCGGCCGCCCATTCCGGGTGCCCACCGGTGATCGTCCCGGTCAGGTGCAGGTTGCGCAGGTAGAACCAGCCGGACGACAGCGCTACCAATGCGCCCACAAGGACGGCGTTGGCCAGCGAAGTCCATCGCCCCCAGCGGTCTCGACCAGCTCCCCGCGCAATTCCCTCCGCGACGACCGCAGCCATGCAGACGGCAACCACCACCATCAACGACAGTCGGGTCAGCAGCGCCGCACAGCAGACCACGGCTAGCAGTATCCAGCGACGCCGCGAAGGACCAGAGCGGATGAACTGGAAGGTGAGCGCTATGCAGGCGGCCGTCAGCGCAGTCGCCAGCGTGTCGTTGTACACGGCTCCCGCAACCCCCAGCATCGAGCAGCATGTTGCCGCGATCAGCGTCGCAACCGGGGCGAGCAGGCGATTCTTGGGGAAGGCGACGCGCGCGGCATAGCCGATCATTGCGACCGCCGCAGCGCCCAGGAGCACGTTTACCGCCCTAGCGGCGAGGCCCGCGACGAGCACTCCGAAGGAGTCTGTCAGCGGACCCGCGAAAGGCGCCATGATCAGGTAGAAGAGCGGCGGGTGCTGTGAAACTGCCTGCACCGAAAGCGGAGTCTTGGGACCGGCCCCCGGAATGACCGGGCCTTCGAAGAAGTCGGGCCACTGACCGTGCCACAGCTGGAAGGCGTAATCGAGGTGGTTGACCTCATCAACGCTTCCGAACAGCGGTATCAGCAATGCGCGACCCGCCGCACACAGGATGAAGCCCACAACCACCAGCCGCTGAATCCCCGTGGTTCCTGCGGTGCCGACCACCGGCAGCGGTGATTCGGCGTCAGCTCCACCGTCCGGGGTGCTGTTCCAACGCTTTGCATGTTGCACTGGCTCACCATAGGGGTTCACGACTCGTCACGTCGCCACAGCCACACAAACGTGACTCAGGCCCCGCGAGTGTGGCCAACTGACAGAAAGTGGGACCACGCTCTCGCCCCGACATGCTGCCAAAACGGACGCTCGTCCGCTAGCCTGCCCGCATGCGTCTTTCCGTAATTGGTTGTGGGTACCTGGGCGCCGTGCACGCGGCGTCGATGGCCGAGCTCGGCCACACGGTGGTGGGGGTCGATGTTGACGCCCACAAGGTCGAGCGGCTGTCCCAGGGCAGGGCGCCCTTCTTCGAGCCCGACTTCGAGGAGATCCTGCGCCGTAACGTCGAGTCGGGCCGCTTGACGTTCACCACCGACTACGCGGCGATCGCCGGAGCGCAGGTGCACTTCATCGGCGTGGGCACCCCCCAGTCGGAGACCGGTGCCGCCAACCTCACCTACGTGGATGCGGCCGTCGCGGGCATGCTGCCGCACCTGGGCCAGTGCACCGACGGCGTGGAGGTCGTCGCCGGCAAGTCGACCGTGCCGGTCGGCACAGCCGCCCGCCTGGCCGAGCAGATCGCCCCCACCGGCGTCACCCTGGTGTGGAACCCCGAGTTCCTGCGGGAGGGCTTCGCCGTCAAGGACACCCTGGACCCCGACCGCATGGTCTACGGGCTGCCGGACGATGAGCAGGCCGCGGCGGATGCCCAGGCGGTCCTGGATGAGCTGTACCGCCCCATCATCGAGGCGGGTAAGCCCCGGCTGGTGATGGACTACCAGACGGCGGAGCTGGTGAAGATCTCCGCCAATGCCTTCCTGGCCACCAAGATCTCCTTCATCAACGCCATGGCGCAGATCTGTGACGCCGCAGGCGCCGACGTGACCGCTCTGGCCGGAGCCATCGGCCTGGACGACCGCATCGGCAAGCGGTTCCTGCGGGCCGGCATCGGCTTCGGCGGAGGCTGCCTGCCCAAGGACATCCGCGCCTTCCAGGCACGTGCAAATGAGCTGGGCGTCGGTCAGGCGCTCGGTTTCCTCGCCGAAGTGGACAAGGTCAACGACGCCGTGCGCCACTCCGTGGTGGACACCGCCCGCCGTCTGCTGGGCGAGGAGCTGGAAGGGAAGCGGGTGGCGATCCTCGGCGCGGCCTTCAAGCCGGACAGCGATGACATGCGCAACTCCCCCGCACTCGACCTGGCTCAGGAGTTCGTCGGCCTGTCCGCCTCCGTGGTGGTCATGGATCCGGCGGCAGGCCCGATCCTGGCCGACCGCGATGGCCTGCCCTACGAGATCGCCGGCAGCATCGAGGAGGCGTTGAAGGACGCCGACTTGGTCGTGCTGGGCACCGAGTGGAAGCAGTTCACCGCCTTCGCCCCCTCCAAGGCGGCCGAGCTGGTGGCCCGGCGCATTGTCATTGACGGCCGCAACGCGCTGCCGCGTGAGGCCTGGAAGGACGCCGGCTTCACCTACGTGGGCATCGGTCGGCGCTGACCCGTATCGTCGATTAGGCCCGGGGTCGGTTCGCCCCGGGCCTTATCGACGGCGCCGATTTCCCGATTGCAGTCAGAACGACGCGACCGTCCAGCTGGCCGCGGTCATGCCGTCGCTAGCCGGAACCAGGACGGTGGCGCCATCGGGAGACAGTGTTGGCCGAGAGTAGCCGATCGCCTCGCCGAGCCCGACTAGATCCGTTCCGTCCCAGGCGACGGCGTACATGTCGGCCTCCTGTCCGTCGGACCCGGAGCCCCAGGCGAAGCGGGTGGCGCCGGCAGAACCGATAATGACTGTTGAGGGCGCGTGCAGCCAGGTCGCCGGGCCTGGCTGCTCCTCGTCCCACAGACCGATGTATGTGCCCGCCCCCGCGGTGGTTGAGGAGACGGCCAACGCACGGTGGTTCCCAGCAGCCCACACCCCCGTAATCTGCCATGAGGAGTCAGTAGAGGTGATGGACAGGATCGTTTCGGCGGTTTCCGAGAGTCGGTTCCAATGGGCGAGCGTCGTCAGAGCACCCTCGGTGTCCGGCACGGCGAATAGGACACCACCCGCGACGGCTGCAGGCAGATCACCGGCGGCTACGACACTAGGAGGCTTCCTGCCGTCCAGCGCGTAACACAGAACCTGTCGCTCCCAGCGATCGTCCGCATACACGGCAGACGCCCAGTACACGTCGGTGCCATCAGTCGTCGGCACGACCTCCAGCGGTCCTGCGGGCGTCTCAGTGGTTCCGTTCAATTCCTCCGCGGTGCCAATGAGAACGGCTCCGCTCCCCGTCGTCCGCCCGTAGGCCCACAGCTGCCAGTTGTCGATTACGGAGGAGAGCTCCGAATCGATGTTGACGGTGGCGGCTCGCCAGACTATCCAATCGGCGGTGGCGGAGCCGTCTTGAGGCTCGAAGTAATCGGCCGGGTCCACGATCTCGGGAGGCTCCGAGGTGAGCGTCTCGGCTCCCTCGGCGGTCAGTATCGCCGCGGCGTAGGACATGAGTGCGTTCGGGTTCGAACTGGCGGATCCGAACACCTCTTCGGTCGACAGCGGCAGCACGCCGATCTGGGCGTAGTCGCCTCCAAAAGACCACTGGGGAGACAGCTCCGCGGGCTGCGCGGTCTGCTTGACCTCCACGGGCGCAACGGTCACGGGCATGCCACTCAGCGAGAAGGGCAGAGTAGAGGCTTGTGGCGCATCGGTAGCCGTTGCGCCGTGGGGTGAGGCCGCAGAGGTTGCGCCGTCTGTCGGCTCCGGCGCCGGCTGGTTCCGGCTACAACCAACAACGAGCATCCCGGCCGAAGCGGCCACGACCGTGAGGAGTCGACGCCTGCTGAGCATCCGTATCAGTGCCATGACGTGCCCTCACGATCAGGGGGTGAAGATTCCGATGTGCTGGCGACCGTCGTTGACGTACTCGTACTGGAGATAGTTACGAGTAAACGTTGCCAGCGACGGATACCAGAACTTCTGCGCGGCGCCGCCCCACAGCGTGGCACCGGGGTCGGCGAATTGCACGGCATCGGTCTTGACGTTGTACCCGGTGACGACCATGATGTGCGAGAAGGTGGAGTTGCTGTGGCCGTTGAAATGCGGGCCGCCACGACGTTCCTGCTCATCTACCGCAACTGGATAACCCTTGGAGAATGACTGCTTGACCTTCTCCTGAACCACCGCGGGAGTCGGCGTGTGGATAGTGGAGTAGACATTCTTGCCGAGCCACGCGTTCATGCCCTGCTGGAACTTGCGGTCATGGAAGGAGGTGTACCCGTAGCGTCGTGTGGACATCGCAGTCGCGACATTCTCGATGGTCAATGATGCACCGGTAGACTTGGAGTTGCCGGCGTTCTTATAACGCAGAATCATATAACCTGACGTAGGACCGCAGAAGAAGTTGTTCGGTTGTCCGGCCCAGGCGAGGTTGAAAGTGAATTGAGTCTGCGCGGGCTTGACGACCGGTGGACGACGCAGCCCGAGGGTGTCCTTGCCGTCGCCGTCCCAGTCACCCACCAGCACAAGATCCGTGGCCCGCCCGTATGAGACCAGGCGGTCGGCGCTGCCGCCGGTCAAAGAGTTCTTTACGTGGAAGTTGTTTCCGCGCCGCACGGCGAGGGTGTCCTTGCCGTCGCCGTCCCAGTCACCGGCATAAACCTCGTCACTCGCGCGCCCGTAGGCGAATGCCTTATCCGCCGAACCGCCCTTGATCGAGTTCGCCACATAGTATTCTTTTCCGCGGCGCACGGCCAGAGTGTCCTTGCCGTCGCCGTTCCAATCGCCGACGAGCACCTGGTCCGACACGCGCCCGTAGGTTACCTCCACGTCCGCAACTCCCCCGCGAAGACAGTTGAGGAAGAAGTAGCGGTTTCCGCGGCGCACGGCCAGGGTGTCAGCACCGTCTCCATTCCAGTCGCCCACGATGACCTTGTCCGTGGCCCGACCGAAGATGATGACGACGTCCGCCGCGCCGCCGGACAGGGTGTTCGAGAAGAAGTAGTAATTGCCGCGGCGCACGGCCAGGGTGTCCTTGCCGTCGCCGTTCCAGTCCCCTACCAGCACCGCATCGTTGGCGCGGCCGTAAGTGATGACGGAGGTCGCCTTGGAGGTGAAGGTATTGGCGAAGTAGTACGTGCGGCCGAGGTCCTTCTCCGTGCCGCGAGCGTTGGCTGCCCCTGCGGCCACCCCACTGGGCATGCTGCAACTCGCTTCGGATTCGGACGGAGTCTTCTTCAGCGCCTCATCCGCGGAGTCGTTGCCCGCCGCGACCCCGGGCTCGGTAGGCAAGTCGTCCTCGCCTGCGTCTGGAGTCGCTTCCGGGGAGACGGCCTCCGGGGCCGAGGCAGCCTCCGAGGGATCAGCACCGGCATCCGGATCGGCCGGCTCCGCCGTTACGGTTTCGGTGGCCGCAGGCGTGGGCGTCGTCTCCGTGCCGGGATCGGCAACGGCAATAGGGGAGAGAAGAGCCAATGAGGCGAGGAGAGGCAGCACGGCGGTGCGTGGCACCCAGGGAGTACGGCGCAACATGGGAACAGACCTGACTGGGATGGATGAGCGGTGACTCACCACAGGCTACCGTGCAGCTATCCTCAAACCCGCTTCGATGCCATCTCGATGGCAACGACATGGCGACGATTGGGGCCGAGGCCCGTCGGCCCGGGGGCCGACCGCCCCTGGTGATCGGCCGGCCCCGGACCGCCGTGCTCAACTCCTACGACGTTGTTCAGCACCAAACGGCGTCTCTGAGGGCAAGCAGGAAGGTCCGTCCGAACCGGGTGGTGGGCTCCAGCACGGCGCTCTCGGCCCATTCGTTCCACGCGTTGATGAAGACCACGCGATGCTCAGGCTCCCGAGACATCACCGAGTCGATCAGGCCGGCTACCCAGCGCCGGAAGGTGTACGGGTTCGATCCATACCAGGTGTCCGCCGTCCACTGGCGACGCGCCGTGTTGTCGAACGCAACCATGGCTCCCGGGTACTCGCCGTCCGCCAGCGTGCCGGACATGGCCAAGGACGCCTTGACGGTCTCCTGATAGCTCATGAAGTTGCCGCGCCAACGCGAGTCGAGGCCGACCTCTGTTGCGGGCCCGGCCACCCAGGGCAGATTGTGCGGCGGGAACTGGAGCGTGCCGTCAATGCCGGTGTCCGCCCCGAGCGCCTGGATGCCGTCGAACTCCTCCGCCACGGCGACGGCCAGCACATACAGCTCACCGACGCCCGCTTCGCGCGCCTTCTCGCGCCAGGTCGCGACGACCTCCGGGAAGTTCTTCATCTGGGCCGGACGGTAGACGGCCAGCACCGCCTTGCCGCCGATGCGCATGTAGCGCGGATCGAGGAGGAACTCCATCACGTCGTCGATGAAGGTCTCGGCCGGGACCTTGGAGTAGTCCTGACCGACGAGGATGTCCGCCGCCCTTCCATCCCAGCGACGCGTCCAGTTCTCGTTCGCCCACATGATGCAGTAGGGCTGATCGAGGTCAGATGCGTGCAGCCGCTCGATCGGAACGTTCAGCAGCCTCTCGCCGGAGAACCAGTAGTAGTAGTACATGAAGCCGGCGATACCGTGATCGCGGGCGAGTACCGCCTGCTTGCGCCGCACCTCATCGTTCGCGAGGTCGTAGAAGCCGAGCTCGGTCGGCAGCTTCGGCTGGTAATGCCCCCGATATCCCGGGATCGCAGCAGTAACATTCGACCACTCGGTGAATCCCTGCCCCCACCAGCGGTTGTTCTGCGGAGAGTCGTGGAACTGCGGCAGGTAGAAGGGAATCACCTGGGCGCGCGCGTACCGGCCCGATCCTCGTTCGAAGCGCTTATACGCATCGGAGGCGCTCGTGTCCTGCCTGCCGAGCCCGGCCACCTCGGCCATCCGCAGGCCCGCCTCCTCGGTCAGGATGCCCAGCAGACGCTCGACGGCGTGAGCCGTGGTGGCATCAACCTGCCCGTTCTCCTCATCGAAGTCTGCGTGCTGGAGGTTCAGGGCGCGCAGCCCCTGCAACAGGAAGCCACGAATCCAGTACATGGAACCGGACGCGAAGCGCAGGGCGTCTGGATCGTCCAGCGACATTTCCAGCCTGCGCAGCAACTGCTCGACGATGTGCTGATCCCCGCCCCAGAACTCGGGGCCGACCACGCAGTCGTCGGCCGTTACCAGACCCAGCGAGGAGTCCGAGGCGAAGGTGTTGAGAATCTCCTTCACCCTTTGCTCGGATCCGAGGAGGTCGGCCAGTAGCTGGTCCTTCCAGCCGGCGCCGTCGCCGGCGAGCTCCGCGTGGTCCTCGCGCCAGGGGCTTCGCTTGGTGTGCACCTTCAGCACGATGTCGTATGGGTCGAGGAAGCCGGCGTTGATCAGTTGCACAGTCGGGAAGATGTCCCGCCCGTGGTTTGCCACCTCCACGATGGACACATGCCCCAGACGCGGCAACTGCTCGCGGGGAACAGTGACCTCCTGTCCGGAGGCGTTGGTGACGAACAAGTCGAAGTCAACGGGGATGACGCCAAGGTGCGTGAACAGCTCATCCATGAGCTCCGGGTAGAAGCAGTGAATCACCACCGCGACCCGTGCCGGATCGTCGTTGACAAGCGAGTCGTCCACCCGCCAGTGGTCCGGGAATCCAGAGTTCTGGCGTCCTCCCAGACGTGAGACGTACTCGTTGAAGTCCGCGCAGTGCTTGCTCTGGTAGCCGTGGATGCTGCCACTGGCGACCAGGTTGGCGAGCGCATTGCGCCCCCTGGCCGCGAAGTAGTTCGCTCGTCGCACGAGCCCGGTCTTGGTGACTTTGGTCATCACAGGTCCTTACCACTCGTTGACGTCGGTTCCGAACCGCCGCCGGATGTACTGAGCCGCCTCGGCCGCTTCAGCCTCGGTAGACGGATGGGTCATGATGGTGCGTTTGAGGAACGGGACGCCGGACTCGATCAGGTTCTTCCAGCCGTCGACAGTTGGGTTTCCGTAGGGTACTCCCAGCTCCGGACCGGTCACCCACACCTCGCTCGAGTAGCACTCGGCGAAGGCCAGCCGGGACACACCGATCTCATATGACATGACCACGTCGTCCTTGCCGGGCTCCACCCGGACGGCGTTGAAGAAATCGCGCCAGGGCTGATCGGCGAGTATCCCGCCTCGGAAAGACAGGAAGAAGCTCTGAATGTGGTGGGCGAACTGGAACGACGCGGTCAGGCCGCGGATATCCGGGCCCGGCGCGGCGGCCCATTCGAGCAGGTGGTCGATCTCGGCAAAGGGTCCGAGCAGAGAATCATTGGTGAGCAGCACCGTTCCCGCGTCGCGCAGCTCGGGGAAGCAGCCGAGCGCCGTCGTCCACGAGCCGAAGTCATACCCGAGGTTGGGCCGTCGAATGATCATCGTGTCCTGCGGGATGCCCGCGGGGAACTCCAACGGCTCGGCGGACTCGCAGGTCGAGATGACCACGGTCGCGTATCCCGCCGCATCCAGCCGCTTCAGATACTCGGAGAGCGACTTGGGCTGGAGCGGCCCGACGGAGAACTGAGCCACCAGTGCCACGCGGTCGGAGTCAACGATGGTGCTGGGCCTGCCGCGTTCAATGTGCACACGCCCGTGAGACACCTCCGAAACGAGCGGGCCGCGCCCGCGCCACGGCATACGCCTCACCGCAGAACTCCCCGCACGCGTGTCTTGAAGGCGCGTACGGGTGCAGTCACCCGCCACGACGACGAGTGGCGCAGTACGTCGATCTGCTCCCACGCCCCGCTGATTACCCGGTTCGCACGGCGCAGTTCCTTCTCGAGCTCCTCGTTGCGCATGGAGAGCTCCGCCAGCTCGTGCTTCATCTTGTGCAGGGTGGCACGAAGCTGCCGGATCTCCTCCTCAAGGTCGCGCACGCCGGACTCCGACCCTGCACCAAGCGGGTATTCGGGATTCTTGGCGGATGTGCTCATTGCTGTCCTTCCCCTGGGGCGGGAAGCCCCGGCCGTTTGCTCCATTGCCCCGGTGCGAGGGTGACCAGCCCGGGTTCGTCCATGGTCCTGTCTGCACGGACAATGAGTTCGGTACGACGATCGGACAGATCGAAGATCTGCCCGTCCCTGACGAAGCACGTTGTCAGCCACAGTCTTCCAGGCTGGAAGACCACCTGATCGATCTTGTAGTCGATGAAGGAGTCTCCCGGACGAAGCGAGTACAGGGTGCCCGCGGCCTTGGAGTTCGGGCCGGCGATCGTGACTCCCCCGTCGGTCGAGAACCCCAGGCCCAGCTCGACGTCGTGCAAGTCCTTCTTGGCGTTCACGTGCACACGCACGGTCAGCGGCTTGCCATATGTGGCGAAGGAGACCTCATCCAAGTCGCCGTCCAGCAGCTCCACACCGGTCATGCGGCAGTCGCCGTTGCCCTGGTTCAACTTGTACTGATCATCCTCAGGGAACTCCTCCTCCGGCTGCTCCAGCGCACGCTGGCGGGCCTCCTTCTCATTGACGGAGGTGAGGTAGGCGGACACGACCTCGTCGGCATCACCGACCATCTGCACCTTGCCGTGGTCGAGCCAGACGACTTCATCGCACATCTCCGTGGCCAGCGACAGCGAATGCGTCACCAGCACGATGGTGGTGCCGCGGTCGCGCAGCTGCCGCATGAGATCGAAGCACTTGCGCTGGAACTCCTCGTCTCCGACGGCGATGATCTCATCAACCACCAGGATCTCCGGCTCGATGGCCACGGCCGCGGCGAATCCCAGCCGAACCGTCATCCCGGAGGAGTAGACCTTGACGGGCTCATCGATGAAGTCGCCGATGTCCGCGAAGTTGATGATCCAGTCGATCGAGTCATCGATCTGCTTCTTGGTGCGCCCGAGGATGGCTCCGTTCAGGTAGATGTTCTCTCGGCCCGTGAGCTCGCCGTGGAATCCGGCCCCGACCTCCAGAAGCGCGTCAACCTTGCTGGAGACCATAACCTCGCCCTCGTTGGGCCGGTACACGCCCGCGAGGATCTTGAGCATGGTGGACTTGCCGGATCCGTTGTGTCCAACGAGCCCGAACGTGATCCCCCTCTTCACGGCGAAGCTGACATCGTCCAGCGCGCGGAAGACATGGGTGTCTCGCGACCGCCCGCGCACGAAGCGCTCCTTGAGGGAATCGCGCCTGTCGGCGTGCAGCGTGAAGTGCTTGGAAACTCCTCGCACCTCGATGGCGAGGCCGTCGCCGCCGTCGGCACCGGCCGGTACAACTGCGGTGTTCATGTTCAGATCCTCTCCCCCAGGTCGGCACCCCACCTGCGGAAGACGAGCACCGCACCGATGAGTGCGATTCCCGCCCACGCACAGCAGGACAGCCAGTCGCCAATGGCTCCGGGCTGCAGTGAGTAGACCAGCGACCGGAACAGGCTGATGAACTGGGCCATGGGCATAGCCTGAATGAGGTCGTGGGCCGGCAGGCCCCAAACGGACTCGGGAACGATGTCGGGGTTGTAGATGATGGGGGTTGCGTAGAACATCAGCTGCAGAAAGACGCCCACCAGGTGTGCAAGGTCGCGAACGTAGATGTTCCAAATGGACAGGATCACGCTGATGGCACCAGTGAAGACAACAAGCAGCAGCAGAAAAGGCACCAGTAACAGCCAGGTCCAGGACACGTTCGTCAGGCACAGCAGCACCACCAGCAGCAGGCCGACTTCGATCGCCGATTGCACCCCGATAGCGAGGCAGGAGCCGAGCACCGCCGAGTACGCCGGGAAGTAGACCTTCTGCAGCAGACCGCCAGACCCCAGCAACCCGTTAATGCCGGCATTGATGGAGTTCTGGAAGAATCCCCAGACAGTCAGTCCGGCGAACAGCCATACGGCGAAGATCCCGATGCCCTCATGCCGCGACGCAATAGTTGCCGGGACCATTTTGAACAGTCCGCCGAATATCAGCGTATAGATGCCCAAGGATGCCAGGGGAACAACGAGCGACCATAGCCAACCCAGGACGGTCCCCTTGAACTTCGACTTGAGGTCACGCTGCCCAAAGGCCTGAATGAGGTCCCACTCCTGCCAGAACGACCTCCTGGACCTCACGTTCGTTTTGTTCATGCAGTCCTCACTTGCCTCGGGGTGCACGCCGGAGCGCGGACGAGTCCTCGGGGACTCGCGTGTGCGCGTCCGCGCCGGACAGACCAGGCCACCATACCTGCTGCGCCGTTGCCGCAGACGGGACAGGCGGGTGATGTCTCCCGCAACTTCGCCGGCTGCGGCGACTCTACCGGTCGCGTTACCCTGTGTGCGCTCATCCGCGGAAGCACTGCAAGGGAGGACGGGCATGCCGGTCGTGGTGGCAGTTGTCGTGACCTTCGACCCAGATCACGACATCACTGGGTTACTCCAGGTTCTGGATGCGCAGTGCGATCACGTGGTCGTTGTCGACAATGGCAGTTCCGCCGACGGGCTGTCCCGCATCGAGACAGCCGCCGCCAAAACCCAGGCCGAAGTGCTGCCGTTGGGGCGCAACCGGGGAATCGCAGCGGCTCAGAACGTGGGTATTGCGCGCGCTCAAGACCTGGGCGCTTCCCATGTACTGCTGTCCGACCACGATTCTCTGCCTGCTCCGGGAATGGTGGAACAGCTGTTGTCCGGATTCGATTCTGCTGCACATGTGGCCGCGGTCGGGCCCCTGCCCGAAGAAGATCGAGAGGGCGGCGATCAGCTCGTATACGTATGCCGCCGTTGGAAACCAGGGCGCGCTACCCCCGCAGAGCTGGACACCGATCTGCTTGAAGTCGCCTTCCTCATAGCCTCTGGCTGCCTCGTGAACGTCGAGGCGCTGAAAACTGTCGGACTCATGGATGAATCGTTGTTCATCGACCACGTCGATCTGGAATGGGGCCTGCGCGCTCGCAGAGCCGGGTATCGGCTACTGGTTGCACCCGGCGCTAAACTGCACCATTCGCTGGGAGACGACGTCGTCATGCTTCCTGGTCGCTCCCAGCCGGTTCACGTCCACGGCCCGAACCGCAACTACTATCTCGCGCGCAACACCATTGCCCTGGTACGCAGGCGCTCGCTCATGCCCTGGCGGTGGCGGGTACGTTACGTGTACTGGCTGGCCAAGTATGTTGCCTTCAACGGCCTGCTGCCGGACCGCTCCAAGGAGCGCAGACGTATGCTGCGCCGGGGCATCAGCGACGGCCTGCGCGGACGTTCGGGGCCGCTTGAGGCCCGGGTTTG
The DNA here is from genome assembly GCF_900103885.1 of Actinomyces ruminicola. Classification (GTDB taxonomy): domain Bacteria; phylum Actinomycetota; class Actinomycetes; order Actinomycetales; family Actinomycetaceae; genus Actinomyces; species Actinomyces ruminicola. Next base: position 420,998 of record NZ_FNIM01000001.1, read on the forward strand.
AGCGGACCGGCACCGCGCTTGTCCTGATACGCACTGCGCCCGCCCCTCTGCTCTATGAGACTCTCCCCACTCCGAGGGCGTCGGCGACTACCAGCAGCAGCACCACGGCGCACAGGCACCAGACGACGACCTGCCCCCGTTTCTTCAAGCGCCTGAGCAGCAGCCCAAGGACCAGTGCCGTGAGCGGGATCAGCGTGACCCCGTAACGTGCCGAGACAATGGGAAAGTAGACCTCCTCGCGCACCCAAGACTGGATCTGGACCAGCAGGACCACCAGTACCGGGCCTGCCGCCGTGATGCCCGCAATCAGCCGTTCGCGGCCGCGCAACACGATGAGCCCGCAGAACGGTGCCACGGTGAGCGCCAGGCCGGCGACATTGGTCAGGAGCTGCCCGTAATACGTCGTGACCGGCGACCCCTCCCAGGATCCTGAGGTGTATCCGAACACGTGGGTCAGCGTCGGCAGCCATTCATCGAACGGGCTTCCAACGTACTCGGTGTTGTTCTGCCCCAGGACCCGGTTCTCCCAACCAGTTGGCGTGTGGGCGGCTACGTATCGTCCCCATATCAGGGTCACCAGACCTCCCCCGGTTACGCCGGCGACCACGGTGAGCAGCGGCCGCCACCAGCGATCGCGCCCGTGCACCAGTCGCACCAATGCGACCAGGCCCAGCACTCCAAGCACAATGACCAGGGACGCCAGGGTAATCGTCTTGACCAACCCGGCACAGGCGCCGGCGATCAGGGCGAGCAGCGCCGCCGACCTTCCGGAGAGCTCACGCGTCAGCACGATCGCGGACAGCACCCCGAACACCAGGAAGGGCGCGTCGGTGGACACGGTCGTGGCCATCATCAGGGTGAAGGGATTGGCGAGCAGCAGCAAAGTCACCGGCGCGGCGAGCCCGCGCGGCAGGGACCACATGCGCATCAGGGCGTAGACCATCATCATGCCGACTGAGACGATGATCGCGCAGGACACCCGCATGAGCGTCACCGGGTCGAGCGAGGTGACGGCCATGCCGATACGGGTCATCAATGCCACCACGGCGAAGAAGCCCGGCGGCTGCCAGGCGTTGTAGTTCTCCATGATCACGCCGAACTGCGACGGGTCGGTCACGCCGCACTCGGGCAGCTTGTTGTACACACTCGCCTGCTTCCTGCAGGACCATTCCTCGAGTGTGAAGGAGCTGTACAAGTCGCCACGATGGGGCAGCCCGCCATGCATGATGCGCCATACGTAGTCGATATGGGTTGCCTCGTCGATAGGGCTGATCTCGGTGACTCGCATGATCTGCACCGTTGCGACGACGAGTACGAACAGGCCGATCGCGAGGGCAGTGCCCACGTCAGCTCGCCGCCGACGCCACCAGGAGCCGCACCGGGACCGCACGCTGCTGCCATCTGCCTGACCTCGACGTGTCGAAGCAGCGGACCCCGTAACACCTTCAACCATGGTGCTCCTCCTCATATGCCGGCACGTCCTGCCCCCGTGCAGCGGTCGTCTCGGGCTTTCACTCGGGCTGCACCTGCTTCCGACTGCGCCTCTGCCGGGCGGCAAGGATGCCCACGCCCCCCATGGCGAGATCCGCCACGGTCAGCACCACGCGGGACAGCAGCACCACGGCGACAACACCGCCGGTGGTCAGTGATCCCGCGAGGACCAGCCCGAGCACTCCCTCGCGCACCCCGGCGCCCGCGGGAACGAAGACGATCAGGAAGCCGACGGTCCAGGCCATGGCGTACCCGCCGATGCACAGCGCCAGCGTCGCCGGCGAACCGGTCATCCCGATGCCGATGGCCAGCAGCCACACCTGGAGTCCGGCTACCGCCCATGCGATCAGCGTCCAGACCGTGCAGGCGCCGATTCCGGACCAGCTCACCGGATGCTCCAGCGGTGGTCGACCCGTGAGTCGGAATACGAGCGTCAGCAGGCGGTTGAGGACCGGTGGCAGCAGCATGACTATGAATACGGGCAGTGTCCAGGTCACCCAGCCGTAGCTGTCGCGCAGCCGGTCCGCGGCGAAGGGCATCGTTGCCACCGCCAGCGCGGCCCCGGTGACTATGGAGACGATCACGGTTACCGCCATGACTGAGACCGAGCGGCGCCGGGGGATGTCGTGGTCCGCGCCGAGCTCGGCCGCGGCGAGGATGTTCCACACCCCGCCGGGCATGTACTTTCCGAGCTGAGAGACGAAGAAGACCCTGTAGGCGGCGCTCAGCGGCAGCGTGGTGCCCATGTCGGCCAGCAGCACTCGCCAGGCGAGCATGGTCAGCAGCACGTAGGCGACGCCGGCGACCAGTGAGCCGAGCAGCAACAGCGGGTTCATGCCGGCCACGGCGGAAACGATGTCGTCCCACTGGGAGACCACGGCGTAGACGGCCAGCACGACCACCAGCACGAGGAAGCCGACGCGGACCGGCGTTGAGCGCAGTGCACCCATGGTCTTCCCGAGGAGCGTGCTCACCGACTCGCCTCCTGAATGCGACTGCGCTCCAGAGCGGCCACCAGCGGGGCGACGGCCTGCTCGGGAACGAAGCTCGCCGCGGCGGCCGCGGCGCGTTCGCGTGCGCCCTGCAGCGCCGCCGGATCGGTTGCCAGATGCGCAAGCGCGTCCGCCAGGGCCCGGGGATCGCCCGGTGGCACGAAAACGGCTCCGTCGCCGAGCAGGCGTCGCTGCGGTGCGGTGTCAGAGGTGACGACGGCGCATCCGGCCGCCAGCCCCTGGTAGACCTTGTTCGGAACCACATCGAGCGCCTTGTCGGTGGTGCCGACGATGCCCAAACAGACATCGTGCTCGGCCACCACGCGGGGCAGGTCGGCGGAGTCCACCCAGTCGCGCCACTCGACCACTTGCGCGGCCGGGGAGCCGGCCAGGATCTGCTCGCACTCGGCACGATCCTGCCCCGAGCCGATCAGCAGTGCTCGCACCGGGACGTCCTGGTCGGCCAGTCGCCGCAGTGCCTGGGCGATGTATGGCGTGCCCTGTAGCGGGGTGAACAGCCCGAAGAAGACGATGGTGAGAGGCCTACCCGCATCCCGCACGCCGTCGTCGTCTGTGCGCGCCGCCGCGGCACTCTGTCCGGCCGCATACCAAGAGGCGGGGGCGCCGACGGGCACGATCACACCGCGGTCGGCGATCGAGTCATCAAGCTTGGCAGCGTGCTCGACGGTATCCAGGACCACGACGTCGGCGCTGTGGGTGGCCAGGCGATCCAGAACGGACAGGAGTCTGGCCTTCGCGCCCCCCTCGCCCCGGTCGCGCGCGGTTCCGGAGGCGAAGATCAGATGGTCCAGGATGATTGTCGTGCGCGGATAGAGCAGGCGGGCCAGCAGCACGTCGAAATGACCCATGTAGCCCACGAGCAGGGCGTCGGGTCGGCGTGATCCGCGGTAGCGACGGCTGCCGGCGGCCAGACGCGACCAGCGCGAGGCCAGGCGCCCGGCGAGGACCGGTAACCGCCAGGGCTGCTTGAGGATCGCGACTCGGTCGGCGGTGCTGAGCCCCAGCGGCTCGTCGAGTTCAAGCACCTTGTTGCCGGGGGTGCGCCGCAGCCCTTCCAGAAGCACCTCTACACGCGGGTGGGAGGCGACGTCGTAGGTGCCAAAGCCCAGAACCTTGCGCATTCGTCAGTCTTCCCGGCCGCAGGGGTCGTCCACCCCCGGCAGCAGACCGGGGATCAGGGCGGCCCGAATGCCGGGAATCTGCGTGTCATCCACGCGCCCGTACTCGATGTTCTTCACCCGCTCCAGCGTCTCCTCGATCAGCACCCGGTTGGTGCGCTGCAGGTCCGCGATGACCAGCAGGGCCACGCACAGCAGCGCCGCCACCAGCATGGTGGTGCCGAATACCAGCGACTGGATGTGGCCGCCGGCGGTGCCCATGAGCCACAGAACGAAGAAGCGGATGAACGGGACGGCCCCGACCACTGCGAAGAAGGCCGCCAGCCAACCGAGCACCACGTGCGGCTTGAACATCAGGTAGGAGCGGGTGATCGCCCCACCGGACTTGGCCATGTGCTGGAAGATGTTGTTGAACAGGCGCGACTCACGGGTCTTGGGGTTGGTGGTGATGGGCACCGAGGCGATGCGCAGTCGCTTGTTGCCCGCCTGGATGATCGTCTCCATGCAGTAGGAGAACTGGGTGATCACGTTGAGCTTGAGCAGGGCGTTCTTGGAATAGGCGCGGAACCCTGAGGCGGCGTCGGGCAGGCGGGTGCCGGCCGCGTAGTTGACGACCTGGCTGCCCACGTGCTGCATGCGCTTCTTGAACCAGGAGAAGTGGGCGATCTTGGCGGTCTGCCGGTCGGCGATGGCGATGTCCGCCTCACCGCGCACCACGGGGGCCACCAGGTCGCCGATGTACTCCTGCTTGTACTGGTTGTCGCCGTCGGTGTTGACCACGATGTCGGCGCCGTGCGCCAGGGCGTAGTCGACGCCGTCCCGGAAGGAGCGGGCCAGGCCCATGTTGCGGGCATGACGCACGAAGTGCTTGACCCCGTGCTCCCGGGCCACCTCCACGGTGCGGTCGGTCGAGCCGTCGTCGACGACGAGGATCTCGACCTCGTCGATGCCCTCGATCTGACGGGGGATCGTGTCCAGGACCAGGCCTAGCGTCCCCTCCTCGTTGAGGCAGGGGATCTGCACGAACAGTTTCATGTACTTCCTTCTCGGATGGGCGCTGGGGCAGGCGCACGACTTACAACTCGGCCGAGCGAGCACCGCAAGCCTACAAGCTGCCGCGCGCGCTACGCACCCGGACAAACAACACCCCGCTGTTCAGCGCACCACGCCGAGCGTGTCTTTCCCGTTCCCGTTCCAGTCGCCCACGATCGTCTTGTCCCCGCCCCGACCGTAGATCTGTACGATGTCGGCCACCCCGCTGGACAGGGAGTTGCGGACATAGTAGGTGGCGTTGCGGCGCACGGCGAGGGTGTCCTTGCCGTTCCCGTTCCAGTCGCCCACCAGCACGGCGTCGGTCGGCTTGCCGTAGATGATGACTCGATCCGCCTTGCCGCCGGCAAGCGAGTTCTTGATGTGGTACTCACCGCCGCGGCGCACGGCGAGGGTGTCCTTGCCGTTCCCGTTCCAGTCGCCCACGATCACCTCATCGGAGGCCCTTCCATAAATGACCACACTGTCTGCACCGCCCCCGTACATGGAGTTCTTGAAGTAATAGGTATTGCCGCGACGCACCGCCAGGGTGTCGGTGCCGTTGCCGTCCCAGTCTCCGACGAGCACCTGATCGGTGCTCTTGCCGTAGGTGAAGGTGCGCAGGCTGGCACCGGAGGTGTTGGTGTTGCGGAAGCCGTAAGAGGAGCCGTTGCGCACGCCGGTGGTGTCCACGCCGTCACCGTTCCAGTCGCCCGCCAGAACGGAGGTGGCCGGGGTGGTGTAGGTGAAGACCGTGTTGGCGGTCGCCGACCAGGAGTCGTTGAGGTAGATCTGGTGGCTGCGCGCACCATTGGCGCTCGTCGTAGTCGACGTCGATCCGCCGCTGCTGCTGACGCTGCTGATCTGGCTCTGCGCGGTCGAGCGGATCTGGCCCAGCTTCGAGTAGCCGGCGTCGCCGGGGCAGGCGGTGTAGCCGACGTCGCGGTGCCCGGAGATGGCTGGCAGGGAGACCGTCTGGCCGGCGGCGTACTTCTCCGTGGACTTGAAGGTGAAGGAGTACGCGCTGGTGGCGCTGGTGACTCCGGCGCGAGCCAGGAACCAGCCGGCCATCTTGCCGACGCTGGTCAGCTGCGTGGAGGAGGGGGAAACGCTGGTGTAGGTGCCCATCATGGAGATGCCCATGGTGCCGGTGTTGGCGCCGTAGGCGTGCCCGCCCACGACCATCTTGCCGGCCGCGGCACCGGTGGAGCCGTAGCGGCCCTCGAAGACCTGGCCGTACTTGTCCACCAGGAAGTTGTAGCCGATGTCGCCCCAGCCGAGGGTGACCGCGTGGTAGTAGTAGATGCCGTTCACAATGGATGCGGACTGGCTGGACGTGTAGTTGTTCGTTCCGGCGGTGTGGTGGACGATCACATGCTTGGCCGCCGCGTACTCGGGAGACCAGCTCATGTATGAGGAGTTGGCCCCCCACTCGGAGCGAGTGATCACGGGTACGGGCAGGCCGCCCGTCGTTGTGGCTGCCGCCAGCGCGGCGGGCAGGCCCGGGCTGACGGAGGTGCCGCCGCTCGTGCCGGAGGAGCCCGCGCCTGGCTCCGCGGTGGCGGTTTGCGTATCGGCGGGTTCCGGATCCTCCCCCTGGGGGGCCACCTCATCCGCCTTCTGCGTGGCGACGTCGGGGCTGGGCGTAGCCAGCCCGCTCGTCGGGTCCTGCGGCGCCTCCGCGGGTGTGGCCAACGCAGTGGGCTCGGCATCCGCGGTCTCGAGGTCCGCGGGGTCGAGCACCTCCTCGCCCACTGGCCGACCGGGTATGAGCGCCAGCTGCAGTCCGGCGGGAAGCTGCGCCGCATCACCGACGACGCTGGCCTGGATGGCGTCAGCGCCTCCGGTAATGAACTCCTCGGTGCCGGCCACGCCGGTACCGTCATCGCGGCCGGCGCCGGAGGCCTCGTTCAGATACCAATCGGACCAGACACCGTCCTCGCGCACCCGCAGGTAGACATCCAAACCGTCGGGAAGATCGTCGGCACCGGTCCAGGTGAAGCCGGCGACCAGGAAGTCATCCACCTCCAACGGCTCGGTGAGCAGGAGGGCATCCGCCTCCGGGTCCACGCCGCCGGCGGCGGCCGCCCGGGCCACAGCAGCCAGGCGGGAGGCGAGCGCCGGGGTGACGCCGGTACCGCCGCTGGTGCCGGCCGATGCCGTATCCACCAACCCTGCCTCAGCGACCTCGGTCGCCTCACCGGCGGAGGTGGTCAACTCGAGCAGCTGCACGGGCGCGGCCGCCTCCGCGGTGTCTGCGACCGCCGACGTCGCGGGCATGAGCCAGGCCGCGAGCAGTGGCACCACCGCGGTCAGTCCGAGGAGTCGTCGGGCTCTCATAAGGGTCCTTTCAGCGCCACCGAGCGAAAACCTGTGAACCGCATGCGCACATTGAGACACATGTGACTCATGTGATCTGAGAATCAGGTTACCTCCCATTTCTCACGTTCAGTCAATGACTTGTTCCATGTCACTTAACTACACGCACGTAATTACGCCTTTGGTGTTCAATGAACTCCCGGCTGAATGGACTACTACCGCTCCCGTCCTGCCTGATTTCGAGCGGATCATCGGGATCTCGGCCGTCCGGGCAGTCCTGTGGCATGATTGCGATCGTTCGAACGCCCTCTAGCAGCGCAGTGGGAGCACTCCATGCACGTCCTCATCACCGGCGGCGCCGGCTTCATCGGCGCCAACTTCGTCCACCAGACCCTCGTGCGTCACCCAGACTCGAAGGTGACGGTGCTCGACAAGCTCACCTACGCCGGCAACCGGGGTTCGCTCGCCGACCTGGGAGACCGCATCGATCTGGTGGTCGGGGACATCGCCGACGCGGACACGGTGGACCCGTTGGTGGCCGAAGCCGACGTGGTGGTCCACTTCGCCGCCGAGTCCCACAACGACAACTCGCTGCGCGACCCCTCCCCCTTCATCCGCACCAACCTGGTGGGCACCTTCACGCTGCTGGAGGCCGTGCGCCGCCACGGCGTGCGCTTCCACCACGTGTCCACCGACGAGGTCTACGGCGACCTGGAGCTGGACGACCCCGCCAAGTTCACCCCCGACACCCCCTACAACCCCTCCTCCCCCTACTCCTCCTCCAAGGCGGGCAGTGACCTTTTGGTGCGCGCCTGGGTGCGCTCCTTCGGGGTTGAGGCAACCATCTCCAACTGCTCCAACAACTACGGGCCCTACCAGCACATCGAGAAGTTCATCCCCCGGCAGATCACCAACCTGATCGACGGCGTGCGCCCGAAGCTTTACGGCGCGGGCGAGAACGTGCGCGACTGGATCCACGTGCTGGACCACAACGACGCCGTGTGGGACATCATCGAGAAGGGCCGTATCGGGGAGACCTACCTGATCGGCGCCAACGGAGAGAAGAACAACAAGGAGGTCGTTGAGCTCATCCTGGAGCTGATGGGCCACGACCCCAGCGACTATGAGCACGTGGCAGACCGTCCCGGCCACGACATGCGCTACGCGATCGACAACTCCAAGCTCGTGACCGAGCTCGGTTGGGCACCGCGGTATACGGACTTCCGCTCCGGCCTGCAGGCCACCATTGACTGGTACCGGGACAACGAGGCCTGGTGGCGTCCGCTGAAGGCGGAGGTCGAGGCCAAGTACGCCGCGCAGGGGCAGTGACCCGCAACCCGCAACGTCAGTGAAGCGAGGCTGTGCCCGGCCTGCGTGAGAACGCGGCCGGGCACAGCCTCGCTGCGTCGGCTCCCTCGCCGTTCACACCCCGGTGCTGCCGAACCAGGCGCGGTAGTAGCGCCAGAAATTGCGGTTGCCGTAGGCCGAGCAGCTATCACCGCTGCCGTACATGTTGTTCAGCGCGGCGGCATTGGGCACGTACGGCGTGTAGTTGTACAGGGCTGCCGTCGCGCGGTTGAGGATCGGCACGGTCTGCGAGCCGCACCCCGGGCTCGGGTTGTTCGCCACCGCGGTGACCTGACCGGCGCGGTAGGTGAATGCGGTCGGCTGCACGCCGTACTGCACGAGCCGTGAGGCCGCGTAGTAGATCTGTGAGGGCAGGCCCGCGTAGGTCGGGTCGCAGGGGCTGGTGTCTGAGCAGTACAGGCCGGTCGCCTTGGCGTAGCGGGCGGCAGTGAGCGTGTTGCCCGTGGCCAGCACGAGTCCCTGCTCCTTCTGCAGGATCACCAGCAGCACCCGGGGATTGATGCCGCAGGCGGTGGCGGCCTTGGCGATCACCGTGGCGACGTCCTCGTTGCTGCCGCCCCGGTAGGTGCTGCAGTATGCGGAGGTCATCGTAGAGGTGTTCGCCCGGTAGGCCTTCAGGCAGGCGGTGCCGTCGTCGGCGGCCCGGCAGGACGGATTCTTCTCCGCCAGGAACGAGCGGATGGCAGGCTCATCCATGGCGGCGGAATTGAAGAACTCGGCGTCGGAGATGATCATGGCCGCATCGAAGCGGGCGCCCCCGACGGCCTGCCCGCCGGTTCCGGTGGCAACGACGCCGCTGGAGGCGGTCCAGCTGAGGCGACCGTTCTGGAACGTCTGAGTGCTGATGCCGTTGATGATCGTTTCGGCGCTGGTGGCCGCGCCCAAGGAGCCGTTGGCGCCGCCCCGGGCGGCCCACTCCTTCTGGATGGCACTGGCATTGCAGGCGTGGGCGGGGCGGGCGCCCCGGTACACGCCGGGCGTGTCGGTGCCGTTTCCATCCCAGTCGCCGACGATCGCGGTGTCCGCGGCGCGCCCGTAGGTCACAGTGGTCTGGGCGACGCCGGAGCGCAGGTCATTGCGCAGGTACCAGCGCGTTCCGCGGCGCACCGCCAGGGTGTCGACGCCGTCGCCGTCCCAGTCCCCCACCAGCACCTGATCCCCCGCACGCCCATAGGTGATCACCCGATCCGCCTGGCCGCCCGCCAGCGAGTTGCGCAAGTAGTAGGTGTTTCCACGGCGCACCGCCAGGGTGTCGACGCCGTCGCCGTCCCAGTCCCCCACCAGCACCTGATCCCCCGCACGCCCATAGGCGAAGACGGTGGTCTTGGCGCAGGTCTCGGCGGAGGCGAGCAGGGTGAAACGTGCTCCGCTGCGCGTGCCTACGGTGTCTGTGCCGTCGCCGTCCCAGTCGCCGACGGTGACCGCGTTCGGACTGCCGCCAACGGCGAAGGCCGCGTCCGCGGCCCCACCCCTGAAGGAGTTGGACAGGTAGAAGGAGCAGTCGTCACTGGCGGTGCAGGCCTCGGCGGGGGCGGCCTGCGCGAGCGGCCGGACCGGTGTCGTCACGGTGGCCAGGGCGGCGGCGATGACGAGCGTTAGTAGGGCGGTGAGGCGTCGGTAGGAACGCATACCCGTACCCTCCCAGGAATGCCGCGATCTGGCCAGGGGCGCTGCCCGGCCGCAGCGCAGCGGCGTCCACGAAGCTGCTATGCGGAACCGCAGGCCGTGATGCGCCAAAGCGTCGCGTCGCCCTGGGAGTCGATTTCCTCCAGCGCGCTGCGCGGCACCCGAGCCAGTGCCTCCCCCCATAGTGGTTCACGCACGCCTCCGGTAAGCCCATCGGGCTCGGCGTCGTCGCTGTAGTAGTAGTCGACGCCGTGCCGGTTCAGGATCTCGCACACCCGCGGATCCGTTTCTATCTGGTCGGCGTTTTCACCGAGCCACGCCAATTCTGTGCTCGCAGGTCTAGGGCGGGATGGGTAGAGCACGTGTACGCCGGCGACACTCCACAGGTAGGCGCTGCCGTTGGACGGGTCTCCCAGGACCACGGCGTCCTCCGGTAGTTCCTCGCCGATGCGGCGGATGAACTCTAGCTCACCGTCCGACAGCATGGCCCCGTAGGATGCGCGCCCCGGATCGTGGATCGCTTCCAGCAGTTCGGTTCGCAGCCCCCAGCGCCACCCGGGTGCGGCAATCAAGGAGACGATGAGTATCGTCGCGGGCACATGTCGTCGCAGTAGTAGTGTCCATTTAGGCCGGTCGGCTGCGGCCGCTGTCGCCACAGTGCTCCAGCGCCGCTGTGCTTCCTGCACGCCGATAGTTGCCAGCACCAGCATCCCCAGCGTGAGTAGGGGCATGATTCGCGCCCGCTGGGTGTACCAGGGTCCGGCGAGCGCCCGCAGTGGCCAGGCCGGCCCCGATGCGAGCAGCAACAGCGTCAGAGCGATGCCCGTTCCTACTGTCCAGGCGCGTGCAGCCTCCACCCGTCTCCACGCCGTAGCTCCCCACACGGCCAGCGCGAAGACCAGGATGTTTCCGGGAATCCAGGGGGTGAAGGCAGCGAGCAGCGGGTGGTCGGTAACGACCGCGAACAGCGTCTCCCAAATGTTCGCGGCGCCGCGGGGAAAGTTGAAAACCGAGGCTAGAGAGCGGCGCATTATCCACGCCCCTCCGCCCAGGGCCATGACTGCGAGCACCGCCACCGCAAGGATGCCGGTACGAGTCCCCATCCCCCTGCCCCAGGCACGCCGCAAGGTCGGCCAACCGGCGGACGCAAGCACGGGGAGCCCTAGAACCGCCAGGTTGAACACCGCGGCGCCGTGTGCGATGAGCACGCCGAAGACCGCGCCCAGCGCGAGCGCCCAGGCGGCGGCGCGCACTCTTGCCCCCACCTTGCCCGCGCGCACGGCGCGCACGATCAGCGCCAATGCGCCGGGGAGTACTGACACCGACATGCCATAGGGCCACACGCTGGTGAGTAGCAGCAGTGGTGAGATCACCGAGCCGGACAAAGCGGTGCCGACCGCGAGGACGCCGCCGGATTGGGGCAGGACCTCACGCAGCAGTGCCGCCATGCCCAGCGGCCACACGAGTGCGGCAAGAACCAGCACCAGTAGGTTTGCTCCGGAGACGACATCTCCAGGCAGGAGCGCCGCAACCGCATGCCAACCCGTGGGGTAGTACACGCTCGCCCCGTCATACATTGGCGCCAGTCCGCCCAAGAAGGACGCCGTCCCGGTCTCCCGCACGAAGGCGGTAGCCGACAGGTGGAAGACTGCGTCTGAGGCCTGCGCAGGGCTGTCCCATGTGCCCGTGCCGATAGCTATCGGAACAGCCGTGACACCGCCCGCCAGTGCGATGGCGCCCGTCAGGAGCAGCCGCTCACGCAACTGCATCGGTTGTCGCTCGATTCCCGCCGTACCGCCGCTGTTACGCGCCGGAACGGCAGTGGGAAGCGGCAGCCGTCGCAGAGCCACACCCGCCGCACAACCGACTGCTAGCAGGAGGGCCGGCCAGCCGGTGAGCAATGCAACCGGTTCCCAGCGCTGCCCCGTACGCTGCGCGGCCAGGCTGGCGATACCCAGCAGGGCCAGTGACAGGGCCGGGGCGCCCCCGACCGCGGCTATGCCCCGTGTTCCCCAACTGCGTGCCAGCAGCCATCCCGGCGCCAGCAGCAGCGTCACGGCGGCCGCCGCGATCAGCAGCGAAGCAGGGCTGGCCGCCGCGGTCGTCGAGATCATGTTCAGGCTCGCCTCCATCAGCACCATGAAACCAGACCTGAGCGCCGATTCCGCTTCACTCGTCCCACCCGCAGGCGCTGATCAACCACAGCGTGTGGGCGCCGTCGGTGGCCAGGGGCGTCAGCGCCTCGCGGGGCAGCTCGTCCAGCCTGTTGGACCACCGGGGTGCCTCCGCTCCTCCGGGTGCACCGCCCTCTGTCGGGTCGTCGTCGGTGTAGTAGTAGTGGGCGCCCAGCCGGTCCAGGGCGACGCACACCTCCGGGTCCGTGAGGATCTCATCCACATGGGCCGCTACGAAGCGGCGATCCGGCTCCGTGTAGCGGCGCAGGGTCGGGTAGACCACGTCCGTGCCGGTCAGCGACAGGTAGTAGGCCGAGCCATTGGTGGGCTGCCCGAGGACCACGGCGCCGGCGGGCAGGAGCTGAGCCGAGGAACGGATGAAGTCCGCCTCATCGTCGCTGAGCATCATCGGCCAGCGGGTGGCCAGCGGTTGGTAGGAGAAGGCGATCACGTAGTGATGGAACCCGGAGCGGGCGACGGCGGTACCGCCCAGGGCGGTCACGCTCACCGCCACCAGGACCGCTGCGGCCACAGGCATCGCTAGCTCCCGGCGGCGCGGACGCATCGGCTCCGTAAGCGCGGCGCGGCGGGAGCGGGCCGTATCGGCCAAGCCCTCCAGCGCCGTCGCCGCCAGCACCAGCACCGCGATCTCCAGCAGCGGCACGATACGCGCACGCTGCAAATACCAGGGGGAGGCGAGCAGGCGCAGCGGGCCGTCGGTGGACACGGAGGCGATCATCAGTACCACGGCGAGCACCGCGGTGAGAATCGCCCACCGGTGCCGACGCCGAATCACCGAGACGATCACCCCGGCGGCCGCAACCACGGTCAGGCCGGCTCCGCCCCAGCCGCCGTCGCGCACGGCCCAGATCATCGCCGAGTCATGGAAGGCCTCGCGCAGAACCGCCACCACGCTCGCGCTCGGGCGGTGGTAGGTGAACAGCATGCGCAGTTGGTCCCAGAAGCCGATAACCCCGATCAACACGGCCACCAGGACCATACCGACCAGTCCCAGGATGACCGCCCGCTGACGGTTCCCAGTACGCCAACGCCGCTCCACCGCCGCCAGCCCGACCACCAGCAGCGCGGGCACGCCGATAACCGCCAGGTTGAACACGGAGGTGCCGTGCACCGCCACCAGGCCCAGGCACGCGACAACAGCGGCCAGCCGGCCTCCCGCCGGTGAGGCGGTCGCCCGGCGGGCGCCGTGCCGGGGACGGGCCACCATCACCAGCGACACCGCCCCGGGCAGCAGGCACACCGCCCAGCCATAGGGCCACAGGGTCGCCATGAGTACGAAGGGGCCCGTGGCCACGGTGGAGGCGAGGATGCCGGTCAGCAGGGGCAGAGCGTCCCGCACACGCCGCGAGGGTGCGCTGAACAGGGCGGACAGCAGCGAGGCGCAGCCCAGTGGCCAGACCACGGCCAACCCGACCAGCACGGTGAGGTTGGCGGACACCGCAATTGGCGCCGGGACGATGGCGGTCAGGGCGTGCCAGCCGGTCGGGTAGTAGTGGATCTCCCCCCAGTACATGGGGGCGAGCGAGCCGATGGGGTAGGCATCGGCCAGGGAACGCACGTAGGCGGCCGCATTCAGATGCCATACGCCGTCGGAGGCCTGCATGGGTTGATCCGCCGGGCCGATGCCGGTGACCACCGCCCATCCGGACAGGGTGGCGGCCAGGGCCAGAGCCGCGCCCAGTGGCCACCACGGCCCCGGCCCCACGGCGGGTGGCCGCAGCCAGGCGCACAGGCGATCCCAGCCTGAGCCCGACGCGGGCGGACGTCCGTGGCGGCGCCGGGTCCAGGCACGGGCTCCCGCCGCGCCGACCAGGCAGAGCAACAGCAGCACCAGCGTGCCGATGACGGCGGTGACCGTGCGCCAGGGGACCCCGGCCCAGTGGTACAGAACGTTCAGCGTGCCCAGGGCGGCTGCCGACATGGCCGGGGCACCGCCCAGGGACTGCAGGCGCGCCAGCCCGAAGGCCCGCCCCACCAGGTAACCGGGGACGAGCAGAATGCTAAGAAGGAAGGCGGCGGCAGGTAGTGCCTGGAGCCAGGTCACTTGCCCCCGCCGATGGTCAGGCGGGGGGTGCCCTTCCACAGGGCGGGATCGGTGATGCGGCGCCCGTCCAGCAGCAGCCGCACACCGGGCAGGTCCGCGGGGCTCAGGGCGGCGTACTCGGGGTGGTCGGCCTGCACAATGGCAACATCCACATCATCCCCGAGGTGGTAGGCCCCCCACCCGAAGTCCGCCAGCTCGGCGTCGGTATACATGGGGTCGTGCACCAGGACGGCTGCGCCCTTGGCGCGCAGCGCCTCCACCGTGGGGAACACGCCGGAGAAGGCGGTCTCCTTGACCTTGCCGCGGTAGGAGGCGCCCAGCACCACCACCCGCAGGCCCTTGAGGTCGCCCAGCAGCTCCTCGGCGCGGTCGACCACGTACTGCGGCATGGTGGCGTTGAAGGAGCGGGCGGTGCGCACGATCGAGGCGTCCGGGTCGGTGGACAGGTACAGGCGCGGGTAGACGGGGATGCAGTGGCCGCCGACGGCGATGCCGGGCCGGTGGATGTGGGAGTAGGGCTGGGAGTTGCAGGCGTCGATGACGCGCTGGATGTCGAAGCCGGCCTTGTCTGCGTAGACGGCGAACTGGTTGGCCAGGCCGATGTTGACGTCCCGGTAGGTGGTCTCGGCGAGCTTGGCCATCTCGGCGGCCTCGGCGGTGCCCATGTCCCACACGCCGTTGGGCTGCGGCAGGTCGGTGCGCTCGTCGAAGTCCAGGACCTGCTCGTAGAAGCGGATGCCGGCCTCGGTGCCGGCCTGGTTCAGGCCGCCCACCAGCTTGGGGTAGCGGCGCAGGTCGGCGAAGACCCGCCCGGTCAGCACGCGCTCGGGACTGAAGACCAGGTGGAAGTCCTCCCCCTCCTTCAGCCCGCTGAGCTCCTCAATGAGCGGCTTCCAGCGGCCGCGGGTGGTGCCCACCGGCAGCGTGGTCTCGTAGGAGACCAGGGTGCCGGGGGTCAGGTGCTCGGCCAGGGAGCGGGTGGCGGCGTCCATCCATGCGAAGTCCGGCTCCCAGGTCTCGTCGTTGACGAACAGGGGCACCACCAGCACCACCGCGTCGGCCCCGGGGATGGCCTCGGCGTAGTCGGTGGTGGCGCGCAGCGCCCCGGCGGGCACGAGCCGCGCCAGACGGTCCGCAAGCTCCGCCTCACCGGGGAAGGGCTCGCGGGCGGCGTTGACGGCCTCGACGGTGGCGGGGTTGACGTCCACGCCGATGACCTCATGCCCCTTTCCGGCGTACTGGACGGCCAGGGGCAGACCGATCTTTCCCAGGGCGACAACGGCGATGCGCATGCGGATTCCTTCCTCAGCGGCGGCGGCAAACACCTGTGAGGATACCCGTTCACCTAGCCGCATCGCCCCCGAGGAACAGGGCATCATAGTGAGCCCTGACATGCGACCAGTCGTTGGTGCGCAGGATGTGCTCCTGCTGGCGGCGGCGGTAGTCGGCGTCGTCGGCCAGGGCCAGGATGCGGGCGGCGGCCTCCTGCGGGGTGTCCACCACCCAGTCGGCCGGGAACAGCGCCGCCGGGCCGCCCCAGCGGGCGACGTCGGGCCAGTTGCGGCACACGGGCAGGGCGCCGGAGGCGACCCCCTCGATGAAGCCCTCGTGAGTGCCCTCCCGGCGCGAGGCGGAAATGATGACGCCGGCGCGCCGCAGGTATTGGGGCACCACCTCGGTGCGGCCGGTGATGGTCACGGCGTCACCGAGGGCGGCCAGGCGGGCGGTGACGGCGTCGGCGTAGATGCGCTCCTCCGCAGACAGGTGACTTGGAAAGCCGGGGCCGATGAGCAGCAGATGCCAGGCGGGGTCGTTCCGACGCAGCAAGTCGAGGGTCTCCAGCGCCCAGGCAGGATCCTTGACCAGCGCGGCCCAGCCCACCAGCGCCAGGGTGCGGGCCGCGCTTGGCTCCTTGGGCAGGGCGAAGCGCTGCAACTGCGCTCGATTGGGGATGGTAACGACCTTCAGGGCGTCGGGTAGGTGCAGGCTCGCACGCAGAATCTCCCGGATCGCGGGGGCGACGGTGACCAGCTGGTCCACAGCGGCCCAGTTCACCAGCTGCGGCATGACGGTCGAGGCCTCGTAGGAGTGGACGCGGATCAGGAGTCGCGCCCGCGGGGCGAGCACCGGCGCCACCAGACTGGCCCAAACCGCGGCCGCGTTGCCCCACTCCACGAAGATGGTGTCGGCCCAGGCCAGGGCGGTGGCCGCTTCGTCGAATTCACCGGTGAGCAGGCCGGCACCGACGGGGTCCGCTCCGCGGGCCAGGCGCAGGCGGGCGTGCAGGAGCCGGCGCCGCGTCGGGGTGGCGGGCATGCCCAGCAGGTCCAGGGTTCGCACCTCGCAACGGGCATCGGCGCGGTAGTCCTCCACGATGCCGCTCACGAAGTTCCAGTTCTTGAGGGCGATGAACAGTACCCGCTCCGGCCCCTCCTTCCGGGCGGGGCCGTGTCGGCGGGAGGCCAGCGGCGCGGTAGCAGCAGCCCACAAGGAAGAGGCGCGCAGCGGGGCCAGGAAGACGGCTGGGTCGGCGGTCAGGGCGGAGGTGACAGCTGCGAAGTGCAGGCTCGGGTGGAACATCATCCGCATGGCCATGTCGAGCAGTTCCTCCGCGGCCGCGTCGCGGCCGTCCGCCCAGGCGGCGTCGGCCTGGGCGAGCAGATCGGTCAGGGCGTGCGGGGGTATGGCTCCGGTTGCCGTCCGCGTACCCGTGTTCATGGCCAGGATGGCGTCCTCGACGGCGACGACGGCGGCCGCCCGCCTGCCGGACAGGATCCCGTGGGCCCGTCTCAGTAGACGGTGGGCGTGGGCATTCTCGCCGCGGTCTGCCAGGAAGCGGGCGCGGCGGGCCGTCTCGATGGCACCACCGACGGCGTCGCCGCGGCGGATGGCCAGGCGCAGGCGCGCCAAGGTGACGGAGGCCAGCGCGGCCTGTCCGGGCGGGGTGGCGGCGGCGCGGGCGGCGATCCCGGTGATCCCGGTGGCGGTGCGTGGCATCGGCGTTCAGTCCTGGTCGGGGGCCGGAGGTCTGCCGGCCGCGGAGGATACGGGCGCTGCGGGAAGCAGTTTGGTCAGCAGGGAAGCGGCCATGAAGCGCAGCGGCGCCTCCCGGTCCAGGAGCCAGGCGGGGTCGCGGGTGAGCAGGGTGGCGGGGCGGCCGTGTCGGCGGCGGGCCTGGGCGCGGTGGATGAGCGTGGCGGCCGGAACGTCCGGATCCAGGCAGGTGTCGAGCAGGTCCCGGTCCGCCCGCGACAGCACGCGCGCGAAACCGGGGGCGGCGCAGTGCAGGGACCGGCACATGCTCGCCAGCGCGGTCCGCTCGGTGGGCGTCCAGATGTCCTCCCGGTTACGGTAGTAGACCGCTCCGAACACGTGAATGCGCACCAGCTTGACCACCACGGCGCGCCGCTGCGCGGCCGTGAGGGAGGTGAACCAGGGGGCGGTGAGCACGCCGGGCAGGAAGCCGAGCTGCTCGGACATCGGGCGCACGTCATAGGTGACCCGATCCGTGGCGTCCTCGCCGATCAGGTAGACGGGCCCGGCGGCGTCGTAGGCGGTGGGTACGGCGGCGAACAGGCCGGTGACCATGGCGACGTCCCCGCCCACGGTGGCGCCCTCCACCAGGTGCGCGCCGGTACGCCGAAGCATCTCCACTCTGAGCAGCCCCAGCGGGGCGGAGCGGTAGGCCAGCCGGTCGGCGACAAGGTCGGTGCGGGCGAGTCGGCCAATGACCCGGGCGGCCCGGCGCCCGCGAGAGCGCAGATAGGGGGCGAGCAGCCGGGTGGGGCGCGGCGCGGGCGTGGGCACGATCGCCGTCGGGCGGCCCAGCGCCAGACGCGGAATCACGAACTCGGCGCCGGTGGCCTCGGCCAGCGCCAGCCAGGAGGCGACGGCCCCCGCGGCGAGGCGGTCGTCTGAGCCCATGATGGACACCCACGGGGTGCGGGCGGCACGCATGCCGGCGTTGAAGGGGCCGGAGGCGGAGGGGCGCGGGTCCGTGTGCTCGAGGTAGCGCACGGCCTCGCGGTGTGCGGGCTGGATCGCGGCGGCGATCTCCTCGGCGGGGCGGTTGTGGCACACGACGGTGACGGCGACCTCGGGGTTGCCGTCCAGCAGGGAGGCGACGGCGCGGCCGATCGGCCGGGTGGGCGTGTGGCAGGCGACGACGACGTCCACCCGCGCGCCGGGCGGCGGCTCGGGGCAACCGAGGTCGGTGCGCTCGAGGGTGTTGGGGCCGAGGCGACGCCGTCCCGAGGCGGCCTGGACCGGTGTTTCGTGCATGTCGTCTACCCCCGACTGCCGTGACCGGACCAGGCCTCGCCCCGCGGGGCGAGCAGGTCGCGGTAGGCGGTGTTGTAGCCGCGGGTGGCCGCGGCGGTGGAGAAGCGTTCGCCTACGGTCGCGCTGATGGCCTCGGCGGGGGTGGTGCTGGTGGCGGCATCCAGCTCGACGACGGCGTCGGCCCACTGGGACGCATCGCGGGCGCTTACCAGGCGCGAGTAGGCGGGGTCCAGGTATTCGCCCTGGCCGCCCTTGGCGCCGGTGACCACGGGCCGACCGGCGATGACGGCCTCGGCCACGGCGATGAAGAAGTTGTCGGAACGGGTGGGGGCGAGGAAGATGTCGGCATCCGCGAGCGCAGCGCGCACACCCGCGGCGTCCAGGGTGCCGGTCAGGGTGATGCGCCCGGCCAGCTCGGGGGCGGCGCCGCGCTCGGTGACGGCCTCGCGCAGGGGCCCCTCCCCCACCCAGGTCAGGCGGGCGTCGACGCCGCGGCGGGCGAGTTCGGCCACGACATCCAAAGCCAGCAGCGGGTCCTTGCGGTCAATGAGTCCGCCGACGCTCACCAGGCGCAGCGCCTGGTCGGCGCGGTCCCGCCGCGGGGAGGGCGGGTAGGGCTCGACAATGCACGGAACCACGCGGGTGTCGCGCTCGCCGCGCCCCGGGCGCACACCGTCGGCCAGGAACTGGGAGTCGGTGGTGACGATGTCGGGCAGGCGCAGCAGCTGGCGCAGTGCGGGCAGGGCGGCCCGGCCCGTCGGCGGCAGGGTCTCTGGCGCGGTCAGCGCTGACCAGTGCTCGGTGTGGATCCAGGGCGGCCGCGGCCGCAGCAGCGCCGCGGGTTCCAGCGCGGAGGCGGCCATGGTGTGCAGGATCTGGGGGGCGAAGGCGTCACTGCGCAGGGCCGCGGAGATCGCGCGAGCGGCGCGGGCGACATCTGCCGGGGACTGCGGGTTCATGGGGACCCGCCGCACCTGGAGGCCTTCGTGCAGCAGGCGGCGGGTGCCGTCGTCGTCCCCGGGTGAGACCAGGTGGAGCACGCGCAGCTCGTGCGCCCGGCCGATCGCGTGCAGGTTGTTCACCACGAAGCTGCCGCGCGAGGGTGCGACGGCGGTGGGGAACCAGGTGGTGACGGCGAGGACCCTCATGCGCTCTCCCCCGTTTCGGTGCTGCGGCCGCTCGGCACGGAGATCGTCGGGTCGACGGCGGCGGCGCGCCGGTCCGCCGCGAGGACGGCGTCCCACCAGCCGGTCATCTGCTGCTCGGCAGACAGCTCTTGGGCGGCGGCCTGGGCGGCGGCCTTGCCCGCGGCGACCTGCGCGTCGGTCAGCTCGTCCAGGGTGGCGGCCAGGGAGACGGCGGTGAAGTCCGCGGTGACGGCCCCGAGCCGGTACTGCTTGACGACGCTTGCCATTTCCGGGCTGGGAGAGACGACCACGGCCAGGCGGGCCTGGATGAAGTCGAAGAGCTTATTGGGCAGGGTGTGCTTGTAGTTGAAGGAGACCGGCGGGATGGAGAACACGCCGACGTCGTAGCGGGCGAGCGTGTCTATCAGCTCGGTGTAGGGGACGGGGTCCATCACCCGCACCCGGCCGGCGCGGTCGGCGGGCAGGGCGGCGGCCCGGGCGCGCAGGGCGTCGATTACGGCCGGGTCGTTGCGGGTCAGGTACAGGTCCAGGGTGACGTCGCGGCTGGCCAGGCCCACGGCGTCGACCATGATCTCCAGGTGCCGGTCGGGCAGGGCGGCGCCGGAGTGCACCAGCCGCAGCGGGAGCCCCACGGGGGTGGGTTCCGCCTCCCGGTAGGGGGTGGCGTTGGTGACCACGCCCGCGTGGATGCCGTATTCGCGCCGGTAGGCGTCGGCCAGGCCCCGGGCCACGGTGGTGACCGAGTCGGCCCGGGTCACGTAGGTGCGGCACAGCCAACGCACGTAGGGGGCGACGAAGATGCGCCAGCGGGGCACGCCCTCCTTCTGCCGAGGGGCGTACTCGTGCAGGTCAGCGTGGACGCCCCCGGGCGGGCGCAGCCACAGGGCCAAGGGGACGGTCTCGGCGTCGTCGGCCAGCACCACGTCGAAGTCGCCGGGCTCCAGGTGCGCACGCACCCAGGCGACCACCTCCTGACGCGCCTGGGCACGGGCGAAGCGGCGGGCGATCAGGTCGCCGCGACTCAGTCGCCAGGAGACGAGCTCGTCCGGGATGCGCACATGCCGGGCCACCCCGGCGGGCGCCTCGCCGTAGCCGCAGGTGGTGACCGCGTGGGTGGGGGTGAACAGCCGCACCTGCTTCAGTACGCGGGCGTCGGAGGCGATCGGAGAGAAGGAGAGGATCAGCAGGCGGGGGCGGCGAGCCGCGGGCACGGGATTGGCGGTGCGGCCGGAGGGGACGCTCATGCGCGCTCTCCCATCAGGGCGCGGCGATAGGCGCCGATCAGCGCGGTGGTCTCGTGCTCCCAGGTCAGCTGCGGGCAGGCGGCCAGCGCGGCCGCCCGGTACTGGTCGGAACCGGTCAGGATGCGGGCGATGGTGGCGGCCAGGTCCGCCGGGTCGTCCCCGGAGAACACCTCCCCCACCCCGTAGCGCTCGACGACGGCGCGAATATCAGGCAGGTCGGCGGCGGCCACGGGCAGGCCGCCGCGGATGGACTCGAACAGCTTGTTCGGCAGGGCGAAGCGGTAGGACAGGCAGGTGGGGCGTACGTGCACCACCGCCACGTCCGCGTCGGACAGGGCGTCGGCCACCTCGTGCGGGGCGACCGGCCCCACCTGGTGCACGCGGCCGCTCACGCCGTGGCGGGCGGCCTCCTGCCAGACCAGCGCGAGGTAGTCGGGCTCGCCGTATCCGAGCATGGCCAGGTGGACGTCGGCGGGCAGGTGGGCCAGCGCGGCGATGGTCTCCTCGATGCCGCGGGAGGTGGTGATGCGGCCGCCGTAGGCGATGATCCGGTCCGCGCGGGCCAGACCGGCCAGTTCGTGCAGGCGTCCGCGTGCCGGGTCCGGCAAGGGGCCGGCCGCGGGAATGTTGCGCACCAGGGCGGGGGGCCGCTCCAGGCGGTAGTGCTCGGTGAGCCAGCCGACGATGGAGGGCGAGACGGTGATGACCGCGTCGGCGCGGCGGATGCCGCGTCTTTCTATGGCCGCCTCCACCTGACGGGCGACGGGCCGGTCGGTGCGCACATTGCGGTGGAGCCACAGCTCGTGGGAGTCGTAGATGAGGCGGGCGTGGCAGCGGTCCACGATCCACAGGGCGGGGGCGAGGGTGTTGCCGTCGTTGGCGTGCACCACGTCGGGCATCCAGGCCAGGGCGGCGCGGGCGGCGCGCCGCCAGTAGTCCCCCAGCGACACGGTCTTGTAGGCGCGCATGGCGGCGTCCGCCGCAAGCGCGCCGACGCGGCCCGCCACCGCCTGTGCCGCAGTGGCTACGGCAGCGCGGGGTGCGCCGGTAGGCGTCCTCTCAGCCTGGATGCCGTCGGCCGCCCCTGCGGAAGTCACCGCCGCCCCCGCGGGACTCTCCGGCGTGCCCGGAGTCTCGGCGGCGCTGCCGGCGGCGGGGGCCTCCGGTGCCTCGGCTCCGGTGGGCGCGCCGCCCCTGCCGGTGACCCGATCGCGCAGGGCCGCCAGGCGGGGGGAAACGTTGGCGAGCGCGAACTCGCGGGCGCGCACAATGTCCACACCGTCGTCTACCGGCACGGTGCCCTCGGGGTAGCCGGAGTTCGCGCGGGCGACCGCGAAGATGCGCACCGTGGCGCCGGCGGCGCGCAGGGTGGCGGCCTCCTTCAGCACGCGGGCATCGTTGTGGGCGTCGTTGTAGACGAGCATGGCCACGCGCGGGCCACGGCCGTTGAAGGTGGGCAGGCGGTGGGCGGCAACCGCGTCACCGCCGCCGGCACCCGCCGAGTCGTGCTCCGAGAGGCTCATGCGGTCTCCTCCTGGTTCGTGCGGAAGGCGGCACCCACGGCGCCGCGGGCGGCCGACTCGTCGGCGTCGTCGAGCAGGCCGGCCAGTGCCGCCTGCTGGGCGAAGTCCGGGGCAGCCGCGACCACCTCGTCGAAGGTGCCGGAGGCGACCAGGTGGGCGTCGCGCATGAAGCACACCTGGTCGCTGTGGCGGATGGTGGCCAGGCGGTGGGCCACCACGATGACAGTGACCTCGCCGGACAGCTCCGCGACCGCCTCGGTGACGGCGGCCTCGGTGGCGGTGTCCAGGGCGGAAGTGGCCTCGTCCATGATCAGGACCAGCGGCTCGGAGTACAGGGCGCGGGCGATGCCCAGGCGCTGGCGCTGCCCGCCGGAGAGCTTCATGCCGCCCTCGCCGACGGAGGCCCAGATGCCGCCCTCGCGCTCCTCAATGACGTCGAGCAACTGGGCGCGGCGCAGCGCCCGGCGCACGCGGTCGACGTCGATGGAGTCGGTGTCCCAGGACAGGGCGACGTTGTGGGCGACGGTGGAGTCGAACAGGGACACCTCCTGGGGCACGTAGCCGACCCGGGAGCGCCAGGAGTGCAGCACCTGAGTCAGCGGCACGTCGTCGACCCGCAGCTGCCCGTCCGAGGGGGTGAGCAGGCCGAGGATCATGTCCACCAGGGTCGACTTGCCCGAGCCGGAGGCGCCTACCAGGGCGAGGGAGGAGCCGAAGGGCAGGGTCAGGGAGACGTGCTCAACCGCCGGGCTATCGGAGCCGGCGTAGGTGAAGGAGACGTCGTCGAGCACGAGGGCGCGGGCGTCGTCGGGCAGCTCGGTGCCGGCGACCATCTCGGCGTGCTGGGCGCGGTTGATGCGGCCGGCCTCGATCTCCGCGAGCACCCGCTCGGCATAGGGGATGTTGGAGCCGGTCTGCCCCATGATCGTCTGGAATCGGGTAATTGAGGGGACGATGCGGAAGCCGCACACGCCGAACAGCGCCAGGGAGGACAGCGCCTCGCCCTGGCCGCCCTGGGCGTAGCCGATGCCGGCCGCTATGGCCAGGCCGCCGATGAGTGCGATCTCCAGCAGGTAGCGGGGAACGGCGCCGAGGAAGGACTGGTCGGCCCGGGCCTGGGAGGCCTTGCGTCGTTCCGCCAGCACCACGCGCTCCAGCTCGGCGGCCTTGTCCCGCAGGGTGATCTCCTTCAGGGAGTGGACCATCTCGGATACCAGCCTCACCGAGCGCACCGAGTAGGTGCGGTTGTCCTTGCCCGCGGCCACGGCCCGGCGCAGCACCCACAGGTACATGATCAGTGCGACGATGCCGAAGTAGGCGACGGTGATCGCCGCCATGACGGGCCGGGCGACGAACAGCACCGCCATGACGGCGATGAAGGTGCACACCTCCCCGGCCAGTTGGGTGAAGGGGATCAGCACGCCGGAGACGGTGGAGGCCACGCCCACGTCGGTGGAGCGGACCAGGTCGGTGGAGTGGCGGCGCAGCCGCTCGGCCCAGGGGGCGTAGAAGAAGGAGTCGAGCAGCTGGGCGCCCAGGTCCTGCTCGAAGCCGGCGAAGCGCCGGGTGGAGGCCCGCTGGATGGCGATGGCCAGCAGGTCCTTGCTGATAATGAGCAGGCACACCACCAGCAGCAGCCAGACGGTGTCGGTTCCTCCCACGCTCATGCCGATCACCGGGACGGTGAAGGCGGCGCCGGTCATCAGGGGGGTGAGCAGGAGGGCCAGCAGCCCCAGCGCGGCGACATCCAGCAGTGACAGCGCCGAGAACAGGCCCGCAAAGGTGAGGATGAAGCGCGCGGCGTCGTGAGGCAGGACGCTCAGCAGATTCCTCACGGTGCGCAGCAGCAGACTCACCCGGCGAGTATATCCAGGGGCATCCGAGCGCGAGCCCTTCGCGTCGGCGCTTCCCCGCCCCCACACGCCGAGATCGGTAGAAGTTACGTGCCGAGATCGGTTGCCGCGGCGGGCGCCGGAACGGGCCGTGCCGACGACGGCTTCCGGGCGCGCCTGACGGGGCCTGCCTGCCGGTAGAGTCCGAGCCATGAAGGTGCTCTCCGTGGTCGGGGCCCGTCCCCAGTTCGTCAAGCTCGCCCCCATCGCCCACGCCTGCGCCGCCGCCGGCGCGGAGCACGTGATCGTGCACACCGGCCAGCACTACGACCCCATGCTCTCGGACGTGTTCTTCCGCGACCTGGGCATCCCGGCGCCAGACGTGCACCTGGGGGTGGGCTCGGGCTCGCACGGTGTGCAGACCGGGGCGATGCTGGCGGCGATGGACGGAGTGCTGGCCAAGCAGCGCCCGGACTGGGTGCTGGTCTACGGGGACACCAACTCCACGCTCGCCGGTGCGCTGGCGGCGGTCAAGCTGCACGTGCCCAGCGCGCACCTGGAGGCGGGCCTGCGCTCCTTCAACCGCGCCATGCCGGAGGAGATCAACCGGGTGCTCACCGACCACGCCGCCGACCTGCTGCTCACCCCCACCGCCGTGGGTGCCGCGCACCTGGCCGCCGAGGGACTGGCCGAGCGCACCGTGGTGGTGGGCGACGTCATGACCGACGTGCTGCTGCGGGTGCGCGATCAGGTGGCGGGGTCGCCGTCGCCGGTGATGCGCGAGCTGGGCCTGGCTGAGGGCGGCTACTCGCTGGCCACCATCCACCGGGCGGAGAACACCGACGACGCCGCCCGGCTGCGCGCGGTGCTGGATGCCTTGGCGGGCGTGGACCATCCGGTGGTGCTGCTGGCGCATCCGCGGCTGGTGGCCAAGTGCGCGGAGCACGGCATCGACCTGGACGGCGTGAGCACCGCCCCGGGCTCGCAGCTGCTGGTGCACCCGCCCCTGGCCTACCCGGAGCTGATCGCCTCCGCCCTGCACGCGCGCGGCGTGATCACGGACTCCGGCGGCCTGCAGAAGGAGGCCTTTCTGCTGCGCGTGCCTTGCACCACGGTGCGGCCGCAGACCGAGTGGGTGGAGACGGTGGAGCTGGGCTGGAACGTGCTGGTGGAGCCCGGAGCGGCGCTGGTGGATGCGGCCTCCCGGCCCCGGCCGGCCGAGCCGGAAGCGGCCGTGTCCGCTCCTTACGGGGATGGTCGGGCCGCCGAGCGGGTGGTGGCCGAGCTGCGCGCCCGCGCCGGCACCGTCACCTTCTGACCGGCCCGCACCCGGCCGGACCGCTCTGACTGGCCCGGCTCGGCCGACCGCCTACTAGCGCCACCCACCTCTACTACGAGCTTTTGCACGCTGGTACGAACTTTTGCACTCTGGTGTGCGCCAAATAGGCGTACACCAGGGTGCAAAAGCTCGTATCAGAGCACAAAGTCGCGTGTCAGTCCGCCAGCGACACCTCGGCCAGCAGCACCTCGGCGGCGTCGCGCAGGGCAGCCTGCATGGAGCGGTGCCGCATGACCCATTCCCGACGGCGCTCCGCCGCCTCCGCCCGCTGCGCGTCGTCCACGCGGGCCGCCTTCAGGGCGGACAGCATGGAGGCGGCGACCTGCTCGACGTCGTAATCGCTCGCCCAGCCCAGGGAGTTCGCCGGCAGGTCGGCCCGGGCAGGTCCCGGCCCGGCATACACGACCGGGGTACCGCAGGCCAGGGCGGCGAAGATCTTGGTCGGATAGGCGAAGTCGTAGCCGAGGCCGGGCCGGATGGACACCACTGCGGCCACCGCGCCGCGCTGCCAGGTGGCCGCCTCGGCCGCCAGCACCAGATCCCGGAACTCCACGCGCTCATCCCCGCCCGCCAGTTCCTTGAGCGCCTGCCAGTCGCTGCCCTGTCCCAGGAACACCAGCCGCGCCTCCGGCACCGACTCGTGCACCCGCCGCAGCGCCTCGATGAACACGCCCGCCCCCTGCCACTCCGAGGCGGTGCCGGCGTACAGGAAGTACGGTGCCGCCGGTGCCTGGGCGGCGCGCGGGCCTACCGGGGTGAACACCTCGGTGTCGATGCCGTTGGGCACCACAGTCACCTCCCGCGCGCCGAGCTCGCGCGCCCGCTCGGCCACGCCGTCGTTGACGGCCAGCACCGCGCGGGCGCCGCGCAGCACCAGCCGCTCTACGCTCCGCAGGGCGCCGACCACCCAGCGGGGGGCGCCGGTGGAGGCGGCGGCGTCGGACCACACGTCGGCGGCGTAGTAGGCGTACGGGGTGCCCCGCAGGGCGGCGGCCGCGCGCACGACCGCCCCGGTGGTGGGCGGCGGCTCGGCGACGATCAGGTCCGGCGCGGGGCCGGCCAGCAAGCGGGCGGCGAGCGGAATGTCGAAGCTGAGGTACTGGGCGTAGCCGCGGATATAGCCGTTCTCGTCGCGCAGCGCCGGGGCGGAGTACACGGTTACGCCGGGGTCGGCAGGGGCGGTCAGGCCCG
Source organism: Actinomyces ruminicola (assembly GCF_900103885.1). Taxonomy (GTDB): domain Bacteria; phylum Actinomycetota; class Actinomycetes; order Actinomycetales; family Actinomycetaceae; genus Actinomyces; species Actinomyces ruminicola. The sequence goes on from NZ_FNIM01000001.1 coordinate 447,759, forward strand.
GCGGGGTGGAGGTCAGCACCCTCACCTGCGCGCCGGCGTCGGCCAGGGCGCGGGCCAGGCCACGCAGGCGCAGGGCCGCCGCGGCCGGCTCGGGGGCGTACAGGCGGGTCGCCAGCACCACCCGGGGCGCTCCGCCACGCGGGCGGGCGCGCAGGGCGGCCGCCGCGAGTGCCGCAGCGGTGCCCGCGGCGGCCAGAGCGAGCGCGCGCCGGTTCACAGCTGCACGGTGCGTCCCTCGGCCGCGGAGGTCAGCACCGCCTCGACCACACGCAGCGTGGCCACGCCCTCGGCCATGGTGACGTGTTCGCTGCCCAGGCCGCGCACGGCGTCGCGGAAGCGCTCCTGCTCCAGGGCCAGCGGCTCGCGCTTGGGAATGGCGTAGCGGATCACGTCGCCCTCGGTGACGCCGCGGAAGATGGCCACCTGATCCCAGTCGGAGGCCACGGTGCCGTTGGCGTAGAAGGTCAGGTCGCCGGTGAGCGTGTCCGCCACGAAGGCGCCCTTCTCCCCGGTGACGATGGTGACGCGCTCCTTGAAGGGGGTCAGCCAGTTGACCACGTGGGAGACGATCACCCCGCTGGCCAGCCGCCCGGAGGCGACCACCATGTCCTCGTTCTCCCGCCCGGAGCGGTGGGCCACCTGGGCGCTGATGGACACATACGGCGAGCCGGCCACCCAGGCGGTCAGGTCGACGTCGTGGGTGGCCAGGTCCTTGACCACGCCGACGTCGCTGATGCGCGCCGGGAAGGGGCCCTGGCGCCGGGTGAGGACCTGGTAGACCTGGCCGAGTTCACCGTCGTCGAGCCGCTCCCGCAGGGCGCGCAGGGCAGGGTTGCAGCGCTCCACGTAGCCGACGGCGCCCACCAGGCCGCGGGAGGCGAAGGCGTCGCGCACCCGCTCGCCGGCCTCGACGGAGTGGGCGATGGGCTTCTCCACCATGGTGGGCACGCCCGCCTCGGCCAGCGCCAGGGCCACCTCCTCGTGGTAGACGGTGGGGACGGCGACCATGGCGGCGTCCAGGCCCGCGTCGATGAGGGCGTGCACGTCCGGCAGCACCGGCAGCTCCCCGGAGACGCCGAAGCGGTCGCCACCCGGGTCGGCCACGGCCACCAGCTCGACGCCCTCGGTGGCGCGGATGACGCGGGCGTGGTGGCGGCCCATGGATCCCAGGCCGATCAGGCCCACGCGCAGCGGGGCGCCGGGGCCCTGGGGCTTGCTCGTTTCAGCCATGTCAGGCACCCGCCTTCACGACGGCGGCGACGGCCTGCACGATGCGCTCCAGGTCGGCCTCGGACAGGGAGGGGTGCACGGGCAGGGACAGGCACTCGCGCGCGACCAGCTCCGTGTTCGGCAGTTCGAGGTCGGGGGCGTAGGGGGCCAGGGACTCCAGGCGGTGGTTGGGGATCGGGTAGTACACCCCGGTGCCGACCTGCCACTCCTCGCGCAGCGCGCTCTGGGCCGCGTCGCGCTCGGCGGCCGTGGCCCCGTCCAGGCGGATCGTGTACTGGTGGTAGACGTGCCGGTAGCCGTCGGGGACGGCGGGGGTGAGTACGCCGGGGACGGCGGCGAGCCCGGCGTCCAGGGCGGCGGCGTTGGCGCGGCGGGTCTCGGTCCATCCGCCCAGCTTCTTCAGCTGCACCCGGCCGACGGCGGCGGCCACGTCCGTCATGCGGTTGTTCAGGCCCACCAGTTCGTTGGCGTACTGCTTCTCCATGCCCTGGTTGCGCAGCAGGCGCACGCGGCGCGCCAGCTCGGCATCGGAGGTGGTGACCATGCCGCCCTCGAGGGTGGTCATGTTCTTGGTGGGGTAGAAGGAGAACGAGCCCCATGCGCCGAAGGTGCCCACGGGCTTGCCGTCGACGGCGGCGCCGTGCGCCTGCGCGCAGTCCTCGAAGACCGCCAGGTCGTGGCGGACGGCGATCTCCATGATCGCGCCCATGTCGGCGGGCAGGCCGTACAGGTGCACCACCTCGATGGCGACCGTGTTCTCGGTGATGGCGGCCTCCACCGAGGCCGGGTCCAGGGTGAAGGTGACCGGGTCGATATCGGCGAAGACGGGCTTGGCGCCGGTGATGGCCACGGAGTTGCCGGTGGCCGCGAAGGTGAAGGAGGGGACGATGACCTCCGGGGCGCCGCCGTCGGCCTTGAGGGCGCAGGCCAGGGTGGCCAGGTGCTGGGCGGAGGTGCCGGAGTTGACGGCGACGCTGTTAGCGCCGGCCACCACCTGGGCGGAGAACTCCTCCTCGAAGGCGGCAACCTGCGGGCCCTGCACGACCATGCCGGAGGCCATGACGGCGTCGACGGCGGCCCGCTCCTCATCTCCGATGATCGGCTTGGCGGCGGGGATGAACTCGCGTGACATCAGTGGGTGACCTCCCGGATCGTGTTTTCGGAACTGTTGGCGGCAAGTGTTTCTTCGTACAGGGCGCCGGTGGTGGGGCAGCGCCACCGGCGGGTGCCCGCAGCGGCAGTCGGTTCGATGAGGTCGGGCGTCTCGCCGCCCTCCTGGACGGGGACGAGCGGCTGCCCGGCGCGCCCGACCCAGCCGATGCGGCGAGCCGGCACCCCGGCCACCAGCGCATGCGCGGGCACGTCCCTGGTGACGACGGCGCCAGCGGCCACGGTGGCCCACTCTCCGATGCGCACGGGCGCGACGCAGACGGCACGCGCCCCGATGGAGGCGCCCTCCTCCACGGTGACGCCGACCGGCTCCCAGTCGGAGGCCGACTTAAGAGAGCCGTCGGGGTTGACGGCGCGGGGGAAGTGGTCGTTGGTGAAGGTGACGGCGGGGCCCACGAACACGCCGTCGGCCAGGCGGGCGGGCTCGTAGATCAGCGCATAGTTCTGCACCTTGCAGTTGCGGCCCAGGCGCACGCCCTCACCGATGTAGGCACCCCTGCCAACGATGCAGCCCTCACCGAGCTCGGCATGCTCGCGCACCTGGGCCAGATGCCAGATGGACGAGCCGTCGCCTATGGTCGCATCGGGAGAGACGTCGGCGGACGGGGCGATCCGGGCGGGACTGGCCGGACTCATGGCGGCTCCTCACTGCCTGCGGCATGCTGTCGGGCACCGACCCGATCGGGCGGCACTGCGCCGCCATACTAAGCCAGGCTTGTGCGAGAATGCGGCGATGACATCCACCGACGGCTCCCAGACGCAGCCGCCCGTGCCGGTTAGCCCGATAACCGATGCCTGGCTCGTTGTGCCCCTGTACAACGAGTCCCAGGTGGTACGTGGTGTCATTGAGGAGGCGCGCCGCACCTTCCCGCTGGTCGTCGCCGTCGACGACGGCTCCAAGGACGACTCGGCGGAGCGGGCCGAGGCGGGCGGCGCGGTCGTCGTCCGGCATCCGCTGAACCTGGGGCAGGGGGCGGCGCTGCAGACCGGCATCACCTACGTGCTTGAGCGCACCGACGCCCGTTACCTGGTGACCTTCGACGCCGACGGGCAGCACTCGGTGGCAGACGCCGCCGCCATGGTGCGGGCGGCCCGCGATGAGGACCTGGCCTTCGTACTGGGATCACGGTTCCTGGAGGGGCCCTCCCCCGTGGGCCGGCTCAAGCGGCTGATCCTCAAGACCGCGGCGGTGGCCGCCTCGCGCACCACCGGCATGCACCTGACCGACGCGCACAACGGTCTACGGGTGATCCGGCGCGACGCGGCCAAGCAGCTCGACCTGCGGCAGAACCGGATGGCCCACGCCTCCGAGATCGTCCGCCAGCTCGGCGCCACCGGGCTGCCGTGGCGCGAGTTCCCCGTGCACATCGCCTACACCGAGTACTCCAAGGGCAAGGGGCAGTCGTTGTGGAACTCCATCAATATCCTGGTCGACCTGCTGTTCTCGTGACGCGCCGCCATACTTGATGCCATGAGCTCGCAGATCATCATCCAGGTCCTCCTCATCGTTGCGGTCGCCGCCATGGGGTGGATGATGCTGCGGTCGCCCGGCGGGGCGCGTCATCAGGCCGGCCGCCGCCTACTGACGCTGGCCTTCGTCGTCTTCGCGATCGCCGCGATCCTGGCGCCGTCCCTGCTCACTCAGCTGGCGCACCTGGTGGGGGTCGGCCGCGGCACCGACCTGCTGCTGTATGCGCTGGTGGTGGCCTTCCTGTTCCAGATCCTGTCGTCCTTCCGCCGCAATGCCGCCCGCGAGCGGCAGATCACCCGGCTGGCCCGGCGGGTGGCGCTCAACGACGCCCCGCCGCCGCCCGCGCTGCCCTGAAGGCACGCCGCTCGCCGTAGGCGACCGAAGCCAACAGACTCCTGCTTACGGCCTCAGCCGCGCCGGGCGGCGCGTACCGCGATCTCCTCGCGGGCCTTCAGCCCCGCGGACACCGCCCAGCGCACCGGCGCCTGCCAGGCGGCCGGGTGGCTGGCGCTGACGTAGCGGCGAGCCGAGGCGTGGTGAGCCCGGATCATGCGCTCCGGGCGACGCTTCCAGCTGGCGCCCTGCGCGTGGACGACGACGGCACCCGGAACCTGCAGGTTCAGCCAGCCGGCCCGGCCCACGCGCGCCCCGAGATCGACGTCCTCGAAGAACATGAAGTAGCCCTCGTCGAAGCCGCCCAGGCGCTTCCAGGCCGCCGCGGGCAACAACAGGCAGGCACCGGACAGCCAGCCGACGGCGTGGGTGACGTCCTCGTTGGTGCCGTGGTAGGCGACGGAGAAGGGATTACCGGGCCAGACACGCCCGAGGACGGCATGCCCGGCCCCGCCGACCAGCGATGGCAGGGCCCGGCCGGACGGGTAGACGGTTCCATCGGGATTGAGGAGTCGCGGCCCGAGGCAGCCGGCCCGGGGCTCCGCACGACCCGCCTCGATCAACAGATCCAGACTTCCCGGGCGCCAGAGAATGTCCGGGTTGGCGACCACCAGCCAGTCCTCGGTCAGATCGCGGGCGGCGAGGTTGGCACCGCCCCCGTAGCCGCGGTTGGTGCCGTCGCCGACCACGCGCGCCCCGTACCGCTCGGCGGCGCGGTTGACACGCTCATGCTCGGTGCCGTTGTCGGCGATGACAATCGTGGGAGTCCGAGCGGTGGCGGCGCGCAAGGACTCGAGGAAGCGGTCTAGTTCCTCACCGGGGTTGTAGGCGACCGTGACGACGCGAACCGTTCCCGGCGGCGTCCCGGCTGAGGCGCTGGGCGGTCTGGGTGCTGCGTCAGTCACGCGTGGGAGACTACACGCGCCGGGCGCCCGCGTCTGCACGACGGCCACGGCGGCATGCCCTAAAGTGGGACGACGACAAGCGTCCGAGACTCCTCCGTGCGCAGGATGCAGACTCACAGCCCCTCACAGACGGGTTCCTTATGATCATGGCCGTGTCATCCCACGCCAAAGCCAAACCGAATGCGCGGCACTCCGCCAAGGATCTGACCCGGCGCGCCGCGCGCAGGCTCCTGCTGGCCGGGTTCGCCGTGGTGCTGTTCATCGTCTCCGGCGTCGGCATCGCCTACCACGACCTCCAGTCCCAGGTGAACACGCTGGACATCAACGGCCTCCTGGACGATGACCGGGCCCGGCAGGTGACGGACAGCTATGAGGGACGGCCGGTCAATATCCTCATCCTGGGAACCGATTCCCGCGCGGGGGCGAATAACGTCGACGGCTCCGAGGGCAGCGAGGAGGTGGCGGTGGCGCGCTCCGACACCACCATGATCCTCCACCTCCCGGCGGACCGCTCCCGCATCGAGATCGTCTCGATCCCGCGCGACCTTCTGGTGGACATCCCCTCCTGCCGGACCGCCGACGGCGGCACCACCGAGGCCATGTCCTACACCCCGTTCAACACCGCCTTCGCCAACGGCGCCGGCGCCAGCGACGACGACGCCGCCGTCGCCGCGGGCGTGGCCTGTACTCTCGCCACGATTGAGGACCTCACGGGCCTGTACATCGACGAGTACCTGGTGGTGGACTTCAACGGCCTGACCACCACGGTGGACGCGCTCGGCGGCGTCAACCTGTACGTGGACGAGGACATCAACGACACCGAGTTCACCGGCCTGGTCATGAGCAGCGGCTGCCAGCACCTTGATGGCGCCACCGCACTGCAGTACGCGCGCGTGCGCCACGGCGTGGGCGACGGCTCGGATCGCCAGCGCATGCCCCGCCAGCAGAATCTGGTGGCGGCGATGCTAAGAACCGCCAAGTCGAAGAACTACTTCACCGACGCCGACGCCCTGTACAGCTTCGCCCGCGCCGCCCTGGGCTCGTTGACCTCTTCTCCGGGTATCGGCTCGCTCACCACACTCGCAGGCCTGGCGATGTCGATCAGCGACGTCGGCATGGACCAGACGATCCTCATCACCATGCCCAACGAGGAGGCTCCCTGGGATCTCAACCGCGCACTGCCCACGGACGAGGCCGCTGACGTCTGGGCGGCGCTCAAGGCCGATACGCCGATCTCCGAGGCCCTGCGCGGGGACACCCAGGAGGGCGCCGACTCCTCGTCCGACGCCGATTCCGCAGACGCGACGCAGGAGGATCAGCCGACGCAGTCCGACGCCGGATCCGACCAGCCCGATGCCGCCGCGGACAGCCGTACGCCGACAGCCGATGCGACCACGGAGGATCCCGCCGCCCAGTGCTACTGACAGACGACGCGCATACCGAGCCGCAGGGACAGGAGGTCAGCCAGCGGTGAGCACCAACGACGACGATCTTCCCCCGTCATTCACCCCCGGAACCGGTAGGCCCCGTCGCCGCGCCGGCGCCGCGAGTCCTTCGTCCCGGCAAGCCGACCGGCAGGCGAGGCGCAACGGCCGACCCGCCCAGCAGTCCGTGCAGCAGCCCAGCCGACACCATGGCGGCGACGCCGGTACTCGCGGCGGGGCCGCGCCGCGCAAGCCGCTCACGCCGCGGCGGGCGGCCACGGCGTCGCCCAGCGGCGGGCCAGCAGCCGCGTCGGACCGCGGTCACGGCGCTGCGGACGCAGTCGCCTCCCCGCGCAACGCCCCCGGTGCCCCCGAACGCGTTACCTCCCGCAGCCGGGCACGGGCGGGGTCCTCGGCGGTGCCGTTGGCCTCCGCCGACTCCCGGACCGCGGGCGGCCGCGACGCCACCCGAGTCATGCCTGCCGGGACCGCCCCGTCCGCCCGCAGCCGAAACGTCTCCAGACCGCGCACCCCGGCGCGCTCGGCCCGGTACGTCCCCTCGTCGTCGCTGAATCAGCACACGCAGCCCGCCCCGCCGCAGCCGCCCGCGCGCAGGCGCCGTCGCCTGCTGCGCTGGGTGGTGGTGGCGCTGGTCGTCCTGCTGGCACTGGTGGGCGCCCGAGCGGCCTGGCTCATCCACGACGTGAACTCCAAGCTGCAGCGCGTCGAGGCCCTGTCCGGCGCGGCGGACACCCCCGGCGAGACCTGGCTGATCGTCGGCTCCGACTCGCGGGCCGACGGCGCCGTCGCCGACAACACCGAGGGTGCCCGTTCCGACTCAATCATGCTGCTGCACAAGGCCCCCGGCGGGCAGGCCTCCCTGACCTCCCTGCCCCGCGACACCTATGTGGAAATCCCCGGATACGGCGGCAACAAGATCAACGCCGCCTACTCCTACGGCGGCCCCGCTCTGCTGGTATCCACGGTGGAGCAGCTGACCGGACTGACCATCGACCACTACGTGGAGGTCGGCATGGGCGGGGTGTCCTCCCTGGTGGACGCCGTCGGCGGCATCAACGTCTGCCTGGACTACGACGTCAACGACGCCGACTCCGGACTGGTGTGGGACACCTCCCAGGGCGAGTGCCAGGAGGTCGACGGAGCCAAGGCGCTCGCCTACTCGCGCATGCGCAAATCCGATCCGACCGGCGACATCGGGCGCGCCCTGCGACAGCGGGCGGTCATCTCCGCCGTCGTATCCAAGGCGGTCTCGACCTCCACGCTGACGAGCTTCTCGCAGCAGGACACGCTGGTGGACGCCGGCACGCAGGCACTGACTGTGGACGAGGACGCCTCCATGCTCGACCTGGGCAAGATGCTGCTCGCCTTCCGCTCCGCCTCCAACGCCGGCCTGACCGGGGCGCCGCCCATCGCCAGCCTGGACTACGAGCCGGGAGGCATCGGCGCCGCCGTCCTGCTTGAGGACACCACCGCCCCCGACTTCTTCGCCAGGCTGCGCGAGGGCGAGCTTACGGTCGAGGACTTCAACCAGTCCTGATGGACCTCGCCCCGCGCCGCTCCCAAACGGGTGCGGCGCGGGGCGGTGGCTTAAGCGTTGCAGGCGCGGGGCGTCCCGGGCCCGGGCCGGGCTCAGCCGAAGTGAGGCCGGTCGGGGTCTGCCTGCCAGGCGGAGAAGGACGAGGAGACGATGTCGTCCAGGTCGTGCTCTGCCACCCAGCCAAGGACCTCGCGAATCCGAGTGGCATCCCCGATCAGCTGCGGCGGGTCGCCGGCACGCCGGTCCAGTTCCTCGGGCTGCACCTCGTGGCCGGTGGCGGCGGCGACGGCAGCGATGACCTTGGAGACCACCTCGCGCACCGAGGAGCCCCTGCCGGTGCCGACGTTGAAGACGTGCTCGCGCATCTCCTGCTGTCCGGCCAGGTGGTCCAGCGCCGCAATGTGGGCGCTGGCCAGATCGCGCACGTGGATGTAGTCGCGGATGCAGGTCCCATCCGGGGTCGGGTAGTCGGTGCCGAAGATCTTCGGGGACTCGCCGCGGGCCAGGCGGTCCATCACCATGGGGATGAGGTTGAGGGTGGCCATGTCACCCAGGTCGTCCCAGCCGGCGCCGGCGACGTTGAAGTAGCGCAGCCCCGCCCAGCGCAGCCCCCAGGCGCGCTCACAGTCCGCCATCATCCACTCGCCGATGAGCTTGGTCTCCCCGTAGGGGTTGATGGGGTGGCAGTCGATGTCCTCGGGCACCACCTCCACCGGCGGCATGCCGTATACCGCGGCGGAGGAGGAGAAGATCATCTGCTCCACGCGGGCCTGCTCCATGGCCAGCAGCATGTTGGCCAGGCCGCCCACGTTCTGCTGGTAGTACCAGGCGGGCCGAGCCACGGACTCGCCCACCTGCTTGCGGGCGGCGAAGTGGATGACCGCCTTGACGCCCTTGCGGTCCATCAGATCCGTCAGGACCTCGGTGGCATTGCCGGCGGCGACGTCGAGCTCGACCAGCTCGGCGTCTCCCACACGGCCGGGGGTTCCGTAGGACAGGTCGTCGACGACGACGACCTCGTCCCCACGCTCTTGCAACAGACGAACAACGTGGGCACCGATGTATCCGGCGCCTCCCGCAACCAGGATGCTCATGGGGCGATCGTACCGGCGATGCCGCCACCCCGTATGTGCCCAAGGTCCGACTCGCCGGGCCGGCGCTGATTGCGCCGGCACCGACATGGGCTCACGGCGGGCCGGACTCGCTCCGGCGCCGGCCTCAGTCGCGGGCGGCGACCTCCCGACGCAGGGCCTCCCCCTTGGCATGAGCCATATCGGCGAGCTCGCTCTGGAAGGCGCGCATGGCGGTGCGCAGGCGCTGCGCCTCGGTCCCCTCCCCCGCACCCAGGATGCGGGCGGCCAGCAGGCCCGCGTTGCGGGCACCACCTATGGATACGGTGGCTACCGGCACACCGGCGGGCATCTGGACGATCGACAGCAGCGAGTCCATGCCGTCCAGGTACCTCAGCGGCACGGGCACGCCGATCACGGGCAGCTCCGTCACGGCGGCGAGCATGCCCGGCAGGTGGGCGGCGCCACCGGCCCCGGCGATGATGACCCGCAGGCCGCGCCCGGCCGCCTCGCGCCCGTAGGAGAGCATCTCATCGGGCATGCGGTGGGCGGAGACGACGTCGGCCTCGTAGGGCACGTCCAGGGCGTCGAGGGCCTCCGCGGCGGCCCGCATGGTCGGCCAGTCGGAGTCCGAGCCCATGACGATGCCGACGACTGGTTGCTGGTCCTGCTGGTTGTTCACGTGGCTGCTCCTGGGTTGAAATCTGCCGCTTGCTCCGCCAGCCCGCACCGGCCGCGACGCGGTGGCGAACGCACCAAGCCTATGCCGTCCCGATCTGCGGCCCGCTCAGGCCTCGCCGCGCAGCATGGCGACGACGGCGCGCAGTCGCTCGCGCACGGCGGCGATCCCCTCCGGGTCCGTGGCGGTGGTGGTCATGCTGACGTGTCCGAGCTTGCGCCCGGGCCGCCACTGCTTGCCGTACAGATGGATGCGCGCCTCCGGTTCGAGCGCCAGGGCACGGGTCAGAGCGTCGGCGGGCGCCTGACGCTCCCCGCCCAGGAAGTTGACCATGACGGTGGCCGGGGCGGTCGGCGTCGTCGCCCCCAGCGGCAGGTCGAGGACGGCGCGCAGGTGCTGGGCGAACTGGCTGGTTACGGCGCCGTCCTGGGTCCAGTGACCGGAGTTGTGGGGGCGCATGGCCAACTCGTTGACGTACAGGCCGGTTGCCGCGGAGCCCTCGACGGCGAACAGCTCCACGGCCAGCACCCCGGTCACGTCCGCGCGCTCGGCGATGGTGCGGCCGATGTGCTCGGCCTGCTGGACGGCGGCGGCGTCCAGGCCGGGCGCCGGAGCGACGGTCTCCACGCAGATTCCGTCCGCCTGCACGGACTCGATCACCGGCCAGAGCGCGATCTGACCCGAGGGGCGGCGCGCCAGCAGCACCGCCAGTTCCCGGGTGAAGGGAATCGCCTCCTCCACCAGCAGGCTGGTTACGGCACCGCCGCCCAGGCTGCCGCCACCGCCGGTGCCGATGGTGGCGCGTCCGGCGCGGGCGTCCGCGGTCGCCTTCAGCCACACGGAGGCGTCGCCGTCGTCCAGGTCGGCGGCGGAGTTCAGCATGAGCACGCCGTGCCCGTCATAGCCGCCGCGCGGAGTCTTGAGCACCACGGGCCAGCCGTGGGCGGCGGCGAAGGCGAGCACCTGGGCACGCATCTCCTGCGCGTCTCCCGCGATCTCGGCCCAGGCCGGCTGCGGCAGACCGGCTGCGTCGACGGCGCGACGCATGGCGAGCTTGTCACGGGCCAGCTCCAGCGCCTCCGGGGCGGGGCGCACCCGCACGCCCTCGGCCTGCAGCCGGGACAGCAGCACCGAGTCCTGGTGCTCATGCTCGAAGGTGAGTGCCCGCGCGCCCGCCACCAGGGCGCGCACGGCGTCGGCGTCCGTCGCCCGTCCCACCGGAGCATCGACCGTCACCTGAGCGGCCGAGCCGTCACTCGCCTCCACCAGAGTGCGCAGGTGGATGCCCAGGGCCGAGGCCTCCTCCTGCATCATGCGGGCCAGCTGGCCACCTCCGATGACGGCGAGAATGGGTGCGCTCACGGCATCAGCCTAGCGGTGTGGCCGACGCGCCGTCGTGGAGGTCCGCCAGCCGGTCCGCCAGGCGCCAGGCGGGTGCTGACGCCGCGCCCGGCTTCGGCCGGTCCCGACACGCCGGTTGTGCCGGCCTCGGCATGTCACTCATGCGGGCACCGGCGCCGGTGCGCAGCGGAGCCGTACGCTGGCGTCGTGTCCGCTCCCTCCGCAGCCCCCGCGCCTGCCAACGGCTCCCCCATGCCCGCACCTGCCGCCGACTCGCCCCCCGCCGACGCGGCGGCCCGGCCCGGTCGGCGAGCCGGCGCGCTGCCGCACCGGAGCCAGGTGCTGCTGGTGTGGGGGGCGGCAACGGCACTCTCCCTCCTGCTGCTGCGTCTGGGCGCTCAGGACACCGGGGCCACGGTGTGGGCTCCGGCGGCGCCGTCCTGGATGCAGCAGGCCTCCTTCTGGGACTCCGGCTGGTACGAGCGGATTGTGCGTGAGGGCTATCCGACGCAGTTGCCGACCGGCGCGGACGGCGCGGTGCAGCAGAACGCCTGGGCCTTCATGCCCCTGCTGCCGCTGCTGGCCTCCGCGCTGACCTGGACGGGCTGGTCCTTCTACGCCTGTGCCACGGTCGTGTCGCTGGTGGCGTCGGCGCTGGCCGCACTGGTCATGGACCGCTGGCTGGCACCCCGCGTGGGGATGAAGACCTCGCTGTGGGCGGTGGCGCTGGTCTGGTGCTCGCCGTGCGCCGTGGTGCTGCAACTGCCCTACGCCGAATCACTCGGCCTGCTGGCTGCGGCGCTGGCGCTCCTGCTGGCTGAGCGCGGCCGTTTCCTGGCGGCGGCGCCGGCCGTGCTCGTGGCCGCCTTCGCCCGTCCGCTCGGCGTGCCGCTGACGGCGACGCTGGGGCTGTGGTGGCTGTGGGAGACGGTGCGTGCTCGCCGAGACGCCGAGGCGCCGCTTCGGGGCAAGGGCCTGCGCCTGCTGGGGTTGACGGGCGTGGCGGCGGCCAGCGCCCTGGCCTGGCCGCTGATTGCCTGGGTGGTGACCGGCCGCTCCGACGCCTACACCGCCACGGAGACCTCCTGGCGGGGCGGCGCCCTGACGCCACTGCTGCCGTGGCTCACACGCGGGCAGTGGTGGGTGGGCGATCATCTGGGCTGGGTGCTGCTGGTCGGCGTCGTGGTTGTGGGCGGGCTCGTTCTGTCGGCGCCCTCGCTGCGGCGACTGGGCGCACCGGCGTGGCTGTGGTGTGTGGGCTATTCCCTGTACCTCCTGGCTTTCTTCGATCCGACCACGTCGGTGTTCCGCCTGCTGCTGCCACTCGCCCCGGTGGGGTGGGCGCTGGCCGCGAGGACGACGCCGCGGGTGCGCTCAGCGCTGCTGGTCGCGGGCGTCGTCGGGCAGGTGTTCTGGATCAGCTGGATATGGGACGGCTACAGTGCCGTCACCTGGGTGCCGTAGAATCGTGCCCGTGACAGAAATGAGACCGGAGGGTGTGGCCGCTGACATGGGCGCGTCGGTGCAGGTTCCCGACGGGGCAGCGCCCGCCGGCATCGGATCGAAGACCCCGAGTCCCGGCCAGGAGACGCGGCGCCTCGCGGCCGCACCCGCGGCAGGCACCGGCGCCCCGGCCACGCTCATGACACGCCTGCTCGCCTGGCTGCAGGAGTTCACCCAGTTCGGGCTGGTCGGCGCGCTCGCCTACGTCATCGACTCCGGCCTGTTCAACCTGCTCCAGCACGGCCCGATGGGAGTCCTCGCCGGACACCCGAACACCGCCAACGTGATCTCCGCCTGTGTAGCCACCTGCTTCTCGTGGGTGGCCAACCGGTCCTGGACCTACCGCGGCCGCACCCGCGAGAGCACGGCCCGGGAGGCGCTCCTGTTCGCCTTCGCCAACGCCGGCGGCATCCTGATCACCCAGTTCTGCCTGCTGTTCACCCATCACATCCTGCAGCTGACCGGCCCGCTGGCGGACAATATCTCCGCCTACGTGGTCGGTTTCGCCCTGGGCACAGCCTTCCGCTTCTTCTTCTACCACTACGTCGTCTTCACCGGCGGCGCCGGCGTCGAGTCCCGCTGACGCATCGGCCCGGGACGGCGGCCGGAGGCTTCCACGGGACGTCGAGGCCCACCCCCGCCGAGGCGCAGCAAGCCATGGGGCTCACATGCGCGTGCCCGATTCCACAGCCGGGATGCGGCGCCCGTCTCGGCGCGCACCCAGGTTTTGTTCCTACGCTGAGGGCGTGATTGCGCTGCCTGCTATGCCTGCTCCCGGTCTCGGCCCTGAATGGCTCGACGCCGCCAACATCATCACCAAGATCGTCGAGTGGTTCGGCCCCTGGGCGATCGTCGGCGTCATGCTGGTCATCTTCGCCGAGACCGGCCTGCTGGTCGGCTTCTTCCTCCCCGGGGACTCCCTGCTGTTCACGCTGGGGATGTTCGTGGCCACCGGCGCCGTCGGCGTGCACATCTGGGTGGCCGCGCCCCTGGTGTGGATCGCCGCCATCATCGGGAACCAGACCGGTTATGCCATCGGCCGCAAGGCCGGGCCTGCCATCTTCAACCGGGAGGACTCGCGCCTGTTCAAGCAGGAGTACGTCGAACGCACCTCTACCTTCTTCGCCAGGCACGGCGGCAAGGCGATCACGCTCGCCCAGTTCGTGCCGATCGTGCGCACCTTCACCCCGGTGATGGCCGGCGTGGGCCGTATGCGCTACTCCCACTTCTTCGGCTTCAACGTGCTCGGAGCCACGTTCTGGGCCTTCGCCATCACCTGGCTCGGCTACTTCCTCGGGTCCATCAAGTGGATCCAGGAGAACATCGACGTCATGATCCTGGGGATCGTCTTCGTGTCGGTGGCGCCAATGCTTATCACCGCCCTGCGCAACAAGTTGGGCTCGGGCCGCAAGTCCTCCGAGCCGATCGCCGTCGAGGTCGCCGAGTAAGGCGTCGACTCAGATCCGCCGCCGCCGCCCCACACTCACCAGCGCCCCCCGGGGCAGCACGTTGTTGGGGTCCAGCGACTTGGGCACCGCGTTGAGGAGAATCGAAAAGACGGCGGGCTTGCGCTGAGACAGCTCGATGCGCCCGCCGTCGGCCTCCACCAGGTCCTTGGCCAGCGCCAGACCCACGCCGGTGGAGCCGTGCCCGGAGACATTGCGCTCGAAGACGTTCGGGGCGATGTCCTCGGCCACGCCCTCGCCCTCGTCGGCGACGTCGATGAAGACCCCGTGCCCGCCGTTGGCGCTGCGCACCGACACGCTCGTCGTGCCACCGCCGTAGCGCAGCGAGTTCTCGATCACGGTGGCCAGCACCTGCGCCAGCGAGCCGGGGGTGGCCAGCACCGGCATACCGATCTCGTCGGTGAAGGTGATTTCGCGTCCCGCGTCGTGGAAGGCGGGCTCCCACTCCTCGCGCTGCTGGTCGAACAGGTCGGTCAGGTGGAGGGCCTCGGTGGTGCCGCCGCCGGTGCGCCGGGAGATGCGCAGCAGGTCCTCGACGACGCCGGTGAGCCGGTCGACCTGCTCGATGCAGGCCCGGGCCTCCTCACGCACCTCCTCCTGGGTGGACAGCAGCTCGATCTCCTCCAGCCGCAGGTTCAGCGAAGTCAGGGGGGTGCGCAGCTGGTGGGAGGCGTCGGAGGCGAACTGCCGTTCGGCGGCGATGCGGCCCGCGACGCGCTCGGCGCTGCGCACCAGCTCCGCCTGCACCAGGTCGATCTCCTCAATGCCGCTGCTGCGCAGCCGGGGACGCACCTGGCCGGAGCCAAGCTGCTCGGCCTCGGCCGCCAGGTAGATCAGGGGCGCACTGATGCGGCGCGACCCCTTGGCCGCCACGATGTAGGCGGCCACAAGGGCCACGGCGGCCAGGGCCACGGTGGTCAGCACGACGATGAAGATGACTCGCAGGTGATCCTCGCTGTCGGAGGAGGCGCGGGAGGCGACGGCGATCCACGCCCCGCCCAGCGGCACCCCCAGGAGCATGACGGCAACGGACACTGCCGCCATGGTCATCTGCATCGCTCGGCGTCGCATTGCTCCTGCCTTCTTCGGCGACCGGATTCAGACGACTCAGACCGCCAACCGGTAGCCCCCTTCGTCTGCGATCAGCAGCGCCGGGTTGTCGGCGTCGTCGCCCAGCTTACGGCGCAGCCAGGTGATGTGCATGGTCAGGGTGTGCTCGGTGCCGGTCGGGTCCTCGCCCCACACCTCCTTGAGGATGTCCTCACTGGACAGCCGCTGGCCGACCCCGCGCACTAGCACGCGCAGCAACTCGAACTCACGGGTGGTCAGCTGCAGCTCCGTACCGTCGGCAAAGGCACGGTGGGCGGCGACGTCGACGCGGATGTTGCCGGCGACCAGTTCGTCCTCGATCGCCTCGCCGGAGGCGCGCCGCACCTGGGCGCGCACGCGCGCGAGCAGCTCGGCCAGGCGGAAGGGCTTGGTGACGTAGTCGTCCGCGCCGGCGTCGAGGCCGACTACCAGATCGGTGCCCTCACTGCGGGCGGTGAGCATGAGAATGGGGATGGTCAGCCCCTGGGCACGGACCCGCCGGGCCACGTCGAGGCCGTCGATGTCCGGCAGGCCGAGGTCGAGGACGATGATGTCCGCCCCGTCCAGGTCCTCGAGCGCGCCCTTGCCCGTGCCGTGGGCGTGGACCTCGTAGCCCTCACGGCCGAAGGCGCGGGCGAGCGGCTCGGAGATGGCGGGGTCGTCCTCAACGAGAAGCACAGTCGTCATGCCCCGGATCGTATGCGACCAGGGCGGGAGGCGTCATCCTCCGGGGGCAGGAGGTGTCGCCTCTCAGGCCAGGGCGAGTGCCCAGGGGGTGACGTTTCCCAGTCCCTTGGCAACCACCTCGTGGCAGGGGTGAATCGTGTAACGGTGAGCGTCCGGGCCGTTGAGGATCTCCATGGCAGTGGCCTCGTCCATGCGGATGCCGCCGGGCTCCGCGGTGTCGACGAGCCGGGAGGCCAGGTTCACCGGGGGGCCGAATACGTCGCCGGAGCGGGAGACGACCCGTCCCTGCACCAGGCTGGCCCGCACCCGCATCATCTCCGGGCCGGACTGGAGCTCTTCGACGAGCGCGGTGACGACGTCCGCCGCGGTGGTCAGGTCGTCGGCGATATACATGACGGCGTCGCCGATGGTCTTGACCACACGGGCGCCGCGGGAGGTGACCACGTCGCGGGCGGTGGACTCGAAGTCGTCGAGCATCTCCGACAGCTCCAGGCGCCCCATGGTCTGGGCGCGCTGGGTGAAGGAGACGATGTCCACGAACCCCAGGGAACGGATCAGCGGGTAGTAGTCGGGGCCGGCGTCCTCGCGACCGCGGCGGGAGACCTCCGAGTCGGTGCGGTCCAGCAGGGAGGCGAGGTGCCGGCGCCACACGTAGACCAGCTGTCCGGACAGGGAGTCGATCATCTCGTCGATATGATCCAGGGCGACCAGGCGGGCGGCGGTGTCATCCAGGTGGAGGCGCTGGGAGATGTCCGCGACGAGCGTCTCGAACTGCCAGAGCACCAACCGGTCCATGGTGTAGGACTGGGCGCGCAGCAGTTCCAGGACACTGCTGGCGGCGAGCCCGCCCCCGGGCGCCTCGGCCGACGGCAGGCCGTCGTCGTTGTCGTCGATGAGGTCGGCAACGGTGCGTAGGGCGACGGCGTCCTGCTCAGTGAAGTGAACCTCATCGGGATCGACGTCGGCGAAGCCCATGGCGCGCCAGAAGCGCCGGGCCAGATCCAGCCCGGTGCCGGCGTGGACGGCCACCTCGCGCAGGCTGAGGCCGGGCGCCCCCTGCAGCAGACGTTGCTCGTGACCGCGGACCGTGCCCAACACCTTGTCCGCCGGCGCGCCCGCTGTGGACCCGCCGGCGGGGTCGAGGTCGCCTGCGGGGGTGCGCGGGTCGGGTGTCTGTTGGGCAGTCACCGCGCAAGAGTAGCGCACATCACATACAGGTGATCAATCTGCGGCACAATCTGTGTGATTGCGCATCCAAGTTCCGTCTCCACTGCGGCGGTCGCCACCACCTCACCTCGCGGTGCGCAACGCGGTCACGTCCCCGGCGGTGACAACCACGCGGCGGAAGCCTGCATCATCGTCAACCCGCACCACCAGTCCCGGAGTCAGGTCGACTGCGACGCCGGTAATCTCACCGTCGGGGACCGCGACGCGCACGGCCTGCCCGAGCGTGGCGCAGGCGCCCCGCAGCTGCGCCCCCAGCGCGCCGCCGTCGGCGCCGGGATCGCCGTCGGCGCTCTCCCAAGCGGTCACCAAATCGGCCAGGTGGCGCCCACAGTCCTCCAGCAGCAGCCCGGCCGACACAGCACCTGCGGGAACACCGAGCGAGGCCAGGGAGGCCGCCCAGGGAACGGGCAGCCGGCTGGCGCTCTGGGCGAGGTTGACGCCAATGCCGACGATGACGGCGGCCGCCTCGTCCCGGTCGGTCGGGGCGGTGCCGGAGTCCGGCGCGTGCCCACCCACGCCAGGGGCCACCAGCTCAGTGAGAATGCCGGCCAGTTTGCGGCTGGTTCCCCAGCCGGGCACCGTGACCGGCGCGGTCGTGGACGGGGCCGGCAGGGCGATGACGTCGTTGGGCCATTTGGTCGCCACGTTCCAGCCGACGGACTCCAGACGGGGCGCGAGCGCACGGGCGACGGCGAGGCCGGCGAGCAGCGGCAGCCAGGCCAGCCGGAAAGCGGGGACGAGGGGCCGCACCACGATCGAGGCGGTCAACGCTCCCGTGGGAGGTGTGGTCCAGGCGTGGTCGCCGCGGCCGCGGCCGGCGGTCTGCGTCAGGGCGCGCAGCACGGACAGGTGCGGCCAGGCGGCGGCCTTGGCAGGGTCGAGCGCGCCGTCTGGGCCGGTCAGGGCTCGTCTCAGGTCCGTGTTGGTCGAGCCGGTACGTTCCACGACCTCAAGCCTGCTGAAAGGCGAACGGGTGCTCACGGGGCGAGCCTACGGGAGTACCCCGCCATATCTACCGATCTCGGCACGTAACTACTACCGATCTCGGCAAGTAGGCTGGAGGCCGTGCTTGTTCTGGCGTCACAGTCCACCGGTCGGCTCGCCACCCTGCGCGCGGCCGGCGTCGAACCTCAGGTGCGGGTCTCCGACGTCGACGAGCCCCGCATCCTGGCCGAGCTGGCGGCGGCGCACGCGGCCGTAGGGTCCCCGGCCCCCACGCCCGCGCAGCAGGTGCAGGCGCTGGCGCGCGCCAAGGCGCTCGACGTGGCGGCCGACCCGACTCTCGCCGCACGGGAACGGGACCCGGACCTGGTCGTCGTCGGCTGCGACTCCATGCTGGAACTCGACGGGGCCGTGGTCGGCAAGCCGGGGACGGCGCAGCGGGCACGCGAGCGCTGGCTGGCGATGCGTGGGCGCAGCGGCACCCTGTACACCGGCCACTGCGTGGTGCGCGCACGCGATGCCGCCACCGCCGAGGGCGTGTCCTCCACCGTCGTGCACTTCGGCTCCCCCAGCGACGCCGAGATCGATGCCTACGTCGCCTCCGGGGAGCCGCTGTGGTGCGCGGGCGCCTTCACCATCGACGGCCTGGGCGGCGCCTTCATCGACGGGGTCGAGGGCGACCCGCACGGCGTGGTAGGCATCTCCCTGCCGCTGCTGCGCCGCCTGCTGGCCCGCCTGGGGGTGACCTGGACGGATCTGTGGTCCCCGCCTGCGGAGTCGGGCGGCTCAGCGGCGCGCTAGGACGGTGCGCGCACCGGCGCTGAGGCCGCCGTCGGCGTGGGCGTGAAGCCTGATCGCACCGTCCGCCCGCAGCGGCGCGGCCCCGGTGAAGCGCAGGTCCACCGCTCCGGCGGCGGGGAAGAGTGCGAGGCTGAGGCCCCCCAGCAGCAGCCCATGGGCGACGACATCCCCCTCCCCCGCCGGTAGCCCGGCTCGGCGAGCCGCCCCGGGCCGAATATGAACGGGATTGTGGTCACCGGTGGCCCGGGCCCACTCGCGCAGGTCGGCGGCGGTGAGGATGAGGACGAGTCGCCCGGCGCCGTCGAGGCACGGCTCCGGGTCTGCGCCGCTGTCGACTGTGGTGGGTGCCGCCGTGCGGCGAGCCAGGTCGTGGGTTACCAGGGCGCCGGTGGCCCATGCGGGTCCGGCGTCGGTGATGCGAACCGTGCCGCGAATCAGCTCCCAGCCGCCGCGGGCGACACGGGCGAGAGCAACCGCGGTCTCCTCGGCGGCCCGGCCGTCCCCAGGGGCCCCGGCGAGTTCGGGCACGTCTGTGCTGGCGGGCGCCAAACGGCAGCGGCGGTGGATGAGCCCGGCCAGACCGGTATTCCCCGTGCTGCCCGGCCGTCCGGTGGCGCCGCGGGCGAGGCGGTCGGCCAGCCGGTCCAGCGCCAGGACCGCAGGCAGGAGCACCTGGGCGGCGTAGGCGGCGTCGGCATGAGCATCGGCATGGTATGCGCCCCGCGTGCGAGCGAGCACCGCGGCGATAACGGCGGCCATTTGCCCGGCGGGGCCGCCGGCATCACGGCCGGCGGCGGCGCCGGTCGTCTCAGCGGACGGGGGCATCGGGGTACAGCAAGGCCCCGGCGACTGCTCGTCGTCGGGGCCAGTGCGCGCGCTCCGCGCCGCCATGATCAGCGGGTCTCGCGGTGCTCCGTGTGCTTGCCGCAGCGCGGGCAGTACTTGGCCAAAGACAGCCGGTCCGGAGTGTTCCGGCGGTTCTTCTTGGTGATGTAGTTGCGCTCCTTGCACTCCGAGCATGCCAGAGTGATCTTGGGGCGAACGTCGCTGGACTTGCTAGCCACGCCACTCTCCTCTCACTGATCCTCGAGCAGCCCGTTGGGTGCCATGCTCGAACTTGCGTAGCGGGGGAGGGACTCGAACCCTCGACCTCACGATTATGAGTCGTGCGCTCTAACCAGCTGAGCTACCTCGCCAGATGACACGTCAGGGGCCCGTAGGCCCCCGCAGCATCAGAGCCCCGAAAGGGAATCGAACCCTTGACCTTCTCCTTACCATGGAGACGCTCTGCCGACTGAGCTATCGGGGCAACGAGCGGAACTTTAGACAGATCGGATTTGCCTGCGCAACTCCGCTCCCCGTGGCTTCGCTCACCGCGGTCCCGCCCCTGAGGGCGGTCTGGCCGCGAGCGCGTACACGCCGCAACCATGGTGGCGGGTGAGGGATTCGAACCCCCGTAGCATACTGCGGCTGATTTACAGTCAGCTCCCATTGGCCGCTCGGGCAACCCGCCGGGCTCCTCGCTCACCGTGGACCGGCATCGCCGCCCCACGCCTTCGCTCGGTGCCGTGGAAGGATAGCAAGCCGACGACGACGCGCGCCAATCGCCGCCATGGGACCCTGCTCACAGCAATGAGGTCGGGGTCGCATTCAGCCCCATGAGCACCGCATACACCCTAGAGTCGTTTCCATGTCGCAACCTCGGCCCCCTTACAGTCCCGAACCGCAGCCCAGCAGCGCCCAGTCCCAGTACGGGCAGGCCCCGTATGGTCAGCCGCAGCCCGGAATGCCTGCACAGATGCCGGGCGTTCCGATGTCGACGCAGCCGCTGCAGCCGTCCGCGCCCCAGCGCTAGCACGGCCGCGTGCTCGCCATCGTCATCGCGGTGGCGGCGATCGCCGTCGTCGGCATCGTCATCGGCGTGAGCGCCCTCAACCGCCCCACCCCGGCCTCCCAGGCCGCCGCCGGCCAGTGCATCCAGGACCCCGCCGGCAGCTCAAGCGTCTACGTCACCGACTGCGACGCCAAGGACGCCGCCTACAAGGTCACCGCCTCCGGTGGCACGGACTGCACCACCGTGTCCGGCACGACCACCACCTACGAGGATCTGTGCATGATCGGCTTGGACGAGGACCCGAGCATCTCGCTGGCCGGCGTGCAGGAGGGCGACTGCCTGAGCATCGACACCAGCACCGAGGAGGCAACGACCACGGAGTGCACCTCCGGCACCTACCCCGTGCTGAAGGTTCTCACGGACGTCGACGACACGGACCTGGGCCTGCTCGCCGGAAACGAGGATGCCTGCCAGGCCGCGGGCGTCGACAATGACGCCTACACCTCCTGGTACAAGTGGAACTTCGACTACTTCCGCTCCGACTCCGGCATCGACCTGACCGCCAATACGAACGACCTCGTCTTCTGCCTGGGCGATCCCCAGCCCTGACCCGTCATCCCTGAATGGGGGGCTGCAACCGGCGCAACCGGCTCAGTAGCCGGCCATCTGCTCCAGGCGGGCGATGCGCTGCGCCATCGGCGGGTGGGTGGCGAACAGGTTCTTCACCCCGCCGAAGGGGTTGGCGATCATCATGGCGCTGACCGGCTCCAGGCGGGGGTCCTGCGGCATGGGGGCCGCCGCCACGCCGGTCTCCAGCTTGTGCAGGGCGCTGGCCAGGGCGAGCGGGTCGTTGGTCAGCACCGCGCCGTCGTGGTCGGCGTCGTACTCGCGGGTGCGGGAGACGGCGAACTGGGTCAGGCTCGCGGCCAGTGGGGCCAGCAGCGCCAGCAGCAGGAGCACGAGCGCGTTGCCGTCGCGCCGGTCGCGACCACCGCCGAACCACATGATGCCGGTGGCGATCGAGGAGATCACCCCGGCGATCCCGGCGGCGACGGAACCGGTGAGGATGTCCCGGTTGTACACGTGGGACAGCTCATGGCCCAGTACCCCGCGCAGCTCGCGCCGGTTGAGCAGCTGCAGGATTCCCTGCGTGCAGCACACGGCGGCGTGCTGCGGGTTGCGGCCGGTGGCGAAGGCGTTCGGGCTCATGGTGGGAGCCACGTACAGGCGGGGCATGGGCTGCCCCGCGGCCGTGGACAGCTCACGCACGACCGCGTACATGACCGGCTGCTGCGCCTCGGTGACCTCGATGGCGCCCATGGAGCGCACCGCCAGCCTGTCGGAGTTCCAGTAGGCGTAGGCCGTCTGGACCACCCCGATCGCCGGCATGAGCAGCAGCCACACGCCCGAGCCGGTGCCCCGGGCCAGCAGCCAGCCGATCAGGAGCAGCAGTCCCCACAGTCCGCCCATGAGGACCGCCGTCTTGAGTCCGTTGTGGTGGTTCGTACCCGTCATGACGGCGAGTGTATGAACGCTCGCTGTGCAGCTCCTGGGAGACCGTCGGGCTCAGGCCAGCAGCTCGGCGAGGTCGGCGACGTCGAGGCCCAGCGCCTGCCCGACACCGGCGGTGTAGAGGGCGCCGTCGTGGGTGGCCAGGCCGCGGGCGAGGTCGGTCCGGGCCCGGCAGGCCTCGCGCCAGCCGTTGTCGGCCAGCGTGATGGCGTAGGGCAGGGTCGCGTTCGTCAGCGCGTAGGTGGAGGTGTAGGACACCGCCCCGGGCATGTTGCCCACGGCGTAGAAGACCTTGCCGTCCACCCGGTAGGTGGGCTCGGAGTGGGTGGTGACGTGGGAGTCCTCGAAGCAGCCGCCCTGGTCGATGGCGATGTCCACCAGCACCGAGCCTGGGCGCATCGCCCGGACCATCTCATGGGTCACCAGCCTGGGGGTGCGGGCGCCGGGCACGAGCACGGCGCCGATGACCAGGTCGGCGTCCGCCACGGCACCCGCCACGTCGAGCGGGGTGGAGAACCGGGTACGGATGGCGCCACCGGCCAGCTCCTCGATCTGGCGCATGCGGACCGGGTTGATGTCCATGACGGTGACGTCCGCGCCCATGCCCGCGGCCACGCGCGCGGCGGCCAGGCCGGCGGTGCCGCCGCCGAGCACGACGACGTTGCCGCGGCGCACGCCGGCGGCGCCGCCCAGCAGCACGCCGGAGCCGCCGTTCGGGGCGAGCAGGGCGTCGGCGCCGACCTGCGTCCCGAGTCGCCCCGCGATCTCGGACATGGGGGCGAGCAGCGGCAGGCCGCCGTCGTCGGTGGCGACCGTCTCATAGGCGACGGCCGTGACCCGCCGGGCCAGCAGGGCCTCGGTGAGCGCGCGGTCGGCGGCCAGGTGCAGGTAGGTGAACAGCACCAGGCCCTCGCGCAGGTACCCGAACTCGGAGGGAACCGGTTCCTTGACCTTGAGGATCATCTCGGCGCCGCTCCAAACGGCGGCCGGCTCGGCGGCGATGTCCGCGCCGGCATCGAGATAGTCCGCATCGGTGATACCGGCACCCAGGCCGGCGCCGACCTGCACCGTCACCTCGTGTCCGCGGCGCACGAGCGCGTCCGCGCCCGCCGGCGTGAGCGCGACGCGGTACTCGTGATCCTTTACCTCAGTGGGGACGCCGATGCGCATGGAGGTCGCCTTTCGCAGGTTGGAGTGTGGGCGTTCGGCCCGGATGATCCAGCCTACCGCCGGGCCGCGCCGGTCAGTCCTGAAGCCGGTGGGCGACCCGCTCCGGCACGCGGTCGGGGTCGGGCTCACCGATGAGGTCGTCGGGCACCTCGGTGCCGCGGGAGATGGCGGTCATGGCGTCCCGGGCGACGACCTTGACGCGCTCACGCGGCTTGGACTTCCCGCCGGTGACGGTCACCTCGCCGTAGGCCTCCCCCAGGCGGCGCTCGTAGGCGTCCAGCAGCTCCCAGCCCTCCCAGGTGGTGTAGGGCACCGCACGGGAGTCCAGCAGGGCGAGCAGGGCGTCGTGGCCGATCTGGGTGACGTCGTCGGTGGTGGCGTGCAGCAGGCCGGCCTGGGCGTCGGCAACCAGGTTGGTGATCGTCTCCTGGGCGTCGGACTTGGTGGAGCCGATCAGGCCCACGGGGCCGCGGCGAATCCAGCCGGTGGCGTAGATGCCGGTGAGCGGCTCGCCGTCGGCGCCGAGCACGCGGCCGCCGGCATTGGGGATGACGTGCCGGTCGGCGTCGAAGGGCAGGCCCTCGATGGGGCTGCCGGCGTAGCCGACCGCCCGGTAGACCGCCTGCACCGGCCAGTCCCGGAACTCGCCCGTGCCGGAGACGGTGCCGTCGCCGTTGAGCCGGGTGCGCTCGGTGCGCAGGGCGCGCACGTGCCCGGCGTCGTCGGTCAGGACGGCGGTGGGCGCCTGGAACAAGTGGATGTGGATGGTGCGGGAGGCGGTGAGCTCCTCCGGCTCCTGCATCGCGTAGCCCTCCAGGGCCTTGACGACCTGGCGCTGCTGGTTGGAGGCGGCCAGGGCCTCGCGGGAGCCCTCGTCGTACTCGAAGTCCTCCTCGTCGACGGTGACGTCAACATCGGGCTGCTTGCCCAGCTCGCGCAGCTCCAAGGGGGTGAACTTCACCTGGGCGGGGCCGCGGCGGCCGAAGACGTGCACATCGGTGACCGGGGACTGCTTCAGGATCTCGGCCACGTTCGCCGGGATCTCCGTGGTCATCAGGTCCTCCGCGTGCTTGGCCAGGATGCGGGAGATGTCCAGGGCCACGTTGCCGACGCCGATCACGGCCACTTCCTTGGCGTTGAGCGGCCAGGTGCGCGGGTGGTCGGGGTGGCCGTCGTACCAGGAGACGAAGTCGGCGCCGCCGAAGGACTCCGGGGCGTCGATGCCGGGGATGTCCAGGGGGGCGTCGGTGTCGGCGCCGGTGGAGAAGATCAGGGCGTCATAGTGCTCGTGCAGCTCATCCACGCTGATGTCGCGCCCGACCTCCACGTTGCCGATCAGGCGGATGTCTCCGCGCTGGAGGATCTTGTACAGGGCCACGATGATCTGCTTAATGCGCGGGTGGTCGGGGGCGACGCCGTAGCGCACCAGCCCGTAGGGGGCGGGGAGGCGCTCGAACAGGTCGATGTTCACGTCCAGACCCGACTTCGACAGGATGTCCGAGGCGTAGATACCGGCGGGGCCTGCTCCGATGACGGCTACGTTGAGGGGGCGTGCGTTCACTGCTCTTCGTTTCTGGTGACTACGGTTGAATGGCCCGGCGCCGCGCCCGCGGGGCGGCGGCGAGGCCCGCCCAAGTGTATGCGGCGGCTCCCGGGGCGCGGTGTGGCGTGCATCCCGCCCACCCGGCCCGTCTCCTCCCCTCACCGAGATCGGTAGAAGTGGCGCTCCGCTTCCGTGGCGCTGCGTCTCCACGGCCGAGTCCACACCAGCATCGTCGCGATATAGAATCGAGATGAGTCCTTCACTCATCCCAGGGACACCCATGAAACGCCGTCGTTTTCTCACTGGATTACTGGCAACCGCCGCCTTGCCGCTGCTGAGCGCGTGTCGTTTGGGGACGCCGTCCAACGCCCCCACAGCCGCCGCCGGCACGGCGACCGCGGCGTCGTCTGCAACTCCTGCGCCGAGCATTCCGATCGCATTCGCCGACGCCGGCCCGCTACCCGGCTCCGATTTCCGGCCCGAGTCCTTCACCTGGCTCCGCGACCGCTACCTGGTCGGCAGCGGCTCACGAACCTGGTGGTATGGAGATCCGACTGCAGGACAGTACTGGTACTTCACCGCCGAGGCCTCCGAGCCCGACGCCATGAAGCTGGTCGCCATGAACTCCGCCGAGACGTACCGGACGCTGGCGGAACAGCCCGGACCGGCGCGCATCCTCAGCGACGAGATCATGGTGGTCGACGCCGCCGCCCACTACGGCTACGTGGTTGTCACCGCCGTCCGTACCGGAGTGGCGCAGGACTCTGCCTGGCAGGCCCACGTGGTCAAGGTGGATCTGAGCGCCGCGACCGTGGTCGGCGCCCTGCCGCTCGACGTCGACGCCGCCGTGGGCACCGCGCTCGGCAACTGGGCGGCGGCGCTGAACCAGGATGGCACGCGTCTGGGCGTTGCGACCGGACGACTTGGGGGAGCCTGCCGCGCCTGGGCGATTGACACCGAATCGCTGGCCGTCGTCCGCAAGGATCCGCACCAGTTGGGCTACGACTGCTTCCAGCAGATCAGCGGTGATGCGTTGCTGACCGGGACGGAAAGCTCCTCCTACACCGAGGGCGCCTACCCTCCCTACATCGTCTACTCCCTGGAGTCCGGCAACCTGCTCACCCAGGAGAACAACCGGGACACCTACCTGCTGGGCAACTGGCTGTACTGGCTGGAGACCGCCTACGACGCCTGGCGCGTAATGGACGTGAGCACCGGGGAAGAGGTGGCCCTGACCGATCCGCCTCCCGTGGGCACGCTGGGCGCGCGGCCGACGGTCTGGGAAACCGGTGGATACTCCGTGATACTGACCGACTCCGCATTGGATGTGCGCGCCCTCGGCTCGCCCACGGCCGGCCTGTCCCTGTCCGCCGACGCCGGGGACGCCATTCCCGTTTCCCTCGCCGTGCACCGGGACATCGTCTACGCCGCCTACGCCTCAAAGCCACATGAACTTCACCTGATCGATCTGGCCACCGGCGAGGAGAACGCCGTGGCCGCACTGGGCGGTCAGGAGGACGGCATCGACCGCGAGCCGCAGGCACTGCTGGTGTCGGAAGTCGGGGCCGGCTACTTCTACAGCCGGGGCGGCAGCTGCACCTTTCATCAGGCCACCGACTGGCGGGACAAGTAGAGGAGTAGCCGGAGCGGAGCCGAGCGGCATGCCGCTTCCACCGATCTCGGCACGTAACTTCTACCGAACTCGGCGAAGGGGGCGGCCGGGAGTCAGGCGGCGCGGTCGACCAGGATGTGGGCGAACTGCACCATGCCGTCGCGCACCAGCGCCACCCGCTGCCGGGCATCGGCAATGGCCGCCTCATGCTCGGGCCCGGTGACGTCGGCAGCGTCCAGGCGCGCATTGGTGCCGGCCAGGACCGCCTCCTCCAGGCCGTCCAGCGCCGCGACGGCCTCATCCGCCCAGCTCGCAGCCATCTCGCGGGTGCGGGCCAGCACCGGGTGGATGCGCAGCTGGGAGACGACGTCGGCCAGGACCGCGTCGTCGGACAGGTCCCCTCCCGAGAGGGTCGCCAGGATCGACTGCCCGGCTGCGTCCAGCTCGCCGGCGGCCAGGGCCTGGCGCAGCAGCAGCACGGGCATGGTGTCCACGCCCTCACGCAGGTCGGTGCCCGGGGTCTTTCCGGTGGTGGCCGCGTCACTGGTCAGGTCGATGCAGTCGTCGGCGAGTTGGAAGGCGACCCCGATCTTCTCGCCGAACTCCTCCACGATCGCCTCGGTCGCCGCCCCCGCCCGGGAGAGCATGGCGCCGTAGCGCGCCGACACCGCGATCAGGGAGCCGGTCTTGTCGGCGAGCACCTGCAGGTAGTGCGCCACCGGGTCCGTGCCCGCCGGCCGCGGGAGCGTCTCGTGCAGCTGGCCCATGCACAGGCGCTCGAAGGTCTTGGAGTGCGCCAGCACCGCCTGCGGGCCGAGGGCCGCCACCAGTTGGGAGGCGCGGGCCACCAGCACGTCTCCGGTGAGGATGGCGGCGGAGTTGCCCCACACGGTCTGGGCACTCGGCGCGCCGCGCCGCAGGGGCGCCTCGTCCATGACGTCGTCGTGGTAGAGGGTGGCGATGTGAGTGAGCTCGACGGCGACGCCGGCGTCCAGCACCGGCTCACCGGTCGCCAGCTCCGGGTCGCCGAGCTGAGCGGTCAGCAGCGTGAGCACGGGGCGCAGCCGCTTGCCGCCCGCCGCAGCCAGGTGGGAGGTCGGCGGGTTGATGGTCTCGTCGGCGTTGCTGACGACCTCGAGCAGACGGGACTCGACGGCGTCGAGACCCGGGATGATCCGGTCCTCGAGCTGCGGCAGGCTGAGGGGCAGCGTTCCAATCACGGCAGGAGCATAGCGGCGTCGGCCAGCGCTCCCACCACGGCCTGCGGCAGGACGCCGATGAGGACGGTGGCGGCGGCCGCCAGGCCGATCGCCAGCGCGGTGGGCCCCATCGAGCCGACCACGATCACCCGCTCCCCGTCCGGCTCACGGAAGAACATGAGCACGATCAGCCGCATGTAGAAGAAGGCGGTGGCCACGGAGCTGGCAACGGCGGCGATCACCAGCCAGGTGGCGCCGCCGACGACGCCGGCGATGAACACCTCGAACTTCGCCATGAATCCGGCCGTCAGCGGGATGCCGGCGAAGGACAGCAGGAACACGGTCATGGCACCGGCCAACCAAGGGCTGCGGCGGCCCAGTCCGATGAAGGCGTCCAGGCCGGTCGCCTCGGCGCCGGGAGCGCCGTCGTGGCTCTCCCGCAACAGGGTGATCACCCCGAAGGCGCCGACGGTGGCGACGCCGTAGGTGAGGGCGTACAGCAGCAGCGCGCTCACGCCCACCCCGTTCCAGGCGATGATGCCGATGAGCATGTAGCCGGCGTGGGCGATGGCGGAGTACGCCAGCATGCGCTTGACGTCGGTCTGGACCACGCCGACGACGGTGCCCACGAGCATGGTCAGGATGGCGACGGCCCACAGGAAGGGGGCCAGGTCCCAGCCCAGTGCCCCGCCGACCACGTAGTAGAAGCGCACCAGGGCGAGGAAGGCGGTGGCCTTCACGCCTGCGGCCATGAAGCCGGTCACCGGGGTGGGCGCGCCCTGGTAGACATCCGGGCTCCAGGCGTGGAACGGGGCGGCGGCCGTCTTGAACAGCAGGCCGATGGTGACCAGGGCGACGCCCGCCAGTGCCAGCCAGTCCATGCCGACTGCTCCCCCGCCGGCGATGGCGGAGGCGATGTTCGTGTAGGACACCGAGTCGGACACGCCGTACAGGAACGCGGCGCCCATGAGCAGGAAGGCGGAGGCGAAGACCCCCAGCACGAAGTACTTCAGGGCCGCCTCCTGGCTGAGCAGGCGACGGTGTCGGGCCATGGCCGCCATGAGGTACAGGGGCAGCGACACAAGTTCCAGGCTGACCAGCAGAGTGATCATGTCGTCCGCCAGCGGGAACAGCATCATGCCGCCCAGCGAGAACAGGGTCAGCGGGAACATCTCGGTGGCGATCCAGCCGGCGTGGAGGGACTCGGCCTCCTCTGCGCTGCCGGGCCGGTCGGCGGCCTGGGCGGCGAAGGCGCCGTCGTCGGCGGTGGTGCGATCGGCCATGACCAGTATGGCGAGCAGGCCGATGACCAGCAGGATGCCCTGGGCGGCGACGCCGAAGGGGTCCTCGGCGATGCCGGTGGCCAGTTCCCGGCCGGTGTCGGCGGAGACGATGGACCAGCGGCCCGCCAGGGCGACGCCGGCGCCGAGGACCGCCAGGAGGCTCAGCAGGGTCTGGACGGCCGGGCGGGCGGTGCGGGGGGCGAAGGCCTCCACGAGGACGCCGATGACGCCCGCCCCCAGGATGATCAGTACCGGGGTGAGGCCGGCCCATTCGATGACCGGGGCGGTGAAGCTCACTTGGTGTTCCCTTCTGCGATCACGATGGCGACGGCGGGGTCGGCCGGGGCGGTGGGCGCTGTGGCCCGGGTCGTCGTGCCGGCGGCGTCCAGGGCGGTGGCGACCTGCGCGGCGACGTCCTCGAAGGCGTCCGTCAGGACGGCGGGCGCCAGCCCGAGGGCCAGCATGGCGGCGATCACCGGCACCAGGATGAGCTTCTCGCGCCCGTCGAGGTCGGCGCTGCCCACCCGCTCGTGGGCGGGGGCGCCGGTGAAGACACGCTGGTAGGGCAGCAGCACGTACACGGCGGCGATGACCACGCCGCACACGGCGATGACTCCCAGCGGCACCGACTTCGAGAAGGTGCCGGTAAGCACCATCCACTCCGGGACGAACCCGCTCAGGCCCGGCAGCGCGATGGACGCCAGGCCGGAGATGAGGAAGGTTCCGGCCAGCAGCGGCATGACCCGCTGGATGCCGCCGAGCTCGCTGATGGCGACCGTGCCGGTGCGCCGGGCGAGGAAGCCGGACACCAGGTACAGGCCGGCGATCGACAGCCCGTGGGCGACCATGTACACCATGGCACCGGTGGCGGCGATCTGGTTGCCGATGAACAGGCCCAGCACCATGAACCCGAAGTGACTGATCGAGGTGTAGGAGATCAGCCGGTACAGGTTGTCCTGGGCGATGGCGGCCAGGCCGCCGTAGATGATGCCGATGACGGCCAGCGCCAGGATCACCGGGGCGGCCCAGGCGGACTCGCGCGGGAACAGGGGCAGCACCAGTGCGGCCATGCCGTAGGTGCCGATCTTGTCCAGCACGCCGATCAGCAGCACGGAGGTGCCCGGGGTGGCCTGCTCGGCGGTGTCGGGCAGCCAGGTGTGCAGCGGCACCATGGGGGCCTTGATGGCGAAGGCGACGAAGAAGGAGGCGAAGATCCAGCGGCCGGCCGTGGTGGAGGCGGTGATCTGTCCGGCGAGGTTCTCAATCAGGTAGGCGCCCTCGCCGCGGGGACCGTACACGTACAGGGCAACTACCCCCACCAGCATGACCAGTCCGCCGGCCAGCGAGTACAGCAGGAACTTCAAGGCGGCGCGGCGGCGGCGCGGCCCGCCGAAGCGGCCGATCAGGAAGTAGACCGGCACCAGCATGGCTTCGAAGCAGATGTAGAACAGGAAGACGTCGCGGGCGGAGAAGATGACCACGACGAATGCCTCCAGCACCAGCACCAGGCCGCTGAACAGGGCCTGGCGATCGGCGGGGACCTCCCCCCAGCTGGCCAGCAGCACCAGCGGCACCAGGAAGGCGGTCAGCAGCAGCATGGCCAGGCCGAGCCCGTTTACGCCCAGCGCCCAGGACACGCCCAGCAGCGGGATCCACGCGTGGGTCTCGGCCAGCTGGGTGGTGCCGGCCTGGGAGGCGTCGAAGGAGATCAGCGCCCAGATGCCGATGCCGAGGGCGGCCAGGGAGAAGAGCAGGCCGATGACCCGCCCCTGGCGCCGCAGCGGTGGCAGGAGCCACAGCACCAGCGCCCCGGCCAGCGGGACGATCGCCATGACGGACAGAACGGGGAACGTTGCATTCATGGGCTGCATGTGGTCGTGTCCTCTCAGAACCTGCCGGCCAGGACGGCGATGAGTGCGAGAACCGTCCCACCGAGCATGTAGCCGGCGTAGGAGCGGACGTAGCCGGACTCGGTGCGGGCGGTCAGTCGGCCCAGCGCCGCGGTTCCCTGAGCGAGTCCCCTGACGGCGCCGTCGACGACGTAGCGATCCGAGGCGCCGGCGGCGAGGACGAGTCCCTGGCCGGGTCGCATGGCGACGGCCTCGTTGATGGTGTCCTGGTACATGTCGTGGCGGGCGGCCTCCACCAGGACGTTGGCGCGCTGCACCACCGTGGGCACCTCCCGGCGCACGTACATGGCCCAGGCGACGACGACGCCGATGAGCACCAGGGCGAGCGTGGCCAGCAT
The DNA here is from genome assembly GCF_900103885.1 of Actinomyces ruminicola. Classification (GTDB taxonomy): domain Bacteria; phylum Actinomycetota; class Actinomycetes; order Actinomycetales; family Actinomycetaceae; genus Actinomyces; species Actinomyces ruminicola. The sequence goes on from NZ_FNIM01000001.1 coordinate 479,116, forward strand.
GATGGCGGTGGCCGGGAGCACCGGCTCGCCGTGGGCGGCATGGTCAACGTGCCCGGTTACCGGCTCCAGCCAGGCGACGAAGGCGTCGCCGACCGACAGCGCCCCGCCCAGGCCCAGGGAGAAGACCGACAGGACGATCAGCGGGAGCGTCATCAGCCAGCCGGACTCATGGGGGTGGACCTCGCCCTCGATGTCCTTGGCGGTGGTCCACCGGGGGCGTCCGTGGAAGATCATGAAGAACAGCCGCGACATGTAGAAGGCGGTCAGCCCGGCGCCCAGCAGGGCGACCGTGCCGAGGATCCAGGGGCGGGCGCCGTCGCCGACGAAGGCCGCCTCGATGATCCTGTCCTTGGACCAGAAGCCGGAGAAGGGCGGAATGCCGAGGATGGCCAGCCAGCCGATGCCCATGGTGATCCAGGTGAGCCTCATGGCGCGGCGCAGGCCGCCGAAGCGGCGCATGTTCACCTGGTCGCCCATGGCGTGCATGACGCTGCCGGCGCCGAGGAACAGCTGCGCCTTGAAGAAGCCGTGGGTGAGCAGGTGGAAGATGGCGAAGGCGTAGCCGATCGGCCCCAGGCCGGCGCCGAGCATCATGTAGCCGATCTGGCTCATGGTGGAGGCCGCCAGCACCTTCTTCATGTCGTCCTTGGCGCAGCCGATAATGGCGCCCAGGACCAGGGTGATGGCGCCTACGACGGCGACGGCCAGCTGGGCATCGGGGGCGCCCTCGAAGACGGCCCCGGAGCGGACGATCAGGTAGACGCCGGCGGTGACCATGGTGGCGGCGTGGATGAGGGCCGAGACGGGGGTCGGACCGGCCATCGCGTCCCCCAGCCAGGCCTGCAGCGGGAACTGGGCGGACTTGCCGCAGGCGGCCAGCAGCAGGAAGAAGCCGATGGCGGTCAGCCAGCCGGTGGAGATGGTCCCGTTCTGGGCGGCGGGCAGCACCGTGTCGAAGGCGACCGAGCCCACCTGGGCGATGCAGGCCATCATGGCCAGCAGCAGGCCGACGTCGCCGATGCGGTTCATGATGAAGGCCTTCTTCGCGGCGACGGCGTTCTCCCGGCTGGTGAAGCGCTCCGCCTGCGGGGCGTCGGCGTCGGCGGTGTTCCAGAAGCCGATCAGCAGGTAGGAGGCCAGGCCCACACCCTCCCAGCCGATGAACAGGGCGATGTAGGAGTCGCCGAGCACCAGGATGAGCATGGCCGCGATGAAGAGGTTCAGGTAGGCGAAGAAGCGGCGCCGGTCCCGGTCGTGGGCCATGTAGGCCACCGAGTACACGTGGATGAGGAAGCCGACGCAGGTCACCAGCACCACGAAGGTCAGCGACAGCGGGTCCAGGCGCAGGCCCAGGCGCACGTCCAGGTCGCCGGCGCCGAACCAGCGCCACAGCTCCACGCCCAGGACCCGGTCGGCGGCGTCCAGGCCGAGCACCTGGGTCAGGATGACCAGGCCGAGGCAGGCGCTGAAGGCTGCGGCGAGCACCCCGAGCCAGTGGCCCCAGGCGTCGGCGGCCCGCCCGAGCAGCAGCAGGATGGCGGCGGAGGCGGCGGGCACCGCGATGAGCAGCCAGGCGAGCGCCGCGGCGCCCGTGGCCGGGGCGGCGGCGCCGACAACGGAGTTGGCGGCGAGCAGGCCGGCGGAGAGCACGAGAGGGGATGCAGTCATGTTCTCGGCTCCTTCAGTTCTTGAGCAGGTTGAGGTCGTCGACCGACGTGGACCTGCGGGTGCGGAAGATGGACACGACGATGCTCAGCCCGACGACGGTCTCGGCTGCGGCCACGACGATGGCGAAGAAGGCGAACACCTGCCCGGTCAGGTCCCCGTACATGCGGGAGAAGGTCACCAGGACGAGGTTGACGGCGTTGAGCATGAGCTCCACGCCCATCAGTTCGATGATCGCGTTGCGCCGCAGCAGCACGGTCAGGGCGCCGAGGGTGAACAGCACCCCGGCGAGCACGACATAGGCGGTAACGGGGACGCTCACTGGTGCTCCTCCTCGGTTTCTTCTGCCGCCTCGCCGGAGGCGTCCGCGGCGCCGGCCGGCGCCGGGGCCACGGGCTGGGTGACGACGGGCGCGGGGGCTCCGGGCATGGCCGGCATGCCGGAGCGGCCGACGGTGGCGTCCTCCCGCTGGGTGATCCGGCCGGCACGCTGAGCATCGCTCATCTCCGGGGAGACGTCGGAGAGCTCCAGGGCCTGGCCGCGCATGCGCAGCACCGGGGAGACGGACTCCTCCAGGGCCTCGCCGGAGGCGGACAGTGCCGGTGCGGCGGCCGTGTTGGTGGAGGCGTAGACGCCCGACATGGGCTTCTGGCCGGGGTGGGCGCCGGAGGCGGCGTAGGCCCGCATCCGGGCGTCGACCCGATCGCGCTGGGACAGGCGGGGGCGGACCCGCTGCCGGTGGGTGAGGGTCAGTGCCCCGACCGCGGCGGTGATCAGCAGGATGCCGGTCAGCTCCATGGTGACCACGTGGTCGCCGAACAGGACCGCGGCGAGCGATTGCGGAATGGCTTCGTCGCCGACGTCCAGGCCGGTGGCGGCGGGGAAGGCCGTGCGCCACACGACGGCGGCGATCACGGCGATCAGGCCGATCCCGAACACGGCCAGCAGCCACTTGGTGGCGGCGGAGTGGGCGGCGACGGGCTCGTCACCGCCGACGCCGACCAGCATGATCACAAACAGCACCAGCGTCATCACCGCGCCGGTGTAGACGACCACCTGGATGATTCCCAGGAAGGGCGCCTCGTTGGCGACGTAGAGCACCGCCAGGCAGATCATGATCAGGATCATGCTCACGGCGGCGTTCACGGCGCGCTTGGCGGTGAGCAGGATTAAGCCGCAGGCGACCATGATTGCGGAGACGACGGCGAACAGGACCGTCTCGCCTCCGGACAGGCTGCCGTCCGCGGTCAGCGTCGCGGGCAGGGTGGTCAAGGGGTTCATCAGTGCACCGCCTCCTTCTGAGCCGTCGCGGGTGCGGGGACCGGCCGGGCGGACGCGAGCGTGGGGTCCTCGGGGCGGTTCTCGCGCACCCAGTCGACCTGCGCCTGGGTGGGTCCGGTGATGGCGCCGCGGTAGTAGTCGCCGTCCTCGGTGCCCTCGACCATGGGATGGGGGGCCGCCAGGGCGCCGTCGGGGACGGGGGCCAGCAGGTCCTGCTTCTCGTAGATCAGCCCGGACCGGGTGGGGCCGACCAGCTCGTCGATCTCATGGGTCATGGTCAGGGCGCGCGTGGGGCACGCCTCGATGCACAATCCGCAGAAGATGCAGCGCAGGTAGTTGATCTGGTAGACGCGCCCGTAGCGCTCACCGGGAGAGTACTGCGCGCCGGGGGTGTTGGAGGCGGCCTCCACGTAGATGGCGTCGGCGGGACAGGCCCAGGCGCACAGCTCGCAGCCGATGCACTTCTCCAGGCCGTCGTCGTACCGGTTGAGCTGGTGGCGCCCGTGGTAGCGGGGCATCAGCACCGGCTTCTCGAAGGGGTACAGCTCGGTGACGGTGGGGCGGAAGATGGAGGAGAGCGTGACTCCGTAGCCGGCGACGGGGGCGAACACGCGTCCCAGGGCGCTGGGCTCGTCGCGCAGCCACTGGTCGTGGTCGGTGCGCTCCCGGCCCTCCGGTCGGGGTGACTGGGGCGTTGGGTCAGTCATCGGTTCCCTCCTGAGCGGTGACGTCGGAGTCGGTGGCCGCTGTGGTGGCCGTCTGGGTGAGGCCCGCGAGGGACACGTCGCTGGCGGCGTCACGCACCGGTGCGGCGGCCTGGGCGGCGCACCGGGCGCGCGGGGAAGGCGGCAGCTTCTGTCCGGGCAGCGGCGGGACCGGGAAGCCGCCGGCGAAGGCGTCCAGCTCCTCGCCCGGGACGGTTATCGAGGCCGCCCCGGCCGCTCCGGCCTCCGCCTCGTCCGATTCGACGACGGCGGCCGCCTCCTCTTCCTCATCCGCGGGCAGGACCAGCAGGATCACCATGGCGACCAGGAAGATGGCGGCGAGCACCAGCAGCAGTCCCTGGGTGGAGCCGTCGGAGAAGGCCCGGTAGCCCTGGACGATGGCGACCAGCACGAACCACACCAGCGCCACGGGGATGAGGAACTTCCAGCCGAACTTCATGAAGTGGTCGTAGCGGATGCGCACCAGGGTTCCGCGCGTCCAGATCATGAAGAACATGACGCACCAGACCTTGATGATGAACCACAGCATCGGCCACCAGCCGGAGTTGGCGCCGTCCCAGAAGCTGCCCAGGATGAAGGAGCGCCAGCCGCCGAGGAACAGGGTGGTGCACACGGCGGAGACGTTGAACATGTTGATGTACTCGCCCAGGTAGTACCAGGCGAACTTCATTGAGGAGTACTCCACCATGTGGCCGGCGACGAGCTCGCCCTCCGCCTCGGGCAGGTCGAAGGGCAAGCGGTTCACCTCACCGACCATGGACACCACGTAGATGAGGAAGCTGGGGATCATGGCCACGCACCACCACAGGCGCTCCTGGGCGCCGACGATGCCGGAGGTGGACATGGTGCCGGAGGCGAGGAAGACCGTCAGGATCGACAGGCTCATGCTCAGCTCGTAGGAGATCACCTGCGCGGCCGAGCGCACGGAGCCGAACAGCGGGTAGGTGGAGTGGGTGGACCAGCCGCCGAGGATGATGCCGTACACGCCGAAACCGGTGATGGCCAGCACGTACAGCACGGAGACGGGGAAGTCCGTCAGCTGCAGCGGCGTGGAGTGGCCGAACATGCTCACCTGCGGCCCGAAGGGGATGACCGCGTAGATCATGAAGGCGCTGAAGGCGGCGATGACCGGCCCCAGGATGTAGATGAGGCTCTCGGCGCCCTTGAGCCAGAAGTCCTCCTTCATGATCAGCTTGGCCGCGTCCGCGATGAGCTGCGGCAGGCCGAGCGGGCCGTTGACATTGGGCCCGGGACGGGTCTGCATGCGCGCCAGCACGCGTCGCTCCGCCCAGATGGCGAGGATGACGCTGAGGATGAGGAAGACCATGATGAACACGGCCTTGATGAGGGTCAGCCACCAGGTCTCCTGGGAGTAGTCGGCGACGACGCCGCCCCCCTGCGCGGCCAGGGCGGCCGGCAGGCCGGCGGCCGCCGAGGGGCTCGGGATACTGGCGATTCCAATCGGGTTCACTGGGCCACCTCCGGGCTGTCCGCAGTGGTGAGTGAGAGGGAGACGCGGGCGCCGTGGCCGACGCCGAGGCTCTGGCGGACCGTGGAGCCGGGTGAGCACTCCGGCAGCCAGACGACCCCGTCGGGGACGCCGCCGACGACGGCCGGCAGCGTGATCGTGCCGGCGGCGGCGGTCACGTCGATGCGCTCGCCGCCGACCAGGTGCAGGCGGGCGGCCAGGTCGGCGCCGACGCGGGCGACGGGGCGCCGGGCGGTGGCGGCCAGGAAGGGCTCGCCGTCCTGGAGGCGGCCGGCGTCGAGCATCGGCTTGTGGGTGGCCAGGACGGCGTCCAGGCCACTGACCGTGGAGCGGCCGGAACCGGGCGCCTGCGCCGGCGCATCCGCGCTCTGGGGGGCGGGGGTGAAGGCGACGCGGGGGCGGGCGCCGGCCCACAGGCCCAGGGCGTCCACCTGCGCGTGCACGTCCTCAAGGGTGTCCACGCCCAGGTCGGCGCCCATCTCGGCGGCCAGGGCGGCCAGCACCTGCCGGTCGGTGCGGGCGCGCGAGACGTGCGCCTGCCCGAAGGGGCGCACGCGCCCCTCCCAGTTGACGAAGGTGCCGTTCTTCTCCGCGGGCGGCGCCACCGGCAGGACGACGTCGGCGTGCTCGCTGACCTCGCTGCGGCGCACCTCCAGCTGCACGGTGAAGCCCGAGGCGGCCAGGGCGGTACGGGCCAGGCCCGGGTCGGGGAAGTCACGCAGGTCGACGCCGCCGATCACGACGCCGCCGAGCACGCCGTCGGCGAGGGCGTCCAGGATCGCGGTGGCATCCCGGCCGGGCTGCTCGGGCAGCGGGGCGGGAGCGCTCAGCCCGCCGAGCGGGGCCCACAGCCGCTGCACCTCGGCGCGGGCGGCGGCGTCGGCGACGGGACGGCCGCCGGGCAGGAGGAAGGGCAGCAGGCCCGCCTCGATGCCGCCGCGCTCACCGGCGCGGCGCGGCACCCAGGCCAGGCGGGCGCCGGTGGCGGAGGCGAGCGTGTCAATGACCGACAGCAGGCCGGGCACGGCGGCGGCCCGCTCCCCCACCAGGATGGTGGCTCCGTCCTGGCCCAGGGCCCGGGTCAGCTCGGGGTGGGTCTGGGACAGCAGGGCGACGGTGCGGGCCTCGGCGCCGGGAGCGGCCGGGACCACCTCGGCGTCGAGCTTGCGCGACCCGGCCGAGCGGAGGCCGGCGACGGTGGCGACCTTGACGCCGCCGGCGCGCACGCCCTTGCGCAGGCGCAGGAACAGCGAGCCGCACTCGTCCTCGGGCTCCAGGGCGATCAGCAGCACCTGGCCGGCGGTCTCCAGCGACCGGTAGGTGACCGCCCCCAGGCCGGTGCCGGCGACGCGGGCGGCCAGGAAGGTGTCCTCCTCGGCACTGTGGTCGCGCACCCGCTGGTCGATGTCGTTGGTGCCCAGCACGGTGCGGGCGAAACGGGACCAGGCCCAGGCGTCCTCCAGGGTCAGGCGTCCCCCGGGCAGGAGCCCCACGCCGCCGTCGGCGCGGGCGGCGGCCAGGCCGCGGGCGGCCACGTCCAGCGCGTCGGACCAGGAGGTGGCCACCAGCTCGCCGGAGTCGGCGTCGCGCACGAGCGGGACGTCCAGGCGGTCATCCAGGGTGGACCAGGGGAAGGCGAAGCGGTCCTTGTCGGTGATCCACTCCTCGTTGACCTCGGGGTCGTTGCCGGCCAGGCGGCGCAGCACCACGCCGCGGCGCATGTCCACGCGCAGGGCGGAGCCGGAGGCGTCGTGCTCGGTGACGGTGTCGGTGGACACCAGGTCCATGGGGCGGGCCCGGAACCGGTAGCGGGCGCTGGTCAGCGCGCCGACGGGGCAGATCTGGATGATGTTGCCGGAGAAGTAGGAGGCGAAGGGGCGTCCGGACACGTCCAGCTCCTCGAACCCGCCGGGCCCGTAGGCGGTGCCGTCGACGACGCCGGGCTCGCCGCCCGGTCCGGCGAGGTCCGCCTGGGGCACCAGGTGCTCCCCGCCGCGCACGCTCTGCGTGTGCCGGGAGGCGACGGCCTCGGGGTCGTGGAAGTCCAGGACCCCGGAGTCGAAGCGGCCGATCTGCTCGGAGTAGAGCCCGCCGGTGATCTCGCCGCCGGCGTGGCCGGCGCCGCGCCCCTGCAGGGTGATGAAGCGGTCGCCGGCGATCTGGTCGGCGAAGCGCACGCAGCGCTGGCACAGGATGCAGCGGTCGCGGTCGAGCAGGATGTTGCTGGTCAGGCGCAGCGGCTTGGGGAAGGTGCGCTTGACGTCGGTGAAGCGGGTGGCCGCCTGGGCGCCGGAGGCCATCAGCTCCAGGGCCTGGTTCTGCAGGGGGCACTCCCCGCCCTTGTCGCACACCGGGCAGTCCAGCGGGTGGTTGATCAGGAGGAACTCCATGGTGCCGGCCTGCGCCTTGGCGGCCACCGCGCTGGTGGCCTGGGTGGAGATCTCCATGCCCTCCGAGGCGGTCATGGCGCAGGCGGGCTGCGGCTTGGGCATGGGCCGGACGACGCCGTCGCGGCCCGGCATGGCGACCTCCACCAGGCACTGGCGGCAGTTGGCCGACGGCGCCAGCAGCGGGTGGTCGCAGAAGCGCGGGATGCGCACGCCCACCTGCTCCGCGGCGCGGATCAGCAGGGTGCCCTTGTCCACCTCGACGCTCATGCCGTCGATCGTGATGTTGACCGTGTCAGTCATGTGGTCACCGTCCGCTCTCAGCCGGGCTGTTGACAATGGAGGAGGCCGCGGGAGGGAACAGCTCGGCCGCGGGGGTGGTGTAGCCGGCCTCGAACTCGCTGCGGAAGCGCTTGATGCCGGACAGCACCGGGGTGGCGGCGGCGTCCCCGAGGGCGCAGAAGGAGCGGCCGGCGATGTTGGAGGCGATGTCCTCCAGCTTCTCGACGTCGCCGCTCTCGCCCCGGCCGGCCTCCAGGCGGGTCATGATCTGCCGCATCCAGTAGGTGCCCTCACGGCAGGGGGTGCACTTGCCGCAGGACTCGTGCTGGTAGAACTCGGTCCAGCGGGACACCACCCGCACCACCGAGACGGTGTCGTCGAAGACCTGCAGGGCGCGCGTGCCCAGCATGGAGCCGGCGCCGATCACGGACTCGTAGTCCAGGGGCACGTCCAGCTCCTCGGGGCCGAAGATGGGGGTGGAGGAGCCGCCCGGCACCCAGAACTTCAGCTCGTGGCCGGCTCGGACCCCGCCGGCCAGCTCGATGAGCTCGCGCATGGTGATGCCGAAGGGGGCCTCGAACTGGCCTGGGCTCGCCACGTGCCCGGTCACGGAGAACAGGCCGTGCCCCTTGGAGCGCTCGGTGCCCATGGAGGAGTACCAGGCGGCCCCGCGGGCCAGCACCCCGGGCACGGAGGCGATCGTCTCCACGTTGTTGATGACGGTGGGGCGGGCGTACAGGCCCTGCACAGCCGGGAAGGGCGGCCGCAGGCGCGGGTGGCCGCGGCGTCCCTCGAGGGAGTCGAGCAGGGCCGTCTCCTCGCCGCAGATGTAGGCGCCGGCACCGGCGTGGGCGACGATCTTGAGCGGCTGGTTGCCGTCCAGGCCGAAGCCGTCGGCGAGCAGGCCGGCGTCGGCGGCGTCGTGGATGGCGTGCAGCAGTCGCCGGTAGGGGTGGGCGACCTCGCCGCGCACGTACACGAAGGCGCGGTCGGCGCCGATGGCGCGGGAGGTGATGGCGACCCCCTCCACCAGGGCGTGGGGGTTGGCCATCAGGGTGGGCATGTCCTTGCAGGTGCCGGGCTCCGACTCGTCGGCGTTGACCACCAGGTAGCGGGGCAGGCCGTCCGGGGCGGGCAGGAAGGACCACTTCAGCCCGGTGGGGAAGCCGGCGCCGCCGCGGCCGCGCAGGTTGGAGGCCTTGACCAGCTCGATCAGCTCGGCCGAGCTCATGGTCTTGGCGCGGGCCAGGCCCTGGTAGCCGCCGGAGGCCCGGTAGGCGTCAAGCGTCCAGGAGCGCTCCTTGTCCCACATGTCGGTGACGACGGGGGTGAGGGTGCCCGGGGCGGTGAAGGTCGGCTCCGCGGAGCCGGGAGTCTGCTCGCTCACTTGTCCTCCTCCTGGGTGGGGGCCTTCCAGTCGTGCTCGCGGGCCAGGCGCAGGCCCCGCAGGCTGGACTCGCCGGCGCCGATGCCCTCGTCGGCGCGGCCGTCCTCGAATCCGGCCAGCAGCCGCTCGTTCTCCCGGAAGGTCGGCACGGTCTCCGGGCCGCGGGTGGGGGTGACGTCCTCGCCGCGCTCGAGACGCCCGATCAGGTCGACTGCGGAGGCGGGGGTCTGGTTGTCGAAGAACTCCCAGTTGACCATCACCACGGGGGCGTAGTCGCAGGCGGCGTTGCACTCCACGCGCTCGAGGCTGATGCGGCCGTCCGCGCTGGTCTCGTCGCTGCCCAGGCCGGTGTGCTCGCTCACGGCCCGCCACACCTCGTCGCCGCCCATGACGGCGCACAGGGCGTTGGTGCACACGCCCACGTGGTACTCGCCGGCGGGGTGACGGCGGAACTGGCTGTAGAAGGTGGCGACGGCGGAGACCTCGGAGCGGGTCAGCTCCAGCTTCTGCGCCACCAGGGCGATGCCGGCCGGGGAGACGTAGCCGTCGACGCTCTGAATCAGGTGCAGCATGGGGATGATGGCGCTGCGCTCGTGCCCGGCCGGGTAGCGGGACATGATCTCGGCGATGTCGGCGTCCAGCTGCGCGGCCACATCCGGTGCGTAGCCCAGTGCGATGCCGGCGGCGTCGGCCGGGGCGGGGGTGTTCTCAAGGGTGCTCATCAGCGGTCCACGCCTCCCAGGACGGGGTCGATCGAGGCCAGGGAGGGGACGACGTCGGCGATCATGCCGCCCTCGCTCATCATGGCCAGCGATTGCAGGTTGGAGTAGGAGGGGTCGCGGAAGTGGACCCGGTAGGGGCGGGTGCCGCCGTCGGAGACGGCCTGGATGCCGAGGACGCCCTTGGCGTGCTCGATCGTCTGATACACCTGCCCGGCCGGCACCCGGAACCCCTGGGTGACTAGCTTGAAGTGCTGGATCAGGGACTCCATGGAGGCGCCCATGATGTCCTTGACGTGCTCCAGGGACTGCCCCTGCCCGTCGGTGGCGATGGCCATGCGGGCCGGCCAGGCGATGGTCGGGTCGGCAACCATGGTGGTGTTGGACGGGTCGTCGCCGCGGGCGGCGATCTCGTCGAGCCGGTCCAGCGCCTGGGAGACGATCTTGAGGGACTGGTAGCACTCGTCGAAGCGCACCCGCAGCCGGTTGTAGCAGTCGGAGCGGTCGTAGACGGGGACCTCGAAGTCGTAGGTCTCGTACCCGCAGTAGGGTCGCAGCCTGCGCATGTCCAGCGGGTAGCCGGCGGCCCGGATGCACGGGCCAGTCAGTCCCATGGCCATGGCTGCGGCCAGGCTCATCTCGCCGATGCCCACGAACCGGGACTTCAGGATCGGGTTGGCCATGAGCAGGGACTCCAGCTCGCCCAGGTCCTGCTTGATGTTCGGCATGACCGAGCGGACGAAGTCGGTGAAGCCCTCCGGCAGGTCCTGGGCCAGGCCGCCGGGGCGCACGTAGGCGTGGTTCATGCGCAGCCCGGAGGCCATCTCGAAGGCGCGCAGGATGTTCTCCCGGCAGCGGAAGGAGATGGTCATCAGGGTGGTGCCGCCCATCTCGTTGCCGGCGGAGCCGACTGCCACCACGTGACTGGCGATGCGGTTGAGCTCCATGAGGAGCACGCGGGCGACGGTCGCCTTCTCGGGGACGTCGTCGGTGATGCCCAGCAGCTTCTCCACCGCCAGGGCGTAGCCGACCTCCTGGAAGAAGGGGGCCACGTAGTCCATGCGGGTCACGAAGGTCTCGCCCTGCACCCAGGTGCGGTACTCCATGTTCTTCTCGATGCCGGTGTGCAGGAAGCCGGTGCCTGCGCGCAGGTCGGTGACGGTCTCCCCGTCGGTCTCCAGCACCAGGCGCAGCACGCCGTGGGTGGAGGGGTGGACCGGGCCCATGTTGACCACGACGCGGTCGTGCTGGAGGCGGTCGGCCTCGTCGCGGGCGGCGATCTGGGCGGCGATGTCGTCCCAGTCGCCGCCGTTGGCGGTGTACTGGGGGACGCCGTCGATGAGGTCGTCGGTGGCGGGGCCGGTGGCGTGCAGTGTGCTCATCAGCGGTACGACCTCCGGGTGTCGGCGGTGGCGGTGGCGGCGCCCTTGTAGTCAACGGGGATGCCGCCGAGCGGGTAGTCCTTGCGCTGCGGGTGCCCGACCCAGTCGTCGGGCATGGCCGAGCGCGTCAGGTTGGGGTGGTCGTCGAAGACGATGCCCATCAGGTCCCAGGCCTCCCGCTCGTGCCAGTCGTTGCCGGGGTAGACCGGCACCAGCGAGGGCACGTGCGGGTCGCCCTCGGGGCAGGTGACCTCCAGGCGCAGGGCGCGGGCGCCGTGGGTCAGGGAGATCAGCTCGTAGCAGGCGTGCAGCTCGCGGCCGGCGTCGGCCGGGTAGTGCACGCCGGTGACGCCCAGGCACAGTTCGAAGCGCAGGTCCTGGTCGTCGCGCAGGGGGCGCGCCACGTCGAGCAGGTGCTCGCGGGCGATGAACAGGGTCAGCTCGTCATGCTCGACGACGACCTTCTCGATGGCGGCGGCCGGGTCGACGCCCGCCTCGGTGAGGTCCTCAAGCAGCGCGTCGACGACGTCGTCGAACCAGCCCCCGTAGGGGCGGGTGGCTGCCGGGGCGAGGGCGACCACGCTGGTGGTGCCGCCGTAGCCGGTGGTGTCGCCGGCGTCGGGGGCTCCGAATTGGCCGGTGTGGGTGCCGATGACCTCCAGGCGCAGCTCCTCGCGCACCGGGCGGCCGGCGACCTCCGGGGCCGCCGCGGCGGCGGGCGGCGCGACGGCGTCGGTCTCGGGTGCGGTGTTCTCGGCGTTGGTGCTCATGCGAGCAGCCCCTTCATCTCGGAGGTGGGGACGGCCTTGAGGGCGGCTGCCTCGACGGCGCGGGCGATCTCCTCGCGGTGGGCGAAGATCGGCTTGCGCTCGATCTGCCGGGTCAGTTCGAGCATGGCGTTCAGCAGCATCTCGGGCCGCGGCGGGCAGCCGGGCAGGTAGATGTCCACCGGCACGATGTGGTCGGCGCCCTGGACCACGGCGTAGTTGTTGAACACGCCGCCGGAGGAGGCGCAGGCGCCCATGGAGATGACCCACTTGGGCTCGGGCATGGAGTCGTAGACGTTGCGCACCACCGGGGCCATCTTGTGGGAGACGCGGCCGGAGACGATCATGACGTCGGCGTGGCGCGGCGAGGCGCGGAAGACCTCCCAGCCGAAGCGGGCCATGTCGAAGCGCGGCGTGCCGGTGGCCATCATCTCGATGGCGCAGCAGGCCAGGCCCATGGTCACCGGCCACAGCGAGCGCGCCTGGGCCAGGTCGGCGAGCTTCTCCACGGTGGTGAGCATGAAGCCGGGCCCCTCGACGCTCTCCAAGGCCTGCGCGCGCAGGTCATCCCGCTTGGAGGGGATGTGGAGCATCTTCTCGTTGTACTCGCGCATGTTCATGGGCTCGCTCCTTTACTCCCAGTCCAGGCCGCCGCGGCGCCACTCGAGGAGGTAGGGCACCGTGATCAGCGCGATGAAGACGAGGGCGGCGCTCAGCCCGAAGAAGCCCAGCTGCGCGAAGGCGGTGGCCCACGGGTAGAGGAAGACGACCTCGACGTCGAAGATGATGAAGGTCATGCCGACCAGGTAGAAGGACACGGGGAACCGGCCCTGGTCGACGTTGGTGGGGGTGGGGTCGATGCCGCACTCGTAGTTGGCGACCTTGACCCGGTTGTGCCGGTTCGGGCTCACGATCGCGGACAGCACCAGGCCACCGATGGCGATGACCATGGCGACCGCCGCCATGATGAGCAGGGAGACGTACGGGTTCATGCTGCCGGCACCATCCTTGTGAGGAGTTGGATGAAGTGGTCGATTCCGTCGCCGCCGCGGCGCTCCCAGCCGTCGGACAGGAGCTTGGCGACGAGCCGCATGAGGCGCTTGCGCGGCAGCCCGTAACGGGTGCACACGCGCATCACCTCGGGATGCTCGATCAGGGCGACGAAGATGCGCCCGAGGGTGTAGTAGCCGCCCATCTGCGCCTCCAGCGCGGCGGGGTACTGGGACAGGGCGAGCTCACGGCCGGCGGCCGTGGTGCGGGCCGCCGCCTGGGCGGCCGCCTCGGCGGCCAGGCGCCCCGCCATGAGCGCCTGGGCGATGCCCTCCCCGTTGAAGGGGGACACCATGCCGCCGGCGTCGCCCAGCAGCATGAGCCCGTCGGCGTAGTGGGGCTTGCGGTTGAAGGCCATGGGCAGGGCGGCGGAGGCGATGCGCCCCACCCGGTTGTCGGGGGTGAGGCCCCAGGCGGCGGGGACGTGCTCGAGCCAGCGGCCCAGCACGGCGCGGTAGTCGATGCCGCGCGCGGAGGCCGCGGCCGGCGTCGAGGCCACCGACCCCAGGCCGACGTTGACCAGGCCGTCGCCCACGCTCCAGATCCAGCCGTATCCGGGCAGCAGGTCGGAGCGTCCGGCGGGGCCGTCCCACAGTTCCAGGCGGGACTCCATCCAGGCGTCGTCGGCGCGCGGAGAGCGGAAGTAGGCGCGCACGGCCACGCCCAGCGGCCTGCGCTCGCTCTTGGCGCGGCCGGCGGCGGTGGCCAGGCGGGCCGAGACGCCGCCGGCGTCCATGACCAGCCCGGCGCTGATGGTGGCGGGAGCCTCGATGCCGGGCTCGGGGCTGCGGGGGGTGGGAACCGCCTCCACACCGGTGACACGGCCCGCGGCGCTGGTTACGGGGGCGGTGACGGTCACGCCGGTGAGCAGGCGGGCGCCGGCGGCTGCCGCGTGCTGGGCCAGGTCCCGATCCAGTTCCGCGCGGCGCCGGGCCAGCCCGTAGGAGGGCAGGCTGCGCTGCTCCGGCCAGGGGATGTGCAGCTGGTGCCCGCCGCCGATGACGCGCAGCCCCCGATTGCGCTGCCAGGCGGAGGTGTCCACGCCCATACGGACCAGTTCGCGCACCGCTGCGGGGGTGAGCCCATCGCCGCAGACCTTGTCCCGGCCGAGCTCCTGCCGCTCCAGCAGCAGCACGTCCAGACCGAGTCGGGCCAGGTGGTAGGCGGCGGCCGAGCCTGCGGGACCCGCGCCCACGACGACGACGTCGGCGCTCAGATCACCAGCGGCTGCTGCCATTGCTGCCTGCCTCCTTACGTAGTGCGGCTCGGGATGGTTAGGAGATGTCGGGCGACCACCGGGGCGGCCGGGACCCGGGAGTCCTGTGGACCAACGGGGACCGGCCGAGACATTACCGGCTGACCTCGACGCGTCATTCGCAGACCCCGCCTCCGCCGCCGTAAACCCGTGTTATTCCCCGCGATTTCCAGGATAACGCAGGTGCATACGAGGCGCCCGGACGAGGGGGGCGGCAACGTTCGGCGCATATTTAGAGATACCTACCCTTGCGAATTAGGGCCCCCTGCGCGTCGGCCCGCGCCCCCGGCGGTCGGGCGGCCGCCGACCGGGTCCGCGATCTGCGAGGATCACCCCATGAGCCGAGCCTCTCTCGCCAAGGACCCCCGTGAGATCGCAGGCATGTTCGACGCCGTCGCACGCCGATATGACCTGACTAATGACGTGATGAGCCTGTGGCAGGTGCGCATGTGGCGCGCCGTCACCCGTGCCGCCGTCGCCGCACGTCCCGGCATGCGGGTGCTGGACCTGGCCGCCGGTACCGGCACCTCCAGCGTCGACTACGCCGCCGACGGCGCGGACGTGGTCGCCTGCGACCTGTCCGCGGGCATGGTGGCCGAGGGGCGGCGGCGCCACCCCGAGATCGAGTTCGTCGTCGGAGACGCCACCGACCTGCCCTTCCCCGATGATGCCTTCGACGTGGTCACCATCTCCTACGGGCTGCGCAATGTGCAGGACACCGCGAGGGCGCTCGAGGAGATGGCGCGGGTGACCCGCCCCGGCGGGCGCCTGGTGATCGCGGAGTTCTCCACCCCGGTGCGCGCGGCGTTCCGTCGCCTGTACCGCTTCTACCTGGGCACGGCCCTGCCGGCGGCCGGGAGGCTGCTGTCCTCCAACGCCGACGCCTACGGCTACCTGGGCGAGTCGATCCTGGCCTGGCCGGATCAGGAGGCGCTGGCGGGGATGCTGCAGCGCGCCGGCTGGCGCGGGGTGGGCTACAAGAACCTGTCCGGCGGGATCGTCGCCATCCACCGCGCCACCAAGCCGGAGGCGCCGACGCCGGGCGGCGTTCCCGGCGACGCGCCAACCGCCCCGGGAGCCTGAGTGACCGCGCCGTTGCCCGATCAGGGGTTGGACCCCGCCCCGACGCTGTCCGCGCCGCGGGCCGCCGCCTCCCCTCCGCGCCTGTCCTTCCGCACGGTCGCCCTGCCCGACGGTCTCGTCGCGGCGGGTGCCGGTGGCGCCGCTACGGCGGAGAACGCCCCGGGGCTACTCGACCTGCTCACCGGGTGCGCGGATGTCGTCTCCTGGGTGCGCCGCGGGCGCGGACTGGTCGGCTGGGGGTGTGCGCTCCGGCTGGAAGCACGTGGCCCGGATCGGATCGAGGACCTGCGCTCCGCCTGGCGCGCCACCGTCTACGCCTCCTGGTGGCGCGACGCACTGGTGCGCCCCGGCACCGGGCCGGTCGCCCTGGGCGCCATCGCCTTCTCCCCCGACTCCGCCGCCGCCTCGGTGCTGATCGTGCCGCGATTCCTGGTCGGGCTGGATGCCGCCGGGGCGTGGCTGACCACCGCCGTGGCGGAGGGCGAGGAGCATCCGGAGGTGGCGGAGGCTCTGTCCCGACTGCGCCCGTCGGCATCCGCCCGACCTGACGTCGCCTCCCCCGACGCCCCCATGGTCTCGCCCGGGTCACTGTCCGAGGCCGACTACCTGGACGCCGTCGCCGAGACCCAGCGGCGCATGGCGGTCGGCGAGGCGCGCAAGGTGGTGCTGGCCCGTGACCTGCTGGTGGCTCCGGCCGCGCCCCTGGCGACCGGCGACCTGCTGCGGCGACTGGGCACGGCTTATCCGTCGTGCTGGACCTTCGCCGTCGACTCGATGGTGGGGGCGAGCCCGGAGCTGTTGGTGCGGCTGGAGGGCAGACGCCTGGTCAGCCGGGTGCTGGCGGGGACGGCGCGCCGCCACTCGGGCGATGCGGCATCCCGCGAGCGCGAGGTGGACCGGCTGGCGCGCTGGCTGGCGGCGTCGTCGAAGAATCGGGCCGAGCACGAGTTGGCGCGCGACTCGGCGCTTTCCGCCCTGGAGCCCCTGTGCTCGGTGGTGCGCGCCCGCGAGCCGCGGGTGCTGACCCTGCCGAATGTGCTGCATCTGGCCACCGACATCACCGGGGTGGTCGCCGGGGACACGGGGGCGCTGTCACTGGTGCGCGCCCTGCACCCCACGGCGGCGGTGTGCGGCACGCCCACCGCGGCCGCCGCCCGCATCATCGCCGAGGTGGAGGGCATGGACCGGGGGCGGTATGCGGGCCCGGTGGGCTGGGTGGACTGGCACGGCGAGGGCGAGTGGTGCATCGCGCTGCGCTGCGCCGCCCTGCCGCCCGGCGGGGTAGCGCCGGGGGCGCCGGCGCGGGTCTTCGGCGGCGGCGGGATCATGCCCGACTCGGTACCCTCCGACGAGCTGGCCGAGACGACCGCGAAGATGCGTCCCGTGCTGGCCGCCCTCGGCATGAACGGCAAGTCGCTAGGCACTCCCCGCTGATTCAGCTCCCCCGGCCCGGGGTGCCGACCACGGCCACGTGTGCGTTCGAATCCGCCTAGAGCCGCCGGTTCAGCGCCCAGGCACCGACTCCCACGCCCACCGCGGCGGCCGCGGCGCAGCCGGCCAGCACCGGCGCCGCCGACGGGGGCTCGGTCATCCACGCCTGCGCCTGCATGGTCTCGAACACGTATGCCGGTGGCCAGAACCGGTCGAGGACCTGCACCGCGCGCGGCAGGGTCGCGAGCGAGGAGAAGCCGCCGGAGGCGAAGAACGAGCCGGCGAAGGTGATCATGAGCAGCGGCTGCACCGTGCGGTAGTCCCGCAGCCAGGCGCCGATGGCGACGCCGATCCCGGCGCACGCCAGCGCGGTCAGCGCGGCCACGCCCGCCAGCACCGGCAACCGCCCCACCGGCACCCGCACCCCGAACACGGCCGCGGCCACGGCCAGTGCGACCAGGGTGTTGATGCCTCCGGCGATGACGGCGGCCAGCAGCGTCCCGGCGGTCACGTCGCCCACTGGCCGGGGTGCGAGCCTGATCTCCTTGACGGTGCGATGCTCCCACTCGCGCGCAGTCATGATCGCGGCGTTCAGCGCGGAGCCGACCATGACCGCGAGGATGACGGCGCTGTGTCCGATGAAGGTGCGGCGCCACACGTCGTCGGGACGCGTCGTCTCCTGCGTGACGGTGACCGGTGCGGCCCCGGGCGCCTGTGCGGCGGCGTAGTCCTGGATCGCGCGGGTCAGTCGCAGGCGGGCGTTCTTCATCATGTCGGTGTTGATGTTGTAGGTCCTGGTGCGTAGTACGGGCCTCTGCCCCGTCTCGATGCGCTCGTCGAAGTCGGCGGGGACGGTGACCACCAGGTGCAGGCGGCCGGCGGCCACCAATCGCTCGGCCTCGTCGGCGTCGGTGGTCACCACGCGGAAGTAGGGGCTGATGTTGCTGCGCAGGTCGCGGATCTCCGCCTCGAACGCAGCCGCGTGGGGCCCCTCCCCCTCGTTGATCAGGCCGATGTTCCACTCGTCCCCGCCGAAGCCGAACAGGATGCCGCACAGGAGCATCAGCACCAGCGGGATGAGCATGGGGCCGGCCAGGGCCTGCCGGTCGCGGGCCCACTGGCGCAGGTCCTTGCGGGCGACGGCGCCCACGCGCTCCACGTGCCCGCGCCACCCGCGCCGCGGCCGCCTCGGCGTCGTCGGTCTCATCACTGTCCTCCGCTCAAGTTGGTGTAGGCGCGGCGCAACAGCCATCCGGCCAGAGCCAGAATCGCCGCCGTCGCGGTCAGCACGACGGCGAGGTTGCGGGCCAGGTCTGAGGCGTCGCCGGTGAGGAAGATGCTGCGGGCACTCATGAAGGCGTAGGTGGTGGGCAGTGCCCGGGACAGCTGCCACAGCGCCGTAATCGGCTGCCCCCAGGCGAGCCCGCGCATGGACTCCTCATTGCCGGACACCAGGAAGAATGCAACCGCCAGGGTGATCAGGCCGGACGCCGTCGCCAAGGTCTTCTTTGAGGCGACGCCGATCACCATGCCGATCCCGGCCCCCATGAGCAGCACCACCCCGACGATTCCCGCCATGGCCCCCAGGCTGCCGCTGGGCCGAAAGTCGAAGCCGACCACGAGCACCGCCGCCACCAGCGCCACCGACGCCAGGGACTGTCCGAGCCCGGATATCACCTTGCCGGCCACGAGCGTGCCGCGGCCGAGCGGGGCCAGCAGCAGGTGCTTGACGGTGCGGTCGTTCCACTCCGCGGCGATCTGCAGGCCGGTGTTGACCATGGCGGCGTACAGGCAGCCGAACAGGAGCAGGCTGGTGGAGATGTAGCCGAGCATGGTGGGGTCGGCGGCCAGCCAGCGGGTCTCCTCCACGCCGATCACCGGGCCGACCAGTTCGTCGTTGAGCGCGCGCACCGCCGCGTCCAGACGCAGGCGCAGGTTCTTGGAGTAGTCGGAGTTGATGTTGTTCAGTCGCAGCTCCACCCGGGCGTCGCCGGCGCCGACGTCCGCGGAGAATCCCTCCGGGATGACCACGACGGCCAGCGCCTCGGCGTCATCGAAGGCCCTTAACGCGGTTTCGGGGTCGGTGGTGCGCACGTCGTAGTAGGGCCCCTCGTCGGAGCGGATGGTGCGCATGGTCTCGATCAGGCGTGCGGCCGCCGGGCCGCCGTCGAGGTCCGCCACCATGATCGGGTTGTTGTTGGACACGGGAATGACCAGCGAGTAGAAGAAGATGAACACCAGGGGGATGACCACCGAGATGACCATGAGGAAGGGCTGGCGCAGGAATCGCGTCCAGTCCTTGACCGCGATGGCGAGCGCGGCGCGCATGGCGGTCATGCCTGTCCCCTATCGCGCAGAGCCGTCCCGGTCAGGCTCAGGAAGACGTCGTTGAGGTCGGGGCGGCGCACCCCCACCAGGAGGGCGTCGGGGTCCTGCTCAGTCAGCCGGTCGAGGAGGGTGCGGATGGTGGCCGGTGACCCGTCGGCGGCCACCGAGGCGACGCCGTCGTGCCAGGACACGCCGACCACGCCGGGCAGCCGCGCCAGCGCCGGGTCGGGCCGTGCGGTGCGCACATCGATGAAGGTCCTTCCCAGCCTGCCGCGCAACTCCTCCGGAGTCCCGGTGGCGATGAGCAGGCCGTGGTCGAGGATGGCCAGGTTGTCCGCCAGTGCCTGCGCCTCCTCCATGTAGTTCGTGGTCAGCAGCACCGTGCCGCCGTCAGCGGCGATGCGCCGAACCCGATCCCACAGGGCGGCACGGGACTGCACGTCCACCCCGAGAGTGGGCTCGTCCAGGACGACGACGCCCGGCCGGGTCAGCAGGGCCCGGGCCAGGGCCAGGCGGCGCTGCATGCCGCCGGAGTAGGTGCCCACCCGGTCGCCCCGGCGCTCCGCCAGGCCGACCAGCTCGAGGACCTCATTGATGCGGTTGCGCCGCTGCGCGCGGGGCACACCGTACAGGCGGGCGTGGAAGGCGAGGTTCTCCTCGGCGCTCAGGTCGTTGTACAGAGCGGTCTCCTGGGGCACCACCCCCAGGTGCGTACGCACCCCGGTGACGTCGGTGCGCACGTCGATGCCCTCCACCAGCACGGTGCCGCCGGTGGGGCGCAGCAGGCCGCACAGCAGGTTGACGGAGGTGGTCTTGCCCGAGCCGTTGGGGCCGAGCAGGCCGAAGACCTGGCCGTGGCCGACGTCGAGAGTGAGGGAATCGAGCGCGACCAGGGGCCGGGAGCGGCGGCGAGGGAACTCCATGCGCAGTTCGCGGAAGCTGATGGTGGGGGCCTGCGGGGCGTTCATGCTTGCCAGGTAACTCCGGCGAGCGTAATGATTTCTACTGTGGTGAATAAACGACGTGGGCGTCCCTCCGGCCCTTCAAACACTCGGGAGCGGATCCTGACCGCCGCTCGGGACCGCTTCGAACAGGACGGTTACGCCCGCACATCGCTGCGGTCGATCGCCGCGCAGGCCGATGTGGACCACTCCCTGATCACCTACTACTTCGGCTCCAAGGAGGGACTTTTCCGTGCGGTCGCCGAGTTGGCGCCGAGCCCGGCGCAGGGCTTCGACCTGGTGGCGGCCAGGGTGCCGCCCGAGCACCTGGCGCAGGCGCTGCTGCGCTCGGCGCTGTCGGCGTGGGACCGGCCCGGCTACCGGGAGGGTCTGGCCCGCCTGTTCGCCGACGCCCTGTCCTCCGAGGCGGCGCTGCGGGTGCTGCGGGAATATCTGCACACGGAGATGATCGGGCGCCTGACCGAGCACATCGGCGGCGCGGACGCCGGGCGGCGGGCGGCCACGGCCGCGACAATCTTCTCCGGGCTGTTCCTGACCCGCTACCTGCTGCGGCTGGAACCGGTCGCCTCCCTGCCCGCCGACGACGTCGTGGCCCAGCTGACCCCCGCCCTGCGCTCGGCGCTGGCGCCGCGGGGACTCTCGTGAGCCAGAATGTCTGAGAACGGCACAAACGGGCCGCCGGCACCGGAGGGCGTCTGACGAATCGTTGAAATCACGCCACTTTCTCAACTCGCCTTATGACATACAACGGCGTTTGTGCCGTTGCGCGACAGTTTCCGAACGGCGCGGTGCGCATTGCCGGCCAATAAGGTCCTGGCCCGATCGACCTCACCAGGGCCAGTCGGAGGTGAGGTAGGCCTCGATGGCACGGTGGCGGAAGCCGTAGGGCCTGGCGCGGCGGATGATGCGCCGGACCAGGTCGAGGCGCTGCGCCGTCGGGCCGGCGTCGGTGACCTTCGCGTACCCCATGGCCCGGGCGATGTTGGTCAGGCTGCGCTCCTCGGGCTCGAGCCCCGCCATGGCCTCGAGGAACTGCCGTTCGCGCGCGGGGAGCCGGTCGAGAATGCGTTGCACGTGCGCCTCCGCCTCGGGCGCAGCATCGCGCCACCCGGTCTCGACCTGCGCAGCGGTGATGAGGTTATCGGTGCCCGCATACCAGGCGCGCTCCCCCGCGAGCTGGAAGAGGAAGGGCTCCCCACAGGAGCGCTCCACAATGGCGCGCTGCGCTGCAGGTTCCATGAACACCCGGTCGATGCCGTCGCCGGCGGCGCTCGGCCAGCCCTCGGTGACGAAGGGCTGGAGCGCGGCCATGAGCGCGGCATCGTCGATGGCGTCAAGGGTGATGGTGCGGAAGCGGCGCGCGAAGGTGGCGCCCGTGCGCGCGCCCGCCATGTCTGCGAACTCGGGCAGTCCGGTCAGGTACACGGCGACCGGGAGGCCGCGAGCAACCTGCACGCCTCCCGGGATGTCGATGGCCTCATCATGTGCCAGGGCGTCGCCGAGCGCGGTCAGCAGTTGGGAACGGGCGCCCTCATCGGTGATGTTCTGCACCTCGTCGATGTGGATCAGCACCATGACGTCTCGGCGCTGGATGGCGGCGCGGCCGATCTCGATCAGCAGGTCGGTCAGAACGGTGTACGGCTCCGGCCCCTCCTGCGCGCGCATGGACAGGGAGACGCCGGAGACGGCCACGGTCTCGACCCGCCGCAGCAGCTCGGATATGCGCTGCTCGCGAGCGGCGGCCAGACCCGCGGCCGACGCCAGGTCCAGCAGGGCCGCGGCGACCCGCTTGATCGGGTCGGTTCCGGACGGGATCCGCAGCTGCGGGGTGACCCAGTCACCGGCGTCGGCGGCGTCACGGGCGATTCGCCGCACCAGGGACGACTTGCCCGAGCCCGCCTCTCCCAGGATCGTGCGGCCCCGCTCGTGAATGCCGGCCAGGCGCCGCGGGCGGAGCACGTCCCGCCAGTCGCTGAGCTGGGCGGCTCGGCCGGCCCACACCTCGGGCACGGTGTCCGAGCCCGGGCTGAATGGAGAGTCAAGCGGAGTCCGCACGTTGATAAGTTTATCAACGAGCGGAGTCCTTGATAACTTTATCAAGGGGGTGTCGAGAGGGTTCCGCATCAACTGCGCTTGAGGCCGTTGAGCCGTTCGGTCATGGCCAGCCCCAGCAGGGCCAGGGCGAGCAGGTAGAAGGGCAGCAGCCAGAGTCCGACCCGACCGGAGATGATCCCGAACAGCGGCGGCATGATGGTGGTACCCGTATAGGCCGCGGCCATCTGGATGCCGATGATCGCCTGAGAGTTGCGGCGTCCGAAGTTTTCGGGCGTGGAGTGGATGATCGCCGGATACACCGGTGCCGCACCGACACCGGCCAGGGCGAAGCCCATGAAGGACACGGCCCCCAGCGGCAGCGCCACGAGCAGTGCGCCGACGGCTCCCAGCAGGAAGCCGCCGCGGATCAGCGCCCGATCTCCGACGCGATCGGCGAAGAAGCCGCACAGGAAGCGGCCCGCGGTCAGTCCCAGCACGAACAGGGCACCGAAGGACGCCGCCGAGGACGCCTCGAAGCCGCGGTCGGAGACGAAGAAGGTGGCACCCCACAGCATCGCCGTCTGCTCGAAGGCGCAGTAGGCGAAGAACGCCAGCAGCACGGAGGGGACCCCCGGAATGCGCAGCGCCGCGAGCAGCGACACGTGCGTCTGCGCCGCCCGGCCCCCATCCACCACCGAGGCGGCCTCGGCCGTCCCGTCCGGCTCTGCCCCGTCGGCGGCCTCCGCCGCCTGCGCCCCGTCGCCGGGCCGGATCGCAGCGATGCGCCGCCACAGCGGCAGGCTGGCCAACAGCACGGCGGTCAGCCCGATCTGCAGCAGGCCGATGGCGCGGTAGGCGGCCGGCCAGTTGCCGTTCGCGGACAGCGCCAGGCTCATGACGAAGGGACTGATGGAGGCCCCCACTCCCCAGAAGCTGTGCAGCCAGTTCATGTGCCTTGCCGTGTAGTGCAGCGCCACGTAGTTGTTCAGCGCCGCGTCTACGGCGCCCGCGCCCAGGCCGTAGGGAATGGCCCACAGGCACAGCATCCAGTAGTGCGTGGCCACGGAGAAGCCCAACAGTGCCGCCGCCGTCATTGCCACGCTCACGGCCGTGACCAGGCCCGCGCCGAAGCGCCGGGTGAGCCGCTCGGAGGCCAGGGAGGAGATGATCGTGCCCACGGCGATGATGAAGGTGATGCCGCCCGCGTAGGAAACCGGCACCCCCAGGTCTTCGTGCATGACCGGCCAGCCGGCACCCACGAGCGAGTCCGGCAGGCCGAGGCTGATGAAGGCCAGGTAGATGATGGCGAGTAGCAGTAGGTACATCGGGGAGCCTCTCTGGGTGGGAACGGCCGGGACGAACGAGTCCCGCGGCACCCGTCACAGAATTGACCGTAAGTTCAATTTAACTGGCTCCGCACTCCCCGCGCAAGAGTGCGGGCACGGCACAGCACCCCATGGTCCGTCCTCGATTCGTGATCCAGTGAGCCGTCGTTTATAGTGACTCGCCTCCACCTCACCCGGAGGCTCACTCATGACCCACGGTTCCACGCCCGCCCAGCAGTCCCCGTACACGAACAACGGCGGTCGGCCACGCAGCTATGACGTGCCAACCTGGCGGAAGGTTGCCTACTACGGCGGAGCCGTCCTCCAGGGGATCGGCCTGCTCATGTTCTTGAGCGTCTTCGTCGCCGTTTTTGCCGCCTTCGCCGGGATCGGTGACGTATTCGGTTCCGGCGACCACACCGCCATCGGAAGCGGTATCGGCCGCGCCTTCCGGTTCTTCCCCGTGGCGTTCTTTGGTTTCTTCGTCATCAGCGCCGGCCAGTGGCTGCGACGCGTGGGCAGACAGGGGCTGGCCGGCTCCGGCGTCGTGCTGTCACCGCAGGGCGAGGCCCGCGACGCTGAGCCGTGGAGGCGCTCGGAGGGCGCCCAGGACCAGATGCGGCTGGAGGAGATCCCCACCCTGCAGGCCGCGCTTGGAGGCGCCCCCGGGCCGACGGGCTCCCCCGCGGAGGTGGTCAAGCTGCGCTGCCGCTCCTGCGGCTACCTGGAGACCGAGGACGCCGCCTTCTGCTCCCAGTGCGGCCAGCGGATCTGACTCGCCCCTGTCCACGACGCCGACCCACGCCTACCGTGGGGGCATGAACGAGCACAGCGAACTCCCCGCCACAGCCTCTGACCACACCGACGCCTCCCCCTACCTCAGCCTCCTGTCGGCCTCGCTGGAGCGCTCCCGCGAGCGCTTCGATCGCGCCCTGGACGGCGTGAGCGTGGAGCAGGCCAACACCCAGCCCACCCCCGAGCTCGCCCCACGCATCGACTCCCTCAGCTGGCTGGCCTGGCACACGGCCCGCGAGATCGATATGCAGGTCTCCGCCCTGGCCGGCACCGAGGTGCTGTGGACGGCGCGCGGTTTCAAGGAGCGCTTCGCCCTGCCGCTGCCCGACGACACCGAGGACTGGCGCCACACCCCCGCGCAGGCCGCGCTGGTGCGCGTGAACGACCTGACGGTCCTGACCGAATACCTCGACGCCGCCTACGCCCTGGCCCGTGACTACCTGGCCTCACTCACCCCGGCGGCCCTCGACGACATCGTCGACCGCGCCTGGGACCCGCCGGTCACCCGCGGCGTGCGGCTGGCCTCCATCATCGACGACGCCGCTCAGCACTCCGGCCAGGCCGTCTACACCCACCGGCTGCTGGGCCTGCCCGGCTGAGCCGCTCTCCCGGCCCGACGAAGCCTGCACAAACCACGCACCGAGGCCGGAGCCAGTGGCGTGCCGCCCAGGCGCGTGCGCCTCACCGGCGTCGGTCCACAGCCTCGCCGCGGCGGATGACCTCGACCGGATTCAGGTTGACGTCGGTGACCACGACGTCGGCCCACAGGCCGGCCTCCAGCGCCCCGATGGAGTGGTCGCCGAGGATCTCCGCGCCCTGGCAGGAGGCGGCGAATACGGCGTCGACCAGGTCGACCCCGCCACGCCAGGTGGTGCGCACGACGTCGAGCAGATGGGCGGTGCCGCCGGCAATCGCCCCGCCCTCGCTCAGACGGGCCACGCCGCCGGTGACGGTTACCGCCTGGGAGCCGAGCACATAGTCGCCGTCGGCCATGCCCGCAGCAGCCATGGCATCGGTGATCAGCACGACGTTCTCCCGCCCCAGGGTCTCGAACATGGCGCGGACCATGGCCGGGGCCAAATGGACTCCGTCGCCGATCAGCTCCACGACACACTCGCCGCCAACGGCCGCGGCGAGGAGCTCCGGCACGGGGCCGGGGCTGCGATGGTGCATGGGGGGCATGCCGTTGAACAGGTGGGTGGCGGTGGCGCGGGCGGAGCGGACGGGGGCTCCGACCATTAGCCGAGCGGCGATTCGAGAGGAGGCGCAGGCCAGGGCGGCGCGCATGGTGGCGGCCTCGGAGTCGGTGTGACCGAAGGAGGGCAGCGCCCCTCCTTCTATCAGTGCCGCGACCATGCCGTCGTCGCCCGTGATGTGTGGCTTCTCGGGGGCGATGGTCATGGTGGCCACGTGACCGCGGCCCAGTTCGATGAGCTCGCGAGTCAGCTCCGCGTCCGGGTCGGCGATGTAGGCGGGGTCCTGGGCGCCGCAGCGCTCGGCAGAGACGAACGGACCCTCGAAGTGGATGCCGGCGAGCTCCCCCGCGTCGCACAGGTCCGCCAGCACCCGGGTGCGCGCCCTGAGCACTTCCGGCGCAGCGGTGACGCAGGAGGCGACCAGACTGGTGGTGCCGTGGCGGCGGTGCTCGCGCACGGCGACCATGGCCTGTGCGGCGGTTTCGGCGTTGGGGAAGGACTCGCCGCCGCCGCCGTGGCAATGCACGTCCACCAGGCCGGGCAGCAGGTAGCCGCCCGGCGGCGCGACGCGGGCGGCGTCCAGCAGACCCGCCCAGCCGGCCCCGACGGCCTCGTCCGCGGAGCCGACCCAGGCCAGGTGGCGCTCGGCGATGACGACCACCCCGTCGTCGATGATCTGCATCGGGGTGACGACTCGGCCGCGCAGGGCGAATGGCGGACCAGCGGCGGGGACGTCACCAGGGGCGGAGGAGGACCCGGCGAATGCGGCGGCGGGCATGGCGGCGTTGCTCATGCGGCGAGTCTACCCCAGACCCCGCCCGACATCAGACGTCTGTTGTCTAGCCGGCTGAGGTCGGTTCTGCTCCTTTTCCGGACTCTGAGGTCGCCACGCCTGGCCGAGCCGGCGAAGTGGCGACCCGCCAGCCCCGGAACACTCGCGTCCGGGGCAAACGGGCGGCGCTCACCTGCGCAGCCTGCGCTCGACGCGCCGTACCGCCCGCTCCACCGCGGCCTCCAGCCGGGCCGAGCGGCGAGCTTCGTCGGCCCACAGCAGCCCCTGTCCCACGGGGCGCACCGCCACCAGTCGCCCACGATCCACCAGCAGCGGCCGGAACATGCCATTGCGCGCCGGACAGATCAGCAGCTCCCCGGCGGCGTCGGTCAAGCACAAGCGGTCCTTGTAGCCCACGTGCAGCTCATCGAAGGAGGGGAGGAACAGCGTGCGCACGACGGCGCGAGAGTGCTCCTCCAGCAGCGCGGGCAGATCTGCGCGCAGGTAGAGCACATCACGTCCGGGCGCCGCGGCCTCAGCGTCCAGCAGGCGCGCACGCCCGCGCAGCCCGCCCTCGGCTCGAGCCCGCACCAGTGGCACGCGGGCGGCGGCGGGATCGACCGGGTAGTCGGCCGCATGTGTGATCTCGACGGCGTCCTCCAGCGCCCGGGTGGACTGGGCGAGTGGCAGCGTGGTCCACCGGGCCAGGTCGGCCGCGCTCACGGGCCCATGACTGGTGGCGTACCGGCGGGCGATCTCCGCCAGCGCGGCGCGGTGGCCAGGCACGCCCTTAGCCCCGCCGCCGGTGCCGCCGGGACCGGTCTCGGCAGCGGGCAGGGGGCGGGCGTCCATGATCAGGTGCTCGTTGCCGCGCCTGGGCCCCTGCACCAGCACGCCCTCGCGCTGCAGCCGCACCAGCAGGTAGCGCCGTCGCCCCGAACCGTTGGTGAAGGAGTCCGGCCCCTCCGCGGCGTCCAGCAGGCCCGCCTCCTGCCAGGCCTCGATCAGCCGCGAGCGGGCCACCGGCCCCTCCCGGTCTATGAGTGCCAAGGCGGTATCGGCTGCCCGCTCCGCAGCGGCGTCGTCGACGCCGAGGTGCTCCGCGGCGCGGCGGGTCCAGACCTCGGAGCGGTGCTTGAGGGCCACCCGCAACCAGTGGTGGTCGGCCGCGGTGGTGATGTGCACCGTGCCGCGCATGGGCCAGGAGCGCACCAGGCGGCCGGCGGCGAAGGCGGCGTCGACGTCGGAGCCGGTGGCGCCCTCGGCGCGGAGGATCAGCGCGTGCGGCACCGCCGAGGGCTGCTGGCCCTGCACGGCCAGTTGACGGCGCACCGCCTCCTCGACGTCAGGGGCGGAAGTGGCGGGCACGAGTCCCTGGGCGAGGATGCGCAGGTAGGACAGCTCACGCGGGGCGGCAAGGCGGGCGGCGGGCATGGGCAGATGCTATGCGGTGCGTCGGACAGGCCGAAGCGGGCGCGCCTCGACTCCGGCGCCGGATCCACGGCGCGGGTCGGGGCGCGGCAGCATGACTCGCCGGCGGCTCAGAAGAGCCGGGAGGAGGGATCGTCCAGGCCGCGCATGGCGTCGTAGTCCAGCACCACGCAGCGGATGCCGCGGTCCTCGGCCAGCACGCGCGCCTGCGGCTTGATCTGCTGGGCGGCGAACACCCCGCGCACCGGGGTCAGCAGGGGATCCCGATCGAGCATGTCCAGGTAGCGGGTCAGCTGCTCGACGCCGTCGATGCCGCCCACGCGCTTGACCTCGACGGCCACGGCGGCACCGGCGGCGTCGCGCACCAGCAGGTCGACCGGGCCGATCGGGGTGGGGTACTCGCGGCGCACCAGGCGAAAGCCGGGGCCGAGCACCTCCACCTGCTCGGCGAGCAGTTCCTGCAGGTGGGCCTCCACGCCGTCCTTGCTCAGTCCGGGGTCGAGGCCGAGCTCCACACTGGTGTCGGAGACGATCTCGAACAGACGGATGACCAGGCGGTCTTCGCTCTTGGCGGCGATGACCTCCCAGCGAGCGGTGACGCCGGCCTCGGCGTCCTCGTCGTCGGGGGCCACCTCGGCCAGGCGCGCGGGCGGGCTCATCCAGTTCAGCGGCTTGTAGGAGCCGCCGTCGGAGTGGACCAGCACCGAGCCGTCGGCCTTGACCATGATCAGGCGGGTGGCCCGGGGCAGGTGGGCGTCCAGACGGCCGGAGTAGTCCACGGAGCAGGAAGCGATCACAACGCGCACCCGGGCAGCCTACCGGCTCTCCGCCTCCCCAGCGCGCCGACCTTCCCCTCCTCATCGAGGTCGGTCGACGTTACCATCGAGATCGGTCGCAATAACCGTCGAGATCGGTCGAAATGGCCCGCCGAGAACGGCACCAACAACACGCCCGGACCGGCGACGACGCACCGAGACCGGCCGACGCAACGCACCGCAGAAGCTCAGTTCACCCCACCCGCGGACGCCGCCGCCCCGTACATCAACTCCTCCAACTCGGCGACGGCGCGGTCGACCACTTCGAGCACCTCGGGCAGCAGCCGCTCGCACTGGGACCGGTCCGGGGCCGCAGCGGGCTCCAGCAGCACGCGCACGGTGCGACTGAGCGCGGCATCCGGGTCGGTTACCGTTGAATCGGTACGCTCCGCCACCTTGCCAATGACGAACCCGGTCATCACGGCGTTGAAGACGTAAGCCTGCTCATGCGCGTCGACGTCGTCGCGCATGAGTCCGTCCCGCCGCAACAGGGGCAGCACGCGCAGGCACAACTCCAGCGGCATGGACCGGTCAAGCGTCTCGCGGGAGTCGCGGTGCGCGGTGAGAATCCGCCGCAGGTACACATTGGAGACGATGAGTTCAACCAGCTCGTGCCGCCACGAGCGCAGCAGCAGCACCGCCAACCGCGACAGGCGCAGCTGCTCGGGGTCCCGCACCACCTCGGCGCGCACGGAGCCGATCCATGCCACCAGCTCATGGGCGAGCAGCGCCAGCAGCAACTCCTCCTTGCTGGGCCAGTACAGGTAAGCGGTCCCCTTGCCGACGCCGGCCGCCCGGGCGATCTCGGCAACGGTGGTCTTCTGGGGACCATGGCGAGCGACAAGCTCCGCGGCGGCGGTGAGGATCCGCTCGGGAAGGGCGGAGACCGCCGCCCCGGAGGCGTGCCCAGGCTTGCGCATGGGAGCATCATATTGCGGTCAATGACTCCGGCCGTCCGGGATCAGCTCGGAGATCGCAGCCGCGGCGGCGGCCGGCCCATCAATCGACCGCAGCTCGAGCGCCATCCGTTCGGCCCGCGCGCCCAGGCGCCGGTCAATGAGCGCGTCGGCCACGAGCGCGGGCCAATCGACGTCGGCCGCCTCCCGGCGTCGAACCATGAGCGCCGAGCCATAGTCGACGCAGCGCTGGATATTGAAGCGCTGCTCGAGCTGAAGCGGGATGCCAATGAAGGGCCACCCCTGCACACTGCTGGTCTGCACGGTCCCCTCCCCGCCGTGGGTGATGGCCAGGTCGACGGCGCCGCCGAGGCGGTCCGCGGGCAGGCGCCCGGTCACGTGGACATTCGCAGGCAGTACCGCCAGGTCGGCTGAGTCCAGGTGCTCGCGGACCGGGGCGAGAACCTGACAGGGGGCGTGCGCGAGACGAGGCAGCACGTCGAGTACCAGTTGCCGTCCCCCAGACGAGCCCACCGCGAAGTAGACAACCGGTTCACCACGGGATGCCAACTCATTCACCAGCGGGGGAACTGGCCCGGGCAGACTGGCATAGACCGGCCCGACCACCCGATGACCGGGCGGCATCTCCACCCAGGACGGAAGCAGATGCGCCGCAGTGGTGATCAGGTTGAGGTCCGCAGTAAAGAAGCGGACCAGATCCTCATCAAGATGGACCCCATTGGCCTTGGCGATCCGCCGGAACGATCCCGGCGGGCTAACATGTCGGTGGAGCTTCGTCAAGGCTCGTGCGACCAGATCGTCAACGGCCCGCTGCGCGGGGGTGGTGCGCGCGAGGACGCCGGTGGCGGACGAGTCGCGCACCGCTTGCAAGTGTGCCAGGGAGTAGGCGAAGGGACGGACGAAGACCAGCGGGACTCCTTCGGCCCGTGCGGAGATGAACTGGCTGAGCGTGGCACCTATGACGACCGCAGACGGACGGAGCTCGCGTATGAGCGACCGCTCGGAGGCGACCCTGCCGGCGAGCATCTCGTCGGTGAAGGGGTTACGCAGTGCGCGTCCCTGATCCAGGGCGAGAAGCGCCTGCGCATCAGCGTCATCGAGGCGGGGGCTCAGGAGGCGGTACTCGAATCCGGCCTCCTCAATGATCTCCCGATTGCGGTCGGAGTATCCGGCGAACACACATTCAATGTCGGGCGGCAGGCGCCGGGCGATTGTGACTCCCCGAGTCACCTCGGCGACGTTGAAGTTCTCTGGGGCGAACAGGACCCGGGCCCGCCGCCGCCCCGACACCGCCCGCCGGGTGTCAGCCGAGGTCGCCATTGTCATCCCCCATCGATTCGGCAGCCATCACAGACGGATCGCCCATCGCCGATATCCGCATGACCACACCGACCGAGCCGTCCACCTCAATCAGATCGCCGTCGCGAATCCGCGCAGTGGCGCCGTCGGCTCCGAGCACTGCGGGTATGCCGTACTCCCGGGCGACGATCGCGGCGTGCGACAGCGGCCCGCCCGCATCGGCGACGACGCCGGCGGCAAGGGAGAACAGCGGGGTCCACGACGGGTCGGTGAATGGGCACACCAGCACCTCCCCGGCACTCAGGCGCCCGAAGTCCCGCGGCCCTAGGATCACCCGTGCCCGCCCGCGGGCCCGGCCGGCGGCGGACGGGAGCCCGCGCAGCGCCGACTCGCCTGCGGGGCCGCCTTGGTCCGAGACACCCCGGTCCGAGCCTCCGCTTACGGTGCCACAGCTGCGCCGCCAAGCCTCCTCGGCCTGCGCGCGGGCGTCTCTGCGCCGGTCGACCAGGCGCGTCAGCTCCGCGCCCGCCGGATGGCTCAAGGCCCGGCGTACCTCGGCGTCGTAGAGCAAGACCACATCCTCCGCGCTCTCCAGCAGGCCGCGGACCGCCAGCCGGTCAGCGATCTCATCCATGATCCGGCGGGCCTGCAAGAAGAACTCCTCGATCAGGTAGAGGGTCCCCTCGCGCCCGACGTGCAGGGCGCGCTGCCGCGCTACGGACCGGTACCAGCGGCGGCGCAGCGGCGCGGGCAGCCGGGCCGCCACCTCTTGCACCACGTCGCGCGGGGATGACGGTCCCTGCGCCCGTCCGCGGGGCGCAGCGGCTGCCCCACGCAGTTGTGCCGCAATGATCCCCATCAGGTCCTCTGGGCGCTCGCGCCACGACCTGGCGGAGAAGGCCAGGTAGGGCGATCCGGCGCGAGCACCGTACTCATCCAGGAACTGGTGCAGCTCGGCGTGAAACCGGTGTCCCGCAGGCGTGGCGGCGAGCTCGTCCAGGAAAGGCTCCGGCCCGTCCGCAAGCAGCGTCCGCTCCAGCCCGAGCGCGCACACCCGCTCGGCCAGGCGCGCGGTCCCGGCGTTAGCCGCCGCGGTCACGTAAGACAGATCCCGGTAGAAGTCCTCCTCCCGCACGCCACGGCCCAGACCGGCCGTCGCCGCCAGCCCCATGGTGGCAGCACGATTCAAGGCGAGCGGCAAGAGATAATGGCGGTAGCGGTCGTGCAGGACGTGAGCGGCCGCGTCGATCACCTCATCCAGGAGCCGGAGGAGGGCGGCGGAGTCGGCCTCGGCGCGGCGATCAACACGCCGCGTGAGGCGATCCAGCCGCCTGCGCATGGCGGCCTCCTCCTGCGGCCAAAGGGCGGGATCGTGGCGGATGCTGCGCGCGACGACGGCGGGCAGGCGCGTGAGCCACCCCGGATGCTGCGACGGCAGAGCGGGGTGCAGGCGGATGGCGCCGTCGGCGTCGCCTCGGAGCAGTGCCTGCGGGGCTGGAGGATTCAGGCCGGCGCGCGACAGCAGCGCCGTCACGGCCTCGACGAGGCGGCGCGCAGCACCCAAATCAAGCGGATAGGGGCAAGGCAAGTGCTCGGCGACGTCGGCGCGGATCAGGTCTTCCGCGCGGGCGCGCATTGAACGCGCTGCGGCATGCGGGGAGGCGTCATCGCCCAGGTCGGTCCGGCGAGTGGAGTCGGCCCGGTCGGACCCGCCGACGCCGGCCGTGACGGGCCTGGACTGAAGCAGCACGACGTCGCCGTCGCACAGCGCCCACTCGACATCCTGCGCGCACCCGTAGTACTCCTCCAAGCGCATGCCGACCTCCAGCAGGCGCAGCAGCTGGTCTTCGTTGAGGCACAGCCGCTCGCGCTCGGTCGGCGATACTTCGGTCGCGACGACGCCATGCGGGGTCAGATCCAGCCGCGTCGCCTTCGCGCCCAACTCCAGGCTGAGCACCTGCGGCGGGGTTTGGCGCAGCCGAAATATGTCGGGCACCACTAGCCCGGAGACCACACTCTCCCCCAGCCCATACGACGCACTCACCACCGCCGCGTCCTCCGCCCCGGAGACCGGGTCACGCGTGAACAGCACCCCCGAGACCTCGGGCTCTACCATTCGCTGGACGATGACAGCGAGGGGTGCCGCTTGTGGAATCTCCCGCCGGTGACGGTACTCGGTCGCCCGCTCGCTGAAGGCGGAGGCCCAGCAGGCGCGCACGGCGTCGAGCAGCGCGAATTGATCTGAGACGCCCAGGACAGTTTCGTGCTGCCCCGCCAGGCTGATGCTGCGGCCGTCCTCATCCGCCCCCGAGGAGCGCACCGCGACTGCGGGCCGTCCCAGGCGGTCATAGGCGTCGAGCAGCGCGGACTCAAGCCCGGGCGGAAACGGAAACGGTTCGGAGCCGCGCACACCCACTTCCCGAGTGCGCGTCCGCGCGCCGGCGAGGAACGCCTTGGTGGTGATACAGAAGCCGTCGGGGACGGGCAGGCCCAGTGCGCGACACCGCGCCAGGGAGGCACCCTTGCCACCCGTCCGGGAGCGATCGGCGGCATCAGCGTCGTCAAGCCAGAGAATCAAGGGGACTCCGTTCATGAACTGCGGAGGGGCGTGTACCACACACCAATCATGACTAACTGACCAAATCAAGTCAAATGGTCAGCAAAGGCGTCGGAAGTCATGCGCTCTTCGAGTTTGCGGGTGTGATTGCTGGGTGGGGCTGTTCGGGCGGTGCGTGTAGTCGGGACGGCGGGCCATGACGGCGTCGCAGGCCCGCCGACAACGCGGGGCGAACCACCAGCACGCGGGGCAGCCGCCCAAGACGCCCTTCACAGCAGCGTGCTCGACGGTCTTCCACCGTCCTGACGGGTAGGCCCGCGTCCTCGAAGGCTCCCGCCACCACAGCAGCCAGTAGCAGACGCCCCGACAGCGGCGGCCTCCCGCCACCGGTAGAACTCACCCACCAAGGCTCCACAGACCACACAGCCCCCACACCCGACTGCCAGAACCGGAAGCACCACTTATGCTCGCCCAGGTCTCGCAGACCACTTCGACCGATCTCGGCACGTAGCTTCTACCGATCTCGACGGTTATATCTACCGATCTCGGCGAGGGGCGGCAGAGCGGCAGCGGCCTGCGGCTAGAAGAGCGTGGGCTGGGAGGGGGCGGCGGACTCGATCCAGGCGACCAGGGCGGAGTGCGAGTCCTCGACCATGGCCAGCTCGAAGTCCTCGCCGCGGTAGCGGCAGTGCACATCGACGACCCGCCCGCCCTGGCCGCGCCGGTGCACCGGCCCGAGCTCGAGGTCGTCACGCCTGAAGCGACGACGGCGACGCAGGCCGAGGGAGACGAGTCGGTGCCACTCCAGCTCGTCATAGCCGAATACCGCAATGCCGCTGATCCAGTGCCGACTGCCCGCCGGACGCAACGCGCATTCGAAAGAGCCGACCCGCCCGGCCAGATATCGCAGCCGTAGCAGGAATCCTCCGGTGAGGGCAATGACCACTAGCGCCACGGCGACGACCATCTCCCACACCGGCATGCCCTCCCTCAGTCCCGCATGCCCACGCCGGGTATGACGATGGTCTCGGCGAGAACGTCACTTACGGTGACGGCGGAGTCGGTCACCTCCGCGCCGGCGGCGTCGGCCGCCACGGTGACCACGTCGCCGTAGACGGAGCAGAAGCCGCCGGCCACGGGAATGCTGACCGCCTCGCCCTCGGTCGGGGTGATGCGCACGTTGCCGCGCCCGAGCACAGCCAGGATCGGCTGCCGCCCGGGCAGCACGCCGAGCTCGCCGTCGGGCAGCGGGACCGAGACCCGGGCGGCGGTGCCGACCCAGGCCTCGCCCCCGTAGCGGGAGACCACCTCCACGCTCAGACTGCGCTCGCCGGGCATGTCAGGCGTCCGCCATTTCTGCCGCGCGGCGCTCGAGGTCCTCGATGCCGCCGATGTTGAAGAAGGCCTGCTCGGGCAGGTGGTCGTAGTCGCCCTCGGTGATGCGCCGGAAGGCCTCGATCGTCTCCGCCAGCGGCACCGTGGAGCCGGGCACACCCGTGAACTTCTCCGCCATGTAGGTGTTCTGGGACAGGAACTGCTCGATGCGGCGGGCGCGGCCCACGGTGACCTTGTCCTCCTCGGAGAGCTCGTCCACGCCGAGGATGGCGATGATGTCCTGCAGCTCCTTGTTCTTCTGCAGGATGGACTTCACGCGGGTGGCGACGTCGTAGTGCTCCTGGCCCACGTACTGGGGGGCGAGCAGCCGGGAGGTGGAGGCCAGCGGGTCCACCGCCGGGTAGATGCCGCGGGAGGCGATGTCGCGGGACAGCTCCGTGGTGGCGTCCAGGTGGGCGAAGGTGGTGGCCGGGGCGGGGTCGGTGTAGTCGTCGGCGGGCACGTAGATCGCCTGCAGGGAGGTGATGGAGTGGCCGCCTGCCGAGGTGATCCGCTCCTGCAGCTGACCCATCTCATCGGCCAGGTTGGGCTGGTAGCCGACGGCGGAGGGCATGCGGCCCAGTAGCGTGGAGACCTCGGAGCCGGCCTGGGTGAAGCGGAAGATGTTGTCGATGAACAGCAGCACGTCCTGGTGCTGCACGTCCCGGAAGTACTCGGCCATGGTCAGCGCGCTCAGCGCCACCCGCAGCCGGGTGCCCGGCGGCTCGTCCATCTGCCCGAAGACCAGCGCGGTCTTGTCGAACACGCCGGCCTCGTCCATCTCGCCGATCAGGTCGTTGCCCTCACGGGTGCGCTCGCCGACGCCGGCGAACACGGACACGCCGCCGTGGTTCTGGGCGACGCGCTGAATCATCTCCTGGATGAGGACGGTCTTGCCCACGCCGGCACCGCCGAACAGGCCGATCTTGCCGCCCTGCACGTAGGGGGTGAGCAGGTCGATGACCTTGATGCCGGTCTCGAACATCTGCTCCTTGGGCTCCAGCTGCTCGAAGGTAGGCGGCTGACGGTGGATCGGCCAGCGCTCATTGATCTCCAGGTGCTCGCCCGGCTCGAGGTTGAGCACCTCGCCGGTGACGTTGAAGACGTGGCCGAGGGTGACGTCACCGACGGGCACGGAGATGGGGGCGCCGGTGTCGCGCACCTCGGAGCCGCGCACGAGCCCGTCGGTGGGCTTGAGCGAGACGGTGCGCACGATGTTGTCGCCCAGGTGCTGGGCCACCTCCAGGGTGATCTCGTGGGCCTCCTCGCCCTCGCCGGTGGCGTTGACGGTCACCTTCAGCGCGTTGTACATCGCCGGGATCGCGTCCGGCGGGAACTCGACGTCGACGACGGCGCCGATGATCCGGGTGACGTGCCCGATGGCGGTGGCGGGGGTCCCTTGGGGGGTCGTGTCGGTCATGATGCGTTCTTCCGTATCCGTTCTGCCAGAAGCTGCGGGGGCGGGTGGCTGTTGGTGGGGCCGGCGGGGCCGGGCCGCTATTGCGAGCCCAGGGCGTCGGCGCCCGAGACGATCTCGGTGATCTCCTGGGTGATGTCGCCCTGGCGGGCGGCATTGGCCAGGCGGGTGTAGGTGGCGATCAGGTCCTCGGCGTTGGAGGTGGCCGTGTGCATGGCCTGCTGCCGACTGGCCAGCTCGGAGGCGGCGGCCTGCAGCAGGGCGTTGCGGATGCGGCTGCGCACGTAGCGGGTGAGCAGGGCGTCCAGGACTGCGTCGGCGCTGGGCGAGAACTCGTACAGCGGCCGCGCACCGGTCCGCTCGGCCCGCACCCGCTCGACGTCGGCGGCCAGGTCCTCGCGGCTGAGCTCGCCGGGGCCATCCACGTCCACCACGGTCAGCGGCAGCATGCGGCGCACCTCGGGCACCTGCGAGACCATTGACACGTAGCGGGTGAAGACGATGTGTACCTCCGCCACGCCGCCGGCCTCGGGACTGGACAGGAAGTAGTCCAGCATGACGGTGGCGACCTCCTCGATGGAGGCGTCGCTGGGGCGGTCGGACTCGCCGGTCCAGGAGAACTCCACCGGGCGGCCGCGGAAGGCGAAGTAGGCTGCGGCACGGCGCCCGTAGGTGAACAGGACCGGTTCCCTGCCGGCCTCGACCAGCTGCTCGATGAGCCGCTCGGTCTCCCGCAGGATGGTGGCGGAGTAGGCGCCGGCCATGCCCCGGTCCGAGGTGAGCACGAGGACGGCGACCCGGTCCGTGTCCTCCCGCTCGCGGGTGAGGGGGTGATCCAGGGCCGCGTGGGTGCCGACGGCGGCGACGGCCTGGCTCAGGGCGTGGTCGTAGGGGCCGGCCTCCTGGGCGTTGTGGCGTGCGGAACCGATCCGGGAGGAGGCGATGAGCTCCATCGCCCGGAAGACCTTCTGCAGCGTCTGGGTCGACCGGATGCGCTGCTTGTAGATGCGCTGGTTCCCTGCCACGTCGGTCAGCCCCTCTTGACCACGATCTGCTCGGCGGTGTGCTCCGCCGGGACCTCTTCCTCGAGCGCCTCGACCTGGCCGGAGAGCATGCGCCCGCCGGCCAGGTAGGTGGTGCGGAAGGACTCCACGGCCTGGCGCAGCGCCTCCTCGGTGTCCTCGTCCAGGCGGCCGGTGTCCCGGATGGTGGCCAGGATGTCGGTGTTGCGGCGCAAGTGGTCCAGCAGGGTGCGCTCGAAGGGCAGCACGTCGGTGACGTCCAGGTCATCGAGGTAGCCGTTGGTGCCCGCCCACACGCTGGCGACCTGCTCCTCGACCGGGTAGGGGGTGAACTGCGGCTGCTTGAGCAGCTCCATGAGTCGCTCACCACGAGTCAGCTGCTGGCGAGTGGCGGCATCCAGGTCGGAGGCGAACATGGCGAAGGCCTGCATGGAGCGGTACTGGGCCAGCGTGATCTTGAGCGTGCCGGCCACGGTCTTCATCGCCTTGATCTGGGCGTCCCCGCCGACGCGGGAGACCGAGATGCCCACGTCGACGGCGGGGCGCTGGTCGGCGTTGAACAGGTCGGACTGCAGGAAGATCTGCCCGTCGGTGATGGAGATGACGTTGGTGGGGATGTAGGCGGAGACGTCGTTGGCCTTGGTCTCGATGATCGGCAGGCCGGTCATCGAGCCGGCCCCCAGCGCGTCGGACAGCTTGGCGCAGCGCTCCAGCAGCCGGGAGTGGAGGTAGAAGACGTCACCGGGGTAGGCCTCGCGGCCCGGCGGACGGCGCAGCAGCAGGGAGACGGCGCGGTAGGCCTCCGCCTGCTTGGACAGGTCGTCGAAGACGATGAGCACGTGCTTGCCGCCGTACATCCAGTGCTGGCCGATGGCGGAGCCGGTGTACGGGGACAGGTACTTGAAGCCGGCCGGGTCCGAGGCCGGGGAGGCGACGATGGTGGTGTACTCCAGGGCGCCGCGCTCCTCCAGGGTGGCGCGCACGGAGGCGATGGTGGAGCCCTTCTGCCCGGTGGCCACGTAGATGCAGCGCACCTGCTGGCTCGGATCGCCCGTCTCCCAGGCCGCCTTCTGGTTGAGGATCGTGTCCAGGGCGATGGCGGTCTTGCCGGTCTTGCGGTCGCCGATGATCAGCTGGCGCTGGCCGCGGCCGATCGGGATCATGGAGTCGATGGCCTTCAGCCCCGTCTGCAGCGGTTCGTGCACGGACTTGCGGGCCATGACGCCGGGTGCCTGCAGCTCCAGGGCGCGGCGCCCCTCGGCGGCGATCTCGCCGAGCCCGTCGATCGGCCGTCCCAGCGGGTCGACGACGCGGCCGAGGAAGGCGTCGCCCACGGGTACCGAGAGGACCTCACCGGTGCGGTGCACCACCTGGCCCTCGTCGATGCCGGAGTAGTCGCCCAGGATGACCACGCCGATCTGCCGCTCGTCCAGGTTCATCGCCAGTCCGGCGGTGCCGTCCTCGAAGGTGAGCAGCTCGTTGGCCATCGCCCCGGGCAGGCCCTCCACGTGGGCAATGCCGTCGGCGGCGAAGACCACGTGCCCGATCTCGTCGGCGGCCACCTGGGCCGGCCGGTAGGAATCGACGAACTCCTCCAGGGCGGAGCGGACGTCCTCCGCTGCGATGGTCATATCAGCCATCTGTCGTCTCCTTCGCTGTGGCTTGCTGCATTGTCGCAGCTGTTCGTTTGGCTTGTGTGGGCGGCACCCGTATCCGCGGGCCGCGTCATCCGGTCAGGCTGGTGCGCAGCCCGGCCAGCGAGTGGCGCACGGTGTTGTCCATGACGAGGTCGCGCACCATCACCCGAACGCCACCGATGACCTGAGGGTCGACCTCAAGGTTGAGTTCCACGTCGAATCCCAGCCGGCGGACCAGGATCTCGCGCAGGCGGGCCTGCTGCGCCGTCGTCAGCGGCACCGCCGTGACGACGTCGGCGATGACCCGGTTCTGCATGGCGGCGGCCAGCTCGGTGACGCGCCTGAGGTTGTAGGGCACCCCGCCGACGGCGACCTCCGGCTGGTGGCGCACGCTCCAGACGACCAGGGTCATGGCCGGGCCGGAGATGCGGGAGGCGAACAGGCGGCATGCCAGGCGCACCCGGGCGTCGGTGCTGGTGCGGCGGGCCGGCTCCAGTGCCTGCCGGATCTCCCGGTTGGCGGCGACCTCGCGGGCGACGGCGAAGAGCTCCTGCTCGACGTCGTCGAGAGTGCCGCCGGCCTGGGCGCCGGAGAGAATGGCCTGTATGCCCAGATCGTGCAGGGCACTGATCAGGTCCACGGCCCGGGACCAGCGGCCGCGCACCATGCCCTGCAGCAGCTCGACCACGCGCGCATCCGCCCGTCCGGTGAACAGGCGGCAGGCCAGGGAGGCCTTGTCCTCCGGCTCCCGGTTGGGGTCGGTCAACGGCCCGCGCAGGGCGTTGGAGGCGATCTCGTGGGCGACGGCGAGGATCTGCTCGCCGAGCTCCTGCCCCTGCGCCCCGGCGGCAGCCAGGACGGGCGCCCAGGCCTCCTCGGTGAGCGCGCGGGTGGCGGAGGTGCCGGCTTTCACCGAACCGCCCCCGCTCGCGCTGACCAGGCGGGGCTGACCGGCGTGTGCTCGAGCTCGTCGAGGAAGCGGTCGATCACGCGTCCGGACAGTTCGGTGTCGGCCAGGTGCTCGCCTACGAGCTTCTCGGCCAGGTCGGTTGCCAGCAGGCCGATGTCGGCG
Organism: Actinomyces ruminicola; assembly: GCF_900103885.1. Lineage (GTDB taxonomy): Bacteria > Actinomycetota > Actinomycetes > Actinomycetales > Actinomycetaceae > Actinomyces > Actinomyces ruminicola. Next base: position 518,972 of record NZ_FNIM01000001.1, read on the forward strand.
CGCAGCGAGATCTGAGCGGCCTGCTTGTCGGCCTGAATCTGCCGCTCGGCGGCCTCCATGGCGCGGCCGGCCTCACCGGCTGCCTCGGCACGGGCGGCGGCGATGATCTTCTCCGCCTCGGTCTGGGCGTTCTCGCGGATCTTGGCGGCCTCCAGGCGGGCGTCCTCCACCAGGCGGGCGGCCCGGGCCTCGGCGTCGGACTGCTCCTCCTTGGCCTTCTCAGTCAGGGCCAGGCCCTCCTCGATCTTGGCGGTGCGCTCGTCGAGCACCGCGTTGAAGCGCGGCAGGGCGTACTTGACCAGGACGACGGCGATGAGCAGGAAGCAGAGCGTGCCCCACACCAGGTCGGCCAGGTGCGGCACGAACAGGAAGATACCCTCCGGCGCCCCGGCCTCGGCCGCCATGACGGCACCGACAGTCATGCCCGATCAGTCCTCAGAAGACGAAGCCGGCGGCGAAGCCGAGCAGGCCGAGGGCCTCGATCAGCGCCGCGCCGATGAACATGTTGGTGCGCAGCACGCCGGCGACCTCGGGCTGACGAGCGGTGGACTCCTGGGTCTTGGCCACGACCATGCCGATGCCGAGGGCCGGACCGACGGTGGCCAGGGCGTAGCCGATGGTCGCGATAGAACCGGTGATTCCCATGTGGTATCTCCTCGTGTTGGTGGGTGCGGATGGGGGTCAGTGGGCGGATGAGGGGGTCAGTGCATGTGCACCGAGGACTCGATGTAGACGGCGGACAGCAGGGCGAAGATGTATGCCTGCAGGGCCGCGACGAAGGCCTCGAACAGGATGAAGACAATACCCGCCACGAAGGTGATCGTGCCCAGGACCTTCAGCTGAGCGGTGGCGTAGACGAATAGGGCGTTGGTGGCCAGGAAGCACAGCGACAGCAGCAGGTGCCCCGAGATCATGTTCGCCATGAGACGGACGGTCAGCGTGAGCGGACGCAGCACGAAGGTGGAGAGGAACTCCACCGGAATGATCAGGGGGTAGAGGAAGCCGGGCACACCCGCGGGGACGAGTGCTCCCCTGACGAACTTGCCCGCCCCGTTGGCGCGCACGCCCGCATAGACGAAGGCGATGTAGGAGACAATGGCGAACACCAGCGGCATGCCGACCACACCGGTGGAGGCGATCTGCAGCCCGGGCAGGATGCCGGAGATGTTCAGGAAGAACACGCCCAGGAAGATCGTGGTGATGATCGGCGCATAGCGTGCACCGTACTTCTCGCCGAGAATCTCCACCGCGATGTTCTTGCGCACGAACTCCAGCAGCATCTCCAGCAGGTTCTGCATGCGCCCCGGCACGACCTTGGCGCGGGCCGCGCCGATGCCGAACAGGGCCACCAGCACCAGCGTCATGATGATGCGCACCAGCATGACCCGGTTCAGCTCGAAGGGCGTGCCCACCAGGGCGAAGGCCTGGGGATAGAAGTCGTCGAGCGAGGGTGGCTCGAAGCCGCCTCCGTCCGCCGCCGGTGCGATGGCGGCCAAGCCGGCCGCCAGGGTCGCGCTCGTGGTCACCGGACCTCCTCGGGGACGATTACGGACTTCGAGGCACCGTCGTGCCGCCGCGAGGTGACCGCGGTGACCGAGGGCATTCGCCACCGTATCCGGCGCCGGCGCCTCGCGGTCATGCTACTCCCTTCCACAGGGGTATGACCTTACCTGTCTTCCGCCCCGGTCGCACTTTCGCCGAGATCGGTAGAAGTCACGTGCCCAGATCGGTAGCTATGGCGGACGTCGGGGTGCCACGGCCGACGGCGCCGTGGGTGGGGTGTTGGCGGCGGGACACCGTTACGGGCGCCCCCGTGGCAGTCCAGTGGCCGACATCGCGGACCCGGCGACTATGCGCCCGGGTTCACTTCGTCGTTCTCACCATTGCGCCCGCCCTCGTTCGTGTTCGACCGGCCGGAGGGCGCATGGCTGCCGGAGCCGAGTGAGACGACCTCCACGGCCGTCACCCCCAGCAGCACTGCGGCGAAGGTACAGAAGAACCAGCCCGGCGCCAGCTGTTCCCGGTGACCCCCGAGCACCAGCACCATCCCGATCATCACCAGGACCTTCCCGCCGAAGGAGGCCATGACTCCGGCGGACGCCAGCATCGGGAAGCGGTCCCAGGGCACGAGCAGGGCGACCACGGTGATAGCGGTCAGCAAGCCCCCGGTCAGGGCGCCCCAGGCGGCGCCGGTCCAGGCGGTGCCCCCCGCCAGGGCACCGGCAACCAGCGCGACGGCGGTAATGGCGCCGCCCGCACAACCCGCGCGCACTGCGGTGCGCCGGAACAATCCCTGCTGCGACATCCGCCGGGGAGAGGACCGTTCCTGCTTCAACGGCGTCCTCCCGAGCCGTGCCGGGCACGTACGTGTCGGGCGCCCAGGCGTCGTGCCCAGGCCTGGCGCACTCCGGGCATCAGGTCCACGGTCACGACCAGGGCGATGCCCACGCCTGCGAGGCTGCCCACCAGCACCCAGTTCAAGGGGAAGAAGGCCATGGCCGCCACGGAGTACGCGGCCACCGCCGCCCACACGTACATCACCAGCACGGCGCGGCGGTGGGAGTGACCGGCTGCGAGCAGCCGGTGGTGCATGTGCATGCGGTCGGGGTGGAAGGGGCTGTGGCCGGCGCGGGTGCGGCGCACGATCGCCATGATCATGTCCATCAGCGGCAGCAGCAGCACCGCCAGGGGAATGAGCACGGGCAGGAACACCGGCACGGCCGTCGGCCCCTCGAGCGTGCCCGGGTCGATCTGCCCGGTGACGATGATCGTGCCGGCGGCGCTGATCAGCCCCAGCTGCATGGAGCCGGAATCGCCCATGAAGATGGTGGCGGGATGGAAGTTATGGGGCAGGAAGCCCAGGCAGATGCCTACCAGCGCCGCCATCACCGTGGCCGCCAGGGAGGTGTAGGACTCCGGGGAGGTGGTGCGGGTGAGCACGTATATGTACAGGAAGAAGGCGGAGGCGCCGATGCCGATGATGCCGGCGGCCAGTCCGTCCAGGCCGTCTACGAAGTTGACGGCATTGATCACCGCCAGGACGACGATGATCGTGGAGAAAAGCGACAGCCGCGAGGAACCGATCGTCAGCCCGCCGACGGGGAAGGTGATCAGCTGGACGCCCCGCCAGGCCATAAGGCCGGCGGCCAGCACCTGCCCGACCAGCTTGGTCATCCAGTCCAATTCCCACAGGTCGTCGATGACGCCGAGGACGCACACCAGCCCGGCACCCAGCACCACGGCCCAGGCGGAGGAGTCGATGACGTTGGACAGGTAGGGCACCTGGGAGGCGACGACCATCGCGGTGGCAAAGCCGGCGAACATGGCCACTCCGCCCAGCCGCGGGATGGGGGTGGAGTGCACGTCCCGCGCCCGCACCGGGGTGAGCGCACCGCTGACCAGGGCAAGATGGCGCACGATCGGCACAGCCACATAGGTGACGGCCGCGGCGACCAGCAGCACCAGCAGGTAGACCTTCACGCGCCCATCCCCTCCAACTGCGTACGGGTGATAACGCCCTCGCGCAGGATCTCGGGGGCCCGGGTGGCCCGCCCGGCCAGGGACACGATGGTGGAGGGGACGGGGCCGGGGGTGGGCCCGCCGTCGAGCAGGAGGATGTCCCCGGCTCCCGCGGCGTCTGCGTCGCCGTCGACGTCGACGACGCGGCCCGGGAAGGCGGCGCGCACGCCGACGGCGTCGGTCGCCGGGGCGCTGCCGGTGACGTTGGCGGATGTGACCGCCATGGGGCCGGTGGCGCGCAGTAGGGCCAGTGCGAGGGGGTGGTCGGGCATGCGCACGGCGATCGTGCCGCCGGTGTCCCCCAGGTCCCAACCGAGGCCGACGGCGGCATCGAGCACCAGGGTCAGCGCCCCGGGCCAGAAGGACTCCATGAGGGCGCGAGCGGCGTCCGGGACGTGGGCGACGACGCCGTCGAGCTGGGCTACGTCCGCGACCAGCACCGGCGGCGGCATGGAGCGGCCTCGTCCCTTGGCGGCCAGCAGCCGGGCGACGGCGGCCGCGTCGTCGGCGCGCACGCCCAGGCCGTAGACCGTGTCGGTGGGCAGGGCGAGGAGTCCGCCTGCGGCGACGTGCGCGGCGGCCCTGGCGATCTGCTCGGGCGCCGGCTCCGGATGGGCCTGCTCTGTCACGGCCGTCATCCTCGCACGATTCAGCCGTACGCGCGCGCACGCGCCCCGGAATCATGGTGGGAGCCGAGCATGCTCACGATGGGGCGGGGAGGGGCGGGTTGCGTTTCAGCCAATGGGGACCTTCGGTAGTGGCGCTGCTCACGAATTGGCGGTGAACTGACACCGTGTCAGCGTCGACATCCGAGGAGCCAGCCATGCCCACCACCACCCGCCAGGCAACCGCACCGAACTCCGCCTACCCGCATCTCCTGTCGCCCCTGACGATCGCCGGGCACGTCCTGCGCAATCGTGTCCTCATGCCGCCCATGGGCACCGAGATGTGCACCGAGGACGGGCTTTCCACCCCGCGCGAGGCCGCCTACTACGGGGCCCGCGCCGTCGGCGGCACCGCCGTCGTCATGACCGGTATCAACTTCGTCCAGTCCGACCTCGAGCCCGTGCACAAGGGCCTGGCACGGGTCGACTCCGACGAGTGCATCCCGGGCCTGCGCGGCATCGCCGACGCCGTCCACGCCGGCGGCGGCCTGGCCTCCCTCCAGCTCACCCCCGGCCTGGGCCGCAACAACCAGTACTACGACGAGCTCGGGATGGAGCCGGTCTCGTCCTCGGACAACACCTACTTCTTCGACCCCTCGCGCCGCTGCCGGGCCCTGACGACCGAGGAGATCCGCCTCATCGTCCAGCGCGTGGGCGAGGCCGCCCGCCGCGGGGCCGAGGCGGGCTTCGACGCCATCGACCTGCACGGCCACACCGGCTACCTCGTCGACCAGTTCATGAGCGCGGTGTGGAACCGCCGCACGGATGAGTACGGCGGCTCGCCCGGCAACCGCGCCCGCTTCGCCGTGGAGTGCCTGCGCGCCATCAAGGACAACGCCCCCGGCTGCATCGCCTCCTTCCGCATCTCGGTCAACCACCGATTCGAGGGCGGGCGCACCTGGGAGGAGACCCAGGCCCTCGTCCAGGCCCTCGAGGCCGGCGGTCTCGACATGATCCTGTGCGACGACGGCTCCTACGAGGCCATGGACTACGTCTTCCCGCCGTACTACCTCGGCGACGCCCCGATGTGGGAGGCCGCCGCCAGGGTCAAGGAGGTCGTCTCCATCCCCGTGGCCGCCTGCGGCTCCCTCACCCCTGAGATCGGCGAGCGGCTCATCGCCGAGGGCAGTGCCGACCTGGTGGCACTGGGACGCCCGCTCATCGCCGACCCCGACATCGTCGTCAAGCTCGCGCAGGGCCGCCGGGCCGACATCCGCCCCTGCATCCGCTGCAACCAACTGTGCACCGGCAACGCCTTCTTCGGGCTGCCGGTGGCCTGCGCGGTCAACCCCGAGGCGGGCTTCGAGCTCGAGCGCGTCATCGAACCCGGCAGCGTCGCCGAGCCCAAGCGCGTCGTCGTCGTGGGCGCCGGCCCGGCAGGACTCGAGTTCGCGCGCGTCGCCGGGCTGCGCGGGCACCGCGTGGAGGTGTACGACAAGGGTGACGGGATCGGCGGCGTCCTCCTGCCCGCGGCGACCCCCGAATTCAAGCGGGAGCTGTTCCGCATGATCGGCTGGTGGGAGCACCAGCTCGAGCAGATCCCCACGGTGAGCATCCACCTGGGTCATGAGGTCACGCCCGAGGACGAGGTCCTCACCGGCGCCGACGTCCTCGTCCTCGCCATCGGCTCGCACCCCCTCGTTCCCGAAGCGGTCGCCGTCGCCCCCGGGGCACGGCCCGTCGACGTGCTCGAGTTCCACCGCGGGGCGCCCCTGGGCAAGCGCGTCGTCGTGTGCGGCGGCGGCCTGTCGGGCGCCGACGCCGCGCTCGAGATCGCCCAGGCGGGCCACGAGGTCGTCATCCTGGAGATGGCCGAGGCGATCGCCGGGGACATGCTGATGCTCAACCGGATCTCGCTGCTGCGCGAGCTCGAGGCGCACAGGGTCGAGATCCGCACCCGCGCCCTGGTCAAGGAGATCACGCCCGACGGCGTGCGCCTGGCCGGGCCCGACGGCGCCGAGGAGCTCGTCGAGGCCGACACCGTCATCACGGCCTTCGGCCTCAGACCCGCCACAGGCGAGGGCGACGCCCTCGCCGCGGCAGTTCCCGACGCCGAGGTCATCCGGGTCGGCGACTGTGTCAAGCCGCGCAAGGTCGGCGATGCCATCAATGACGCCTACGTCGCCGCGCTCGCCCTGTAAGCCGCCGCCGGCCGCCTACACGATGCGGCGGGCGGCGGCCCAGCGGGTCAGCTCGTTGCGGTTGGACAGCTGGAGCTTGCGCAGCACGGCGGACACGTGGGTCTCCACCGTCTTGACGGAGATGAACAGCTCGGCGGCGCACTCCTTATAGGTGTAGCCGCGGGCGATCAGCCGCATGACCTCGCGCTCGCGGGCAGAGAGCCGATCCAGCTCGGAGTCGGCCACGGCCACCTCCCCGGCCCCCGCGCCGAAGGCGTCCAGCACGAAGCCGGCGAGCCTCGGGGAGAAGGCGGCATCCCCCGCGGCCACGCGCCGCACCGCCTGGGCCAGGTCGGTGGAGGAGATGGCCTTGGTGACGTAGCCACGGGCGCCGGCGCGGATGACGCCGACGACGTCCTCAGAGGCGTCGGAGACGGACAGGGCCAGGAAGCGGGTGGCGGGCACGTCCCGGCAGGCGGCCACGACCTCGGCCCCTCCCCCGCCGTTGCCGCCGGGCAGGTGCACGTCCAGCAGCACCACGTCGGGGGTCAGGGCGTGGACGGCGGCGATGGCGCCCTCGACGTCGTCGGCCTCGGCCACCACCTCCAGGTCGGGGGCGTCAGCGGCGAGCTCGGCGCGCACACCGGCGCGCACCAGGGCGTGGTCGTCGACCACGAGCACGCGCAGCGGAGTCTCGGACGTGGCGGGGGCGGAGGGCTGGGTCATTGGAGTCTCCTGGGTCTGGGGTGGACGGGAAATCAAGAACCGGCTAGTGCGGGGACGGTTGGGCGGGAGAGGGCGACGACGGCGTGGTCGGGGAGGGCGGCGTCGTCGGGGCGGCCAGGGACAGGTGCACCTCGGTGCCGGAGGGGCGGCAGCGCACGGTGGCGCGCCCGCCGTGGCGCTCCATGCGGCCGACGATCGACTCCTTCACGCCGTGGCGGTCGGGGGCGACGGTGGCGAGGTCGAAGCCGGCGCCGTGGTCGCGCACGAACACGTCCAAGTGGTCTGCTGAGATCTCCGCATAGGCGCTCACCGGCGGGGCCCCGTGGCGCACGGCGTTGGACAGGGCCTCGCGGGTGGCGGCGATGACGATCTCGGTGTCCGGGTCCGGGGACCGATCCCCCACGACGACGAGCTCAACCTCGACGCCGTGGCGATCCTCGATCTGCGCCGCAAGGTCGCGCAGGGCGTCGGCGGTGGAGGTGGCGGCCTCGGGACGGTCGGTGTACAGCCAGGCTCGCAGTTCGCGTTCCTGGGAGCGGGCCAGGCGGGCCACCGTCTCGGGGTCGTCGGCGCGCTTGCGGATCAGGGTGAGGGTCTGCAGCACGGAATCGTGCAGGTGGGCGGCGATGTCGGCGCGCTCGGCCTCGCGGGCCTCGGCGGCGCGGGTGTCCGACAGGGCGCGGCTGGTGCGCAGCCACAGCGGTGCCAGTACCAGGCCGATGCCGAGCACGAGGGCGCCGCCGGTCAACGCGCCGGTGAGCAGCACGCGCGGCGGGGTGTCATCCCCGATCCACAGCAGAATGCCGACGGCGGCCAGCACCACGCCGCCGGCCAGGCGCAGCATGGTGCCGGATTCCCGGGCTGGGCCGGTCAGAGCATCGGCCTGGGACCAGGCCAGGGCGGCACCGGAGGTGACCAGGATCAGCGGCAGCAGCCAACCTGCGCCACCTGTGAAGGCGCCTTCCCGCCAGGCGGCGATGAGGGCCGCCGCGACCAGCAGCGCAGCGCCCCCGGCCAGACCCCGCAGCCTGGGGGTCAGCAGCGGCTGGTCTGCGGCATGTCCCGCCAACCGGGAGGCCAGGCGGGCGCGTGCCGGCGGCAGGGGCGCTGGGCGCAGGGGGTTGCCGGTGGGAACCAGCACCCACAGCAGCAGGTACAGCATGGCTCCGGCCCCGCCCATTACGACCGTCAGCAACACCATCGTCAGGCGCGCGACCCCGACCGGCAGCCCCAGGTGGACGGCGAGTCCCGCGCATACGCCGGCCAGCGCCCGGGAGGGGCAGGGCGCCGGAGCCCGGCGAGGTGGACGGCGCAGCGGTGGGCGGGAGGGCGACGGCGCGCCCGCACCGCCCGCGGAAGACACGGGTGGCGCCACCGAGGCAGGCGCGGACCGGTGCCCGAATGCGGGGGGCGAGCCGGCAGCCGTCGAGGTCATGGCTCCATGGTGGCACGCCGGAGCTGCCCGGAGCGGGCGTGGTCGCGGAAATCAGGGGCCGTGGAAGGACGAATCGGGGACGGTTCAGGGGGGACCCCCATCGCGGCGGAGACGCCGGGCCGGGGAACATGGAGCCATGAGTGAAGTGCCCCCTCCCAACCCGCCAGCCGAGCAGTCCGACGGCCCGGTCCCGCCGCAAAGCCCGCAGAGCGGCCCGGTCCCGCCGCCGGGCTCGGTGCCGCCACGAGATCACCAGGCACCTCCAGACGCCACTGCGCCTGGAGGACGGGTGCCGCCGCAGGGCGGGCCAGTGCCGCCTTACGCCGCCGCGCCGGGCGGGCCAGTACCGCCGGCCGGAACTGGCGGACAGATGCCGCCGCGGCGGTCGGCCGCGGCCGGGTTCTTCGACTCGCTGCGTCGTTCCGGCCTGATGCGCACGAATGAGCGGTGGATCGGGGGCGTAGCCGGCGGCCTGGCCCGCCGCCTCGACCTGGACCCCACGCTGGTGCGCTGCGTGTGGGCGGTACTGGCTGTTTTCACCGGCCTGGGGCTGGTGCTGTACGGACTGGGCTGGGCGCTCATGCCGGAGGAGGCCGACGGCCGCATTCACCTGGAGCAGGTCCTGGCCGGTGACTTCGAGGCCGGATTCGCCGGCGCCGTGGCGACCTTCGTCTCCGGCTGGGTGCTGCTTGATCACGGGCTGATCCCCTACTGGTACATCGGCGCCTGGGTCGGCTCGGGTTACCAGGACGCCTTCTGGGCCGTGGTGTCGATCTGTGTGATGCTGGGCGTCCTGTACTGGGCGTACCGCGCCTTCCGCCGGCGGCGCCACCCGCAGTCCCCGGGCGGCCAGAGCGGCAACACCGGGCCGATGGCGCCGAGCACCGCACCATACGCGCAGGCACAGCAGTACACGCCGTCGGCACCGTATGCCCCCGGGCCGCAGCCCGGCCCGTATGCGCCAACCGGATCCCGGGTCGGCCCGGCGCCTGCTGCCGCTCCCGGCCCTACCCGGCCCACGCCGCCGCAGGGCTCGCCCTTGAGCGCCAGCGGACCGATGCACCCCGGTCCCGGCCAATCCATGCCCGCCAAGGCCTGCTCGCCCCATCCGACGCCGACGTCGTCTATGGCGGCGACCGCCCCTGCGGCATCCGTGCAGGGCGCGCCCACCGCACCTCCCGTGCGACCGGTACCGCCCGCGCCCATGCCCGTCAGGCCCCCGCGCCCACGTCGGCCCGGACCCGGCCGGCGCCTCGGCCTGGTGATTGTGGGCATCACCTTCTGCGTGCTGGCCGCGATCGTGCTGATCTGGTCGACGGGCGGCATGGGTCCGCTCGCGGCGGGCTTCGCAAGCATCGGCGCCGTCACCGCCCTGCTGGGGGCGGGCGTCATCATCAGCGCGCTGCGCGGACGCCGCGGCGGCTGGATGACCGGCCTGGGCTGGCTCGCCGCGCTGGTGGCCGTGCCCGTACTCATCGTCGGCACCAGCGTGCCGGACGGCGCCCTGAGCGCCACTGCGACCACCAGGGACACCCCCTCCGGCACCGTCACCCTCACCTGGGACGAGCTGGAGCCCCAGTTCGCCGCCGCCGACGGCGACCCGAACACGACAGTGGACCTGGGCAACTACGCCGTGGGCGAGCTCCTCCTCGACCTGACCGACATGCCGACCGGCGAGGAGCCGCAGGTGCGGGCACGGCTCAGCGTCGGCGTAGGCACCGTGCGTATCCGCACCACCATGGGGCAGAACCTGCGCCTCGACTCACGCGTCGGGCTTGGAGTCACTACCGCCACCGTCTTGGACGAATGGACGGTCGACGGGCGCTCCATCGACGAGTACGGCGGGTACTGGGACAGCCGCTTCACCGTAAACGGCGACAGCGTCGTCACCCGCCACGTGGAGCGGTGGCTTCCCGACGAGAGCACATCATTCGTCTCGCCTGCCGCCCAGGAGGCGACCACCGCGCTCAGGTTGGACATTGAGGTGGGCACCGGATCGGTGCGCGTGGACGAGTGGGCAAGCGGCATCACCTGGTGGGGTCACATGGATGACGCCGCGTGGATCGTCGAATACTGGCTCGACGAGCACGGCGGCTACCACAGCGAACTCCCGGTTCCCGGCATGACGCATGCAGCAATCAATACGGAAACCGCCGCGGTATGCGCCGACGCGGTGACCGATGCCCTGGATCAGGCGGCCGCAGACGGCCAGGACGACAGCGAGTCGGGCGATGCAGACGACACCCAGGACTGGGAGGACCAGGACTGGTACGGAAGTTGGTACAGCGTGTCGGAGCTGACCGGCGTGGGCCGCGAGGCCTGGGACAACTGCGTGAACGAGGCGCTGGAGGCCCAGGGCACTGAGGCCGCCGCCGATGCGTCCGCCTCGGCATCGCCGTCGTCAGCCCCGGGCCCGTCGCCCGAGCCGACCACCACGCCGTCGGCAACCGCGGCGGAGCCCAGCGCCTCCCCCACCCACTGACCCGCGACGTTCTGCAAGGAGACGACCATGAGCAACAACGAACTCACCGAGCCGATCGAAGCCGCCCCGGTGCAAGACACCGACCCGGCGGACACGAAAGCCGAGGCGCCGCAGGCCGAGGAGACAACCACGCCACTGCCGCTCACCTCCCCCGGCACCGCCTCTACACCGGATGAATCCGCCACCGCTCCGCTGCCCGCGCCGGCTACGACGCCGTCCTCCCCCGAGGACACCTGGGAGCTGCCCGGCGGGAAGCCGCCCGAGTCCCCCGCGCCGCCCAAGGACGCCAAGGATCTACCCGTCACCCCTGAGCGGGACGTGTGGAGCGGACCGCGCCGTCCTGCCGCGGCGCAGCCCGGCGCCCCGGGCGCGGCCACCACCGCGCCCGCCCCGCGCGGCGTGCGGGCCACCACCCTGGTGTGGGGCCTGATCCTGCTGGTGCTGGGCGGGCTGCTGATCGCCGTCGCCGCCGGGCTGCAGATCGACCTGGTCACCGCCGTGATCGTGCTGCTGGCTGGCGTCGGCGTGGCCCTGCTGATCACGGCGCTGCTGCCCCGTCGCAAGGCCGGCGCCCCGGGGGCGGGGGCCTGAGGCGGCGCAGCGGACATGCGGAGCGCAGCGGGACCGGCGCGTCATCAGCGCCGGTCCCGCTGCGTCACTTATGCCGGTCCCGCGGTGAGGAACGGCGTCAGTGCTGGTAGACGATGCCGCGCTTAACGGCCTCTACCGCGTCGTCACCCAGGTAGTGGCGCACGATCTCCAGGCCCAGCTCGATGGCGGTGCCCATGCCCCTACTGGTCAGCAGCTGGTCGTCCACCACGACCGCCGCCTCGCTGGTGCGGGCGCCGCGGGTGGCCAGGAGCTCCATGAAGTTCGGGTTCGCGGTGGCCGCGCGCCCTTCCAGCAGGCCCAGCTCGGCCAGGATCGACGGGGCGGCGCAGATGGCGGCGACGGGACGGCCCTGGCCCATGCGGGCGGTGACCTCAGCGGTGATGGCCGGGACGGCCTTGAGGTTGGGGGTTCCGGGAATGCCGCCGGGCAGGAACACCAGGTCGTAGTCGGCCAGGTTCACCTCTTCGAGCAGCGCCTCGCAGGTAATCACCACCTGGTGGGAGGAGGTGACCGTCAGGCGGTCGCCGACGGCGATCAGCTCGGTGGGAATGCCGGCGCGGAACAGCACATCGACTACGGCCAGCGCCTCCACCTCCTCCAGGCCCTCGGCGATGAGGACGGCGACCTTCTTGTCGGTGGCGAGCTTGGCAGGCGTGGGCATGGTTCCTCCTGAGTCGGGCCCGGCGTGTGAGCGCGTGCCGGGCACCCTCAGCGTACGCGGACCAGCCACTTCATGCCGCGGTCAATGATGGGGCGGGCGGAGGCGGGCACATACACGGCCAGGCCCGTCTCACTGACGGGGAACTCGGCGCTGCCGTCACCGCCGATGGTGATGGCTCCGTGCCCGCCGATGGCGCAGATCCACCGCTCCCCCGCGTGCCGGGCGCCGACGTACAGGCGCTTGCTCGCGGCCAGGGCGGTGGACAGGACGACGGCGATCCCGGAGCCGGGGTGGGAGTCGTCGCCCTCCCGGGTGAAGCCGACCAGGTCGGCTGCGTTGAAGACGTCGTGCTGCGGGCCGTAGGCGAGACTGCGACGCAGCCGCATGAGCAGGGGCAGCTCGATGCACGCGGAGATGTCTCCGGTTTCGGGGGTGCCGAACAGGTCGCCCCAGAACACGCAGGGGGTGCCTTCCTGGCGCAGCAGGATCAGCGCGTAGGCGGCGGGCTTGAAACCGGGCTCGACGAAGGACTGCAGGGACTGGCCCGGCTGGGTGTCGTGGTTCTCCACGAAGGTGACGGCGTGGTCGGGGTCTGCCTCCACCAGAGTGTGCTCGAAGATCTTCGACAGGTCGAAGCGGTCCTTGAAGGAGGCGTGGAACAGCCGGTAGTGCAGCGGGGTGTCGAACATGCACATGATCGGCTCCTCGCCCAGGTAGGCGCACAACTCCGCGGCGTCTCGGGACCAGAACTCGCCGACGGCGGGCACGTCCCGCCCGGTGGCCTCACGCAGGGCCGGCAGCCAGCGGCGGTAGAACTCGCGGCTCATGTGCTTCAGGGCGTCCAGCCGCACGCCGTCGACGCCGGTGGTCTCCAGGTACCAGCGGCCCCAGCGGATCAGCTCGTCAGACACCTTCGGGTTGTTCAGGTCGACGTCGGCGCCCATGAGGTAGTCGAAGTTGCCGAGCTCATCGGTGACGTCCTCGTTCCACTCCTTGCCCTCGAACAGCCACACCCCGTTGCGCCGGGTCTGCTCGTCCCAGTCGGTGCCCAGGAAGCAGGTGTGGTCCCAGGTGAAGTCGGAGTAGGTGCCGTGGCGTCCGGGGAAGGTGAAGCGGGTCCAGGCGGTGATGGTGGCCGGGTCCGCGATGGGCTTGCGGCGGTCGGCGGCGTCGACCTCGATGGCGCGCACCTGCTCGGCGCCGTCGGCGCCCATGCGGTGGTTCAGGACGATGTCCGCCAGCACCTCCATGCCGGCCGCCCGCAGGGCCGCCACGGCAGCGACATACTCGTCCTTGGTCCCGTACTTGGTGGGGACGGTTCCCTTCTGGTCGAACTCGCCCAGGTCGTAGGTGTCATAGACGCCGTAGCCGACGTCGTTGATGCCGGCCTGTCCCTTGTAGGCGGGCGGCAGCCAGATGGTGGTGACGCCGGAATCGGCGATCAGGGCGGCGTTATCGCTCAGGAAGCGCCAGTGGCTGGAGTCGGCGGCGAGATCCCACGCGAATCCTTGGAGCATGATCGGGTTTTCGCGCCCGCCGGTACCGAAGGTCGTGCTGTCACTCACAGGGGCAGCCTACCGGAGGGGCGAAACGGCCACCGCGGGCCCATCCCGAAGCCGCCTTCACTCAGAGCGCAGCGCCTCCACCGGGTCCTCCCGCGCCGCCTTGCCCGAGGGGATCAGACCGGCCAGCACCGTGAGCCCCACCGAGATAAGGACCAGCACGACGGCGGCGCTCACCGGCAGCTGGGCGATGGACTCCACCCCGAAGCGCCCGTAGATAAAGGCGTTCAGGGGCAGGCTCACCAGCAGGGTGATGCCCACGCCCATGAGTCCGGCGAGCAGCCCCTCAATGACGGTCTCGGCGTTGAACACGTGGCGGATGTCGGAGCGGGAGGCGCCCACCGCCCGCAGGATGCCGATCTCCTTGCGGCGCTCCAGCACCGAGATGTAGGTGATGATGGCGATCATGATGCTGGAGACCACCAGGGAGATGGCCACGAAGGCGATCAGCAGCCAGGAGATGATGTTGACGATCCGGGTCACCGAGCTCATCAGTACCCCGACCACGTCGGTATAGGTGATGACCTTGTCGTCGGCCCCGGCGGCGGCCTGCTGGGCGTTGTAGTCCTCCAGGATCTGCTTGACCGCGTCCTTGGCGGCGAAGTCCTTGGGGTAGATGTCGATCTCGCTGGGGTTGTCCAGGTCCGCCCAGCCCAGCGCGGACAGGTTCGACTCGTAGGTCGCGACCTCGGTGCTGACCAGGGTGCTTAGCAGTTCGGCGAGCTCCTCGGGGGTCATGTCCAGCTGGAAGGCCTGGGCGAAGGCGTCGGTGTCCACGCTCATGGCGTCGGCGAAGTCGGTGGCCAGCTGGCTGGTGGCGGCCTGCACCTGGGCGGTGATCTGGGTCTGGATGGCGGTCATCATCTGGCTCATGGCGGTGGCCATGGCCTGCTGCACGGCGCTGGAGAGCGCCTGGGTGATGGAGCCGGTGACGGCCGCGGCCACCTGGGAGCCGATCTCGGCCACCAGCTGGTCGCGCACGGCGTCGGAGATCTCGGCGACGGCGGGGTCGGATCCCAGTGCCGCGGTGAGGTTCTCGGTGAGCTTGGCCGAGTCGATGACCTCGTCGGAGCCGAGCGTGTCCGCGATGGTGCGCTGCACGTCCTCCTGGGAGAGGTAGTCGGTCACCAGCGTGCCCAGTTCGGGGTCGTCAGCGGGGTCGGCGGGATCCTCACCGGCAGCGTGCTCGGCGTAGTAGTCGGTGAAGCCGGCGATCAGAGAGGTCATCATGGCCGAGACCTGCGCGTCGGCGCCCTCCTTGATGACGCCGTCGGACAGGGCCTGGGTGATCAGGGTGACGTAGTCGACGTCGGCGAGCTGCGGGAACTGCTGCTCCAGGTCGGTCAGGCTGAGGGAGGACAGGTCCAGACCCGACAGGTCGATGTCGGGCTGGGCGTCTGCCAGCCCGGACAAGTCCAGGCCGGAGAAGTCCATCTGGGTGGTGTCCAGGCCGGACAGGTCTATGCCCGACAGATCCATGCCGGAAAGGTCCAAGGCGCTGGGGTCGATCTGGAAGGCGGCCCGCAGCTGGGACTCGTCGATGGTGAACAGGCTGGAGATGTCGAACTCGGTGTCCCCGGTGGCGTCGGCCTCCTCGGCGAAGGTCTTGCCGGTGAAGACGTCCACTTCAGGGTCGGCCAGCTGTGCCTTGACGATGTCTGAGGCTGCGGCCTGCTCCACCAGGTGCTCGGTCAGGTCGGGGGTGTAATAGATGCCGGGGGTTAGGGATGCCTGCGCGCCACTCGCGCGCACCACGCCCACCACGGTCATGGTCTCGCCGTCTGCGACCAGGGAGGACATATACGCCGCGTCGGCGGACTTGTCGGTCCACACCTGGTAATCGGCGTCGTACACGTAGCGCGCATGGGCGGGTACCAGGCTCAGGGTGCGGCCGATCAGGTCGTTGTAGGTGTAGGTGCGCTCGGCGGTCGAGTCCGAGGTGGAGTCGGTGCCGCCATCGGTGGGCGTGGAGCTGGGCGCAGCGGTGGGTGCGGTGGTGGGGACCGCCATGGCGCCCGAGGCGTTTCCCACGTAGGTCTGCACCAGTTGCTCCAACTCGCTGTGCTCGCGCAGGCCAAGCGCGTACTCGGTCAGGTCGCTCATGCGGCCGTCCTCCGGCAGCACCAGGACCAGCTCGTTGTACGCGGTGGGCCAGCGCCCGGCGGCGACGTCGTACTGGTCGGCGTACAACCCGGTGTCGGCGGCTAGCTGGCGGAAGGCGCTCATCTGCATGGTGGCGGTCATGGCGCCGAAGGAGGCGAATGCCGAGTCGGGGTTGACCTGGGTGGGCAGCTTCGAGGAGGCCTCGTCGACCGGCAGGTACAGCTGCGGGGTGACGTCGTAGAGGTACTCGATGGCGTTGACGTGGACGCCGATGCCGCCGCCGTCGGCGTCGAAGTAGGCCTTGAGGGAGGCCAGGTCATTGCTGTTGGCCGAGCCGAACATATTGCGCACGTCGCCCCGCTCGCCGACAACGCCGTCGGGCAGTTCCTCCTGGGTACCGGTGTCGGTGGCCTGGGCGATCATGGCGGTGTAGTCCATGCCCAGCCGCTCGATCTGCAGCGGGTAGGAGGAGAGCGTCTCCTCCTCGGTGCGGGCGATGTAGGCGTTGACCCCGTTGGCCAGCGCCAGAATCAGGGCGATGCCGATAATGCCGATGGACCCCGCGAAGGAGGTCATCAGGGTGCGGCCCTTCTTGGTCATCAGGTTGCTGAAGGACAGCGACAGGGCGGTCAGCGGCCCCATGCGGGTGCGGCGCGGCGGCCGGGCCGCACGGGCGTCGTCGGCGGCGGGGTAGTAGGGGGCGGTGTCGGAGGTGATGCGCCCGTCGGCGAGCTCGACGATGCGAGTGGCGTAGTCGTGGGCGAGCTCGGGGTTGTGGGTGACCATGATGACCAGCCGGTCGGAGGCGACCTCGCGCAGCAGGTCCATTACCTGGACGGAGGTGGTCGAGTCCAGGGCGCCGGTGGGCTCGTCGGCGAGCAGGATCTCGGGGTCGTTGATGAGCGCGCGTGCGATGGCCACGCGCTGCATCTGCCCGCCGGAGAGCTGGTTGGGACGCTTGTGGACGTGGTCGGCCAGCCCCACCTCCTCCAGGGCCTCCAGGGCCCGGCGGCGCCGCTCACCCCGGGAGACGCCGGTCAGGGTCAGGGCGAGCTCTACGTTGGCCAGCACGCTCTGGTGCGGGATCAGGTTGTAGGACTGGAAGACGAAGCCGATGCGGTTGTTGCGGTAGGCGTCCCAGTCGCGGCTGCGGTAGTCCTTGGTGGAGATGCCGTCAATGACCAGATCCCCGGAGTCGAAGTGGTCCAGGCCGCCGATGACGTTGAGCATGGTGGTCTTGCCGCTGCCGGACTGGCCGAGCACGGCGACGAACTCGTTGTCCCGGAAGGACACGGTTACGCCGTCAAGGGCGGTCTGGTCGAAGGAGGCGGTGCGGTAGGACTTGGTTATCTCGTGCAGCTCAAGCATGGGCTCTCCGGAGCGGGGGTCGAGTCCCAGACCCTATGACGTTTTCCTGAAAGAACCAACAAAGCTGCGCCGTCCCTTCGCCGAGGTCGGTAGAAGTAACGTGCCCAGATCGGTAGATATGACGAGTGTCAGTACGGGAGCCATCACGGCCGCGGTCACCCGGCCCGCGAGTTCAGTCCGCTTCCAGTAGGCCCGTCCAGGCCAGGAAGTCCACGGTGCGCTCCACCGCCGTCTCGAAGTCCGCATCCGCGAAGCCGTGTCCGGCGCCCGGGATGCGCTCGAGGCGGGCGTCGGGGAGGGTGCGGGCGGCCGCCTGGGAGACGGCCAGCGGCACGTCGGCGTCCGCATCGCCGTGTACCAGCAGCACCGGGGAGCGGTAGCGGCGCATGGCGGCGTCGACGTCGCGGCTCCACAGGTCGCGGGCGAAGTCCCGTCCGAGCACGATGTCGCGGCCGTCGACGTGGGAGGTGAAGGTCTCCGGCACCGCGCCGAGGCGTCCGAAGCGACGCCGCACGGCGGCCGGGGCGGCGAGCGCCGGGTACCACAGCGCCAGCGCGGCGATCTGGGCCGGGCGGGCGGCGGCCGCCTCCATGGCGACGAGCCCTCCCTGGCTGCGGCCGAACAGGGCAATGCGGAAGGTGTCCACGAAGGGCCAGGTCTGGGCCGCCTCCAGCACGGCCTCCAGGTCGGCCACCTCGGTGCCGACGGTCATGGCGGTGGTCGGTCCCGCCGTCGGCGCCCCTCCCCCACGGAAATGCGGGGCAATGGTGACGGCGCCCGCGGCCGCCAAGCGCTGCGCCACCGGGGCCACTCGCAGCCCGGACTCCCCCAGGCCGTGACAGCACACCACCAGCGGGGCTCGCATCCGCCCGGCTGCGGCGGCGCGGGGCACATAGGCCAGGGCGTGGACGAGCCCGCCCGGGTCGGCATCCGTGGCGTCAACCCGCGCGGTCAGTTCATGAGCCGAATAGTCGACCGTCCCGCGTGCGGAGCCGTCGGCAAGCGATGCAAATGCCTCACCCATGCCGTCCCGCCCGACTCCGGTGGACGGCAGCGGGATGGATGCTCCCGGACTCGGGCTGGGAAGGCTGCGTATAGCTCATGCGACCGTCACCCCTTCCAGCCGGAGCAGCGCGGCCTTGCGCTCGGGCCCGCCCGCGTAGCCGGTCAGCGCCCCGTTCGCCCCGAGCACACGATGGCAGGGCACGAGCACGCTGATGGGGTTGCGGCCCACGGCAGAGCCGACGGCGCGGGCGGAGGTGGGGCGGCCGGTCTCGGCGGCGAGGTCTGCGGCGATGCGCCCGTAGGTGGTGGTGCGTCCGCGGGGGATGGTGCGCAGCCGGGCCCAAACATCCTGCTGGAAGGCGGTGCCGGTCGACGCTAGGGCGGGCATCGGCCCGGGGTCCGCGCCGGCGAAGTAGCGCTCCAGCCAGGTGCGGGTGGCCGCAAGCACGGCGGGTTCGGCCGGGTCGCCCGCGGCCACGGTCAGCGCACCGTCGGCCAGCCCGGCCCGGTCGTGCTTCTGCCCGTCGAACCAGGCGCCGACGACGGCGCCGCCCTCGGGCAACCCCTCCCCCGTGGCGGCGGCGAGTGTCATGGGGCCGAGCGGAGAGGTGTAGGCCTGCAGATAGGCCTCCGCATACTGGGCGGCGGGAGTCACCGGTACGCCTCCGAGGAGGCGTTCTCGTCGTAGTTCGCCACCAGCACCAGGGCGGACAGGGCGTAGGGGCCGCCGATGTAGGGCATGGCCTGCACCAGCGCGGCGGTGACCTTCTGCAGGCTGTTGCCGGCCTTGATGGCGCCGGCCACGTGCGGGCGCAGCTGGGTGGCGGCGCCGAGCGCGGCGATGGCCACCAGGCTGACGAGTTCGCGCTCGGCCACGCTCAGCACCCCGCGGGACTCGACCTCGCCGAAGCCGATGGCGGTGAGCAGGTGCGGCACCTGGGTGTCGAAGGGCGCGGGCAGCTTGGCGAAGACGGCCTTGACCTCGTCCCCGTACAGGGGGATCTGGATGGCGGCGCCGGCCTCGTCGCGGTCCTCGTAGGCGACCGTGGCGGCGCTCGGCAGGGGCAGCTGGACGCCGCGCTCGGTGAGCACCTCGTTGAGCACCCCGATGGCGTTGAGGGTCTTGGGATAGCCGATGTAGGGCTGGCACTGGTAGATGACCTCGCGCAGCTGCTCGGGGGCGGCCCCGACGTTGAGCGCGGCGGCCGCGTGGGCGCGCAGCTGCGGCAGGGTCTGCATGGAGGCCAGGCAGGTGACGGTGATCAGCTCGCGCTCGACGTCGGTGAGCACGCCGGCGGAGAAGACCTCGCCGAAGATGTGGTTCTGGAGGGTCTCCATGAGCTCGGGGTCGGTGGGGCTGGGCTGGGGCTCGGCGCCGAACAGGCGGGTGAAGGTCTCGATCGCCTCGGGGGTCAGTGCCATGGGGTCTCCTTGGGACTCGTTCGGGTTCTGCTTGGTTGTTCCGCGCCGGGGCGCGGGGCCGACGACGGCGTCGGCGGGCCTCGGGCACGATCCTGGCACAGCGCCGACCCCGGCGGACACACCTGAGGGGGTGTCCGCCGGGGCCTGTCAGTGCCGAGCGACCGCGCGGTTTGGCCGATCCGTGGCCTTGACCGCCCCGGGCCGGGCAACCGGCGAGAGCCGGCTCAGACCTCCGGGGCGGAGGCGACGTCGCCGAGCCGGTGGGCCATGCGCACCACCCGGGCGGCCTGCTTCTCAAGCTCGGCGCGAGTGAGGGTGACGCCGGACTCGGCCTCGCCGCGCAGGGCGGCCAGGATGTCCTGACGGTCCTCCTCGCAGCCGGGCATGAACAGCTCGTTGCCGGCCTTGATGGTGGCCGCGGCGGTGGCGCGGGGGTACTTCAGGTCGGTGCGGGTCATGGAGCGGACCACCCAGTCGGTCATGACCAGGCCCTGGAAGCCCCACTCCTCGCGCAGGATCGTCTCCAGCAGCTCCGCGGACTCGGAGGTGTGCACCCCGTTGACCAGGTTGTAGGAGGTCATGATGGCGTGAGGCTGGGCCTCACGGATGACAATCTCGAAGCTGCGCAGGTACAGGTCGCGGGCGGCCCGCTGGGAGACGTGGCTGTTGGAGTTCAGCCGGTTGGTCTCCTGGTTGTTGAAGGCGAAGTGCTTCACCGTCACGCCACGGCCGGGATGGGCCTGCACGCCGCGGGTGATGCCGGCGGCCATGCGCCCGGCCAGCAGCGGGTCCTCGGACAGGTACTCGAAGTTGCGCCCGCACAGGATGGTGCGGTGCAGGTTGAAGGCCGGGGCCAGCCACAGGTGGGCGCCGAAGTGCTCCATCTCCGCGCCCACCAGGTCGCCGTAGGCGGCGGCCAGCTCCGGGTTCCAGGACTGGGCAATGGCCGTGCCGATCGGGATGGCGGTGGCGTACTGCTCGTAGGTGCGCTCCGGCACGCGCTCCGCGGCGTCGTCGTCGACCTCACCGCCGAGCGCGGCGATGGACTCGGCGTCCATGAGCTCGGCGAACAGACCACCCAGGGCCTCGCCGAGGGGGAACTTGCCGTCGGCGTCCTCGCCCACCTGGGGCGTCAGACGCAGCCCGGCGGGGCCGTCGGGCATGACCAGCGAGGGCAGGCCGGCGAAGCGGGTGGTGGTCTGGCCGGCGGCGCCGACCAGCGCCTGGGACGCCTGGCCGATGATGGACTGCTTGTCCGCGCTGTCCGCGTACTGGCCGAGCACGATGTAGGCCAGTTCGTCGTCGGACAGGTCCTTCACGTACTCGAGGGCGTCGGTCAGGTCCACCGGCGGCTGGGTGTCCTCGCGGCGCAGGTCGGCTGCGGCCACGGTCAGGCGCGGGGCGGCGGCGGGGACCTCAACGGCGACCGGAGCGGCGGGCTTGAAGTCGGTGAAGCCGGGCTCCCCCAGGGCGTCGTGGAGCTCGCGGACCACGGCGGTCTCGGGCAGCTCGACGACGGCGGCGACCGTGGTGTTACGGCTGGAGGCGCCCACCCGGACCACGTAGTCGCCGCCCTCGAGCACGGTGGCGGTCTTGGCGGCGTCGTAGGAAGCGAGGTCGGTCAGGTCGAAGGTGACGGTGACGTCCTCGGCGGCACCGGCGGCGAGCTCACCGGTCTTGGCGAAGCCGACCAGGGCCTGGTAGGGCTGGTCGAGCTCACCGGCCGGCACGGAGACGTAGACCTGGACGACCTCCTTGCCGGCGGCGGCACCGGTGTTGGTAACGGTCGTCTTGACGGTGATCTCGGAGCCGGCCGCGCTCACGCTGGGGGCGCCGATGGTGAAGGTGGTGTAGCCCAGGCCGAAGCCGAAGGGGAACAGCGGGGCGGTGCCGACGGAGTCGAAGTAGCGGTAGCCGACGTACACGCCCTCGCGATAGTGGGTGTCATCGGGGTCGCCGAAGTCGCCCTCGGTGGAGTAGTCCTCCCAGGCGGCCCAGGTGGTGGACAGCTTGCCGGAGGGGTAGCTCTTGCCGAGCAGGACGTCGGCGAAGGCGTCGCCGATCACGGCGCCGACCTGGGAGAGCAGGAGGATGTTCTCCACGTCCACCACCGGGCTCAGGTCGACCACGCCGCCGACGTTCAGGACCAGCAGGAAGCGCTCGAACTTGGCCGCGAGCGCGGTGATGTCGCGGATCTCGGAGTCGGTCAGCTTCACGTCGCCCGCCTCGGGGTGGCGGTCGTTGCCCTCGCCGGAGTCGCGGGCGACGACGTAGATAGCGGCCTCGCCGTCGCCGTCAAGCGGCAGGTCGAAGGCCGGTGCGGGCTCGACGGCGCCCATGCCGAACATGATCGCGGGCACGCCGGCGGCCCTGGCCTTAGCCTTGAGGTCGGCGACGAAGGCCTGGTGGTTGTCCTCGGCGACGCGGTCGTAGGCGTCCAGCCAGGACTTGGTGGTGATGGTGAACCCCGCGTTCTCCAGGCCCTCCTCGATGGAGACGACGTGGCGGGAGTTGACGTCCCCGCTGCCGGTGCCGCCCTTGATGGTGCGCCGCGCGCCGGCCCCGAACAGGGCGAGGGGGCCGGGCCGGTCAAGGGGGAAGGATCCGTCGGTCTTGAGCAGGACCATCGACTCGGGCGCACCCGCGCGCACCGTGGCCATGTGGTCGATCTCGTACTGGTTCATGTTGTGCTCCACTGCGAGCCCCTTACGTCAGGTCAGGTTGTACGAGCACTCGCCGAAGAGCACCCGCTGATCACAATCCTACCGCTTGGTCCATTGTTTGGGAAGACCCCCGCCCACCCCCGCCGAGATCGGCAGAAGTTACGTGCCCAGATCGGTAGAAGTTACGTGCCCAGATCGTTCGCCGCGGCACGGCGGCCGCGGACAGCGCCGGCCCCATCCCAATCCGGCGAGCTTGCCGTGTACTATGTCCGATCTCGGACTTAACGGGCGCTGGGAGGCAACCATGACCACCGATCTGCTTTCGCTGCAGAAGACCATCAACGCCGCGAGCAAACGCATCGAGGAGGCCTATCACCGGGCCGCCCGCGCGGCCGGGCTCTCGGACTCCGCCTTCGACATCCTCTACGCACTGCACGTCGCGGGTGAGGGCTGCTCGCAGAGACAACTGTGCGAACTGTGTTTCACGCGCAAACAGACGGTCAACTCCGCCATCAAGCGGCTGCAGCAGAACGGCACGGTACGTGTGGAAGCAGGCCCGGGACGGGCGACACACATCTTTCTCACCGCGCAGGGGCGCGAACTCGTAAACAACCGCGTCATCCCGATCATCGACGCGGAGACGACCGCGCTGAGTTCGCTCTCACCTCAGCAGCGCACCGCCCTCTCCGCCGGGCTGCCCCGCTACGCCGACGCCCTGGTGGAGGCACTCGACGCGACCGGAGGCCGACGGTGACCATGGACATGTCGCGACACCTGAGCGCACGCGAGCTGCTGCGCTACACACTGCCCTCGATCGCGATGATGGTATTCACCTCGGTCTATGCGGTAGTCGATGGCCTAGTCGTCTCCAACTTCGTCGGCAAGACGGCCTTCGCCGCGGTCAACCTGATTATGCCGTTCATCATGATCCTGGGCACGGTCGGCTTTATGACGGGTGCGGGCGGCAGCGCGCTCGTCTCCCGCACTCGCGGGCAGGGACGCGCTGCACTGGCAAACCGCTACTTCTCGATGATCGTCTACGTCACGCTGGGAACAGGCGTCGTCCTGGCGGTGGCCGGCGTCGGCGTCATGCGACCCGTGGCCCAGCTGCTGGGCGCCTCCGGCCAGATGCTGGAGCTGTGCGTGCTCTACGGGCGCATCATCATGGTCGGACTGCCGGCCTTCATGCTCCAGTACGCCTTCCAGACCTTCGCCTCGACGGCCGGCCGTCCCCGACTCGGCCTGTACGTGACGCTCACCGCAGGTCTGACCAATATGTCCCTGGACCTGGTGTTCGTCAGCATCCTCGGCTGGGGCGTCGCCGGAGCCGCGTGGGCCACCGTCACCGCGGCCCTCATTGGCGGATTCGTGCCACTGGCCTGGTTCGCACAGCCCAACCCGAGCTTCCTGAGGCTGGGGCGCCCCGCGAGAGACCTGGCCGCACTCGTACGGGTCTGCGTGAACGGCTCCTCGGAGATGATGGCCGTGGTCGCCGTCTCAGTGGTGAGCATCGTCTACAACTGGCAGCTGCTGAAGTACCTCGGGCAGGACGGGGTGGCCGCGTACGGCGCGGTTATGTATGTCAGCATGATCTTCACCGCGGTCTTCGAGGGCTTCTGCATGGGCGCGGCACCGCTGATGAGTTTTCAGCACGGGGCCGCGAACGACGTCGAGAAGCGCAGCCTCATGCGCACCTCGCTCGCCGTCATCGCCGCCTCCGGCACGGCGATGCTGCTGGCCTCGCAACTGCTCGCACCCGCGCTGGCCCACATCTTCACCGGCTACGACCCGGAGCTGATGCGGTTGACCAAGACCGCCCTGCACATATTCTCGGTGGCATTCCTGCCGATGGGTGTGGGCGTGTACGGCTCCTCGCTGTTCACCGCCCTCGGCAACGGTCTCGTTTCCGCCGCACTGGCAGCGGGCCGCACGCTCGGCCTGGAGGTCTGCTCGGTGCTGATTCTGCCGACGCTCATCGGCCCCGACGGCATCTGGTCCTCGGTCGTCGTGGCCGAGACACTCGCGGCAGCGGCAGTGGTGGCGCTCATCAGGTGGCTGGGGCCCAGGTACGGCCTGCGCGCCAGGCGGCAGGAGCGGTAGCCGAGACTGCTGGGGCGAGGCGGCGTCGGCGGCGAACCGCCAGTCGGGAAACACCCGGAACCACGCCGACTCAACCGCTGGTTGAGTCGGTCAGCGCCGGAGGCGCCGCTCAACGATTCGGTGATCAACGGATGCGTGCTACCGCCGCGCCGGGGCGCCCGGCATCATCGGTACGGCGGCGCCAGGGACACCGTCCCGAATATCGCTCACCAACAGCGGGTCTGCAACCATCACCACTGAAAGCAGGAACACAAGAATGAAGCACTCGGTCGGACGCAATATCGCAAGCCTGCGGCTGTCGCGCGGAATGACGCAGGAACAGCTGGCCCAGAAGATGGGCGTCACCCCACAGGCGGTCAGCAAGTGGGAGAACGACCTCAACTACCCGGACGTGGCCACGCTCCCCGCCCTGGCGGCGCTGCTCGGCACCAGCGTCGACGCACTGCTCGCCGTACCCGACGACGACGCACGTCCCGCTGCCGCAGGCCCAGCAGCGACTCCGGCATCACCTCCCTCTGTCGGCCCTACGCCGGCTCCGGCCTCTCCCCCATCGACGCCGTCGCCCGCCGAGCCCGTGTCCAACGGCTTCACCCTGGTGCGACCCGCGCCCATGACGGAGGACGCCGGGCGAGCACCTCGAACGGCCGGCCGCAGCCTCCACATCGAGGTCCGGGGCCCGCAGGACAATGTCGACCTGGCCTTCCCCATGCAGGCGGTCTCCGCGCTGGCGGCCCTCATCGCGAACGTGCCGCAGGTGCGCACCGCCGTCGGCGCCCACGGCATCGACCTCAATGCGCTCCTGGCGACCTCGTACAGCGCCCTGGACAGTGCCGGACCGAGCACTCTCATCGACGTCACCGACGAGGAGGACCGGGTGCGTATCTGGGTGGATTGACCTCCGGGGAAGACCGGGACGGGCGATCAGACCCGGGTCGGAGGGTGCGGCGCAGCCGCCTCACCCGCCGACCCGCGTTCCACACCCCCGGCCGAGGGCCTCCCTCCGTACGTCTACACACACGAGTTCGCCTCTCACGCACGGATTCTCCTCAGAGACACGAGTATTTGAAGCCTTGCAGGTGTTAGACCCGTGTAGAACTCCAAAACGCGTGTCCTTGGCGGCAACGCGTGATCATCGCGCGTACACGCCGGCTATTCCTTGCCCTCCACCTCCTTATCCGCGCCGCCGCGCCACTTCTACCGATCTCGGCACGTGACTTCTACCGATCTCGGCGGAGGGAGCGAGTCAGCGCAACTCAGGCGGCGTGGCTGCGCACCCACTCGAAGACATCCGCCGCCTCGCTGCGGGCGCCCGGCCGCAGCAGCAGGTAGAAGGTGGCGTGCGCCATGGCGTCCAGGATCGGCACGACGACGCGATCGGGTCCGGGCGCGGACAGTGCGGGCGCGTCGGTGATGAAGTGCGGCAGCGACGAGCTGCGGGCAAATTGCTCGAAGACACCGCGGTCCTCCTGCACCACGAACTGGGAGTGGGGCAGGTAGCGGTCACAGCGCTCGCGCCAGAAGCCGATGTCCGCCAGGAGCAGGAAGGTCTCACCGTCGAGCTCGGTGGCGCTCACCTCGCTTCGGCCCGCGAGCGCATGCTCGGCGGGCAGGGCGACGGCGAGGTTCTCCACCATCAGCCAGGCCGAGCGCACGGTCGGCAGCGGGTGGGGTCGCAGCGAGATACCCAGATCCAGCTCGCCGCTCACGACCCCCTCCTCTACCTCCTCCCGGCTGAGGCTCTGGGAGGTGAGCACCAGGCCGGGGAAGCGCTCAACAATCAGGGCCGTGAGCCGCCACAGCGGCGCGGGGGCGACGGTGCCCACGCGCAGTGCCCGGGTGCGGCGGGCAACGTCGTCGACGGCGGCGCGCAGGGCCTGCTCCTCACGCAGGAGCCGGCCGGCGTGCTCCAGGGCGACGCGTCCGGCCTCGTTGAGCACCAGGCGGCGGCCCGGACGGTCGAAGAGGGACTGGCCGAGCTCAGTCTCCAGGCGTTGCAGGGACCTGCTGAGCGCAGGCTGGGACAGGTGCAGGGTGCGGGCGGCGGCGCTGAGGGTGCCCTCGCGCGCGATCGTCTCCAGCTGGCGCAGCTGCTCGAAGTCCATCCACTCCCCCTGCTTATGCGTCTGGCGCATCAACAGTTCCGATATTGGCATTTTACATACGGGGTGCTGGCGGCGAAAACTTATGCGCACTGCGACGGTTTAACCGAAGCGGCCCTGTGGTCCCGCAGCCGACACGAGGAGCAGAACATGACCACCATCCCGTCCTTCACCATGAACAACGGCATCGACATCCCGGCGCTGGGCTACGGCGTCTTCCAGATGACCTCCGACCAGGTGCGCGAGCACCTGCCGCAGGCCCTCGAACTCGGCTACCGGCACATCGACACCGCCAACGCCTACTTCAACGAGGTAGCCGTCGGCGAGGTGGTGCGGGACGCCATCGCCGCCGGCACCGTGAAGCGCGAGGACCTGTTCATCACCTCCAAGCTGTTCCCCCAGTCCTACCCCTATGAGCAGGCCGTGAAGGACATCGACGCCACCCTGGAGCGCCTGGGCCTGGACTACCTGGACCTGCTGCTGTTCCACCAGCCCTACGGCGAGTACACCTCCGGCTGGAAGGCCATGGAGGAGGCCGTGGCCGCGGGCAAGGTCCGCTCCATCGGCCTGTCCAACTTCCCCATCGCCAAGTTCCAGGAGATCCTGGACGTCGCCTCCATCAAGCCGGTCGTGAACCAGGTGGAGGCCCACCCGCGCTGGAACCAGCACGAGCTGAAGGCGCAGATGGACCGGGCCGCCGGCGCCGAGGTCCTGGTCGAGGCCTGGTACCCGCTCGGCCACGGTGACAAGACCCTTTTGGAAGAGCCCGCGATCGCCGCCGCCGCGCAGCGCACCGGCGCCAGCCCGGCCCAGGTGATCCTGGCCTGGCACCTGGCGGAGAAGAACATCACCTTCCCCAAGACCCTGAACCCCGCCCACATGGCCGACAACCTGGCCGCCCTGGACGTGCAGCTGACGCAGGCGGAGATCGCCGCGATCAACGAGATCCCGCAGGCCCCCTACTACGTAGTCCCCGACGAGCCGCCCGCCTTCACGACGACGGTCATGGACTACTCCCAGCAGGCCTGACCCTTCCGGCTCGCGCGCCCTCGCCCTCCGGCCGCCGCACACGCCGATCACCCATCCGCACCAGAACAATCAGCGATCCACAACCCGGATTCACTACCCGCCTCAGGAGGCAACTCATGACCACCGTCCCCACGAAGACCCTCA
Source organism: Actinomyces ruminicola (assembly GCF_900103885.1). Lineage (GTDB taxonomy): Bacteria > Actinomycetota > Actinomycetes > Actinomycetales > Actinomycetaceae > Actinomyces > Actinomyces ruminicola. The sequence continues at coordinate 546,687 of NZ_FNIM01000001.1, forward strand.
ACAACGGCGTCGAGATGCCCGTGCTCGGCTACGGCGTCTTCCAGACCCCGCCCGATGAGACCGAGCGCTGCGTGAGCGAGGCCCTTGAGGTCGGCTACCGGCTCATCGACACCGCCCAGGCCTACGGCAACGAGGAGGGCGTCGGCGCCGCCGTCGCGAAGAGCGGCCTGCCGCGCGAGGACGTGTTCATCACCTCCAAGATCTGGGTGTCCAACATGAACTACGAGCGCGCCGCCGCCTCCATCGACGAGTCGCTGGACAAGCTCGGCACCGACCACATCGACCTGATGCTGCTGCACCAGGCGATGGGTGACTACCCGGGCGCCTACCGGGCCATGGAGGACGCCTACAAGGCCGGCAAGCTGCGCGCCATCGGCCTGTCCAACTTCTACCCCGAGCGGCTGGTGGACGTGGCCGCGCTGGCGGAGGTCCCGCCGGCCGTCAACCAGATCGAGACCCACCCCTTCCGCCAGCAGGATGCCGCGCACGCGGTCATGGCCGAGCTCGGCGTCGTCCACGAGGCCTGGGCGCCCTTCGCGGAGGGGCAGAACAACATCTTCGCCAACCCGACCCTGGCCGAGATCGGCAACAAGTACGGCAAGAAGCCGGGCCAGGTGATCCTGCGGGCACTGATCCAGAAGGACGTCGTGGTCATCCCGAAGTCCACCCACCGCAACCGCATGGAGGAGAACTTCGATGTCTTCGACTTCGAGCTGAGCGAGGAGGACCTGGCCACCTTCTCCGCCCTGGACGACGGCACGCTGCCGCGGATCTTCGACCACTACGACCCGAAGGTGGTCGGCTGGCTGCTGCGCGACATGGTCAAGCAGCAGATCGGCGGCGGCTCGCTGTACTGACGGCCGAGATCGACTACTCACGAACCACGCACGAAGGAAGACACACTATGGCTGAGAAACAGACTGCCGGTCGCGACCACCTGGGCGACCTCGCCCCGCAGTTCGCCGCTCTCAACGACGACGTACTGTTCGGGGAGGTCTGGGCGCGCGAGGAACAGCTCAGTGCCCGCGACCGCTCCATGATCACCATCGCCGCCCTCTTCTCCGCGGGGCTGTACCCTCAGCTGCGCGCCCATCTCGAACTCGGCAAGGCACACGGCATCACCAGGGAGGAAGCCATAGAGATCGTCACCCAGCTCGCCTTCTACTGCGGCTGGCCCAAGGCCTGGAGCACCTTCCCCATGGTCGCTGAGATCTGGGACGACGACGCCGAGGAATGAGAGGAGCAGAGCATGAGAACACGACGCCTGGGAACCCTAGAGGTCTCCGAGATCGGCATGGGCTGCATGGGACTGTCCCACGGCTACGGGCGCATCCCCGACGAGGAGGAGTCGATCGCCGCCATCCGCGCCGCCTTCGACGCCGGCTGCACCTTCTTCGACACCGCCGAGGCCTACGGACCCAACCTCGACCCGGCCAACCGGGGCCACAACGAGCGCATCGTCGGGAAGGCGGTGGCGCCCTTCCGGGACGAGGTTGTGCTGGCCACCAAACTGCACCTGCCCACCGAGGAGGTGCGCGCCGACGGCGTCGAGGCCACGCTGCACGCACACCTGGCCGCCTCGCTTGAGCGCCTGGGCACAGACCGCGTGGACCTGTACTACCTGCACCGCATCAACCCGGAGGTGCCGATCGAGGACGTGGCCGCGGGTATGGGCGCACTCATTGAGGAGGGACTCATTCGCGGCTGGGGACTGTCGCAGGTGGACGTGCCGGTGATTCGCGCCGCCCACCAGGTCACGCCCCTGGCTGCCGTGCAGAACATTTACTCCCTGGTCGAGCGCGGCATCGAGGCCGAGGTGCTGCCGTTCTGCGCCGAGGAGGGCATCGGCGTCGTCCCCTTCTCCCCCATAGCGTCCGGGCTGCTGTCCGGTAAGGTCACCACCGCCACGCGCTTCGAGAAGAACGACGACGTGCGCAACTGGGTCCCGCAGCTGCAGCCCGACAACCTCGCCGCCAATCAGCCGCTAGTGGACCTGCTGACCACCTTCGCCGCCGACAAGGGGGCCACCAGCGCGCAGATCAGTCTCGCGTGGATGTTGGCCAAGTGGCCGCACGTGGTGCCGATCCCCGGTTCGAAGCGCCGGGAGCGGATCCTGGAGAACCTGGGCGCCGCAGACGTCGCGCTGACCGCCGCGGAACTGGCCGACCTGGAACGGGCACTGTCCGCCATCGAGATTCACGGACACCGCGGCTTCGACGAGTCCGAGGGACGCAGCTTCCTGGACCGTCCGCGCTGATCCGCGCCAAGGGTGGCTGGCTCGCTGAGCGCGCCCAGGGCCGCGGGTCGGTACCAAGTAGGACGCTCGTCATGTTCCGGTCCCCCGAGCTTCAATGGTGGCGCGGTCCTCCAACAGCCGGCGCCCCATGCCGGGTGTGAACGTCAGTGGTACCGGGTCCGTGCCGCGCCGCTGGTAGACGTCGGCTCACTGGCTCCGATCGGTGCGCACGCCGTCGAGGAACAGCGCCAAGTGGCGGCGGTAGAGGTCGGGGGCGTCGTCCGGGCTGGCGTCCATGATGCCGACGAGCGCCACCTGCAGGTAGGCGATGTCGCGGGCGGTGCAGTCGGACCGCAGAGTGCCCTGCGCGTGCGCGAGTTCTATCACCTGTTCAAGATAGGGATTGATCTGCGCTTTGCACTCGCGCACCGACTCGAATACTGATCCGGCCGGACACATCAGGGCACGCATGCCCCGGTTGGATGCCTGTAGGCGCATCGTCTCCTCCAGGTAGTCGACCAGCGCCCGCCACGCGTCACCTGCCTGTGCCATCGCACGCGCCCGCTCCACCTCCCGCTGAAGCTGTTCGGCGAATAGCGCGGCGACCAGGGCGTCCTTGGTGGGGAAGTGCCGGTACACGGTGCCGACGCCGACTCCCGCGTCCCGAGCGACGTCCTTGAGCGTGACCGCCAGGCCCCGAGATCCGAACAGTCGCTTCGCGGAATCGAGCAGCCTCGCACGATTGCGGGCCGCGTCCTTCCTTGCCGGGGTCACTGCTGCACTGGGCACGCGGACATCATAACCGATACGGACCAGAGGTTCCGCTTTCGGCTCCAGCCTGCTAGTCTCATCTCGAAACGGACCACATGGTCCGCTTCGGATAGTCATATCATCCGCCAGAAAGGTAATCCCCTCATGTTGCTGGCCCTCACCGGAGCCTCCGGAAACCTTGGACGCCTCGTCGTCGACGAGCTGCTCTCCCGCGACGTTCCGGCCGCGCAGATCGTTGCCATCGTCCGAAACCCCGCCCGGGCCACCGACCTGGCCGAGCGCGGCCTTATCGTGCGCCGGGCGGACTACGCAGACCCGACGGCGCTGCGGGCCGCGCTGGACGGCGTGGACCGCCTGCTGCTGATCTCCATTTCCGGCACCGGAGCCTCCGCGGCACACCGCAACATCATCGAATCCGCCCAGGACGCCGGCGTGGGCCACATCGCCTACACCTCCATCCTCAATGCCGACCACAGCAGCAACCCGCTCGCCCCCGAGCACTACGCCACCGAACGCATCCTTGCCGCCAGCGGCATCCCGACCACGGTCCTGCGCAACGCCTGGTACCACGAGGTCTACACCCGCCTGATCCCCAGCAGCCTCGCCTCCGGGGAGGTCGTGGGCTCCACCGGTGAGGGACGGATCTCCGGCGCAGCCCGTGCCGACTTCGCCGCCGCTGCCGCCACGGTCCTGCTCGACGATGCCGTACCCGAGGCCGGTACTCCGCGCATCTACGAGCTCGGCGGTTCCTCCTTCACTCTGGGTGAGTTCGCGCGCACGCTGTCCGATGTCACCGGCCGCACCATCACCCACCGTAACCTGACCGACGTCGAGTACACGGCCGAGCTTGAGGCCGCCGGAGCGGGGGCCAGTGCGGGACTGGTTGTGGGAACCGATGCCTCCATCCGGGCCGGGGAGATGGAGACCGACTCCCAAGACCTGGCGCAACTGGTCGGCCGCCCGCTCATCCCGCTCGCGCAGACCATCCGGCAGGTCCTGGAGGCACAGGCATGAGTGCGAGCACGGCAGAGGCTCCGGCAGGAGCGCCGCGGAGATTCTCGGGAAGGGGCGTCGTGGTCACCGGGGGCGCGGGGAACATCGGTAGCGCCATCACCCGACGGTTCGCCGCCGAGGGCGCCGTCGTCAATTTCACGCGCGGACTGGCCTTCGACCTGGGCGAGTGGGGGATCCGGGTCAACGCCGTCGCACCGGCCCTGACCGTCCCCGACGACCTGGCCGCCACCGCCCCGGTCAGCGAGTGGGTCGCCCGAGGCGAGCAGCGCCAAGCCCTCCCCGGCCACGCCCGGCCGGACGACGTCGCCGCCGCGACGGCCTTCCTGGCCAGCCAAGACGCGCGCTTCATCACCGGAGCCGTCCTGCCCATCGACGGGGGTATCTCGGCAGCAAGTGGCCTGCCCGACTTCTTCTAGTTCTTCTAGACGCTCGTTGGGGCGGCGCGCTGAACGCGCCGCCCCAACGACGATTGCTCAGGACCGCCTGCCGTGGGCACGCTCGGGTTATTCAACCGAGCGGGAACCAGCCGCCGGACTCGAACCAGTATCAGGCCAGGTTCTGCGCGAGGAACGCGTCGACGGCGTCGAAGGGAATCAGATCCACCCGGTCGTAGAGGTCGATGTGGCGCGCACCGGGGACCTCGACGATGCTCGCGCTGTCCCCGATCTGCTCCTTCGCCTCCTCGGTGAACCAGCGGGAGAAGGCCAGCTCACCAACGAGCATGAGCACCGGCCGCGGGGCGATGTCCTCCAGATAGCGCAGGCCGCCGTAGCCCAGGTAGCCCAGGTGGCTGACGGCGACGTGCCCACCCTGCGAGTGCGGGTGGTAGCCGCGGTCGTTGCTCTTGACGTAGTAGTCGAAGAACTCGCTCGTGATCGGGTCCAGCTCCACGTCCGCGGGCGGCACCTCCTCGGGGAAGACCGGGTCATAGGCGGCCTCGCCGGAGTCGAGGTCGGCCCAACGCTGGGCGGCCAGCCGGTCCCGCTCGGCGCGGCGGTCGGCGTCGCTCCAGCCGTGCTGCCAGCCGTTGCGGTAGTTCTCACCGATGTCGTACATGGACGCGGTCACGACCGCCTTGATGCGGGAGTCGATGCGCGCGGCCCCCAGGCTGAAACCGCCCGAGCCGCAGATGCCCACCACGCCGATCCGCTCGCGGGACACGTACTCGAGGGTTCCCAGGTAATCCACGCCGGCGCTGAAGTCCTCCATGAAGATCTCCGGGGAGGAGACGAAGCGCGGTTCGCCGGAGGAATCGCCCTTGTAGGAGGGGTCGAAGGCGAGGGCGACGTAACCGCGCTGGGCGAGCTCGTTGGCCCACACGCCAGGCATCTGCTCCTTCACGCCGCCGTGACTGGGGCCGATGACGACCGCCGCGTGCCGAGCGGTCCTGTCGAGGTCCTTGGCGGTGTACAGGTCCGCGGCGATGGTGATGCCGTAGCGGTTCTTGTAGTTGACGCGCGTGCGCTCCACCTCCGGCGAGATTACAAACGTCAGACCGTCTGGTTGCAAGGGCACTTCGTGTTCCTTTCTGCTTTGAACGCAGGGCCTCCGCATCCCGTGTGCGGCAGGCTGCGTCAGCGTATGCGGGAACGCCGCGCCGGGGAACCACCGATTGGGGTTCTCTCCGTGCCCGTGTCAACCGGAATACGCCGTCGGCCGCGCACCGCCGTCCCGCACGGACCGCGGCATGATTCCTGCAGGGTGGTACTGGCGGTCACTCCCGCGGCGCCGACCGGCCGCATAGGCTGGACGCCACCGGGCGGCGAGACGCGCCCGCCCCCATAACATCGCCGGACCGGTCTGGGCATGTCACTAGTGCCGGTCTCGGCGCACAGATACCGTACAAGCGCTGAGCAACAGAGGACACCACCATGACCACCATCGCCATTGTCGGAGGCGGCCCGGGCCTGGGCCGCGCCGTCGCCCGCCGCTTCGGCCGCGAGGGCTTCGACGTCGCCCTGATCTCCCGCAGCCGCGAGCACCTGGACGAGCGGGTCGCCGCCCTGAGTGCCGACGGCGTGAATGCCCGCGGGTACGTCGCCGACGGCCGCGACGGTGAGGCCCTGACCCGGGCCCTGGCCGACGCTGCCCGCGAACTTGGCCCCATCGAGGTGCTCCAGTGGAGCCCAGTACCGGCGCGTGAGTTCATGAAGCCGGTGCTGGAGACCAGTGCCGCGGACCTGGTCGGCCCCATCGAGATGTCCGTCTACGGCCCCGTCAACGCGGTGCGCCAGGTACTGCCGGGCATGCGCGAGCTCGGCCGCGGCACGATCCTGCTGATCAACGGCGGCTCCGCCGTCCGCCCGGGCCCGAGGGTCACGGGCACCTCGGTGGCCTTCGCCGGGGAGAGCGCCTACGGGCAGCTCCTCCACGACGCGCTTGCCATGGAGGGGATTCACGTCGCCCAGCTGATCATTCCGCGCGGCATCGGCGGCGGCGAGCCCTCCCACGAGCCGGCCGCCCTGGCCGATCGCATCTGGGAGTTGCACGCCCGGCACGACGGCGACTTCCGCACCTTCGTGGAGCCCATGGACGCCTGACCCAGCCGCCTGAACCTGCACATCCACCTGGCCGGCATCGACCCTGCCGGAATGCTTGCCCGCTGGGAAGGCCGAGAGGCATAATGATGGGGAGCCACCCGGAGCTAACCCGGATGACTCCCCGAGGCAGACGGCTCAGTTGAGCCACCTGCCGAGGGCATCCACAAGGACACCAATGGCCCGGATCAGTTGAGCGAGTGATTCGAGTATTTCGCTCAGCTTCCGGGCCATTCCCTTGTCCTTGCGGACTTTGGCATGTCGGCCCTTCGGCTTGGACATGGCCCCCACCTCCTTCCTGGCTCCTGACCTTCCCGGCTAAGGACATGGAATGTTCCGGGAGGAGGTGCCGAAGAAGGCGCTTCCAGCGTACGCGGCAGGTACGACGCGTACGGGGTGGTCATTCGACCATCGCGCCTCTTCGCCCACGCGCCCACGATCGACAACTCATGCGGCTCTTCGCGTGTGGGGGGATAGAGGGCCAACGGGTGGCGGTTGTCCGGGTGATGGTTGGCGTTCGCGTCACCTGTAGGTGCGGGGCGTCCGCAGTTCGACGCTTCGCCACTTGTGGCGACGGTTCGCGGGTGTCCTGAGACAGGACAGCGACGGTTCGCGGGGTAGGTGCGCGAGCCGTCGCCGTTCATAGCGAAGCGCCGGTGCTACCTGACGAACCGTCACCGACGCAGCAGCCCGTCGCCGGCAAGCGCGGTCAGATGGCGGTGTAGCCGCCGTCCACGGGAATAGCCGTGCCGGTGACGTAGGCGGAAGCGGGCGCGGCCAGGAACAGGGCGGTGGTGTCCAACTCCCCCTCCGCGCCGTAGCGCCCCACGGGAATGGTGCGCTTGGCGTGCTCCTGGAAGAACTCCGAGTCGAGCGTGTCGGTGGTCAGCTCGGTGTAGAAGTAGCCGGGGCAGATCGCATTGACCGTGATGCCGTGCTTGCCCCACTCTGCCGCAAGCGCCCGGGTCAGGTTCACCACCCCGCCCTTGGCGGCGTGGTAGGGGGCGGAGCCGGCCACCATATTGCCCACCAGCCCATACATGGAGGAGATGTTGACGATCCGACCGTAGCCGGCCGGGATCATCGCCTTCTTCGCGACGGCGCGCGCCACGCGGAAGGAGCCCAGCAGGTCGATGTCGAACTCGTGCTGGAACTGCTCGTCGGTGATGTCCTCCGCCGGGCCGACGGCGCCGGTGCCCGCGTTGTTGATCAGGATGTCGAGCCTCCCGTACTTCTCCAGGACGGCGTCCACGACCGCCTCCACATTCGCGGTGTCGGTGATGTCGCAGCGGATGGCGAGGGTGGGCACGCCGAATTCCGCGGCGATCTCTGCGGCGACCGCCTCGATGCGGTCCACGCGGCGGGCGACGGCGACGATGGCGGCGCCGGCGGAGGCCAGCGCCCTCGCCATCTGCACCCCCAGGCCCGAGGAGCAGCCGGTGACGAGGGCGACCTGCCCGGAAAGATCGAAGTAGTTGCGGTCCATGGTTGTTCAAGGTCTTTCTGTCGGGAAATGTGGGGGCACGGAGCCGGTACAGGTGCGCAGGAAGCGAACCCGGCGACGCCCTCCAGTCGGCAGCGACCGGCGAGGGCGTGAGGCAAGCCTATGTGCTCGGGCCGGCCGCCAGGAACCCTTGTCACAACAAATAGTGAGATGAGATGCCCTCGGCCCGCTGCCGGCCGGAGCGCACCCAGACACCCGGGGCCCGCGCCGACGCCGCCCGGTACCCGATTGACCGCCCCAGGATCGTGAGCCGTCCAAGCCCTCGTACACGCGGCACCCCTGACAGGCCCTGCCGGTGCCTGGCAGGCCTACGCCGGCGCCGCCTACCGTGGCCGACGAATCTTCGGTAGGCACCCACGGCACCGCGGCCCCATCACGGGCCGTCCGTGCCCGCTCGCCCCTGACCGATTGCATCCAGCCCTTACTTCATGCAAGGAGTCCCATGCAGACCACCGTCCTCGTGTTCCACCCGCGCCTGGCCACCGGCTCGCGCGTCAACGCCCGCCTGATGCAGGCCGCTCAGGCCGCCAACCGCCCAGAGCACCCCGTCGAGGTGCGCGACCTGTACGCGCTCTACCCGGACTTCCGCATCAACGTCAAGGCCGAGCAGGACGTCCTGACCGCCGCGGACCGCATTGTCTGGCAGTTCCCGATGTACTGGTACTCCACCCCCGCACTCCTGAAGCAGTGGGAGGACGACGTGCTGGAGCACGGCTGGGCATACGGCTCCACCGGCACCGCCCTGCACGGCAAGGAGCTCGGCGTCGCCGTCTCCCCCGGCGGAGCCGGCGAGCGCTACGCCCGGGAGGGAGCCTTCCACTACACGCTCACCGAGCTGCTGCGCCCCCTGCAGGCCACCAGCAACCTGATCGGCACGCGCTTCCTGCGGCCCTTCATCACCACCGGGGCCATGGCGATCTCCGACGCCGAGCTGGCCTCCCGCGCGGCCGCCTACCCGGCCTGGCTGACGGGGCAGGTGCCCGCGCTCGGCGACTTCGAGTAAGTCGCCCGCTTCTCCCGATCCCCGACCGACGGCCGCCCCGGCACGGGCGCCATTGGCCGGGGCGGCGGTCAGGGCAGGCGGGAGGGCCGGTAGTACAGCACCGCTATCTGGGTGCGGTTGCGCAGGCCGAGCTTGGCCAGCACGGTGCTGATGTGGTTGCGCACGGTGCCCTCGCTCAGGTGCAGTCGGTCTGCTACCTCGGAGTTGTCCAGCCCCTCGCACACCGCCTCGACCACCTCGTACTCCCGCTCGGTGAGCGGGGCGAACACGGGCGGGCGCACCCCGCGCGCCGACGGCGTTCCCGCGCTGATCCCGAGCCTCGCCGTGCGCTCCAGCACCTGCCCCTCCAGCACGCTGACCCCGGCCATGACGCTGCGCAGCGCCGGGGCGATCTGGGCCACGTCCTGCTTGATCAGGTAGCCGCGCACCCCCATGCGCAGGGCGCGCACGATGTACTCGTCGTCGGAGAAGGTGGTCAGCAGCACGATCCGGGCCTGCGCGTCGAGCCGGAGAATCCGCTCGGCAGCCGTGAGCCCGTCGCCCGCCGGCATCTGAATGTCCAGCAGCAGCACGTCCGGGCGGCTCGCCGTATACGCCTCGACCGCCTCCGGTCCGCTGAATCCCAGGCCGACGACGTCGATGTCCGGCTCCGCGGCCAGGATCGTGGCCAGAGACCGCGCGAGCAGGGGGTCGTCGTCGACGATGAGCACCTTCATGCGGTCTCCTTCGGGATCGTGGCGAGCACCGTGAACCTTGGGTGGGAGAGGATGCGCAGACTGCCGCCCAAGGACTCGACCCTATCGCTCATGGAGCGCAGGCCGAGTCCGGCTCCGAGCAGGTCCGGCTCCAGCGCCTCCGTCGGGCTCCGGGACTGGTTCCGATTCGGTACGACCCCGTCGTTGGCGACCGTGAGCCGCCAGAACCCGGGGAAGTCGGTGACGGTCACCGAGGCATTGACGGCTCGCCCGTGCCTGGCCGCATTGGTCAGCGCCTCCCGCGTCACCGCCACCAGACAGCGCGCCACCGGCACCGGCGGAGGCTCGCTTGGCGCGCAGTCGACCCTGACCGTCTCAATGCCGCTGCGGTTCGCAAGCCGATTCAGCGCCACCGCCAAGTCCTCGCCCTCGTCTGCGAGCGCATGAACCGATGCGCGCATGGAGGCGAGCGCATCATCGACCGTATCCGCCATCTGAGTCAGGTCGGCGACTACGTCGGGGGCGTCTCGATGGGACACCTGTGCCGCACGCATCTGAAACAGCAGCCGGGTCAGCAGGTGGCCGACGCCGTCGTGGATCTCACGGGCGATCCGGGTGCGCTCGGACAGGGCGGCCGCCCGCGTCTCGTGGTCCTGGGCCGCTTCCAGCCGCGCCTGCGCCTCCTGCAGCGCGGTGACCCGCTCGTGCAGATCGTCCCTGACCCGATGCAGGGCGCCGCGCGCACGATCCTCCTGACCGGTACGTGCCGCCAGCAGGGCCGAGAATACGGACAGCACCGCCGCGCCCACGACGACGTCGGGAGTATGCCGTAGCGCCGCCAGCAGCGGTGCCGCGCATATCGCCGCCCCGCCCCAGGCCCAGCGGGTCCGGCCCGAGAGCGCCTGCATCAGGTCATAGGCGGCCAGCGGCACCCCCACCGTAGCCGCAGGATGCAGGCAGCCCGCCAGCAGGTAGGCGGTCGGCAGCACGGCCGCGCCACGCCCCCGCTCCGCTGCGGCGCAGGCCCCGCTGCAGGTGACTGCGACCAGGAACCACACGATCGTCGCCGTTCCGGGCACACCCGCCACCAGTGCCAGAACAATGCAGGCTCCCATGACCACGGCCCGGTCCGCCAGCTGCTTCACGCCCCGATTATCGATTACACGGGCCGCCTCAAGGGGCCGACGGCGGCGTCTCCCTGACATCTGTCATGCCCGAGCCGCTGATTGATGACAGCACACACTTCCGGCGCAGCACGTGTACTCGGCACCATGAAGCCACGCAATCCACGGAGGAGGGAACCGGCATGAGCGAACCGGCAGTGGTCGTTGAGAACCTGGTCAAGCGCTACGGGGAACTGGTCGCCGTCGATGGTCTGTCGCTCAACGTCGCCTCCGGCGAGATCCTGGGCCTGCTCGGCCCCAACGGCTCGGGCAAGACCACGGCGATCAACTGCATCCTGCAACTGCTTACCTACAACCGGGGCGAGATCCGTGTATTCGGGGAGCCTATGTCGGCCACCGCCTATGAGCTCAAACGGCGGATCGGGGTGGTGCCGCAGGAGGTGGCCGTCTTCGAGGAACTCACGGTGCAGGAGAACATCGACGCCTTCTGCGCCCTGTATGTCTCCGACCGCACGCACAGGCGGGAACTGGTGCAGGAGGCGATCGAATTCGTTGATCTGGGGCGGTTCGCGAAGTTCCGCCCCAAGAAGCTATCCGGCGGGCTGCTGCGTCGTCTGAACATCGCCTGCGGCATTGCCCACCGGCCAGAACTGATCATCCTGGACGAACCCACCGTGGCCGTCGACCCGCAGAGCCGCAGCGCCATCCTCGACGGGATCAAGCGCCTCAACGCCCGCGGCGCCACCGTCATCTACACCAGCCACTACATGGAGGAGGTGGAGCAGCTGTGCACGCGGATCAGCATCATGGATCGGGGCAAGCAGATCGCCGGCGGCACCGCCAGCGAGCTCAAGGCGATGATCGGCACCGGCGAGCGTATCCGCGTGGAAGTCGTCTCCCCCACAGAGCTCGGTGAGCGTGAACTGGAGGCGGTGCGTCGAGCGGAGCATGTACGCACCGTCGTCTACGAGGCGCCCGAGCTGGTCGTCGAGTGCAGCCCGGGGGCGCACAACCTGGCCGACGTTCTCGAAGCACTCGCCAGAGCGGGCGTGTCATGTGGGCGGATCACCTCCGAGCCGCCGACCCTGAACGACGTGTTCCTGGAGATCACCGGCCGAGCCCTGCGCGACGAGGCGGCCTGATATGCGCTCCGTCTTCTCCTACCAGGTGCTGCGCCTGCTGCGCGACAAGATCCTGCTGCTGTGGACGCTCGGCCTGCCGATCATGCTCTCGCTGATATTCATGGCGATGTTTTCCGCGTTGGAGGCGGGCTACGCCGTCGAGCCCCTGCGGATCGGGGTCGTCCACGATCAGGCCTACACCACCGAGGTCGGGCTGGACGCGACCCTGGAGGCACTGTCCGACGACGACGCCGAGCTGCACCTGCTCGATCCCGTGGTCTACGGCTCCGTGGCCGAGGCCGAGGAGGCCGTCGTCGACGGCGAGACCCTCGGCTATCTCGCGGTCGAGGACGGCGGGCCCGCGCTACACCTCACGCCCGCATGCAATGACCTGGCTACGACCCCGGTACTGCGTGCCGCGCTGGACGCCTACGTGCAAAGCCGTGATGAGTTCACCGGGCTGGTCACTGCGGGCGCCGATCCCGCGCAGGCGTCCGCAGCGCTGCAGCTCCGGCACGAGTTCACCGAGGAGTTGCAGGTGACCCGCGTACCAGGGAAGCCCGCCGTGCCCTACTACTTCGCGCTGCTCGCCTTCACCAGTGGCATGGGCATGACCATCGCGGTGGTGGCCATTCGGGAGATCACCGCTCCCGCGGGCCCCTTGGCGGCGCGCCGCAACCTGGGGGCGCTGCCCCGCTGGCGGGTGCTGGCGGGCACCCTCGCCGGGGCGTGGTTGTGCACCTGGGCCTGCCTGGTACTCGCCTTCATCTTCATGCGGTTCGTGGTGGGCGTGGACTTCGGCCCGTATGCGGCCCTGTGCCTGGTGGCCATCGCCGTCTCCAGTCTCATGTCCTGCGCGGCGGGCGCCGCCCTGGGGACGATCCCGCGGCTGCCGCTGGGCGGAGTGTCGGCAATCAGCTGCCTGCTGGGGCTGTTCTGCGGCCTGTACGGCACCGCCTCTCAACGGCTGACCAGCACCATTGAGGTCAATGCCCCGCTGTTCGCTCAGCTCAATCCCCTGTGGCAGGCGACCCAGTGCTTCTTCGGGCTGCTGTACTACGACTCCCTGGTGCCTTTCGCCCGCAGCTGCGCCGTGCTGGCGGGTATGAGCGTCGTGTTCCTACTGATCGCCCTGATGCGCATGCGGAGGATGAGCTATGAGCACCTTTAGGACCTCGCTGCGGATCGTGGCCGCGCACCGCGTCTATGTCCTGATTTATCTGGTGTTGATGAGCGTGGGCGGCCTGTTCACGGGCCTCGGCGCCGGCACCGAGACGGAGGCCGGGATAACCCAGCCGACGGCGGATGTGGCCGTGATCGACCGCGACGACTCCGTGGTCTCTCGGGCGCTGGCCGACTACGTCGGCTCCGTCGGCGAGCCGCAGCCCCTCCAGGACAGTCCGCAGGCGATTCAGGAAGCTACCGCCAAAGACCGCATCCAGTACATCCTGATCATCCCCGCCGGCTTCGGTCAGGATCTGCAGGACGCGGCGCGGGCGGGAACTAAGCCGCCGAGGCTGCAGACCGTCATCAGCTACCGCTCCTACGCGGGCTCGCTCATGAACGTGCGCACCGGCTCCTACCTGAACCAGGTCTATGACTACCTGAGTGCCGTGGACACCGATTCCACCGGCACGCAGACCGCGGATGCCGCAGGCGACTGCGCGGAGCGGGCCGTGAGCCTGGCGAATCAATCCATGCAGGGTAGTGCAACAGCGCGGCTGATCACCCAAGAGTCCCTCCCGCTGCCGGAGACGCTCAAGGTGTATCTACTGTTCTCGCTCTTCCCGCTGATGGCGTCCAGCGTGGTGACAATCGCAATGCTGATGGCCTCTTTGAACCGGCGCGCCGTGTACTCGCGCGTATCGGCCGCGCCCGTGACCGGCCGCTCACGCGGCCTGGGCCTGCTGGGCGCGTGCCTGGTGATCGGCGTGGTCGGATGGGCGTGGTTCTTCTGCCTGGGAACGGCGGTGTTCGCCGGCGACCGCATCGGCGACTCCGCACCGCGACTGGGAGTCATCGGCCTGGCATTGGCGGCGTACACCCTCAGCGGGGTCGCCGTGGGCTTCCTGGTGGGCCAGCTGCGATTGGGAGAGAACACGGCCAATGCGGCGGCGGTCATCGGCGGCATGGCGCTGTCCGCGCTGGCGGGCGCCTGGGCACCCCTGGACATGCTGCCCGACGCCGTGGTCGCGGTTTCGCGGCTCACCCCCGGCTACTGGGCGACCCAGGCAGTCAGCGGCGCCTTCAGCGCAGACACGGCCTCGGCGCAGGAGCTCATGCCGCTGATCGGGGACTGCGGAGTGTGCGCACTGTTCGCCGTCGCGATCGCCGCCGTCGGCCTGGCCGTAGGTCGTTCACGCGCGCGGGAGTCGCTCTAGCCAGACATCGAGTCACCGGTAGAGATGTCCATCGGTGCCCAGTTTCACCGCAACCAACCCATAGTTTCATTATGAAACCGAAGTAAAACGGCGCAACCACGTAGGGCCCCAAAACAGCGCCCAGGCCCTCCACCGTGAAAGTGGTCACGGATGGACACTTTTTCCTCTCGGCACGTCACCCCGGACAAGCTCCGCGAAGGCATCGTCGGCCGAGGCCGAGCGTTCGGGGCGGCCCACCGTGTGCCGCCCCGAACGCCATGTCGTTCCCAGCCCCGAACCGCGAGCCTAGCTCAGCCGAGGTTGGCGCTCAGGAACTCCGCGATCCTCTCCCAGGGGATGGCGCCGTTCTCGCCGCCGTCGTACAGGTCGGTGTGAGTGGCGCCGGCGATGGAGACGAACTCCTTGTTGTCACCCTGGAGTCGGGCGAAGGCGTCCTTGCCCATGTAGTAGGAGTGGGCCGCCTCCCCGTGGACGATCATGACGGCGTTCTCGATCTCCTCGATGCAGCCCAGCAGGGTCGCGTTCATGAGGGACGACCCACCAATGACGGCCCACCCGTCGTTTGAGTTCAGGGAGCGGGGGTGGTAGCCGCGGGGCGTCTTGTAGTAGGCGTGGTAGTCCTTGACGAAGTCGGGGGCGTCCTCGGGCAGCGGATCCACCACGCCGCCGGCAAGGGCGTAGGTGCCGGAGCGGTAGTCGGCGGTGCGCTGGGCGGCAACGGTTGCGCGCATCTGGTTGCGCGACTCGGCGGAGTCGGCGGAGTCGAAGTAGCCCTTGGCGGCCACGCGGCTCAGGTCGTACATGGTGGAGGACACGGTGGCCTTGATGCGCGGGTCGGCGGCTGCGGCGGCCAGGGCCATGCCGCCCCAACCGCAGATGCCGATGATGCCTATGCGCTCGGCGTCAACATCCTCACGCACGGACAGGTAGTCGACGGCGGCCTGGAAGTCCTCGATGTTGATGTCCGGGGAGTTCATGTAGCGGGGCGTGCCGCCGGACTCACCGGTGAAGGACGGGTCGAAGGCGATGGTGACGAAGCCGCGCTCGGCCATGGTCTGTGCGTACAGACCGCTGGACTGCTCCTTGACGGCTCCGAAGGGACCGGCCACGGCCAGTGCGGGCAGGGGGCCGCTCGCATCCTTGGGCTTGTACAGGTCGGCGGCGAGGGTGATGCCGAAGCGGGTGTGGAAGGCGACCTTCTCATGGTCCACGGCGTCGGACTGGGGGAAGACCTTGTCCCACTCCTGAGTCAGCTTGAGGTTCTCTGTGCTCATGTCCTGATGCTCCGTTTCTTCGGATCTTATGCGTATCTGTGGCGCTCCGGCACGGTGCCGCGGCGCCTCCGGTATCCAAATTAACCGCGCGGATGAGATGACGCTAATGACTGTTTGTCATACTTGACATTCCATACTGGCATATCATGTTCGACATGGAAATCCGTACGCTGCGCTACTTCGCCGCCGTCGCCCGCGAGGAGAACATGACCCGGGCCGCCACCCAGCTGCACGTGTCCCAGCCGACACTCTCGAAGCAGATGAAGGCGCTGGAGCGGGAGCTGGGGCACAAGCTGTTCGTCAGACACTCCTTCAGCATCGAGCTCACCGCGGAGGGCCGACTGCTGCGGGAGCGGGCCGAGGACCTCATCGGCCTGGCGGACCGCATCGAGAACGACTTCCTCGCCCTGGGCGACATCACCGGCGGCGACCTCTATCTGGGACTGGCCGAGTCCTACCAGGTGGGCCTGCTCGCCCGTCAGCTCAAGCTCCTGAAGCAGGAGTGCCCCGGACTCCACTACCACATCACCAGCGGCGACACCGAGCAGGTAACGGAGAAGCTGGACCGGGGCCTGCTCGACTTCGCCGCCATCGTGGAGGAGCCCGACGGCGAACGCTTCAGCCGGTACGAGGCCCTGCCCCTGCCCGTGGCGGACAGGTGGGGCGTGGTCATGCGGCGCGACGACGCCCTGGCCGGAGAGGCTGCCATCACCGTGGAGGACCTGGTAGGGCTGCCGCTGTTCTGCTCCGAGCAGTCCTGGTCCCGGGACATCCCCGCCTGGGCCGGAGGGCGTATGGCGGACTTACACCTGGAGGGCACCTTCCGCCTGCCCTACAACGGCTCGGTGTTCGCGCGCGAGGGCCTGGGCTACCTGCTCACCTTCGACCGCCTGACCGACACGAGCACGTCCAGCGGCCTGGTCTTCCGGCCGCTGGCCCCGGCGCTCGAGTCCCGGATGTATCTGATCTGGCGCCGGCAGCAGGCCCTCTCCCCCATCGCTGAGCGCTTTCTGACCCGGCTGCGGGCCTCACTGGCCGACGACGGCACGGACGCCGGCCGAGGGAACAAACGCGACGGGAATGACTAGTACTTCACTGTCCCTGCAGACATCAGCACCTCCCGTCGCGACCGACACCGGCAGCTCACCGCGAGCCACCCAGACGGCTCCCCCGAGCGCATAGTGTGCCGTGCTCCGGTTGCAGCACGTCACTTGTGCCGGTCTCGCCGAGGAGCGATCTCCCCACTGCCACGTATCAGGAACTGGGTGGGAATCACAATGTGCTCCGGCGCCGGCCGCTCACCCTCCAGGCGGAGGAACAGCCGCTGCGCAGCCACCCTTCCCATGCGCCGCGGGTCCTGCCGCACCACCGTCAGCGCGGGCTGGAGCATGTCCGCCAGCGGCAGGTCGTCGAAGCCGACGTGCGCAATCCGGTCACGCAGACCCAGCACGTGCAGCGCGTGCAGTGCCCCCTCGGTGAGCAGATTCTGCCCACTGAAGATCGCCGTGGGCGGTTGCGGGCCGTTCATGAGCTCAAGGACAGCCCGCTCGGACGCAGCCGCGCCCACCAGCCCCGAGACGAGGACCGCACCATCGGCGTCGGCACCGAACTGCTCGAATGCGGCGGAGAATCCCTCCCAGCGCTCCACCGCGGTGGCGACGTTGAGGCGCTCTGTCAGCAGGGCGATGCGGGTGTGCCCGCGCTGGAGCAGATGCAGCGTTGCCCGCTTCGCGGCGGCCCGGGTGTCGCTCGTGACCCTGTCCGCCTCCACGTTGTGCGGGGCGCGATCCACGAAGACAATCGGCACGCCCAGGTGCAGCACGCGTTCGAGTGCGGCGCCGTCCACCGTGGTGGTGTTGACAATGATGCCGTCCACGTGGCGCCTGATGGAGTCCTCAACCGCCGCCACCTCGCGCACCGGCTCCTCGTCCAGGCTGGAGGCCAGCACCGCGACGTCGTGCTCGCGTGCCACGTCCTCCACCCCGCGGTGCAGTTCTCCGGCGAAGGGATTGTCGACGCTGCCGACCAGCAGCGCGATCGTACGCGTCGCCCCGCCGGGCCGCCGCAGGCTGCCCGCCCGCAGATCCACGTGGTAGTCCAGCTCCCGCACCGCGTCCCACACGCGCTCGGCCGTGGCGTCGGCGACATTGGGCTCACCGTTGACGACGCGCGAAACCGTCTTGACCCCTACCCCCGCCAGGCGCGCGACCTGCTTCATGGTGGCGCGCCGCTGCACCCCAGGCGTCGAACCGGCTGACGAGTATGACCCCACTGTCTCCTCCCCAATTCTCGAAACGCACTTGACCCGAACGGGAACCAACCGTACCATCGGACTCGCGATTGACATCGTTGTCAGTACTGGAACGCCGCCACTTGGCAGCGCTCCAATAACCCAACCCCAACAGTCGCCCCGGCGGCTCTCCCACCCGCGCCCGCAGCGTCGAGCGCGGACCACGAAAAGCAATGGAGCAGATATGGCACCACCACGGCCACCACGCCTGAGACTCATAGACGTCTCCAAGTCATTCCCCGGAGTGCAGGCGCTCAGCGGCGTTTCCTTCGACCTGCTCCCCGGCGAGGTGCACGCCCTCGTGGGCGAGAACGGCGCCGGGAAGTCCACGCTGGTAAAGATCCTCACCGGCATCCACCCGGACTTCGAGGGCACCTACGAGTACGACGGCGCCCCCGCCGCCTTCCACTCCATCCGTGACGCACAACAGGCCGGCATCGCCATCGTCCATCAGGAACTGAACATGATGGCCGACCTGACCGTGGCACAGAACATCTTCATCGGTCGGGAGTCCTCCTCCCTGCTGATCTCCGACCGCGCACTGAACCGGCGAGCCCGGGACCTGCTCGCGGAGCACGAGGTCGACGTCGACCCGCGGACCCTGCTGCGCGACCTGTCGGTCTCCAAGGCACAGTTGGTGGAGATCGTGCGCGCACTGTCCTTTGAGTCCACCAGGGTACTCATCCTGGACGAGCCCACGGCGGCGCTGTCGGAGGCCGAGAGCGCCGAACTGCTTCAGCGCGTGAAGCGCCTGCGCGACCGCGGCGTGGCGATCGTGTACATCTCCCACCGCATGCACGAGGTCATGGCCGTAGCCGACCGGATCACGGTGCTGCGCGACGGCACCCACGTCGGCACGCTCACCGCCGCCGAGACGAACCTCGATCAGATCATCGAGATGATGGTCGGGCGCCAGGTGGTCAACACCCCGAAGACCCGCTCCGAGGTGGCACCGGACGCACCCGTCGTCATGCGGGCCGAGCATCTGGCCTCCGGCGACGTCAAGGACGTCTCCTTCACCCTGCATCGTGGCGAGATCCTCGGCTTCGCCGGACTCGTGGGAGCGGGCCGCACCGAGACCATGCGGATCATTGCCGGCGCGGATCGCCCCACCTCCGGGAGGCTGGAGGTCAACGGCACCGAGGTGTCTTTCCGCCGCCCCAAGGACGCGATCCGGGCGGGCATCGCCTACCTGTCCGAGGACCGCAAGCGCTTCGGCCTGGTCACCGGCCTGTCCGTCTCGGACAACACGGTGCTGGCCTCCTACGACGCCTTCACCACCGCGACGGTCGTGCACGAGCGCGCGGTGCAACGGGCGACCCGCAAGTACGTGGACATGCTGCGCATCAAGACCCCCTCCACCCGCCAGCGCGTGCGCAACCTCTCCGGCGGCAACCAGCAGAAGGTGGTTCTGGCCAAGTGGCTGCTGCGCGACGTCGACGTGCTCATCTTCGACGAGCCGACCCGCGGGATCGACATCGGTGCGCGCGCAGAGATCTACCAGCTCATGCGCGACCTGGTGGCGCAGGGCAAGTCGATCATCCTCGTCTCCTCCGACCTCGATGAGGTCCTCCACCTGTCCGATCGCGTGGTCGTCATGCGCGAGGGACGCAAGACCGGAGAGCTCGACGCCTCCGAGGCAACACAGATCAAGATCATGGAACTGGCCACCAAGCAGGAAGCAGGTCGTGCAGCATGAGCACTAACGTCACCAAGAACAACCCGCTGCGCGCACTACCGATGCAGCAGCTCATGGCGCTGGCCGCGCTCGTGATTCTGTACGCATTCTTCGCCGTATTCGGCAACCACTTCCTGT
Organism: Actinomyces ruminicola; assembly: GCF_900103885.1. Lineage (GTDB taxonomy): Bacteria > Actinomycetota > Actinomycetes > Actinomycetales > Actinomycetaceae > Actinomyces > Actinomyces ruminicola. The sequence continues at coordinate 566,453 of NZ_FNIM01000001.1, forward strand.
CCCCCAGCACCTTCGTGTCGATCCTCGACTCCTCCTACTACATCGGCTTCCTGGCCATCGGCATGACCTTCGTGATCATCACCGCAGGCATCGACCTGTCCTCCGGGACGGTCATGGTCGGCTCCGCCCTGGTAGGGGGCGTGGCCTACAACGTCTGGCACCTGCCGATCGGCCTCGCGCTGCTGGTGGTGCTGGCCACCGGGATCGCCTTCGGCATCGGCAACGGGATCCTGGTCGGCTTCCTGCACATCCCGCCGTTCATCGCCACGCTCGGCATGCAGTTCGCCTCGCTGGGCCTGTGCGCGGTCATCGCCCAGGTGCAGACGCAGACCTACCCCAGCCTCACCTCCGAGGACGGCTGGTTCAAGACGGTCCTGTACAAGGCCGGAAACCTGCCCGTGGGCATCCTCTGGCTGGCCGCATTCTTCGTAATCGCCTGGTTCATCCTCACCCGCACCAAGCTGGGCCGCTACACCTACGCCATCGGCTCCAACGAGGAGGCCGTCGAGCTGTCGGGCGTGGTGGTCTCCCGCTGGAAGTTCTGGGTCTACGTGCTCAACGGCTTCTTCTGCGGGCTGGCCGGCGTCATCTACGCGGCCACCTTCTCCTCCATCACCCCACAGACCGGCAACGGTCAGGAGATGTACGCCATTGCCGCCTGCGTCATCGGCGGCACCTCCCTGGCGGGAGGCGTCGGCTCCCTGTGGGGAACCATCATCGGCGTCTTCGTCATCTCCGTACTCAAGACCGGGCTGCTGTCCATGGGACTGCCCGTGCAGTGGCAGCAGGTCCTGATCGGCGTCGTCGTGGTGCTCGCGGTGCTGCTCGACGTCATCCGCACCCGCCGCGCCGGCCGCGCCTGACCCCAACCTCCGCATTCCACCGCCCCACCCCATGAAAGGAAACCACACCATGGCCATCACCCTCACCCGCAGGTCCGCTCTGACCGCGGCGCTCGCCTCCGCCTGCTCGCTCTCACTGCTCGCCGCGTGCAGCGACGACGGCGGTTCCGCGAGCTCGGACGGCAAGATGAAGGTCATCATCATCTCCAAGAGCTACCAGAACCAGTTCTATCAGGCCGCCTTCAAGGGCGCGCAGGACGCCGCCGACGAGCTCGGCGTGGACCTGGAGACCAACGGCCCCGACGCGGAGAGCAATGTCTCCCAGCAGGTGGAGCAGCTCGCGTCGGCGGTCAACCAGCGGCCGGCCGCCATCGCCCTGGCGGCCTGCCAGCCCGACGCCGTCCAGGACGCCCTGGTGAACGCCAAGAACCAGAACATCCCGGTGATCGGTTTCGACTCGGGCGTGCCCGACGACGCCTCCGGTGCGGTGCTGGCAACGGCCACGACGGACAACGAAGTGGCCGGCGGCAATGTGGCCACCAACCTCGCCGCCAACACCGACTTGCAAGCCGCCCTGGCCTCCGCGAGCGCCGACTCACCCGCCGTCATCGGCGTGCTCGCGCAGGACTCGACCTCCGGCTCAATCGTCCAGCGCGTGGACGGCTTCACCGCCACCCTGGTCACCGAGTTGGAGAAGCTCGACGGCCTGGCAGGTGCGGTCGACATCTCCGGGCAGCAGCGCTGGACCACGCCGTCCTCCAACCCCGCCAAGGTCAAGATCGTCGTCACCGTGCCGCCCACCACCAGTCAGGCGGACATCCAGTCCGCCGCCACCTCGATCCTGTCCACCGATGGCCTGGTGGCGCTGTTCGCCGCGAACCAGGACGCGGTCAACGGCGTCATCAGCGCCACCGCGGACGCCTCCCAGCTGGACCGCGACTCCGGCCGGTACAAGGATCTGCTGGTAGTCGGCTTCGACGCCGGCACCTCCCAGAAGGACGCCGTGCGCTCGGGCGCCTTCCTCGGCTCGGTCACCCAGGACCCCTACCAGATGGGGTACCAGGCGGTCGCCCTGGCAGTGAAGGCTGCCAACGGAGAGAGCGTCGAGGACGTGGACACCGGCTCGCACTGGTACGACTCCTCCAACATCGACGACGAGGACATCTCCGTGCTGCTGTACGACTGACCGGTTCCTTGACGGCGCGGCGGCCGGGCGGCAATGCGCCGTCCGGCCACCACGTGGTTTCCCCGTAGGCGGCCACCGCCCGCGTCTTGGAGAGACTCCCACCTACTCGACAAGCAAGTGCAGCTCTCCTGCGGCGTTCCGGTGAATCCGCCAGGTGATGGAGGTAGTGGCCTCCACCAGGGCTGCGTCGTGGGAGACGAGCAGCAGCGCCCCCGGGAATGCCGCCAGCATCCGCTCCAGCGCCCGGATGGAGCCGAGGTCCAAGTGGTTGGTGGGCTCGTCCATGACAATGAGCTCCGGGCGGTCGAGGACGCCGAGCGCGAGCATGAGCTTGCGCATCTCTCCGGGACTGACCACCTCCCCCTCCAGGACCCGCTCCGGAGAGGAGTTGAGCCTGGCCACGATCGACAGCACCCGACCGCGTTGTTCATCGCCGAGCCCCGCCAGGCGCGCCAGCGTCGCCTCCTGCACCGCCCGGTCGGGCTCCTGGGGCACGTACAAGCACGCAGTGCCGTCCGGCAGACGCTCCAGCAGGGTGCGGACGAGCGTGGTCTTGCCGGTGCCGTTGTCACCCACCAGCGCCACATGGTCGCCACTGTCCAGGTGCAGCGCCGGGGTGCGTAGCGTCGTCGTCTCCTCCAGGGACAGCGTCAGCGGCCCGGTGCGCAGCAGCACCGGCCGACGGCTCGGGGCGGCGTCGACCCACACGTCGGCGTCGTAGCGCTTGTCGATCCTGATGGCCTCCAGCGCGGCGTCGGCGCGGGCGAGCCGGGCCTCCATGCGGGAGGCGAGGCGCCCGGCCTTGCCGTCCTGCCCGGTGACCACGGCCAGTCGGCGGCGGAAGCGGGCGTCGTTGTCGTGCTTGGCGATGTTGCGGCCGGAGCGGCGGGAGGCGGTGCGGGAGGCCTCCTCGCGCCGCCGCTGGGTCTCCCGGGCCAGGCGCCTCTGCTCGCGCCGGGCCTGCTCGCGCTGCTGGACGGCGAACTCCCGCTCCTGCTCGGCCTGGTCGGCGGCCCGCGTGTATCCGCCCGGGCGCATCACACCGGTGCCGGCGGTCATGAACAGGCACTGGGTGCACAGGGCGTCCAGCAGGGCGCGGTCGTGGGAGATGAGGACGCCGACGCCGCCGAAGCGCCCCAGGGCGGTGCGGATGGCCGCGCGGGCGGCGGCGTCGGCGTGGTTGGTCGGCTCGTCCACCACCAGCACGTCCGGTTGCTCCCACAGGGCACAGGCGATCTGGACCAGTTTGCGCTGGCCGCCCGAGAGCGCGTCGTAGCGCCAGGCCCAGTCGTCATCGACGCCGAGGTCGCGCCGCAGCCGCATGGCGACCTCGTCGTAGGCGCAGGCGAAGTCCATCAGCGTCGGCGGCGGTGCGGTGGCGTCCTGGGCGCAGTAGTGGGTCACCAGCTGCTGAGACTGCGGGAACAGCGCGCCGGCGTCAGGTGCCAGCTGGCCGCAGGCGATGCGGGCGAGGGTGGTCTTGCCGCAGCCGTTGTCGCCGACGACGCCGGTCCAGCCGACCGGGAAGGCGGCGGTGACGCCCACCAGTGCCGGGGCGGCGGCGCCGGGGTAGGTGTACTCGATGGCGGAGAGGGTCAGTTGCATACGGGCCTCCTTTGGATTGGGAGACCGTGCGGCGGTGCAGGCTGCTCTCGAGGTGCGTTCCGACTAGGCCGTCCTCATGGACCACCACCAGTTGGCGCGACGCGGGGACGGCACCTATATCCGCCGCCATCGCGGGGATCGGGGATGCGGCTGGTCGGTATGGAGGTCAGCGATGCTGCACCCCGGGCACGGCCTCATGGGTGGGATCTGTTCCGTGCGTCCGTGGGGCATCGCTACTTCCTCATGCGCCCGACGTTACCGACCGCGCGCGCCTTCGTCCAGGCTTTCCACGGATACTGCGCCCGCCCGGTGGCCTCTCGGGCGGGCGCACCCGCAGTTGCCGCTACTTGAGGACGGCGGTGCCGGCGAGCGGCTTGTCGCCGGGGCGGGCGAGCGGGCCGACCAGCTCGTGGGGCTGGTAGGGCTCCTCCAGGTAGGCGACCTCCTCGGCGGTGAGCTTCAGGTCCAGGGCGCGCACGGCGTCGTCGACCCGGCTGGGCCGCGAGCAGCCGACGATCGGCGCGGCCACGCCCCGCGCCCAGTGCCAGGCCAGCGCCACATCCGCCATGGGCACGCCGTGCTTCTCGGCGGTCTCGGCGACGCGCGCCACAATGGGCATGTCGATCTCGCGGTCGCGGTCGTACTTGGAGCGCATGGTGGCGTCCGTGGTGGAGCGCACCGAGTCGGAGTCCCAAGTGGGGCGGGTCAGGTGGCCAGAAGCGAGCGGGCTGTACGGGGTCAGCGACATGCCGTACTGCTGGCACACGGGGATCAGCTCGCGCTCGTCCTCCCGGTAGAGCAGGTTGTAGTGGTTCTGCATGGAGGCGAAGCGGGTCCAGCCGCCCGCGTCGGCGGCCAGCTGCAGGTTGTGCAGCTGGTAGCCATACATGGCCGAGGCGCCCAGGGCGCGGACCTTGCCGGCCTTCACCAGGCCGTCCAGCGCCTCCATGGTCTCCTCGATCGGGGTGTCGTAGTCGAAGCGGTGGATGATGTACAGGTCCAGGTAGTCGGTGCCCAGGCGCCTCAGGGTGCCCTCGATCTCACGGTTGATCGCCTCCCGGCACAGGTGTCCCTCATTGAAGTAGACCTTGGAGGCGAGTACCACGTCCTCACGCTTGACGCCGAGGTTCTTCAGGGAGGCGCCGATGAACTCCTCACTGGTGCCACGGGCGTAGACGTTGGCGGTGTCGAAGAAGTTCACCCCCAGCTCCAGCGCGCGGGCGATGACGGCCTGGGTGGCGTTCTGGTCGATCACCCACTGGTGGAAGTCGGGGAAGACCTTCCCGAAGCTCATGCCACCGATGCACAGGCGGGGGATGGTGATGTCCGTGGTTCCGAGCTTGGTGTACTCCATGTGCGGTTCTCCTTAACAGTTCGGTGGCGCGCCAGGTACGCGGGACGACGACGCCGCTGCCGTCCTACCGCCCAGCCTGCCCCGGAACCGGGGCGCGCAGCCAGGACCTGACAGATCCCCCATGCCGGCGAAACCGCTAGGCGCGAGCCTCCGCGGCGGCGGCCAGGTAGGCACCGGTACGGGAGTCGGGGCACGCCATCAGCTCTGCGGGCGTGCCGGTGAAGAGCACCTGCCCACCCTCGCTGCCGCCGGCGGGCCCCATGTCGATGACCCAGTCGGCCTGGGCGATCATTTCCAGCCGGTGCTCGACGATCACCACAGTGTTGCCACCGTCGACCAGTTGCCGCAGCAGGGCCAGCAGCTCGGCCAGGTCATTGTTGTGCAGGCCGGTGCTGGGTTCGTCCAGGATGTAGACGTTGCCGCGCTTGTGCAGCTCGCTGGAGAGCTTGACCCGCTGGACCTCGCCGCCGGACAGCGTGGAGGTGGGCTGCCCGAGCGTGAGGTAGCCGAGTCCGACGTCGGCCATGGTGCGCAGCGGGCGGCGCACCCGCTCGTCGTCGAAGAAGCTCAGGGCCTGCTCGATGGTCAGGGCCATGACCGTCTCAATGTTCCTGCCCTTGTAGGTGTAGCTCAGCGCAGTGGGGTTGTAGCGGTGTCCCCCGCACTCCTCGCAGGGGACCTCTACGGGTTCGGCGAAGGCCATGTCGTAGGTGACCTTGCCCTTGCCCTTACAAACCAGGCAGGCACCCTTGGAGTTGAAACTGAACCAGCCGGCGCCCACACCGTTGGCGCGAGCGAACAGCTTGCGGATCTCGTCCATCGCCCCGGTGTAGGTGGCCGGGGTGGACCGGATGGAGGTGCCAATGGGCTTCTGGTCGATGGTGATCGCCTCGGGGCGGCGGGCGGCGAGCTCATAGGTGGCCAGCGAGCTCTTGCCGGAACCTGCCACCCCGGTGACGGCAGTGAGAACGCCCTTGGGGATGGTGACGTTCACGTGTTTGAGGTTGTGGCAGTGGGCGTCGGTGATCTCAAAGCCCTCGCTCCAGGGAAGCGGGGCGGGGTTGATCTCCACGGGCCGACGCAGGGCCCGGGCCGTAGCGGTATCTGCATCGGCCAGGCCGGCGAGATCCCCCTGGTAGACGATCCTCCCGCCGTGCTCGCCGGCTGCCGGGCCGAGCTCGATGATGTGGTCGGCGAGCTGGAACATCTGGCGGCTGTGCTCGACGATCAGCACGTTGTTGTGCCGCTCGCGCAGGCTGATCAGGAGGCGGCCTATGCGTTCCGCGTCGGCCGGGTGCAGGCCAGCGGTGGGCTCATCGAAGATGTAGGTGATGTCCGCCAGGCTGCTGCCCAGGTTGCGGACCATCTTGATGCGCTGCGCCTCTCCGCCGGAGAGGGTGTCCGTGCGCCGTGAGAGCGAGAGGTAGCCGATGCCGACGTCGACCATGCGCTCGAGGTAGGCGGTGATCTGGGCAGCCAGGGAGGTGCCGCGCGGATCGCAGATCCGCCCCAGGATGGGGATCAGGTCGCGCACCGGCAGATCAGACAGGTCCACGATGTTGTGCCCGTTGATGCGGGAGGCGAGCGCCTTCGGGTTCAGGCCGGTGCCGCCGCAGGCCGCACACGGCCCCTGGTGCACGTGCGCGCGGATCTCCTCCTGCAGGCTCTTGCGGAGCTTGGAGATGTCGCGGTTCAGGTAGAGCCTGTTGAAGCGCGGGATGACGCCCTCGTAGTCGACGGTGTCCACCCGGCCGGTGTTGTTGGAGCGGATCTCCACCTTGAGCGGCTGCGGGGAGCCCTCGCGCAGTGTGCGCCATTCCTCGGCGGTGAAGTCGCGCAGCTTCTTGTGCGGGTCCAGCAGCGGGTTAGCCTGGTAGAGGTAGGTCTGCCAGCCGGAGGAGAACTGGCTGAAGCGGATGGCGCCCTCGGCAAGGGTCTTGTCGACGTCGAAGAGCGTGTCCTCATCGAGCACCAGCCGCTCCCCCAAGCCGGTGCACTCCGGGCACATCCCCAGAGGATGGTTGAAGGAGTAGGCCATGGAGCCGCCGGCGCTGGGCTCGCCCACGCGCGAGAACAGCAGACGCATCAGTGGGGCGACGTCGACGGCCGTGCCGACGGTGGAGCGGGCGCTGGTACCGACCGGCCGCTGGTCGACGACGATCGCCGGGGTCAGGTTGCGCAACTCGTCAGCCTTGGGACGCTCGTAGTGAGGCTTCTTGTTGCGCAGGTACAGCGGGTAGGAGGACTGCCACTGGCGGGCGGACTCGACGGCGAGCGTGTCGAAGGCAAGGGAACTCTTGCCCGAGCCGGAGACGCCGGCGAACACCACCAGCCTGCCCTTGGGGATCGTTACGTCGACGTGCTTGAGGTTGTTCTCGGCGGCGCCGATGACCTCGATGCTGTTCGCGGCGGGATCATGCGCCATGGTCAAGTACCTCCTCGCGTTCGAACTCGCTGTGCAGCGCATCCAGGAACTCATTGCGCAGGGCCACGTAGCGCTCCGCCCGTTGCAGGCCCATGGCGGTTACGGCCTGCTCCTCCGCCCTGATGAGCCGCTCCACGGTGGAGCGCGCGAATGCCTCCCCGGCGGGCGTCAGTTGCACGTGCTTGCGGTTGTGCGTGCCCGGTATCGGCTCCAGTCGCAGGTAGCCGCGCTTGACCAGGGAGAAGACCGCGGAGTTGATGGTCTGCTTGGGGAACATCATCAACTCGATGAGCTCGTGCTGGGTCAGGGGCGTTTCCGCGATCCGGATGAAGTAGAGCACCCACATGGCACACTCCGAGATGCCGAAGGCCGCCGCCGCCTGCCGGTAGAGGGCGGCGAACTGCTTGTCCTGCCTGCCCATGGTGTCCAGGTATTCCCTGGCGCCGCCACCCATGTCGGCCTCCCGTTCATGTCGCCCCGAGCGCAGTTTCCGAAATCGGACACTACCATGAGGCGCCTACTTTCAGATACTCACCATCACCTCCCACATCGAGCAACACTCCAACATGTATGCAGTGCCGACCTAACGGCGGGTCCATCCGGATTGCAGAAGTCGAGCGCCGACTCGTCTCCACCGCATCCTGCACCTCTACGACTCGGTCAGCGATCCGCTGCGGTCATGGCGGTGCCAGATCTCATCGGCGCGCGCCGCCAGGCACTCGAGCCTCCGCGCCAGCGCGGCCATCTCCTCCAACGACAGGTCTGCATAACAGGTCGCATTCCACGCATCGACCACCTCGTGCATGCGCACCGCAGCCGCCCGCCCGCGCTCGGTGAGAAACACCCTGTAGGCGTGCAGTGCGGTCGTATCGCGCTCGCGGCGCACGTACCCGTCAGCCTCCAAGGCGGCGACTATGCGCGCGACATTGCCCGCATCTAAGGCCCCGCGGTCCGCCACAGCGGTCTGCGTGATGCCGTCCTCGGTGTCCAGTATCCGAATGACGGCCTGCTTGCCGGACCCAAAGCCTTCCCCGGCGAGTTCGCGCGACACATAGGAGAAGGTACGCCGGTAGAGCATGGCCACCGCCGCGTCGATGCGATTGCCCAGGGCGTTGGCCGGTGTCGGGACATATGTCTCCATGTCCGAATCTCCCCTCCGTATCCCCGGCGCAGTCGGCAGCTCCATCAGACCGACCAGCCGCCGTCGGCGATGATCGCCTGCCCGACCACGAATCCCGCCGCCGGACTGGCGAGCCACACTACCGTCTGCGCGATCTCGGCGGCTCGTCCCATGCGGCCGACCGGGATCGCGTCCACGATTGCGCGAATATGCGCGGGTGCATCAGCGGCGGCGCCGGCCACCATAGGCGTGTCACAAGTACCGGGGCATACCGCGTTGACCCGTATTCCCCGAGCGGCGTACTCAAGCGCAGCCGACTTGGTCAGTCCCAGCACCCCGTGCTTACTCGCCGTGTAGGCACCGATGGTGGGAATGCCGCGCAGTCCGCCTTGCGATGAGCAGTTGACGATCACTCCCCGCGAGCCGGAGGCGTCGGGCGCCTGCTCCCGCATAACACGCAGTTCGTGTTTCGTGCAGAAGAATGCGCCGTAGAGATTGATCTTCATCACCCGATCGAACTCCTCGGCGGGAAGGTCAGCAAGTTCCCGGTGTTCGGACTGCACTCCGGCGATGTTGGCGGCAATATCCAGCCTGTCGAACAGCTCCACGGCGGTACCGACAGCGGCCTCGACCTGTTCCTCGCTGGTCACGTCGCAGGATACGGCCGCCGCCCTGCCACCGTCCGCCGTGATCTGTTCCGCCAGGGCGCGAACTGCTTGCACCCGAATGTCTGCTAAGACAACAGCCGCACCCTCGCGAGCGAAGGCCTCCGCACAGGCCCGGCCGATTCCCGAGGCCGCCCCGACAACGAGGGCCGTCGCACCCTCCAATTCCGCGTTCATGCCGTTCCTCCCCAGCGCGCCCTTGCCACGAATGCTTCTCAAGCCTAGGCTGGTGAACTATAATGTTGCAACCGCAAGATAGCCGCTCACCACACCTTAGAGACAGGAGCGCCTGGACATGACCACAATGACTCGCAACGTTGCCGTGCTGGGGGCTACCGGCAAGCTCGGCTCCGCACTGTCGCGCGCGATCCAGGCGGACCCCGCGCTCAACCTGACACGGGTCGCGCGGCGGGCACCCGAGAACCAGGAGGGATCGCGCTTCCTGTCCGCAGACGTCGGCGACATCGACGCGCTGGAGCACGTGCTCACGGGCCAGCACGCGGTGATCTGCGCAATCCCCGGGAGCGACCTGCCCCGAATTGCCGAGAATCTCGTTACCGTCATGGATCGGCTCGGCATCAAGCGGCTGATATTCACCGGCGCAGTCGGCATCTACAACGAGATCTCCGCACCGGACGGCATCCGCCATAACGTCGCCCATGAGCCGAAGCAGGTGCCTAATCGCGACGCCGTCGGCATCGTTGAGGCCAGCGACCTCGACTACACGATCCTGCGGCCGGGTTTCCTCCGGGACGGCGATGCCGACGACGTGGTGCTCACCCCCAAGGGCGCGCCCGTGGCCCGTTATCACACCACCATTCCCTCGGTCGTCGGGTTCGTCATGAACCTGCTTAAGGACGAGACGACTCACCTCCACGAAAGCATCGCCATCACCCGCAAGTGAACAGGAGCAGAGCACATGCAGACCATCACCTTGAACAACGGTGTCGAGATGCCGATCATCGGCTTCGGCACCTATCAGATCACCGATCCCGCCGAGTGCGAGCGCTGCGTGGTTGAAGCCGTCGCGACAGGCTATCGGCTCATCGACACCGCGCAGGCCTACGGCAACGAGGAGGCGGTCGGCGCCGGCATCGCGCGCTGCGGTGTGCCGCGCGAAGAACTCTTCATCACCACCAAGCTCTGGTTCCGCAACTACGAGCGCGACTCCTCGCTGGCGTCATTGGAGGCATCCCTGCGCCGCCTGGGCACCGACTACGTGGACCTGGTCCTGCTGCACTGGCCATTCGGCAACACCTATGCCGCGTGGCGCGCACTCGAAGAGCTCCAGCGGGACGGGCGGACGCGCGCCATCGGCGTGTCCAACTACGCGCCCAGCCAGCTGATCGACCTCATCGAGTTCAACGAGGTCGTGCCCGCCGTCAACCAGGTGGAGACGAATCTGCTCGCCCAGCAGAACGCTCTTCATGAGCTCATGGCTGACAAGGGTATCGCCCACCAGGCGTACGCGCCCTTCGGGCAGGGCCGGGCGAATGAGATGTTCAACCTGCCCGAGGTGACCGCGGCTGCACGGGCGCACGGCAAGACGCCGCGCCAGGTGGCGCTGCGCTTCATGATTCAGCGCGGCATCGGCGTCATTCCCAAGTCGACTCACGCCGAGCGTATGGCCGAGAACCTGGACGTGTTCGACTTCGAGCTGACCGGGGCCGAGATGACCGCCCTCGCCTCCATCGACACCGATCGTCCGATGATCGGCAACCCGCAGGATGCGACGCTCGCCGCGTCGGCCATCACCTGGTGACGGGCACTGCGGAGCCCGTCACCCGGCGGCGGGCTCTGCGGCGTCGCGGATGCGCAGGCTCATCGCGCTGGCGAAGACGCACATGGCGATGTCGATCGTCCAGATGGCCACATAACCGCCGGTCGCATCCACAGCACGGTGGCGGATTTCGGGAACAACGTTCCCGAATTTGACCGGCTCTTCGTGTTTGAGGGTGCGGCGTGGCGCCTCCTCCAACCTCGCCGGTGTTTGGCAGTGCGAAGGAACCCGTCCCCCAGCTGCCAGGGAAGGCGTGTCCGACAGCCGCCCTGTGCCCCTGGGGGCCAAACCCCGCGTTGTGGACGAGCCCACCGCAATCTCGGCCTGAACTACCACGCCCTCAAACCGGAAGCGCCGGTTATGGTCCAGGACAACGTTAACAATCCCTTGAAAACCAGCCCCTCAAGCAGTATCCGATAGCACAGCAGCGCCAATCGCGAAGGAGCAGGACGTGGGCATGATCAACGCTGCCCTGAGTAACAAGCGTGCCACCCCCGACGCATCGGTCCACCGCTACAGCCTGGAGACCGCCGAGCGCGCACGTGCCTAGTGCCGCAGCCTCCCGGAGTACCGGGAGACGCCGATGATCAGCCTGGATCACTTGGCTGCGCATTTGGGTGTCTCCTCGCCGTACGTCAAGGATGAGAGCAGTCGCTTCGGGCTCAACGCCTTCAAGGTCCTGGGCGGCAGCTACGCCATGGGGCGCGTGCTCGCGCAGCGCCTGGGCCAGGAACTGTCCGAGCTCCCCTACCCCGTGCTCACGAGCAGCGATACCCGTGAAGCGCTCGGCACGCTCACCTTCGTGACCGCGACGGACGGAAATCATGGGCGCGGCGTGTCCTGGACGGCTAACCGCCTCGGCCACAAGAGCGTGGTGTACATGCCCCGGGGCAGTGCACGGGAGCGGCTGGAGAACATCCGCGCCCTGGGCGCCGAGGCCTGCATCACCGACCTGGTCTATGACGACGCCGTCCGGCTCGCCGCCGCGCACGCCCAGGAGCGCGGCTGGATCCTGGTGCAGGACACGTCCTGGCCCGGCTATGAGCAGATCCCAGGCTGGATCATGGAGGGCTACACCACCATGGGGGCGGAAATCATGGAGCAGCTGGGCGGCGTCCGGCCTACGCACGTGTTCCTGCAGGCGGGCGTGGGCTCGATGGCGGGCGCAATGGCCGCATTCCTAGCCGACTGCTATGGGCTGGAGCGACCACTGATCGCGATCGTGGAGCCGGACGGGGCGGACTGTCTGTACCGCACCGCGGCCGCCGACGACGGGCGGCTCCACGCGGTCAAAGAACCACAAACCATCATGGCGGGACTGTGCTGCGGGGAGCCCTGCGGCATCGGCTGGGAGATTCTGCGCCAGCACGCCGACGCCTTCCTCGCCGTCCCCGATGAGGTCGCGGCAACCGGCATGCGCATCCTGGGTAATCCGCTTACCGGCGACCGGCCGATCATCTCCGGCGAGAGCGGGGCCGCCTCGCGGGGCACCGTCACCGAGCTTCTGCGGAGGGACTGCTATGCCGACCTGCGGCGCGACCTGCGCCTCGGGGCGGACGCGCGGGTCCTGTGCATCTCCACCGAGGGCGACACGGACCGGGACAACTACCGCCGAGTGGTGTGGGACGGCCGCTACGCGAGCGCGTAAGCGGTCAGTGGCGCAAGCAGGCCAGGGGGATGACGAGCACGCCGTCGTCACGCCGGTAGGCGGTGGCGCCCGCGGTGATCACGGCGAGGAAGGAGGGCTCCCCCATGCGGGCTGTATCCACGCGATCGCGCAGCCGCCGCAGGTGGGCGGCGGCGTCGTCGAGTTGGCGCGAACCGAGCTTCACCTCCAGCGGCGCCCACCGTCCGTCGGCGAGGACAACGACGGCGTCGGCCTCCAGCCCGGTCTTGTCACGGTAGTGGAAGAGCGTCCCGTCGTTGGCCTCGGCGTAGACCCTTAGGTCGCGCACGCACAGCGACTCGAACTGCAGTCCGAAGGCCTCGAAGTCGCGCAGCAGGTCGGCCGGCGCCCACCGCATGACGGCCGCACCGATTGACGGGTCCACGAAATGACGCGTCGGGCTGGTTCGGATTGCGGTCTTCGAACGCAGCGCGGGAGTCCAGGCGGGCAGGTCCTCAATCACGTAGGCACGCGACAACGCGCCGAGGTAGTCGCTGACGGTGTTGGGCGCCATGGTGGCATCGTCGACGGCGAGGTCCGCGGCGATCGTGGCCTGCGCGGCCCGGGTGGAGACGTGGCGGGCGTAGGCGCGCATGAGTGCGCGCATACGCGTCGAGTTGCGGGAGACGCCGTCCATGCGGGCGACATCGGAGTCGATCAGGCCCTCTACATAGTTGCGCGCCAGGCGTCCGGGCGACGCCGTCGCACCTGCGGTGACGGCGGCGGGCCAGCCGCCGCGGCACAGAATCCGCGCTATGTCTTCCACGTCTAATGCGCTGACACCCGCGACCTCCGCCTCCCCATCGAAGAGCGCCCGCAGGGACACCTGCCCGGTGGACTCCTCCGACTCGAAGAGCGCCATGGTCCGCATGACGAGGGTAGCGATCCGCCCAACGCCGGAGTGCGCGCCCTGGGCGGTCGGCGCGGCCGAGCCGGTGAGGATGAACTGCCCGGGCTCCCCGCGGCGGTCGACGGCGAAGCGGACGGCGTCCCACAGCTGTGGCGCCATCTGCCACTCGTCAATGAGCCGCGGAGTGGCCCCCTCCAGCAGCGCGGAGGGCTTGGCATCCGCGAGAGCGATGTAGGACTGGCTGCGATCGGGATCCTGCATGTAGATGACGCTGCCGGCCTGCTGCAGGGATGTGGCGGTCTTGCCGCACCACTTCGGACCCCTGACCTGCACGGCACCACTAGTTGCTAGGGCGACGGCGAGCAGGTCATCTGCCACACGCGGCAGATAACGCATCAGTTCCTCCTCCGGCTTGCGAAACCCGCATGTCTCCGCCTCTAAGCCTAGCCGATTGCGTGAGTCGGACGGGTTTCATTGCGTGAGTTGGACCGATTCTGTTGCGTCAGTTGGACGGGTTTCGTTGCGTGAGTTGGACGGTGCGGCGCCGCCAGCCGCAGCGATGACGGGCGCCTGCACGAGTCGCCACCTCCGCAGCCCGAGCCGGCGCCGCCGGCCGGGCTGCCGCCCGCGACCTACTGCTCCTTCCAGCGGCGCAGCTGGGGCAGGACCGCACTCAGGTAGGAGACGGCCTCGTCCTCCGTGATGTGCGCGCTCTCGGACACGTACGGTGCGCTGTGCTCAATCAGGTCCTCCAACGTCTCCGGACCGACAAAGGCGCCGTCCTGGTAGCACATGGAACAGTAGTCCTCGGACCTGGTCCCATTGGCCTCGCTGCCGTGCTGCCCCTCCCTTGGAATGGGCATGCCGCAGCTCTGGCAGTGCGGGCCGGGCGGAGCCTCGAGCAGGCGGGTGACCGGCACGTCGAGCGCGGCGGCCAGCAGCTTGCACATGTCGATGCCCGGGGTGGTGGCGCCAGTCTCCCAGCGCGAGACCGCCTGCCGGGTCACCATAACCCGATCCGCGAGCTCCCCCTGAGTCATCCCCCGCGCCCCCCGGACGTCGGCGATGATTTCTCCGATTGTCATGTCGTTCTCCTGTTCCGCGGCACACCAACCGCGCCGCAGCACAAGAACACCACAGAGCCCCGATCCCGTCGAGCAACAGGTTGTTGCATCACAACGCGGCGCCAGCCCGACGCCGTTTACGGGCGCAGCGCGTGCAGTGGGAAGGTGAGGACGCCGTCGGGCAGTCGCATGGTCGGCCCGTCCGCGGTCACGACAGCGGTGAAGACCGGCGCCGGCGTGCGCTCGACGTCGATATCCGCGACGAAGGCCGCGAGCGACGCCCGTCCCTTCGGGATCTGCCGCTGGCCGAGCTTGAGCTCGAATGCGGCCCAGCGTCCGTCATCGAACTCAACGACGGCGTCGACCTCCTTGCCGGACTTGTCCCGGTAGTGGTACACACGCCCGCCCCGCAGCTCGGCGAAGGTCCGCAGGTGCTGGACGACCTGGGATTCGAACCACAGCCCCGCCGTCTCCAGGTCCTGCATGAGCCGCTCCACCGAGGTCGCGGTGATGGCAGCCGCCAGGGCGGGGTCCACGAAGTGGAGCTTCGACGAGGTGCGCACTGCATAGCGAGAGCGCAGGTGCGGGGTCCATGCGGGCTGCTCCTCTACGATGAACAGCCGCTTGAGCGCGTTCACATAACCGACGGCGGTCTCCGCGCTCAGCGTCCGCGCCGTCACGTCCCTGGCGATGGTGGCGAACGAGGCCTCAGTGGCGATATGGCGCGCCAGTGAGCGCAGCAGCGCCTGCAGCCGGATCGGGTCGCGACGGGGGCTCCCCGTCGAGTCGCCCCACGTCGACATTGACGACGTCCTCCACATAGTCGCGCAGATGCCGCTGCGCCTGAGCGGCGGACGCATCGAGGTCGCCCGGCCGGCCGCCGTGTATTAGCGCGTCCAGGGCCTCCCGGACGCTCGTGCCGGATTCGAGCACGGGTTCCGGACCGTCACCGTTGAACAGAGCCGCCAGCGAGACGTCCCCGCCGCCCAGACCGCGCTCGAACAGGGTCATGGGTCGCATCCGCACCCTGGAGATGCGGTGGCGCCGGAGCAGCGCGTCGCATCCTCGGCGGGGACAGAGGACCCGGTGAGAATGAACTGCCCCGGGCTCCGCCTGGCGTCGATCTCCCTACGGACTGCGTTCCACAGGTCCGGCGCGAGCTGCCACTCATCGATCAGCCTGGGGGTATCGCCGTCCAACAGCAGCGCGGGGTCGAGGTCCAGCGCGGCGCGGATCTGCGGCAGGCCGGAGTCCAGCGTCACTTCCGAGGCCGCATGCTGCAGCCCGGTCATGGTCTTGCCACAGGCGCGCACACCCTCAATCAGCAAACCGCCTGAGTACCCCAGGACACCGTCAACGGGGGCGTCAACGACACGAGGACGGCAGCTCACATCAGCCATCAGCTTCCTCCTGCAATGCAGCGCAAGGCCCACCTCAATCCGGGAGTTGGCGCCATTTCGACCCGGCATTTGGCGCCGCTTCAACTGGACAGTTGGCGTTCGGGAGCGGCGCAGCAAAGCACAACAGCCGACCGATACCACCAATTCACGCGCGGGATCCGGGTGCTCCACCCGGTACCCCGACACGAGCTTCGCGCCCCGCCTGCAACCACGACCGGGGCGGGAGGAGCGCTCCTGAACCTCCGCGAGCAAGTACTCGGTGGCCGGACAGTAGCGGCAGAAGAACTGCCTGTTGATGCGCGCCGCTCACGCAGTTCCTTGACGAACGACGGTGCCGCAGCACCGACGTCCAGTCGGCCGGCTACTCCGGCGCGGCCAGCTCGCACACCATCAGCCACTCGGTCTCATCGAAGCCGTCGCCGACGATGCGGAAGCCCAGCCGCTCATACAGGTGCACGGCCCGGTTGGCCTTGACGACGCCGAGCGAGGCACGCGCACAGCCCGCCTCCCGCAGTTCCTGAAGCATGCGCTGCATCATGCGCGTGCCGATTCCCCGGCCCCGGTACTCCCGGTACAGGGAAATCGAGAACGCCGGCGTGGAGGCGTCCAGGTGCCCATAGCCCTTCGTGGTACGCACCCAGCAGGCGCCCACTACTCGGCCATCGACTTCCGCGACCAGCGCCCGGTCGTCCGGAAGGGTTCCAAAGCCCTCGAAGTGGGCGCGGCACATGGGGTCGTCGTAGATGACGCTGCGCGGCACCTGCCCGGTGAAGTCCTCGGGCACGTAGACGGCCTCCAGCAGGAAGTCCTCCAGCAGAGGCGTCTCCTCGGGCCGCAGGGGCCGTATTACTACGGCGTCGTCTTTGATCGTCATCGGGTGCGATTGTAGGTGAAGCGCTGCTTCTGCGGCATGCCGGACGCTCAGCCGGTGTAGGGGATGCGGAAGTAGTCGAGGTGCTGTTTGAAACGGTCCTGCGCAGCACGGCAGGTCTCCAGGAGGAATCCCGGCTGCGAGTCCCATTCGCGCAGGCCCCGGTAGTAGAAGCCCTTCATGTCATCGGTGATGACGAAGGGCACGACGTCACTCGCCAAACACTCACCCAGCATGATCAGCCTCCCGACCCGGCCGTTGCCGTCCTGGAAGGGGTGGATGCGCTCGAAGCGCACGTGCATGTCGATGATCTCCTCCAGGGCGTGTCGCTCAGCCGGACGGTAGTGGGCCAGGAGCGCACCTATCGCCTCGGGCACCTCCTCAGGCCGCGTCGTCGGCATCCCGGAGACCTCGTTGGGCACGCGCTTATAGTCGCCGACGGCGAACCACTCCTTGGCGGCGTCGCCGGTCGCCACCTTGAGAATGCCATGCAGGCGCTTGAGCGCGTCCTCGGTGAGCGGCTCACCCGCGTGGTCAATTACGGCGTCGATGGCGCGGAAGTGGTTGGAGGTCTCGACGACGTCGTCGACGCGCACGGAGCCTTCGGAGGCATCGAGCGTGCGGGTCTCAAAGATGAGGCGGGTCTGGTCCTCGGAGAGCAGACTGCCCTCGATCCGGTTCGAGGAGTAGGTGAGGTCGATCTGGAGGCGGTGGTAGATGCCGCCCTTGATCCTATCCGCCTTCTCCGCCCGCAGCCGGGCGAGCAGCGGTGACTCAGGCGTGGTCACGGCGACGCCAGGCACGTGTACTCCCCATGGTGTTACTCCCACTCGATGGTGCCGATGGGCTTGGGGGTCAGGTCGTAGGCGACGCGGCACACGCCGGGGACCTCGGCCAGGATACGGTCGGTGATCCGCCGCAGCAGCGGCCAGTCGAGCTCGGGCACCTCGGCGGTCATGGCGTCGACGGTGTTGACGCAGCGGATGATGACGGGCCAGTCGAAGGCGCGCTTGCCGTCGCGCACGCCGGTGGCACGCATGTCGGGCACCACGCAGAAGTACTGCCAGATGTCCTGGCCGGCGGCCTCGATCTCCTCGCGGACGACGGCGTCGGCCTCGCGCAGCGCCTCCAGGCGGTCGCGGGTGATCGCGCCCAGGCAGCGCACCCCCAGCCCCGGGCCGGGGAAGGGCTGGCGCTCCACCATGGACTGCGGCAGGCCGAGCCGGCGGCCGACCACGCGCACCTCGTCCTTGTACAGCAGCTTGACGGGCTCCACCAGCTCGAAGTCCATGTCCTCGGGCAGGCCGCCGACGTTGTGGTGGGCCTTCACGCCGTCGGCGGACTCAAGGATGTCGGGGTAGATGGTGCCCTGCCCCAGGAAGCCGACGCCCTCAAGCTTTGCGGCCTCCTCGGCGAAGACGTTGATGAACTCCGCCCCGATGAGCTTGCGCTTGGCCTCGGGCTCGGCCACGCCCGCCAGCAGGTTCAGGAACCGGTCGGCGGCGTCGACGTAGACGAGGTTGGCGTCCAGCCCGTCCCGGAAGACCTCGATCACCTGCTCGGACTCGCCCTTGCGCATCAGGCCGTGGTTGACGTGGACGCTGATCAGCTGCTTGCCGATCGCCTTGATGAGCAGGGCGGCGACGACGGAGGAGTCGACGCCGCCGGACAGGGCCAGCAGCACCTTGCCGTCACCCACCTGCGTGCGCACGGCCTCGACGGCCTCGGCGATGAAGGCGTCCGCCAGCTCGGGGGTGGTGATGCGATCCATGTCGGCGGGGCGCTGGTTGGAGGTGAAGTCCACTGCGGTCTCCTTCGTCGTCGCGTGCGCGGGTTCGCGCCCGACTCTACTGCCATCCCCGAGACGGCGCGGAAGAAGCCGCCCCCTCCCGATGAGTCGATGCCCAAGATGTCAAAATCGATGACAAACGCGTCCAGGGGCGTTGGCGACAGCGAACAAAACGTTGGAATCATGCGGGCGCCAGGCCGACTCTCGCCGGCATCGGGAGGGTTTGTCATCGATATTGACACTTCCGCTCCATGCGCTGGCGGCGGCTGGCAGTCAGGGAGACGTCAGCCACTACTCCCACTCGATGGTGGCGGGGGGCTTGCTGGTCACGTCCAGCACCACGCGGTTGACCTCCGGGACGGCGTTGGTGATGCGGGTGGAGATGCGGGCCAGCACGTCGTAGGGCAGACGCGTCCAGTCCGCCGTCATCGCGTCCTCACTGCTCACCGGCCGCAGCACCACCGGATGCCCGTATGTGCGCCCGTCGCCCTGCACGCCCACGGACCTCACGCCGGCCAGCAGCACCACCGGGCACTGCCAGATCTCCTTATCCAGCCCGGCCGCCGTCAGCTCCTCGCGGGCGATGCCGTCCGCGGCCCGCAGGATCCGCAGGTTCTCCGCCGTCACCTCACCAATGACGCGAATGCCCAGGCCCGGCCCGGGGAAGGGCTGGCGGGCCACGATCCCCTCGGGCACGCCCAGCTCCCGCCCGATCGCGCGCACCTCGTCCTTGAACAGCGCCCGCAGCGGCTCGATCAGCTCGAAGTCCAGATCCTCGGGCAGCCCGCCCACATTGTGGTGGCTCTTGATGTTCGCGGCGCCCTCACCGCCGCCGGACTCCACCACGTCCGGGTACAGCGTGCCCTGCACCAGGAACTTGATCTCGCCGCCGGCGGCGCCGACCTGCGCGATCACGCGCCGCTGGGCGGCCTCGAAGGAGCGGATGAACTCCCGGCCGATGATCTTGCGCTTGGCCTCGGGCTCGGCGACGCCCGCGAGCGCGGTCAGGAAGCGCTCGGACTCGTCCACGGTGATCACGCGGATGCCCATGCCCTGGGCGTAGTCGCGCTCCACCTGCTCGCGCTCGCCTGCGCGCAGCAGGCCGTGGTCCACGAAGATGCAGGTCAGCTGGTCCCCGATGGCCCGGTGCACCAGGGCCGCGGCCACGGAGGAGTCGACGCCGCCGGACAGGCCGCAGATGACGTGGGCGTCGCCCACCCGCTCCCGGATGGCCTCGACCTGCTCGTCGATGATGTTGCCCGGCGTCCAGGTGGCGGGGATGCCGGCGCCGTCATGCAGGAAGTTCTCCAGGGCTCGCTGACCGAACTGGGAGTGCATGACCTCGGGATGCCACTGCAGCCCGTACAGCCGCCGGGCGGGGTCCTCGAAGGCGGCCACCGGCGTCTGAGCGGTGGAGGCGGTGACGGCGAAGCCGTCCGGGGCGGCCTGCACGGCGTCGCCGTGGCTCATCCACACCGCCTGCCGGGCGGGTGTGCCGGCGAACAGGCGGGAGCCGGAGGCGACGTCGGCGTCGGTGTGCCCGTACTCGCGGGTGCCGGTGCGCCCGACGGTGCCGCCGAGGGCCTGGGCCATGGTCTGGAAGCCGTAGCAGATACCCAGCACGGGCACGCCCGCGTCGAACAGGGCGGGGTCGACCCCGGGGGCGCCGTCGGCATACACCGAGGCGGGCCCGCCGGACAGGATGATGGCGGCCGGCCGCTTGGCGAGCATGTCCGCCGCCGACATGCTGTGCGGCACGATCTCGGAGTAGACGCTGGCCTCGCGCACGCGGCGGGCTATCAGCTGGGCGTACTGGGCGCCGAAGTCCACCACGAGGACGGGGCCGATCCGGCCCTCCTCGTCACCGGTGGCACCATGGGGAGTTGTCGTCACCGGCACAGGATAGCGGCATCGCCAGCCGCGACGACGACGGCGTCCGCGGTCGCCGCCCGCCTCCTGTGGGCCCGTTGGTCGCGCGCCAGAGACGTCAGCCCCGGCCTCACACCAGCAGGTAGGCGGCAGACAGGACCGTGAGCACCGTTACCAGCGGGTCGAAGACCTGGTTGTTCATGTGCGCGGCCAGCCAGCGCCCGCCGAGCGCCGCGACCACGACCACCGGTACCAGTGCCAGGTCCACCCACAGCGTGTCGGGGCGGATGATGCCCAGGCCGATCGAGAAGGGCAGCTTGACCAGGTTGACAATGAAGTAGAACCAGGCGGTGGTGCCCAGGAAGGTGAGCACCGAGAAGCGGGAGGCCAGGAAGTACATGGTGGTGACCGGCCCGCCGGCGTTGGCCGCCATGGTGGTGAATCCGGCCAGGGTGCCGTAGACGGCGCGACCCACCCGCCCCTGGAGCTGCGGCGGCCGGGGCAGCCGCATGAGCAAAAGCGTGATGGCTATCAGGGCGATCAGTAGCACGCCGATGAACCTCTTGGTGGCCTCGTCGGAGGCCAGGCGCAGGAACAGGGCACCGAGCACAACGCCCGCGAGCACCCCGGGCACGAGTCGCCGCAGGGTGCCCCAGTCGGCGTCACGGCGGTACATGATGATCGCCAGCACATCGCCCACCAGCAGCAGCACCAGCATGGTGCCGGTGGACTCCTTGGCGGGCAGCACGGTGGCGAACAGGGCGACCGCGAGCGTGGCCGCGCCCGGGAGCGCGGTCTTGGCCAGGCCGATGGCGGCGGCGGCGATGATGAGTATGATCCATGACGGAGTGGACAACAATGTCAGCACAAAGGCATCCTAAAACCTGAGCCCCGCGTCGGCCCAGTCCCAGGATCGCACACCTGGGCGCATCACCGGGCGCGCTCCTCACGGCAGGAAGGCGATTAATGGCGACCGCTGTACGCACCCCGGCGCAAAGGCGCCTGCGGGCCCTGCTCGTCAGCTCCGCGCTCGCCGCCGGCGCCGCCTGGGGAGCGATTGGCATATCCCTGGCAGGGGACGCCGCTGCCAGAGCCGCTCTGACCGCCCACGGAGCCGCCGGCACCGAGGCGCTGCCGATAATCCTGCTGACGCTGGCGGCCCTGCCGCTGGGTTCTCTGGTAGGCGCGCCCGCGCTGGACCTCATCTCCCACGCCTGCGGGCGCCGTCCGGCGGTGCTCGCATGCGCGGTCCTGACCACGGTCGGCTGCCTCGTGGCCGTGTGCGACCGGCCGCTGCTGCGGGTCGCGGGAATCGGCGTCGTCGGTCTGGGGATCGGCGGCTACGCGATCGTGGTGCCCAAGCTCGCCCACGAGCTGGCCGAACACGGACACCGCCGCTTGATGCCGCGCGTACGCGCCGCCGCCCCGGCGGGCGCCGGGCTCGCGATTCTGGCCGGAGCCCTGGGCGAGCGGCTGGCCCCCGGACAGAGCGCGGTCTGCGCATGGCTGATCCCCCAACTGGCGGCAATGGTCTCCCTGCTGCTGGCACTGACCCTGCCGGAGACGCCGCACTGGTATGCGGCGCAAGGACGCTTGGAGTCCGCCTACGCGGCGCTGCAGCGAATGCTGGGCAGCCTCGAGGCCGCGGTCGGCATCGACTGGGTGATGATGGACACCGGCACCCGGGACGAGCAGCATCCGCTTGGCCGCGGCGACCTGTCGATCGCGCGCGTGCGGCGCACGGTCGCGGCCGGGCTACTACTCGAGGTGGTGCAGGCGCTGCCGCTGGGGGTGGCGGCGCTGTGCCTGGGCCCGGCGCTTATGGCGGAGGCGGCCGGGGCGATGGCCGGAGGCACCGCCGGGTCAGGCCCCGCGCACTTGCCCCTCGGCGTCGCCGCAGCGCTGGCGCTGGCCTGGGTGGCGGTCGCGCTACTGGGCACCGGCCGACGCGGCAACCACTTCGCCTACGCCTGGATTCTTGTCGGCATCGGCGTATCCGCCTTCGGTATCACGCTGCTGGCGCTGGCCGATACGCTCCACGGGGCGGGCATGATGGCACTGCTGGTCTGCGTGGATGTGCTGCTGGTGGCCTGCCAGTTCACGGCCGTAGCGCCGGCCTGCACCGGCAACATCGACCCGCTCGTCCCCCCGTGGCTGCTGCGTTCGCAGCGGCGGGCCATTGCCGCGATCAGGCCCCTGGTGCAGTTGGCGGCCGTGTTGGCGCCGGCGCTATTGCTGGCACTCACGCCCCCGCAGGCAGCGGTCGGCGTCGTGCTCAGCTGCCAGGTTCTCAGCCTGCTGATTGCGGTGGCAGCACTGCCGTGCGCCCTGGAGGCACTGCGCTGAAGACAGTGAGAAGCGCCGACCATCGGGTCGGCGCTCAATAATGGGCTCACGGATCTCCCGCCGCGTCCGGGTTGCCGGTGGCGCGGTGCGGTACAGCCTCAGGCCGCCGGGAGGTTCACACCGGTGCTGGCGTTGACCAGGGCGGCCACGACGGTGAACAGGCCCGACGCAATGAGCAGGGGCTCGGAGGCGACGATCATGCCGACAATGGTCATTACCAACAGCACCGCGACTACGGTCGCCATTCCTATTTGAAAGGTGAGCAGGTCGGCGGCCTTGGACGCGTCCTGCGGGGTGGCGGCGGACTGCGGGGTGGCGGCGACGGCGTCGACGACGGGAGCGTTCATGGCGGCTTCTCCTTCCGGTTCCTGTGCGGAACCGGTCGGGCGGCCCGCACAGCGGTGTGCCCGACCTGGCGGTCGGTACCGGCCTGGTCGGCCGGCAGGCAGTACATTAGGAACCCCGCCGACACTTTGTAAAGACAAACTACTGATAAGCGCATCACTCCCGGCGAGCAACCGGCTCGCCACTCCCGCCCGAGCTCCACCGTGACCCACCTCCCCTTGCCGCAGCCCTGCCCACAGGACTCTCTCGACGCCGAATCGCCGCCGGAGCCCGTCATCTATCCTGAGGTGGTCCATTCCCGCCCGCCACGGGACGTACAGGAGTAGCCGTGTTCCCCACCCCGCGTCCGGCACAGACCCACGCCACCCAGCAGGATGTCGCCGCCGCCGCCGGAGTGTCCCGCGGGCTGGTCTCCCTTGCGCTCAAGGGAGAGGGACGAATGTCGGACCAGACGCGCCAACGCATCCTGGACACCGCGGCACGCCTGGACTACCACCCGAACGCCGCCGCCGCGGAGTTGGCCGCCCGGCACTCCCGGCGCCTGGCGGTCGTCCTCCCCTACCTGGACAACCCGTTCTTCGACCTGCTGCTGCGGGCCCTGCGCCGCCGCGCGAAGCAGGCCGGCTACACCCTGGTGGCGCTGGTTTCAGACCTCGCTGACGATCTGGAGAGCTCCACCATCGACGACGTGCTGTCGCTGCGTCCGGCCGGTCTGATCCTGCCGGGTACCTCCATGAGTGCCGGGGAGCTGGGGGAGCTGGGGCAACGGGTTCGCCTGTGCGTAATCGACCGCACGCTGCCGGAGTCGGCCGACATCGCCACGGTCCGCCTGGACGAGGCCGACGCCGCGCGCCTGACCGTCGAGCACTTGATCTCCCAGGGATACACCCGCCTGGCCTTCCTCTCCCCCGCCGCCCGGCTGCGGGAGGCCATCCTGGGCGAACGGCTTGAGGAGTGCCGTACCGCTGCGGCTAGCGCCGGAATCGACTTCATCGAGGTCGACGCCGACGCCGGCATCAGGTCGGGTATCACCCGAGCCATGGACACCGGAAGGGGGCCGCTGGGCCTGATCGCCTACAACGACCTACTCGCGATCGACGCCGTCGCCGCCGGACTCAGTCTGGGGCTGAGCATCCCCCAGCAGCTGGGCGTCTCCTCCTACGACAATACCTCCCTGGCCGAGCGCGCCGAACTGAGCATCACCAGCATCGATCAGAACCCAGACCTGCTGGCGGCCGGTGCGCTCGAGGCGCTACTGACGCCTGACAGCGACTCGGCCTTCCATCGAGTCGTCCCCGCACAGCTGGTCGAGCGCGCCTCCACCGCCCGTCGCTGACGCCGCCACGGTCACCCCAGATCGCGCCGGCCCACGCGGAACCGCCGCGCGCTCCACGACCTTGGTGGCGCCACCTTCACCTCGCCCAGCCCAGCCCCGCCCGGGGCGCACTGCACGACCTTGGCGACACTGCACGACCTTGGGGTACGTTCCACGACCCCGGGGTGGTCGTGGAACGTACCCCAAGGTCGTGATTTGTTCGGCATTCGTCCGGCGAAAGCAGGTGACGAAGACAAGGGGCGGGCGGCGGCCATAGAGGACCCGCACCTAGCCCCCGCCATCACCCGCCGGAGCCGGCCAAGCCCTCCTCAACCCTCCGACCCACCTCACCCCTTGACAGGACAAATTGACGGCACATAGACTGCTCCCACGTCATCGCTGACGCGTGTTACCGCACTGATTGTCCTGTTTGCTCACCACGATGCCGACCACGGCGGTCGGCGAAGGAGTCACCCATGAGCACCAAACGCAAGCTGGGAGTCGGAGTCATCTCCCTGGGATGGATGGGCCGCCTGCACTCCCGCAGCTACCGCGCCCTGTCCGAGCGCTTCCCCGAGCTGGGCGTCGAGGCCCGCCTCGTGGCCGCCGCCGACCCGATCGAGGAGGCGCAGCGGGCCGCAGTCGAGGACCTGGGCTTCGAGCGCGCCTACGCGGACTACCACGAGCTGCTGGCCGACCCCGAGGTAGAGGTGGTATCAATCGCCTCCCCCAACTTCCTGCACGAGGAGATCGCCCTGGCCGCCGCCAAGGCCGGCAAGCCCTTCTGGATCGAGAAGCCGATGGGCACCTCCGCGCAGCAGTCCGAGAACATCGCCCGCGCCGCCGAGGCCGCAGGCCTGGTCACCTGCGTCGGCTTCAACTACCGGCACGTACCCGCCATCGAGTACATGCGCGAGCTCATCCGCTCCGGGAAGCTCGGCCGCATCACCAACGCCCGCGTCTGGTTCATCGCCGACTACAACTCCTCCCCCCGCAGCCCGCTGACCTGGCGCGCCTCCCGGGAGAAGGCCGGTGCCGGCGTCGTCCCCGACCTGATGAGCCACGGGGCGGACCTGGCCCAGTACCTGATCGGCCGCATCTCCTCGGTGACCGCCCTGACCGACACCTTTATCAAGGAGCGCCCCATCCCCACCAAGGTGGGCATCGGCCACTCCGGCTTCGAGATCGGCGACGAGGTCGGCGAGGTGGAGAACGAGGACTATGTGGGCATGCTCGCCCGCTTCGATTCCGGCGCCGTGGCCACCATGGAGTCGTCCCGCGTGAGCGTCGGCCCGCGCGCCGAGTACGTGGTGGAGGTCTATGGCACCGAGGGCTCGGCCCGCTGGAACTTCGAACGGCTCAACGAGTTGGAGGTCTGCCTTGGCGTCGACGGCGGCCCCACCCACGGCTACCGCCGCGCCATGGCCGGCCCCGCCTGGGGCGAGTGGCACCGCTACCAGCCCGCGATCGGCACCTCGATGGGCTTCGACGACCTGAAGTCCATCGAGGCCGCCCAGTTCGTCCGCTCCGTCCTGACCGGCGAGCAGCACGCCCCCTCCGCCGCGGACGCCTGGTGCGCCGCCGAGGTAGACGCCGCTGTCGTCGCCTCCGCCGCCGACGGCCAGTGGCACGACGTCGCCCGCGTCGAGGGCCGGACCACCTTCGACGCCTGACCCCACCCCCGATCACCACCACTACGGATCCACCCCAACCACATCAAAGGAGATCTCATGAGCTTCCGCCTCGACCCCGCCACCGCCATTAACGACCCCCACGGCATCACCTGGGGCATGCACCCCATCGCCTGGCGCAACGACGACATCAAGGAGGTCGGCGCCTTCAACACCCTGGAGGACATGCTGCTGGACCTGGCCGACCTGGGCTACCACGGCACCGAGGTGGCCGGCTGGTTCCCGCCCAAGGAGGTCGCCAAACAGCGCGCCGACGCCCGCGGCATCCAGATCGTCGCCCAGTGGTTCTCCTCCTTCATCGTGCGCGACGGCGTGGACGCCGTCATCCCGGAGTTCACCGCCACCTGCGAGTACCTGCAGTACCTGGGCGCCACCCGCGTGGTCGTCTCCGAGCAGACCGGCTCCGTGCAGGGCAGGCGCGACGTGTGCATCTTCACCAACAAGCCGGTGCTCACCGAGGAGGAGTGGCCCGTGCTGGCCGCGGGCCTGAACCGTCTGGGCGAGATCGCAGGGGAGCACGGGCTCACGCTTGTCTACCACCATCACCTGGGCACGGTCATCCAGACCAAGGCCGAGACCATCAAGCTCATGGAGCTGACCGACCCGGACAAGGTCAGCCTCCTGTTCGACACCGGCCACGCCTTCGTCGGCGACGGCGACGTCATGGGCCTGCTTCAGGCCACCATCGACCGCGTGGCGCACGTGCACTTCAAGGACGTGCGCCCGGAGAAGCTGGAGGAGTCCAAGCGGCTGGAGCGCTCCTTCCTGGACTCCTTCCTAGCGGGCATGTTCACCGTCCCCGGCGACGGCATGATCGACTTCACCGAGCCCTACCGGTTCCTGATCGACCACGGCTACCGGGACTGGATCCTGGTGGAGGCCGAGCAGGACCCGGCCATCGCCAACCCGCACGAGTACGGCGCCAAGGCCCGCGCCTACATCGAGTCCACGCTGCTGCCCCTCTGAGCGGTCCGGCGTCCGCCCGCCAACACCACTCACAGCGCGAGGCCCCCGGGGATGGACCCCCGGGGGCCTCGCGGCGGCTCATGGCGTCTCATAGCGTCTCATAGCGTCTCAGCCTGCGCCGTCGTCGGATACGGCGCCTGCCGGAGCCCCGGTCTCACAGGCTCATGTCCACCACGGCGCGGCCCTGAATCTCGCGGTTGCGCAGGGCCTCGTAGCCGGTGCCGGCCTCCTCGAGCGGGAAGCGGCGGGAGACGACGTCCTTGTAGTTGATGACCCCGCGGGCGGCCAGGTCAACCACGGCCGGCAGGTCCTGGCGGGTGCGGGCGCCGTAGGAGCCGAGGATCTTCTGCGAGCGGCGCACGGTGCGGTTGATCTCCACCTGCGCGGTCTGCACGCCGGCCCCCAGGCCGATCGGGACCATGCGGCCGCCGTCTGCCAGGACATCCAGGGCGGTCTTCCAGGTGGCGGGGATGCCGAGCGCCTCGAAGGCGACGTCGACGCCCTTGCCGCCGGTGAGCTTCAGGACCTCCTCGCGCGCGTCCTGGGTGACGGAGTTGACCACCGCGGTGGCGCCGTAGCCGGGCATGGGGGCGAGCTTGTCGTCGGAGACGTCGATGGCGATGACCTGGCTGGCGCCGAAGGCGCGGGCGACCTGCACGATATTGGTACCCACCCCGCCGGTGGCGACAACGGCCACGGTCTCCCCGAAGCGCAGGTCAGCACCGCGGCGCACGGCGCCGTAGCCGGTCATGGCGGCGCAGCCGAGGATGGCGCCGGGGACGAGGTCCAGGGCGTCGGGGACGGGGGCGACGGAGGTGGACGGGATCACCGCGTACTCGGCCAGGCCACCCATGGAGTACATGTAGATGGGGTCGTCCTCGAGGGTGGCCAGGCGGGTGGTGCCGTCGTACAGGAGGCCCTGCAGGCGGTTGAGGCCGAAGAAGGGGCCGCACAGCTCGTCGTGTCCGGCAGCGCAGGCCTCGCACTGGCCGCAGGGCATGAGGAAGCCGCCGGCGACGTTCTGCCCGACCTTCAAGCCGGTGTGCTCATTGCCGGGGCCGAGCTCGACGATGGTGCCGGTGACCTCGTGGCCGAGCACGGCCGGAAGGGGGAAGGCGATGGCTCCGCCGATGACGTGAAGGTCGGAGTGGCACAGGCCGCACGCGGCGACCTTGATCAGGACCTCCCCGTTCTTCGGACGAGGAGTGCGGATGATCTCGACCTCCAGGCCGACCTCGGGGTCGCGCAGCACCGCGGCGCGCATGGTCTCGGGGATGGTGGTGTTGTGGACTGCTTCGTTGCTCGTCATGTGGGTGTCTCTCTCGAAGCGGACGCGACGATCGCGCCCCCGGCGCGTGGCCTGCATTCAGGCTACCACACCAACGAGCCTTTGTCCTGACAAATAGTGTCGCGCTTGCGAGGCCCGCCGCAGGCACGCCCAACCGCAACACCGGCACGCCTCCTGCATCGACTAGAGTCCCTCTCGTTCGCCTGTGAGCACAGGCGGGAGGGAGCACCATGTCCGCCAACGGCCACGACGTCACGCAGTCGGACGTCGCCGCGGCCGCCGGCGTCTCCCGCAGCCTCGTCTCCCTGGCGCTGAGCGGCTCCCCCAAGGTCGCTGAGGAGACGCGCGCGCATATTCTGCAGGTGGCCGCATCCCTCGGCTACCGGATCAACGCGGCGGCCTCCGCCCTCGCCCGCCAACGCTCCAACACCATCGGCCTGGTGCTGCCCAACCTGCGCAACGCCTTCTTCGAGCAGGTCTCGCGCTCACTGGACGACGCCGCCGCCCAGCAGGGGCTGACCGCCTTCGTCACCGTCGGAGCCGAGGATCAGGAGCGCCTGAAACGAGCCATCGACTCCCTGCTGGGCGTGCGCGTCCTCGGAATCATCCTCGTCTCCCCCTGGCTTACGGATGCGCAGCTGGTCGCACTCGGCGAGGAGGCACCCACCTGCCTGATCGGCCGGCGCTCCCCCGGCGGGCACGTCGACTCCGTGCACATCGACGAGAGTCATGCCGCGGAGCAGATCGTCTCCCACCTGGTCTCACAGGGGGTCAGCTCATTGGGATACGTCGCCCCCAGGATCGGCGACGACGCCTCCCGAGCGACCCGTGAAGAGTCCCTGGCCCGGGCCGCCCACCAGGCCGGGCTCACCCTGACCACGGAGGAGGCGAGCGCCGACGACGCCGGCACCGCCATTCGCAGGCTGCTGGGCGCCGGCACGCCACAGATGGGGCTGATCGCGCACAATGACATGCTCGCCATTGACGCCGTCGCCGTGCTGCGCAAGCTGGGACACGAGGGCGGGGGGCGCATACCACTTGCCTCCTACGACAACACCTACCTGGCCCGACGCACCGAGTTCGCCCTGACCAGCCTGGATCAGCCCGATCAGCAGATGGCGCGCGAGGCGGTGCGGCTCCTGGTCGAGCGCGCCACCGCCCTGACCCGTACGCCGGGCAGGCCGCCGGCCGCGCAGGACGTGCCGACACAGGGGCACCTGGTCATCCGCGCCTCCTCCACCGCATGACCACACGCCCCCAGCCGCCCCGCCGAGGGGGAATCCACCGAGGGGGGTTGACGCCCCGCTGGGAACGCGCGAGGATGATGCCGTGAATTCACGCGTGTGAATCACGCGGATTCAGCCGCCCGGCAACGCCGCCGCCCGGCCTCCGACGACAGCGCCCGACCCGCCTGAGCCTGGGCAGTCCCGAAAGGAATCCTCATGCAAACCTTCGCCCTCCTGGGCGCCGGTTTCATCGGCCGTGTCCACGCCGAGAATCTCGCCGCCCAACCCAACGTCGACTTTGCCCGCGTCTTCGACGTTGATGCCTCCCGCGCCGCCGAAATCGCAGACCGCTACGATGCCGCCGCCACCGATGATGTCGACGCCGTCTTCACCGACCCGGCCATCGATGCCGTCCTGATTGCCTCCTCCACCAATACTCACGCCGACCTTCTCAAGCGCGCCGCCGCCGCAGGCAAGGCCGTCTTCTGCGAGAAGCCCATCGACCTGTCCCTGGAGGTGGCCCGCGACGCGGCCGCCGCCGCCCGCGCGGCCGGCATCCCCGTGATGATGGACTTCAACCGCCGCTACGACGCCGCCTACGCGGCCGTACACGACGCCGTCCAGTCCGGCGAGGTCGGCCAGGTGGAGCTCGTCTCCATGACCACCCGCGGCCCCTCGCTGCCGCCAATCGCCTACCTGGAGGTATCCGGCGGGCAGATGCGCGACCAGACCGTGCACTTCTTCGACCTGCTGCGTTGGATCACCGGCCTGGAGCCGGTGGAGGTGTACGTCGCCGGCGCCGCCCTGGCGGACCCGGCCGTGGCCGAGGTCGGCGACGTCGACACCTCCGTGGCCGTGCTGCGGCTGGTCAACGGCGCGCTGGTGCAGATCGACTCCCAGCGGCGCATCGGCTACGGCTACGACGAGCGCATCGAGGTCAACGGCTCGGTGCGCATGGTCGAGGCCGCCCGCCACCGCACCGGCTTCGTGAACCACTACGGGCCCGGCGAACTGCGCACCAACGGACTCGATGCCGGCTGGTTCGAGCGCATCCGCGGCACCTACCGCAAGAGCCTGGACGCCTTCGTCGATGCCCTGGAGCGCTCCGCCCCGATGCCCGCCCCGCTCGATGACGGCCTGCGCGCCCAGGTGATCGCCGAGGCGGCCACACAGTCGCTGCGCACTCATCAGCCGGTCGCCATCCCCGAGGGCCTGTAATGCCGTCGACGTCCCGATAGTCCACCCGCAAACCGGCGGGCCCCGAGTTGGCCCACCACCATCCCGATCGAAGGAGATCAACCATGAAACTGTCCATGAATGTCACCTCCACCTTCCACGGCACCGCCCTCAACGACATCACCGTCGCCAAGGACGTCGGCTTCGAGGGCATCGAGCTGCAGAGCCCCAAGCTGTGGCGCTACCTCGATGCCGGCTTCTCCCCCGAGTCGCTGCTGCCGCACCTGGAGGGCATCGAGGTCTCCGGCATCGGCGCCCTGCAGGAGGCCGAGCCCGAGGCCTTCCGCGCCGAGGCGGAGAAGCTCGCCCACGTCGGCCAGGTCGTGGGCGCCCCGGCCATGCAGATGTGCACCGGCCCGGTCGACGTCACCGTCGTACAGGACTTCAAGGCGGGCCGCCTGGCCGATGACGATCCCCGCTTCCGCGGGCTGCTCGGCCGTCCCGAGGCGGAGGTAATCGCGGAGACCGCCAAGAACGTGGCGCTGGCGGCGGACATCGCCGCCGACCACGGCCTGGACCTGTTCCTCGAGCCGCTCGGCTGGGCTCCGGTGTGCCACGTGAACCAGGCCCTGGAGATTCTGGAGCGCATCAACCGGCCCAACGCGAAGATCGTCGTCGACTTCTGGCACTTCTGGGTGACCGGCTCGACCCCGGAGGAGGTTGCCCAGCTCGACAAGGACCTGATCAGTGCCGTCCACGTGTGCGACGGCCTGCCCGTGCCGGCCGGCGAGGTGCCCGACCAGGGCGTGTCCCGCAACGTGTGGACCGGCGGCGGCTCCATCCCGCTGCAGGAGTGGGTCGACGCCGTCAAGGCGACCGGCTACGACGGCTGGTACTGCTCGGAGATCTTCCACGACCACTCCGCCGAGCTGGACTTCCACCTGGTGGCCCAGACGCTGCTGAACGAGATGCGGATCCTCACCGCCTGAACGCACCGCCTGAACGGCCGCGCCCCAGCCGACCCGGACATTCCCGGGCGGCTGGGGCGCGTCACTGGTGCAGGTCTCGGCACATCGACGCCGGACTACTTGCCGCGCTTGAAGAGCGCGCCGCTCATGACGTCGGCCTCCAGCTGCTCCAGTGTGCGCCCCTTGGTCTCGGGTACGAACAGGAAGAAGAACACGAAGGCGATGACGTTGAGGACGGCGAAGCCGATGAAGGACATCGACAGCCCGACAGCGCGGAGAATGCTGTCGAAGAACAGGCTCAGGAAGGAGTTGGTCATCCACAGGACGAAGACCGACAGCCCCATGCCGAAGGCGCGCATCTTCAGTGGGAAGATCTCCGAGAGCGTCACCCAGGTGGCCACATTGAGGCACAGCTGCATGGAGCCGACGAAGAACACGATCAGCGCCAGCAGCACGAAGGGCTTGGCGCCGCCCTCCGGCAGCACGCCGGCCGCGGTAGCGATGAGCACGTGCGTGACCGCAACCAGCCCGTAGCCCCACAGGAAGGTCTTGCGCCGGGAGAAGCGATCCATCATCTGCAGGGCGATGATTGCGGCAATCACCGAGATGGTAGCTGGGGCGATGTTCGCGATCAGGGCGCCGTTCCTGGAGAACCCCGACTGCTCGAGCACCTTCTCCCCGTAGTACAGGATGGAGTTGATGCCGGTGGTCTGCTGGAAGAAGCCGATACCGCACCCGATGAGGACGATGCGCACCAGGTTCTTGTTGGAGAAGATCTCCTTGACGCTCATGTTGACCCGGCTGGCCTCCTCCCTGCTGGCGGCCTGAATCTCGGCCAGCTCGGGCTCGGCCCTCCCCTCGGGCCGCAGGTCATCCAGAATCTTTAGGGCCTCCTCCTCACGCCCCTTGTCAGCCAGCCAGCGGGGGGACTCGGGCAGGCGGGTCACGCCCAGCAGCAGGAGGATGGCGGGGATGGCCGCAAGCGTGAACATGACGCGCCATACCCACGGGTACTGCTCGCCCCAGATGTTGCCGATGATGGCGTTCATGATGATGGCCAGGAGCTGGCCGGTCACGATCATCATCTCGTTGCGGCCGGCCAGCGAGCCACGGATCTCGTAGGGCGCGAGCTCGGCCAGGTAGACCGGCACGACCACGGATGCCGAGCCGACGGCGAGCCCCAGGATGACGCGACCGAGCGCCAGCATGGGCAGGTTGACGGCGGCGACGACGACCACCACGCCCACGATGAACATCGAGGCCATGACGGTGATCGTGGTCTTGCGACCGATCCTGTCAGAGATGCGTCCGCCGGTCAGGGCGCCGACTGCGCTGGCGAACAGCAGCGAGCTGACGGCGATGCCGACGCCGAGCGGGGTGAGGTTCAGTTGGTCGGGCTGCTCCATGAAGCTCTGGGCGCCATTGATGACACTGGTGTCGTAGCCGAAGAGCAGGCCACCCAGCGTGGCGATCAGGGCGACGACGGTCAGACGGGCACGGTAGGGACCGGGCGTGAGCGGGGGCAGCTTGGCGCCACCGGCTTGTGCGGTGGCGGTTGGACTATGCGACACATTGACTCCTTTGTCGGATCGTACGGTGAGACCAACGCTAGCACGAATAGCGACTATTTGTCAGGACATATTTTCGCGACTGCTTCGCCCCACCTGTTGATTGCCGGTAGCGGCAGGTATTGACTCAGGGGGTGGCCGCTGCGCGCCGCGCAGCGGCCACCCCCCGGGGTCAGGCGCCGAGCTCCTGGGTCAGGCGCTCCAGCGCGGCCTTGTTGTACTCGTCGGCCCACTCGTGCCAGCCGAAGATGCACACGGACACCACGCCGTCGAACTCAACCTCGCGCAGCGTCGAGAACACCTGCTCCCAGGGGACCTCGCCGTTGCCGATGGCGTTGTGCTGGTGGACGGTGACGTCGGCACCCGGCGGGTTGATGATGTACCGATTGCCGTCGTTGATGCGGTGGTTGAAGCCGTCGGAGACGTGCACCTCCCGGAGCTTGCCCGCCGCCGCGGCGGTGCGGATCATGCGGTCGGCGTCGCCCGCGCCGTCGGACAGGTGGAAGGTGTGCGGGCAGCAGTACTCGTACCCGAGCCAGTCCTTGTCCACGCTGCGCACGAGCTCCAGGGCCCGGTCATGCAGCTCCACGAAGTCGTAGGGGTGCGCCTCCATGTTCAGGCGGATGCCGTACTTCTCGAAGTGCGGCATCAGCTCCTCGATGGACTTGTACCACTGCTGCTCCGAACGGCTGGCGCGGTTGCGGTCGCCGGAGAACTCCGAGACGATGTCGCGCACGTCCAAGGCGTCGGCCAGCTCGAGCAGACGCCGCCAGTTGCGCACCTGCGCCTGCCGCTCGGCCTCGTCGGGCGAGGACCAGTTGAACACGGGGTTGAGGGTGCGCACCTTGACACCGGAGTCCTTCTCCGCCTGCTTGAGCTCGGCGATGAATGCCCGATCGGCCTTGGGGTAGTGGTGCCAGAGGTGGAACTCGTTGTTGGGTGACAGCTCCACGTACTTGAACCCGAGCTCGGCAGCCTTGTGCAGGGTGTCCGCGGTGGACATGCTCAAGTAGTACATGTTCGGGTCGAGTGCGATGTCGACCATGGGTCTCTCCTTTCGGTTCGCCTTCCCGCCTACTGTCAGGCGTAGAAGTCCGGCTTGTCGATGAGCGTGACGTCGACCAGCGGGGAGGTCTCGTCCTCCAGGGAGGCGACGGCGGCGTCGACGACGGAGGTGGCGGCGTAGCCGTCCCAGGAGGTCGAGCCGGTGTGCTCGTCGCGGGCGACGGCGTTGATCCACTCCTGGAACTCGCGGTTGAAGGCGCCCTGGAAGCGGTCGATGTGCGACTGGCACATGGCGTTGCGGTTGCCGTGGGCGTCGCGGATGTGGATCTTCTCCTGGTCGCCGAGGCGCACCGCCGCGGTCTCGAGCACGAGCTCGCACTCGATGGAGTAGGCCCACTGCAGGTTGACGTTGACCTCGTCGTCGATGCGCACGCCGGACTCGGTGTACATGACCACCACGACCGGGTCGATCAGGTGCTCGAAGCGGTGGGTGGTGGACTTCGGGCGCTCGACGCGCACCTTGACGATCTCCTCCCCCAGCAACCAGCGCATGGTGTCGATCTCGTGGATGGCGGTGTCGTCGATGGCCATGCGCGAGGTGTAGGACTCGGGCACCGAGGGGTTGCGGTGGCGGTTGTGCACCAGGAGGGCCTGGCCGTTCTCGCCCGCCTCCAGCACGGCCTTCATCTCGTTGTAGGCGGCGTCGAAGCGGCGCATGAAGCCGACGGTGACCAGCTTCTTGCCGGCCTTCTGCTCGGCCTCCATGATCTTGATGCAGTCCTCGGCGGTGGTGGCCAGGGGCTTCTCGCACAGGACGTACTTTCCGGCCTCGATGCACTTGATGACGTCCGGGGCGTGGACCTTGCCGAAGGTGGCGATGACGACGGCGTCGACCTCGGGGTCGCCCACCAGCTCGTCGGAGGTGTCGTAGACCTTGGCGCCGTAGGGCTCGGCGGCCGAGACCGCGGCGTCGTGGTTGATGTCCGCCACGGCGACGACCTCGCCGCCGGACAGCTCGTTGGTGATGCGGGCGAGGTGGGCGCGGCCCATGCCGCCGGCGCCGATCAGGCCAATGCGAACGGTCATGATTTCTCTCTTCCTTGAGGATTCTTTGAAGGTGAAGGTTTGCGGGTGCGCCCGGCGGCCCACCCGGGGCCGCCGGGCGAGCGTCGGTCAGGCCAGGCCCAGGCCGCACTCGGCCAGGTACTTGCGCATGTTGATGGCGTTGGGCTTCGGGAAGGACGGGTCACAGGGGTAGCAGTCCTGCTCGCAGATGCAGTAGATCGGCTTGTCCAGCTCGGCGAGCGCATCGACGAAGGCGTGCATCTCGGGCAGGCCGGCGGGTGGGCAGACCGAGGCACCCTTGGTGACGGCCTCCCCGAAGGGCCAGTCCTTCTCGTGGGCCTCGCGGGTGATGTCCTCGTCGAAGGCCTTGATGTGCACATAGGTGATGCGCTCGGGGTACTGCTTGCACAGCTCGACCGGATCACCGCCGCCGTACACGACGTGCCCGGAGTCCAGGCACAGGTTGACGTATGTGGGGTCGGTGGCGTCGAAGATGCGGGCGATCTCCTCGGGGGTCTCGATGTGCGAGTCGCCGTGCGGGTGCAGCACCATCTTGAGGCCGTACTCGTCCAGCAGCATCTGCCCCAGGGCATTGGCGTGCTCGACGTACAGCTTCCAGGCGTCGTCGGACAGGACGCGGTCGTCGGTCCACTCCCAAGTCTTGTCGTCGCGGTACAGCGGGGGCAGGTGGACCATGTACTCGGCGCCGACGGCGGCGTGGGTCTCGGCGATCTCGCGGAAGTGCCTGACCGTCTCGGGCCAGGCCTCCGCCTTGTGCAGAATGCCCCAGCCGGTGCCGGCGACGACGCGCATGCCGAACTCGTCGCACCACTTCTGCAGTTCCTTGGGGTCGGTGGGGAAGTAGCCCCAGGGCCCGGTCTCAATGACCTCGAAGCCCGCCTCGGCCATCTCCTCCCAGGCCTGGCGGGGGTCCATCTGCTTGGGGTCGTCGGGGAACCAGACACCCCACTGGTCGGGGCAGACGCCGATGGTGAGCTTGGAGTACTTCGGATCGTTGGTGTTGACAGCCTTCGAGGCGGTTGACGTCATTGTCGCTCCTGAGAGTTCTGATCGATTGCGCGGTCCGGCAATAGGACCCGGCCCGGCCGCCCGAATCGTTTCGGACGATCACAAGTGTAACGGCTCCAGATCCGAAACGCCAGAGATTTGTACGGACAATTTGAGGATCTGCGAAGGCGCCCCCGCCGCCCGCGAACCCGCGCAGAGACGGCGCGCCCCCGCAGTCACAGGTCGCTGCGGGGGCGCGCCGGCAGGAACCGCACCCGTCTTCCCGGAGCCGACCGGGCTACTCCTCGCGCTGGAAGGACATGGTGGCCGCGTAGGTCTTCTCACTGGGCCAGCGGGAGGTGACCGCCTTGGCCCGGGTGTAGAACTTCACGCCCTCCGGGCCGTGGATGTGGGTATCCCCGAGCAGGGACTCCTTCCAACCGCCGAAGGAGTAGTAGGCCACCGGCGTCGGGATCGGCACATTGATGCCGACCATGCCCGCCTCCACGTCAAGCTGGAAGCGCCGGGCGACCCCGCCGTCGTTGGTGAAGATGGCCGAGCCATTGCCGTAGGGCGAGGAGTTGACGATCCCAATGGCCTCGTCATAGCTGTCCGCGTGCACGATCACCAGGACCGGGCCGAAGACCTCCTCCCGGTACAGCTCGGAGTCCAGCGGCACGTTGTCGACGATGGTGGGGCCGAGGAAGTGGCCGTTCTCGTGGCCGGTAATCACCAGGCCACGGCCGTCCAGCACCACCTCGGCGCCCTTGGACTCGCCCTCATTGATCAGGCCGATGATCTTCTCCTTGGACTTGGCGTCGATCACCGGACCCATCTCCACGCCCTCGTCCATGCCGTAGCCGACCTTGATCCGCTCGGCGTGCGCCTTGACGCGCCGGGCCAGGTCCGGGCCGATCCCGCCGACGGCGACGACGACCGGCAGCGCCATGCAGCGCTCACCGGCGGCGCCGAAGGCGGCGGCCGAGATGTGCTGGGCGGCGAAGTCCAGGTCGGCGTCGGGCATGACGATGGCGTGGTTGTTGGCGCCGCCGAGCGCCTGCACCCGCTTGCCGTGGGTGACGCCGGTGTCCTGCACGATGTGCGCCACCGGGGTGGAGCCCACGAAGGAGATGGCGTTGATCCCGGGGTGCTCCAGCACCTTGGTGACCATCTTGCGGTTGCCGGAGACCACGTTGAAGACGCCGTCGGGCAGGCCCGCCTCCTGGTACAGCTCGGCGGTGAGCAGGGCCGCCGAGGGCGTCATGGAGGCCGGCTTGAGGATGAAGGCGTTGCCGGTGGCGATGGCGATCGGGTGCATCCACATGGGCACCATGGCCGGGAAGTTGAAGGGGCAGATGCCCGCGACGACGCCGACCGGCTGGCGCAGGGTGTGGATGTCCACGCCCGTGGAGATGTCGTAGGAGTACTCGCCCTTGAGCGCGAGGTTGATGGCCGTGGCGAAGTCGAGGGTCTCGCGGCCGCGCTGGATCTCGCCGATCGCGTCGGAGTAGTTCTTGCCGTGCTCGGCCACGATCAGTCTGGCCATCTCGTCCTGGTGCTCCAGGACCAGGTCGCGCATGCGGAACATGATGGCTGTGCGCTTGGCGAGGGAGTACTTGGCCCACTCCTTCTGCGCCCGGGTGGCCACCTCGACGGCGTAGTCCAGATCCGCGTCGGAGGCCTGCAGCAGCTCGGCCTCGACCTCTCCGGTGCCGGGATTCTCCACCGGGAAGCGGCCGATGGGGCTGCCCTCGTAGGGCTTGCCGTCGATCCAGTGCGTGATGGTCCGCAGCCCGGAGGCCGCTGGCGTGCTTTGTGTCATCGCTGACTCCTTGGGGTTGTTTCAGGCTTGGTTCAGGTATTGGGAGGTCAGTCGCTCACAGGTAGTGGCGCTGTGGCTTGCGGTCCTCTACGTACTGCGCGTACGCCTTCTGCGTTGACTCCAGGTTGGACACGCTGGAGACCACCACGTCCCACCAGGAGGAGGCCGGCGGGTTCGGGCCGTACAGGTCGGTCTCGATGTGGATCATGGCGGCCTCGTCCCCGGCGTGCGCCTGGGCGTATGCCTCCTTGAACTCCGCGATGGTGCTCACCCGGTAGACCCTCAGGCCCCAGGACTCGGCGTTCGCGGCGATGTCCACGCCGGCGATCTTGTCCTCGTCCTGCAGGTGTCCGCCCTGGCCGCGCCGACGGTACTTGGTGCCGAAGCGCTGGGAGCCGTGGGACTCGGACAGGGAGCCGATGGAGGCGAAGCCGTAGTTCTGCAGCAGCACGTAGATGACCTTGATGCCCTCCTGGGCCACGGTGGCCAGCTCCATGGGCAGCATCTGGTAGGTGCCGTCCCCGACGATGGAGACGACCTCGCTCTCCGGCCGGGCGAGCTTGACGCCCAGGGCGGCGGGGATCTCGTAGCCCATGCAGGAGAAGGCGTACTCCACGTGGTACTGGGTGGGGGTGCGGGCCTGCCACAGGGCCTGCAGGTCGCCGGGCATGGAGCCGGCGGCGTTGATGACCACGTCCTCGTCGCCGAGCAGCTCGTTGAGGGCGCCGAAGACCTCGGTCTGGGCGGGCAGCGGCGCGTGGCCCAGGTGGAAGCACTTGTCGGTGGCGGCGAACCAGGCCTCGCGCTCGCGGGCGATCTCCTCGGTGTAGGCGGGCTCCACGTGGTAGTCGGCCAGGGCGTCGGTGAGTGCCACCAGGGCCTCGCGGGCGTCGGCCACCACCATCTCGGCGCTCTGCTTGGCGGCGTCGAAGGCGGCGACGTTGACGTTCACGAACTTGACGTCGGGGTTCTTGAACTGGGTCTTGGAGGCGGTGGTGAAGTCGGAGTAGCGGGTGCCGACGCCGATGATCAGGTCGGCCTTGTCCGCCAGGTGGTTGCCGGAGTCGCCGCCGGTGGAGCCCACGCCGCCGACGGCGCAGGGGTGGTCGAAGTTGATGGCGCCCTTGCCGGCCTGGGTGTCGGCCACCGGAATCCCGGTGGCGGTGGCGAAGGCGCGCAGCTGCGCGGAGGCCTCGGAGTAGATGGCCCCGCCGCCGGCGATCACCAGCGGCCGCTTGGCGGCGCGAATCATGGCGACGGCGCGTTCCAGGGCCGCGGGCTCGGGCACGGGACGGCGCACGTGCCACACGCGCTTGCGGAAGAACTCGATCGGCCAGTCGTGTGCCTCGGCCTGGACGTCCTGCGGCATGGCGATGGTGACGGCGCCGGTGTCCGCCGGGTCGGTGAGCACCCGCATGGCGTTCAGCAGGGAGGGGATGAGCTGCTCGGGGCGGTTGATGCGGTCGAAGAACCGGGAGACGGGCCGGAAGGCGTCGTTGACGGTGATGTCCAGCGTGGTGGGGTCCTCCAGCTGCTGGAGCACCGGGTCGGGCACGCGGGTGGCGAACTGGTCGGACGGGAACAGCAGCACGGGCAGGCGGTTGGTGGTGGCCAGGGCGGCGCCGGTGACCATGTTCAGCGACCCGGGGCCGATGGAGGCGGTGCACATGTAGGTCTGCAACCGGTTCTTGGTCTTGGCATAGGCGGCCGCCGCGTGCACCTGGCCCTGCTCGTTGCGGGGCATGATGTAGGGCATGGGCTCCTCGCCCTCCAGCGGCGCCACCTCGTTCTGCAGCAGCGCCTGGCCGATGCCGGCGACGTTGCCGTGGCCGAAGATGCCGAAGGCGCCGGCGATCAAGCGCTGCTCGACGCCGTCGCGCTCGGAGTACTGGTTGGACAGGAACCGGATGGTGGCCTGCGCGACGGTCAGGCGGATGGTGCCGGCATAGGCTTCATTGCTCATGTGTGTTTCTCTATCTGTGCTGATCGGGGTTAGTCGGGGTTGGTTGGTGCTGGTCGGGTTTGAGCGTCAGCGCGTCATGGGCAGCCGCGGGTCGATCTCCTGGCTCTCCCAGGTGCCGCGGATCCAGTGGTGGGCGGGGTCGTCGGGGGCGAGCCAGACCAGGTCCTCGGCCGGGCCGGCCATGACATTGAGGTAGTACATGTCGTAGCCGGGCGCGGCCACGCACGGGCCGTGGTAGCCGTATGGGACCAGGGCGACGTCTCCCTGGCGCACCTCGGTGCACAGGTCGATGGGGCGGTCGGGGCTGGAGGAGTAGGTGCGGTGCAGCCCGAAGCCGGGGGTGCCGTCGGGGGCGGAGCGGATCTCGAAGTAGTAGATCTCCTCCAGCTCCCGCTCGTCGGCGGAGGCGACGTCGTGCTTGTGGGCCGGGTAGGAGGACCAGTTGCCACCCGGGGTGAGCACCTCGCAGCACAGCAGGTGAGAGGTCTCCACGCCGTTGTTCAGGGCGTAGTTGTTCACCTGCCGGGAGCAGTCCCCCGCGCCGCGCAGGTCCGTGCGCACCTGGTCGCGGCCGTAGTAGGCCACCGGCAGGTCCCGGGAGGCGACGGCGGCCGGCAGGGCGAAGCGCCCGCACCCGTGGGAGGTGATGGTGAAGGTCTTGCCACGGGGCACGTACAGGTAGTCGGTGATCTCCTCGAACACGCCAGTGCGGCCCGCCAGCTCGTAGGGCCGCCCATCCACCAGCACGGTTGCGCCCCCCTCCAGCGGCAGCACCAGCAGCTCGAACTCACCGGTCTCCAGGGTGGCGGAGCGTTCGGGAGCGAGCACGCACACGCGCAACGCGGAGTAGGTCCACCCGGCGCGAGCCGGATCGACGTCGACGGTGAGGGCGTCGTGCCCGCTGGAGCCCGCGGGCACGTAGATGTCGGATGCGGCTGGGGCGGTGGTGTTCATGAGAGCAGTCCTACGGTGTTGTCGACGGCGGCGGCAACGTCGTCGTCTGGGGGGAACAGGAGGGAGCGGCCGATGACCAGCCCCTTGACGGTGGGCAGGGCGAGTGCCCTGGCCCAGGACTCCCGGGCGGCGTCGGCGTCCGCGGAGACGGCCCCGCCCAGGATGAGGGCGGGGAGCGTGGAGGCCTCCATGACTCGCTCCATGTCATCCACCGCCGGCAGCTTGAGCCAGGTGTATGCGGAGGTGCGGCCCAGGCCGGAGGCGATGGCCATGGAGGTCATGACGGCATCGGAGCTGAGGTCGTTGACCACGCGGCCGGACTCCCAGCGGGAGATGAACGGCTCGACCATGGCCATGACCCCGCGCTCGGCCAGGGCGTCGACGGCGGCGGCGCAGGCGGCGAGGGTGTCGGCGGTGGCGGGGTCGGAGTAGTTGATGCGCAGCAGCATCTTGCCGCCGTCCAGACCCGCGTCGGCCACCCCGGCGGCGTCGTAGCCGGTGAAGCGGTCGTCCATCTCAAAGGCGGCGCCGGCCAGGCCGCCGCGGTTCATGGAGCCGTAGACGAGCTTGCCGTCCAGGGCGCCCAGCAGGGCCAGGTCCTCGATCAGGTCGGCGGTGCCCAGGAAGCCGTTCACGCCGGGGCGGGACAGGGCGGTGACGCAGCGCGCCAGCAGCTGCTCCCGGGAGGCCATGGCCATGGGATCGGCACCGGCCGCGAGCGCCCCGCGTGCGGGGTGGTCGCAGGCGATGATCATCAGCCTGCCGTCGCCGTCGGGCAGCGCGCCGCGGGGACGATCGGCCAGAACCTGGGCGATGCGCTCGGGCTCGTGCGCGCGAATGGCGACGATCCGGTCGGTCAGGGGCGTTTCGGACATCTACGGTTCCTCCTCACAGTTCCGTCAGCGCGGGCACGAGTTCTCGGTGAGTGCGCATGAGGGCGAGCAGCTCGGGCTCGGTGGGCATCGCCGTCGAGCACTCCAGCCGGGAGGAGACGATGGCGCCGGCTGTGGAGGCGGCGAAGATGGTCTTCTCCAGGCTCCAGCCGGACAGCAGACCGTGGCAGACGGCGCCGCCGAAGGCGTCTCCCGCGCCCAGACCGTTCTTGGTGACCACCGGGGTGACCGGAATCTCGACGCGCTCCTCGCGGGTCTTGGCGAGGGTGCCCTCCAGCCCCTGCTTGACGATGGCCAGCTCGACGCCGGCCTCCAGCAGCGCGTCGGCGGCCTTGTCCGGCTCGGTCTCGCCTACGGCGATGCGGCACTCCTCGCGGTTGCCGATGGCGACGGTGACCTTCGGCAGGACGGCGGAGACCTCGCGGTGCGCCGTGGCCTCGTCCTTCCAGAACATGGCGCGGTAGTCAAGGTCGATGATGGTGTGCTGCTTGCGCTCGCGCAGGTCCAGGGCGGCGTGGTGGGCGCTGCGCGAGGGCTCCTTGCTCAGGCCGGTGGCGGAGATCCAGAAGATGGCGGCGTCGCGGACGGCATCGCCGGGGATGTCGTCCTCGTTCAGCTCCAGGTCGGGCGCGGAGGGCTCGCGGTAGAAGTACAGGGGGAAGTTGTCCGGCGGGAAGATCTCGCAGAAA
Organism: Actinomyces ruminicola; assembly: GCF_900103885.1. Classification (GTDB taxonomy): domain Bacteria; phylum Actinomycetota; class Actinomycetes; order Actinomycetales; family Actinomycetaceae; genus Actinomyces; species Actinomyces ruminicola. The sequence continues at coordinate 609,227 of NZ_FNIM01000001.1, forward strand.
GTGACCGGGGTGTTGAAGTCTGACTTGGTAACCACATAGTCGTCGTAGACCCCCAGGCGGCGCATCTCCGAGCAGACGAAGCGTCCGAAGGGATCGTCGCCGACCCCGGTGATCACGGCGGAGCGGTGCCGGTAGCGCGCGGCGGCCACGGCGACGTTGGTGGGGCTTCCCCCCAGGAACTTGCCGAAGCTCTCCACGTCCTCCAGTCCCACCCCGATCTGAAGCGGGTAAATGTCGATGCCGCAGCGCCCGATGGTCAGCACATCGAGTGGTGGCGTGCTCGACGGAGCGGTCATGGTGGTCTCTCCCTTTCCACATCATTGGGGCGGGGCGCACACCTGCGCCCGCGAGGACCCGCTGTGAGAAGCCTGCCTCAGATCCACTTCACCAGTCAAGGGGTTTGTCCGAACAAATTGACGGGCCCTTCGGATCCGAGGCGCGCCCCGGGCAGGCCCCGGCGGAGCAGGTGGGCACCCGGCGCATGGCTGCGCCGACGCTCAGGGAATACAAGCCGGCGGCGGACGACCGAGGACGGCGGTGCGGGCGCTGGAGCCACGGGGGCGACCCCGCCTCGACCATGCGCGCAGGGCCGCTACATGAACGAGTCAAAGTCGATTCCCCACCATCGCCCCGCGAACCACCGCGGCGCCGTACGATGTGTTTATCGATCACCCTTTCAGAGAGTCTGCATGTCGGATACGCCCTACCAGCCAGAGATCACCATCGATCGCTCCAGCGGGCTTCCGCTATACGCCCAGATAGCGGAAGCCCTAGGCGCGCTGATTCTGGAGGGTGAGCTGGCGCCGGGAACCCGCATCGAGGACGAAGTCTCAATGGCCAAGCGCCTGCAGGTTTCCCGCCCCACCGCACGCCAGGCCCTGCAGTCCCTGGCAGACCGCGGACTGGTCTCACGGCGACGCGGCGCCGGCACCGTGGTCGCCTCCCCGCACGTGCGCCGCCCGATGGAACTGTCCAGCCTGCTGTCCGACCTGACCGCCGCCGGGCACAAGGTCTCCACCGAACTGCTGGAGTACACCACGCACCCGGCCAGCGAGGAGGAGGCGGCCCGCCTGGAGGTCGCCCCCGGCACCGAGGTCACCCATGTGCGTCGGCTGCGCAGCGCGGACGGCGAGCCAATCGCTCTGATGGACAACCTCCTGCCGGCCTCGACCGCACCAGCCCGGGAGGAACTGGAGCAGGCGGGCCTGTACGACCTGCTGCGCGCACGCGGAATCACCCCTGCCACCGCCAAGCAGGTAATCGGCGCGCGCAACGCCACCGCCAAGGAGGCCGACGCCCTGGATGAGCGCCGCCGCGCCGCGCTGCTGACGGCCAAACGCACCACCTACGACGCCACCGGCCGCGTGATCGAGTACGGCGACCACATCTACCGCGCCTCGCGCTACTCCTTCGAGACCTCCCTGTTCACCGGCTGACCAGCCCCGCCCCCTCGCCGAGATCGGTAGAAGTCACGTGCCCAGATCGGTCGATATGGCGGCGTAGGTACCGCCGCCTTGGCGGCGGACGCCCCCGTTCCCAGCACCGCGCGCAGTTACTCACCATGAACACGTGTTCGCGCCATATACACGAGTTCTGGAGGTTTGCATGGGTTCTATGCGTGCAAACCGCCTAAAACGCGTGTCTCAGAGGCGAAGTCGTGTGCGCGAGGCGAAGTCGCGCGTCCCGGAACCGCGGAGACAATACAGCGCCCCCGAGTGCCGAACCGTCGCAGGAAGTGCCGCGCCGTCGCGGCTGCCGGCGCTCCCAGTTACGGCCGGGCAGACCCAAGGACGCCGGTTAGCTCGCAAGCACGCGGGGCAAGGCGCCCCACCGGCGGCCCAGCCCACGAGCACCCGCGACACTGAAGGCAGCGACCCAAATTTGTCAGTACAAACTCTTGACAGCAGGGCCGCTCCGGGTTTGAATTGGGCCATCGGGCCACACTGCCGAGGACGCCGGTGGCCCACCCTCACCCCAGGAGCACGCCGATGAGCATTGAATACACCCCCGGCCCTCTTCTTGAGGCCGCCCGCACCACCCCGACCGCCCTGTGGAACGACTCGGCCGACCCTGATGAGCTGAGCCAGTCGATCTCCTTCGGCGGCGTGGGCGCCACGTGCAACCCGACGATCGCATACACCTGCATCAACCAGAAGAAGGAGCGCTGGCTCCCCCGGATCGCCGAGCTCGCCGAGGAGATGCCCGGGGCCAGCGAGTCCGAACTCGGCTGGCAGGTGGTGCGCGAGCTGAGCATTGACGCCGCAAAGCTGCTCGAGCCGATCTTCGAGGAGCACAAGGGTCGCAACGGCCGGCTGTCGATGCAGACAGACCCGCGCCTGGCCCGCGACGCCAAGGCCCTGGCGGACCAGGCCGAGGAGTTCTCAAAGCTCGCCAAGAACATCATCGTCAAGATCCCCGCCACCGCCACCGGCATCAAGGCCATTGAGGACGCCACCTACCGCGGCGTCTCGGTCAATGTGACCGTGTCCTTCTCGGTGCCCCAGGCCGTCACCGCGGGCGAGGCGATCGAGCGCGGGCTCAAGCGCCGCGAGGCCGAGGGCAAGGACACCTCCACCATGGGCCCGGTCGTCACACTCATGGGCGGCCGCCTGGACGACTGGCTCAAGATCGTCGCCAAGCGAGACAACCTGTTCATCGACCCGGGCCACCTGGAGTGGGGCGGCGTGGCCGCGCTCAAGCGCGCCTACCAGGAGTTCCAGTCCCGCGGCCTGCGCGCCCGCGTCCTGTCCGCCGCCTTCCGCAACGTCATGCACTGGTCCGAGCTGGTCGGCGGCGACCTGGTGGTCTCTCCGCCCTTCAAGTGGCAGAAGCTCATCAACGACTCCGGCTACAAGGTCGAGCCCCGCATCGACGTTCCCGTGGCCCCGGAGATCATGAAGACGCTGATGTCGATCCCGGACTTCGTGCGCGCCTACGAGCCGGACGGCATGACGCCTGAGGAGTTCGAGTCCTACGGCGCCACCCGCCGCACCCTGCGCGGCTTCCTCCAGGCCGATGCCGACCTGGACGCCCTGGTACGCGACGTCATCATGCCCCAGCCGTGAGAGGAGACGAAGAGATGCTCAACATCGCCATCATCGGCGCCGGCCGCATCGGCCACGTCCACGCCGGCACCGTCGCCGCTCACCCACAGGCCAACCTCGCGCTGGTGTGCGACCCCTTCGGCGACGCCGCCGAGAAGCTCGCCGCCCAGTACGGCGCGCGCTCCTGCAAGGAGGCCGAGGAGGTCTTCGCCGATCCGGAGGTCGACGCCGTCGTCGTCGGCTCCCCCACACCGCTGCACATCCCGCACCTGCTGGCGGCCGCGAAGGCCGGCAAGGCGGTCCTGTGCGAGAAGCCGATCGCCCTGGACATGCAGGACGTGGAGGCGGCCCGTGCCGAGCTGGACGCCATCACCACCCCCGTCATGTTCGGCTTCAACCGGCGCTTCGATCCGTCCTTCGCCGCCATCCACGCCGCGGTGCAGGAGGGGAAGATCGGCGTCCTGGAGCAGCTGACCATCATCTCCCGCGATCCGGCGGCCCCGCCTGCGGAGTACATCAAGGTCTCCGGCGGCATCTTCCGCGACATGACCATCCACGACTTCGACACGGCCCGCTTCTTCCTGGGCGAGATCGTCGAGGTCCACGCCGTGGGCCAGCACCTGGATCCCGTAATCGCCGAGACCGGCGACTTCGACGCCGCCGTGGTCACCCTTAAGGCCGCCAGCGGCGCCGTGGCGACGATCATCAACAACCGCCACTGCGCCTCCGGCTACGACCAGCGCCTGGAGGCGTCGGGCCGGGACGGCGCCCTGCTGGCGGAGAACGTCCGTGCCCACACGGTGCGCCTGTCCAACGCCGAGGTAACCGACGCCCAGGAGCCCTACCTGGACTTCTTCCTGGAGCGCTACGCCGACGCCTACCGGCTGGAGCTGTCGGCTTTCATCGAGGCGGTCGAGGCGGGAACCACTCCCCCGACCGGCATCGCCGATGCCGTCGCCGCACTGCGCCTGGCCGAGGCCGCCACCGAGTCCGCCCACACCGGCAACCCGGTTCGCCTGGCCTGAGGCACCCGCCCGCGGATGGCCGTCGGCCCGCCGCATCCTCTCCACTTGACCCGGTCGCCCCACTGTGGGCGGCCGGGTCAGGCCGTGGAGTCACGCACGATCAGCTCGGGGTCGATCAGGTAGGACCAGCCGCCCTGCGGGCGCGCCTGGCGCACGACGCCGCCGGGCAGGTCCAGCGGATCATCGACACCCGCGCCGGGGTGGACCCGCTCCAGGAGCGTGCGCACCGCCACCGCGGCAATCAGTGCGGCGTCCTGGCGCACCGTGGTCAGGGAGAATGCCGACGACGCCGCCACGGGAATGTCGTCGTAGCCGCACACGGCGAGCTCACGGGGCACCCGGAAGCCCCGCCGCCGCAGTTCCATGAGCGCCCCGACGGCGGCATGGTCGTTGAAGCAGACGACGGCATCGGGCAGGCTCGGCTCCTCCGCCAGCACGGCCGCACCACGGGCGCCGGCGTCCTCGTCGGCCCCGCCGGGGAGCACCCGCGCCGCCTCAACCAGGCCGTGTGCAGCCATGGCGGCGCGGAATGCGGCTACACGGGCCGCGGAGGCCGACTCGGCTCCGCCGTCGAGGTAGACGATGCGGCGCCTGCCGGTGGCGACGAGGTGATCGATTAGAGCGGTAATGCCGACGTCGTCGCGCGAGCGCACCTCGTCGATCCCGGCCACGGCGGTGGTGCGGCACACCACCACGGTGCGCACCCGTCCCTCGGCCCAGGCGAGCGCCTCCTCCGGGATCGCGGGATCCACCAGCACCAGGCCCTCGCAGTGGTCGGCCAGCAGGGCGTGCAGTCCCTCGACCCCGCCGCGGTGCGGCGTGACGGCAGCGAGCGTCAGGGAGTGATCCAGCGCGGCGCACGCCTGGTACAGGCCGTCGACGACGAGCCCCTGGAAGGCCTGTCCGACCGCGAAGCTCACCCCGATCAGCCCGGAGTGGCTGCGGCGCAGCAGGCGCGCTCGGGAGTCGGCCTCGTATCCCAGCTCACGCGCGGTCCGCAGGATCGCCTCGCGGGTGGCGGGAGCCACGCCCGGGGCACCATTGAGCGCAGCCGACACGGTAGACACCGACCGACCACAGCGCGCCGCGACCATGGCGATGGTGATGCGCGAGGCGCTATCTCGAGGCATGCACTTCCTCCTACGACGCTGCGTACCGACGGCCCGTCCGAGCTCCTCGCCCGAGTACGGGCGGGCGGTGTGATTCGCGGATTCTATGAGCCCTGCCGAAGCGGCCGCGGCCGCACGCGTCGGCGGCCGCACCGCACGACCTTAGAGGCAATTCACGACCTTGGGGTACAGATCACGACCACCCCAGGGTCGTGCAGCGTACCCCAGGGTCGTGCAGCGTACCCCAGGGTCGTGAAGCGTCGGCCGGGAGAAGCGGAAGAGCTCCGAGGCATACCGGGTTTGTCCTGACTAATTTCAGACTCATCGACTCCCGCCCCTTGACGAGCCGAGCGCACGCAGACCATACTCTCCTCAAGGAATTCACGCGCGTGAATTTGTGGCGCCACACCCCCTGCCGCTGCCCGCAGTCGGCATCTGCCGCCGCTCACGCACGCATGCCATCACTACCACCGTCAACGAGGACAAACCATGAGCCACACCTCTCTGTCAGTCGCCGTCATCGGAGCCGGCATGGCCGGCACCACCCACGCCAACGCCTGGCGCCAGGTCGGCACCGTCTACGACCTCGGCCTGCCCAAGATCCGCCTGGCCGCCATCGCCGACGCCTACGAGCCCTTCGCCAAGGACGCCGCCGAACGCTACGGCTACGAGAAGGCCGTCACCGACTGGCGCGACATCGCCGACGACCCCAGCATCGACATCGTCTCCATCGTGGTCGGCAACGCCCTGCACCGCGAGATCGCCGAGGCCCTGATCCGCGCCGGCAAGCACGTGCTGTGCGAGAAGCCCCTGGCGGACACGCTGGAGTCCGCCAGGGCCATGGCCGAGGCCGAGCGGGCCGCCGGCACAGTCACCGCCGTCGGCTTCACCTACCGCCGCAACGCGGCCATCGCCGAGATCGCCAAGCTGGTGCGCGAGGGCCACCTGGGCGAGATCAACCACTTCGAGGGCCGCTACTGGTGCGACTACGGCGTCGACCCCAACACCCCGATGGCCTGGCGCTACTCCGGCCCCATGGGCTCCGGCGCCCTGGGCGACGTCGGCAGCCACCTGATCGACACCGCCGAGCTCATCTGCGGGCCGCTGGTGTCCGTCTCCGGCGGCGCCATGATGACCTCCATCAAGCAGCGGCCCGTCGCCAAGGGGCACGTCACCCGCGGCACCGCCCTGGACACCTACGCGGTGGAGCTGGCCGAGGTCACCAACGACGACGTCGCCACCTTCACCGGGCACTTCGCCAGCGGCGCGGTCGGCACCTTCTCCTGCTCGCGCGTGGCCTGGAACATGCCCAACGCCATGATGCTGGACGTGCTGGGCACCAAGGGGCGGGCCTCCTGGGACCTGGCCCGCTGCGGCGAGATCAAGCTCGACGACGTGAACTCCCCCGCCGGCCTGGGCGGCGCCCGCCAGGTGCTGGTCAACCCCACCTTCCCCTACTTCGCACGCGGCTCGTCCATGGCCTTCGGCGGGGTGGGCCTGACCCAGATCGAGCAGTTCACCTACCAGGCCTACGCCTTCCTGCAGCAAGTCGCCGGAGTCACCGAGGGCGCGCTGCCGCCCTGCGCCACCTTCGCCGACGGCTACCGCGAGATGCTCATCGCCGACGCCGTAGCCACCTCCGCCGCCAACGGCGGCGCCGCCGTCGACCTCACCCCCTTCAACCGCTGACCCCGCCATACGGCCACACCTACCAACCACACTCGAAGGAGAGACCCACCATGGCACTCAACTACGGCGCCTACACCGCGTGCCTGTCCGACCGACCCCTGGAAGCCGCCCTCGACGTCCTCAAGGAGGCCGGCCTGACCGGCGCCGAGGTCAACGTCGGCGGATTCATCCCCTCCCCACACTGCCCGGTGGACGCCCTGCTCGCCTCCCAGGCGGCCCGGGAGGACTACCTGGGCGTCTTCGCCGAGCGCGGCATGCGCCTGTCCGGCCTGAACACCTCGGGCAACCCCACCTCGCCGCTGCCCGCCGAGGGCATCAAGCACGCCGAGGACATCCGCAACGCCATCAAGCTGGCGGGCCTGCTCGGCGTCGGCGAGATCGTCACCATGTCCGGCACTCCCGGCACCGACCCGACGGCGAAGTACCCCACCTGGGTGGTCAACCCGTGGAACGGCATCGACATGGAGATCCTCGCCTACCAGTGGAGCGTGGTGGTGCCCTTCTTCAAGGAGATCGACGCCCTGGCCCGGGACCACGGAGTGCAGGTCTGCCTGGAGCTGCACCCGCGCAACCTGGTCTTCAACATTCCCTCCTTCGAACGACTGGTGGAGGAGACCGGGGCCACGAACATCAAGGTGAATATGGACCCCTCGCACCTGTTCTGGCAGCAGATGGACCCGATCGCCGCCACCAAGCGCCTGGGGAGCCTCGTCGGCCACGTCCACGCCAAGGACACCAAGGTCTTCCCCGGCGCCGCCTACCGCGGCGTGCTCGACACGGACTTCGTACCGGTCCCCGCCGAGGCGGAGAACAAGACCCCGGTCGCCTACGGCTACTGGTGCGCTGCCTGGCCGCAGGACCCCGCCTGGCGGTTCGTCGCCCTCGGCCTGGGACACGACACCGACTACTGGGCCGAGTTCCTGCGCACCATCACCGCCGTCAACCCGGACATGAACGTCAACATCGAGCACGAGGACGCCGACTACGGCAACGTCGAGGGACTGCAGCTCTCGGCCGCCAACCTGCTCGCGGCAGCCGCCAAGCTCTGAATGGCAACCGCCCCGGCCGCCCCATGACGGGCGGGAGGAGGCGGCCTCGGCTTACCACCCGCGGCCCTCGTACCTCGGGCCGCTCCCGCCGGCCCGGCCACACCTCCTCCCGCCCGCGCCCGTCCCACTGCTCCCGCTGCTCCCGCCCGGCAAGTGACCAAAAAGTCGGACATAAACGTGCGTAGGCCGACTCTGCGGCCCCCAAGATCGCGCCAATTGGGGCAGACTTAGGTCCGATGCGCTACGGCCGCCCGCGGCGCACCCCACTCGACGTCGAGACGCGAAAAGGACATCCGAACCGTGGCGCGCAGCATTTACATCGCCTCTCCCAATGCCAGCACCGGCAAGTCGACCGTGGCCCTGGGCCTGGTCGCCTCCCTGACGAAAGTCGTGGCGAAGGTCGGCGTCTTCCGCCCCTTCGTCGCCTCCCGCGAGAACGAGCCCTTCCTCGACCTGCTGCTGCGCCGCTGCGGCTCCACCACACCGGCCGCGCAGTGCATCGGCGTGACCTGGGATGAGTTCCACGCCGACCCCGACGAGGCACTGTCCCGCATCGTCGCTGCCTACCGGGCGGTCGCCCGCGACCACGACGTCGTCATCATCGACGGCTCTGACTTCTCCGACGTCGTCGGCAATCCCGAGCTGGCCCTCAACGCCCGCGTGGCCGCGAATATCGGCGTGCCCGTGCTGCTGGTGGTCTCCGGGCAGGGCGTCCCCGATGACGTGCGCGGCAGCGTCGAGGTCTCCATGGCCGAGATCGCCGACAACCACGCCCGCACCGTCGCCGTCGTCGCCAACAAGTGCCCAGCGGACACGCGGGCGGCGGTCGCCGCCGCCCTGGCGGGCCTGCAGGGAGTGACCACCACGACCCTGCCCGAGGTGCCGCTGCTGGGCGCCCCCTCGGTGCGCGAGGTGATGGACGCCGTCGAGGGCACCCTGATCTCCGGCGACGAGGCGCTGCTGGACCGTGAGGCCGAGGGCGTGCTCATCGCCGCCATGGACGTCTCCCACGTGTTGGAGCGCCTGAACGAGGGCCAGGTCGTCATCGTCCCCGCCGACCGGTCCGCCGCCCTGATCTCGCTGGCCGCCGCCCAGGCCTCCACCGGCTTCCCGAACCTGTCCGGGCTGGTGCTCAACGGCGGCTTCGAGGTGGCCCCGCACGCCTTGCGCCTGATCAAGGGGCTGCGGCTGCCGCTGCCGGTAATGACCTCCCCGCTGGATACCTTCGCCGCCGCCTCGGTGGCCGGCTCGCTGCAGGGCGGGCTGGGGCAGGCATCCTCCCGCAAGCTCGACGTCGCCGTGACCACCTTCGAGCAGGAGGCCGACGTCGACGCCCTGCTGGCCGCCCTGGAGGTGGAGCCCAGCGAGGTCGTCACCCCCATCATGTTCCAAGCCGAGCTGATCGAGCGCTCCCGGGGCAACCGCAAGACGATCGTCCTGCCGGAGCCCGACGACGACCGCATCCTGCGCGCCGCCGACGTCATCGCCCGCCGGGGCATCGCCGACCTGATCCTGCTGGGCGACGAGGCCACGGTGCGGGCGCGCGCCGCCGAGCTGGGGCTGGACATCTCCGCCGCCCGGGTCGTGCCCACCGACAGCCCCGAGCTGCTGGAGAAGTACGCCGAGGAGTTCGCCCGCCTGCGCGCCAAGAAGGGCGTCACCCTGGAGCAGGCGCGCGAGCAGGTCCAGGACGTGTCCTACTTCGGCACCATGATGGTGCACATGGGCGACGCCGACGGCATGGTCTCGGGGGCCGCCCACACCACCGCGCACACCATCGTCCCCTCCTTCCAGATCATCAAGACCAAGCCGGGCACCTCCATCGTGTCCTCGGTGTTCCTGATGCTGCTGGAGGACCGGGTGCTGGTGTACGGCGACTGCGCCGTCAACCCCGACCCGACCGCCGAGCAGCTGGCCGACATCGCCATCTCCTCGGCCGAGACGGCCCGCCAGTTCGGCGTGGAGCCGCGGGTGGCCATGCTGTCCTTCTCCACCGGCACCTCCGGGAAGGGCGCGGACGTGGACAAGGTGCGCGAGGCCACCGAGATCGTGCGGGAGAAGGCGCCGGAGCTCGCCGTCGAGGGCCCCATCCAGTACGACGCCGCCATCGACCCGACCGTCGCCGCCAAGAAGGCGCCCGGGTCGGAGGTGGCCGGCCGCGCCAACGTGTTCATCTTCCCCGACCTGTCCAGCGGCAACATCGGCTACAAGGCCGTGCAGCGCTCCTCGGGGGCCGTCGCCATCGGACCGGTGCTGCAGGGTCTGAACAAGCCGGTCAACGACCTCTCCCGTGGCGCGCTGGTGGAGGACATCGTCAACACCGTCGCCATCACCGCCGTTCAGGCCCAGGCCTGACCCGGCGCCTGGGCCGCCGCACACCCGCGGCGGCCCAGGCGCATTCCCAAGTTTCGTCTTCTCCCGAACCGCAGAAAGGCTCATTGTGACTACCCGGACCGTTCTCGTCATCAACTCCGGCTCCTCCTCCATCAAGTACCAGCTCGTCGACCCCGACTCCGGCCAGTCCCTGGCCTCTGGACTGGTTGAGCGCATCGGTGAGGAGGCCGGCACGATCATCCACCGGCACGCCGGCGAGAAGACCCAGTTGGACGAGCCGGTGCCTGACCACGGGTACGGCCTGGCGGAGGTGCTGCGCCTGTTCGACGAGAAGGGCCCGGCCCTGTCCGAGGCGAACATCGTGGCCGTCGGCCACCGGGTGGTTCAGGGCGGGCGCTACTTCTCCGGCCCCGCCCTGGTTGACGAGGACGTGATCACCAAGATCAGCGAGCTGGTGCCGCTCGGTCCGCTGCACAATCCCGCCCACCTCAAGGGCATCGAGGTGGGCCTGGAGCTGCTGTCCGACGTGCCGCACGTGGCCGTGTTCGACACCGCCTTCTTCCAGAACCTGCCGGAGGAGGCCGCCCGCTACGCCCTCAAGCGGGACGTGGCTGACAAGTACTCCATCCGCCGCTATGGCGCGCACGGCACCTCCCACCAGTTCGTCTCCGGCGCCGTCTCCGAGCTGCTGGGCCGCGACGACCTCAAGCAGGTGGTGCTGCACCTGGGCAACGGCGCCTCCGCCTCCGCCGTGGTGGCCGGCCGCGCCGTGGACACCTCCATGGGGCTGACCCCGCTGGAGGGTCTGGTCATGGGCGGACGCACCGGTGACATCGACCCGGCGGCGGTGTTCCACCTGGGCCGGGTGGCCGGCATGAGCGTGGACGAGATCGACTACCTGTTCAACCGGGAGTCCGGCATGAAGGGCCTGGCCGGAGACAACGATATGCGGGAGGTGTGGAAGCGCATCGACGCCGGCGAGCAGGACGCCCGCGACGCCATGGACATCTACCTGCACCGCCTGGTGAAGTACGTGGGCGCCTACACCGCCGTCATGGGCGGTCTGGACGCCCTGACCTTCACCGCCGGCATCGGCGAGAACGACGACCGGCTGCGCGCCGAACTGGTGGAGCGCCTGGGGTTCATGGGCATGCGCCTGGACGCCGAGAAGAACGCGGTTCGCTCCGGCACCGGCCGCATCGTCTCCGCCCCGGACTCGGCCATCGCCGTGCTGGTCTACCCCACCAATGAGGAGCTGGCCATCGCCCGCCAGGCCATGACGCTCATCTGAGGCCGACCGGGCACCGGAGTCAGAAGAGCGTCTCGGCTCGGCTCGGGGCTTGCCGCGGCGCGGGTCTCGGCTCTGCGGAGTCGGGCACCGCATCTGCACCGGGCCGGGTCCAGCCGGGGCCCTCGGGTACGACGGTGCCCCGCTGGTAGGCCGTGGCGGCGGCGCGGGCGCGCTGGTCGGCGGCCTCGTTCATGGGGTGGCCGACGTGCCCGCGTACCCACTCGAAACGCACCTCGCGCCCGCGCATGGCCGCATCCAGCTGCCTCATGAGGTCGTCGTTGAGCACCGGCTTGCCGTCACCCTTGCGCCAGCCGCGCCGCTTCCAGCCGTGGATCCACTTGGTCAGGGAGTTGATGACGTACTGGGAGTCGGCCTGAATGAGCAGTTCCTCACCGGCCAGGCCCGCCTGCGCCGTCGCGCGCAGCAGCTCCAGCACGGCGGTGAGCTCGCCGCGGTTGTTGGTGGAGTTCTCCCAGCCGCCCGCGGCCCAGCAGTCCTCATCCACGTACCAGGCCCAGCCGGCGGGGCCGGGGTTCCCCAGGGCGGAGCCGTCCGCCGCTGCAATGATCGTCATGGGCGCACCCTACCGGCTCCGCAAAGCGCAAGACGCGCCGCCTGCGCACCCGCCTCGGCGAGGCGGAGGGCAGGCGGCGCGTCTTGCGGCGCCAGTGCGTCAGGCGTCGAGGTCGGTCTCGAGGAGGGCCTTGAGCTCCTCCAGGGCGCCGTCGGCGCCGTCGGCGTCCGAGGCAAGGGTGACGACGTCGCCGAAGCCGGCACCGAGCGTCATGACGCCCAGGATGGAGGAGGCGTCAACGGGGGCGCCGCCCTCCTTGGCGATGGTGACGGGGACGCCCTTCTCGGCGACGGCCTTGACGAAGGTCGCGGCGGGGCGGGCGTGGAGGCCGACCTTGGAGGCGATTGTGGCGGTGACCTGGGCCATATGTACTCCTTAGAGAGAACCGGGACCGGCGCCCGGGATGCAGGGACTGCATCTGTGCGCCGATGAGAACCAGCACGATGGCTGATGTCAGGCTCACACTACCCGACTTCGCCGTCGGACGGCGGCGAATACCGCAAGGAATGCGGTTGGGGGTCTCGTTCGCTGTGAACAGAGGTTTCGAACATCAGGTTGACCTGGTCGTTGTAGCCGGTGAGCGTCGACGCCGGCACCCGATCCACCCAGACCGCATCCACTGCCGGCGAGATGATCGCGTTGACGTCGGCCCCGAAGTAGGTCAGCGGGAAGAAGAAGGTCTGCCCGCCCTCCTCCAGGTGCACAGTGAACGGCTCGGTTGACAGGCCGGTCTTCTCGAACACCTCGATGGCCTTGTCCGTGGAGGAGGAGATCGCCGGGAACACGATGCCGTAGGAGGCGACGATGTCCTGCGCCTCGGCCGTGCCCAGAAACGCGACCCACTGTGCGGCCAGATCGATCTTGTCGGAGTCCTTGACGATCGAGTCTCCCAGGCCGTTGAACAGGGAGGCGCGGTTGCCGTTGGGTCCGATCGGGGTGGGCGCGATGCCCACGTTGATGTCCAGGCCCGCGAAGGTGTTGAACATCCAGGCCCCGTGGATCGCCAGCGCGATCGAGCCCGAGCCGAGCTGGATGTCCGTGCTCGTGGCGTCGGAGAAGGCCCCGTTGGGGTTCAGGAAGCCCTTGTCCACCAGGCCGAAGTACCAGTCCAGAGTGCGCTGGAAGTCCTCCTCGTCATAGCGGTAGTGAGTGCCCCAGGTCTCCTTGTCCGTGTAGTGCCAGTTCCCCACCGTGGCGGTGAAGGGGCTCCACTGGGTCTGACCGTCGTTGGACCCGGAGTCCTGAATGCCGAGGCCGTACACCTTCACGTGCTTGGGGTCGAAGCCCTCCTCGTCGCCGCGCACGCCGTTGCGGTCCACGGTGAGGCGGGCAAGGATGCGCTCGAAGCTGCCGCCGTCCTCGAGGTTCCAGTCGCAGTTCTGGATCTCCTCCTCGGAGATACCCGCCTCGGCAAGCATGTCCTGGTTGTAGAAGATGGCCTCGGTGTCCCAGTCCTTGGGGCAGCCGTACTGGCGTCCGTCCTCGCCCTTCCACAGGTCCAGCAGGCCCTCCTGGAAGGCGGATTCGTCTACGCCGGACCAGGCGGCCTGCTCGTCCAGCGGCACGAGCACGTCCAGGTCGACGAACTGGGCGAACTTGGCAATGTGGTCGACGAATACGTCCGGGCCAGTGCCGGCGATGAATCCGGCCGTCAGCTTGGTCCAGTAGTCGTTCCAGCCGATCTGGGTGATGTTGACGGTGATGCCCGTCTTCTCCTTGAACCGCTTGGCGCACTCCTGGTAGGCGGGCTCCTGGCTGGCGTCCCACAGCCAGTAGTCGATCGTGTTGGACTTGGACTGTCTGTCGCCGCCTGAGCAGGCCGCCAGCGTCAGTGCCGTGGCGCCGGCGAGGGCGCCGGTGAGCAGGCCTCGGCGGGTGAGCATGAGTTTGTGATTCATCTCGTTCCTCACTTGATTCCGGTGAAGCCGATGGAGTTGACAATGCGCTTGGCTGACGCCATGAACAGCAGCAGCATGGGCAGGGCGGCAACGAGCGTCGCGGCCATGAGGCCGGACCAGTCGGTGCCGGACGTGGGCGCCTGGGACCGGAACACGGCGACGGCCACGGTCAGCACGCGCGAGGAGTCCGTGTAGGACACCAGCAGGGGCCAGAAGTAGTCGTTCCAGGCGGTGATGTAGGTGATGATCGCCAGCGTGCTGATGGGCGCGGCGGCCATCGGCAGGATCAGCTGGAAGAACACCCTGATCTTGGAGGCGCCGTCGAGCAGGGCGGCCTCCTCCAGCTCCCGGGGGATGTTCATGAAGAACTGCCGCAGGAAGAACACCGCGAAGGGCGTCATGAACATGGTCGGCAGGGCCACGCCCAACAGGTTGTCGATCAGCCCGATCTCCTTGACCAGCACGAAGTTGGGCAGCAGCGTGAAGATCGAGGGCACCATGAGGGCGGCCAGGAACAGGGTGAACACGGCGTCGCGGCCGCGCCAGCGCAGGCGGGCGAAGGAGTAGGCGGCCATGGCGGAGAAGAACACCTGCCCGACAGTGACCAGGGTGGACACGATCACCGAATTGCGCAGGTAGATCCAGAAGTTCATGGAGGCGCCGGAGCCGCCGTCGGCCAGGGCCTCCTCGGTGGACTGCATGCCGAATACGCGGGCGAAGCCGCGCAGGTTGATGTCGACCGGCAGGATGGAGGTGGGATCGGCGGTGATCCCGGCGTTGGAGGACAGGGCGGTGCGCAGCACCCAGTAGAACGGCAGGATCGTGAGGACCATGACCAGGGCCATGAAGATCCAGGCGATGACCCGGCCGACCGAAAGGCCATTCTTTCGCGTGCGGCCGACCTCGGCGTCGGGGCTCGCACCGGCGGCGGGGGCGGTGGTGGTGAGAGTGCTCATGGTTCGTCGTTCCTCTCAGTCCAGGTCCGTCTCGCCCGCACGGGTCATGCGGTACTGGAGAATCGTGATGGCCGCCAGGACGATGAGCAGACCCACCGCCATGGCGGAGGCGTAGCCGAACTGGAAGCGCCCGAAGGCCATGTCGTAGATGTAGTACTGCAGCACGCGGCTGGCATTGACCGGGCCGCCCTGGGTGGTCACCGAGACGGTGTCGAAGACCTGGAAGGAGCCGATCATCGTCATGATCAGCACCAGCGCCAGAATGGGGCGCAGCAGCGGCACCGTGATCTTCCAGAACATGGTCCACTCGCTGGCGCCGTCCATCTTGCCGGCCTCGTAGACCGTGCCCGGGATCGACTGCAGTCCGGCGAAGATCAGCAGCGCCGTGTAGCCCACGTGGCGCCACACGTTGATGACGGCGATGGTGGGGATGGCCAGGGCGGAGGAGAAGAAGTTGACGCTCTCCCCGGTGATGGCCGAGATGATCTCGTTGGAGATGCCCAGCGTGTTGTCCAGGATCCACAGCCACAGCATGGCGACGACGACGTTGGACACCAGGTAGGGGGTCAGCACGATCGAGCGCACCAGCGTGGACTGGGTCAGGCGCTGCATGAGCACGGCGATGATCAGGGCGAGGATCGTCTGGAGGCCGATGTTGATCACGACATACTCCAGCGTCACCCACACGGCGTTCCAGAAGATGGAGTCGCCGATCATGCGCCGGTAGTTGGCCAGGCCGGTGAACTGCTCCGGGGTCAGCAGGTTGTACTCGGTGAAGGACAGCCAGATGCCCCGGATGAGGGGCCAGATATAGAAGGCGATCAGGCCGATTGCGGCAGGAATGATGAAGGCGATGCCGAGCAGGCGATCATCCTTCGGTTTCCTGCGCAGCGACGGCGTGGCCGCGGCGGTGGTGGACATGGATGGTTGCTCCGTTCCTGGCGAGGGGATTGGATCTGAAAACTGATGGTCCGGCACGGCGTCGGCGAGCAGCGCCGTGCCGGACCAAGTTGGGGGGAATCGCGGTCAACGGGAGTTCATACGGCGGTTACGCGTACGAGCAACGAGTGGTCTGGGTGGATCACGGGCAGTGAGAGTCCGGTGGTCACCAGGTAGGAGCCCGGCAGGACCACGCCCTCCGGCCGCGTCCAGGCAGCCCGGTACACGTGCCCCTCGTACAGGGGGGCCGCCAGCCGCACCCGGTAGGTGCGCCCCGGGTCCAGGCCGGGCAGGGGCCGGGGCGAGCCGGGCCAGGTCAGTGCCTGCCCCAGACTGGTCAGGCCGTACAGGGCCTCGGAGCGGTCGGGGGCGACGACTCCCTGGATGCGCACGGCGTCGTCCTCATCGACGTCGGCGTGGACGACCGTGCCCGCGTGCAGCAGCGGACGCAGCTGCTTGTGCAGGTCGATCAGCTCAGCAAGACCCTGCTTGTCCGTATCGGTGGCGGACAGCAGGTCCCACTCCACGCCCATGTGCCCCCACAGGGCGGTGGCCGCCCGGAAGGAGATGTCCAGGCTGCGCAGCGTGGTGTGGTCGCATCCGGCACCCACGTGGGTGCCGATCAGCTCGGGGGGCAGCAGCGTCATGGTGCCGCGGTTGATGTTGGCGCGGTCGTGGGCGTCGTTGCAGTCGGAGGTCCACACCCGCTGGGTGTGCTCGATGATGCCGAGGTCGATGCGTCCGCCGCCACCGCAGCAGGACTCGATCTCCAGGTCCGGGAAGCGCTCGTGGAGGGCGTCCAGGAGCCGGTAGAGGGCAAGGGTCTGCTCGTGGACGGCGGGGGCGCCGTAGCGGGTGCCCAGCGCGGCGTTGGGGGCCATGTGCCCGGCGGCGAGCACGGTGGAGTTGTGGTCCCACTTGATGTAGGCGAGGCCCAGCCGTTCCACCAGGTCGCTGATGGCCTGGTAGAGGTAGTCCCAGGCGCCCGGTGCGGTCAGGTCCAGGACCCGCTGGTGACGGTGCTCGATGGCGCCCCCGGCGCCGTCGGACAGCACCCATTCGGGGTGGCTGCGGGCGAGATCGGAGTCGAGGTTGACCATCTCGGGCTCGAACCACAGTCCCATTTCCATGCCGAGGGCGCGCACGTGCTCGGCCAGCGGCTCCAACCCGGTGGGCCAGACCTCCGCGGACACCTGCCAGTCCCCCAGGCCGGAGGTGTCGCCGCGGCGGGAGCCGAACCAGCCGTCGTCGACGACGAAGCGCTCAATCCCGATTGCCGCGGCCTCATCGGCCAGGGCCTTGAGGGTGCGGAGGTTGTGCTTGAAGTAGACGGCCTCCCAGGTGTTCAGCAGGACGGGCCGGGGCCGGGTCGGGTAGGAGGGCAGGGCGCGCACGTGTGCGTGTGCCCGGGCGACCAGCGCGTCCAGGCCCTCGCCCCAGGAGCCCACCAGCCAGGGAGTGGCGTATGACTGACCGGGGCCGAGCACGATCTCACCTGGCTGGAGCAGCTCCCCACCACCCAGCAGCCGGTGGCCCTGCTGCGGGTGTGAGGCGAGTACGCGGGTGTTGCCGGACCAGGCGAGGTGGACGGCGTGGACGCGACCGCGCCGCCAGCCGAAGCCGGAAGTGCCCGCGGCCAGCCAGGTAGCGGCGTCGTGCCCGGTGCGGCCCTCCCACGACTCGCGCAGGCGGGTGCCGGGGTTGAAGGGCGTGCGAACCGGCTGGCGCTCGAAGGCGTGGTGGCCGGTCATGTCGAGCAGCTCGGTGGCGTCGGACGGCACCGGCAGCACGGGGGTGAGCTCGTCGATCTCGAGTGCCGCGGCACCGGGACCGGCGGTGTCGGTAACCTCGGCGCGCAGCCGCACCAGGCCGGTCGGCTCCAGCCGCAGCACGGTGGTCAGCTCAATGCCGTGGACCGGATCGGCGGCGGTGGAGGTCACCACGTCGGCATGCCCGCCCGGAGCATCAACGGTCTCGACGCTGTGGGTGACGGTCTCGGGGTGGACGGAGAAGGCGGAGCCGTCCGCGCGGTGCAGCAGAACGGCCGGGCGGGCCGACCAGCCCAGATGCGGCAGCGGCAGCACGGGCAGATCCGGTGTGGTCCAGCTCTGGTTGGAACCGGTGCTCATGTTCTGGGCCAGGCCGACGTCCGCCAGCGCCCCGTCATCGAGCTCGCCCAGGTCCTCGCCCCAGTGGCGCACCACCGGGTGGCGATCGGACAGGAGGCCCAGGACGAGTGAAGTGCCGCCGCGGCGCAGGTGAACAGAACGAGAGTCGGGCACGACGTCTCCTTTGACATTACTGGGGGTGCGGATGGGTGCCAACGGCGCCTGTGGGGCGACCGCAGCGGCGCGGTCCGGCGCTAGGATTATTTTATAACCGAAGAAATGCGTGGCGTCAAACACCCACAGCCCCTCGCCGGGCCGTGGCTCCGTCAGCTCGGCTCGTAGGGGGCGACGACGATCTCGACGCGCTGGAGCTCCTTGACGTCGGCGTAGCCGGTGGTGGCGAGCGTGCGGCGCAGGGCACCCATGATGTTCAGAGTGCCGTCGGCCCGATCCGAGGGGCCGGAGAGGATCTGCTCCATGGTGCCGACCGTGCCGACGTAGCTGCGATAGCCGCGGGGCAGCCGCTCGTGGCGCGCCTCGGCGCCCCAGTGGAAGCCGCCGCCGGGAGCCTCCTGGGCGCGCGCCAGGGCGGCACCGAGCATGACGGCGTCGGCACCGCAGGCGATGGCCTTGACGACGTCGCCGGAGTTGCCGACCGAGCCGTCGGCGATGACATGCACGTAGCGACCGCCGGATTCGTCCATGTAGTCGCGCCGGGCCGCGGCCACGTCGGCGACGGCGGTGGCCATGGGCATGTGCAGGCCCAGCACCTGCCGCACCGAGGAGGAGGCGCCGCCGCCCTGGCCGACGAGCACGCCCGCCGCACCGGTGCGCATCAGGTGCAGGGCGGCCGTGTACGTGGTGACTCCGCCCACCACCACGGGCACATCCAGTTCGTAGATGAAGCGCTTGAGGTTGAGGGGCTCAACCGAGCCCGACACATGCTCCGCCGAGACGACCGAGCCGCGGATGACCAGCAGGTCCACACCGGCGTCGACGACGGTGCGCCAGTGCCGCTGGGTCTGCGAGGGGCTGAGCCGCCCCGCGACGACGACGCCGGCCTGGCGGATCTGTTCCAGCCGGGCGGCGATCAGTTCAGGGCGCACCGGGGGCCGGTAGACGTCCTGAAGCACGGCGGTGGCCTGCTCGGGCGTGGCGGAGCGGATGCGCTCCAGCGCGGGGGCCGGGTCCTCGTAGCGGGTCCACAGTCCCTCCAGGTCCAGCACGCCGATGCCGCCGAGCCGGCCAACCAGGATCGCCGTCTCGGGACTCATCACCGAGTCCATGGGCGAGGCCATTACCGGAAGGTCCACGTGGTAGGCATCCAGCTGCCAGCCAACACGCACGTCCCGCACGTCACGGGTGCGGCGCGCCGGGACCAGCGCGATGTCGTCGAAGGAGTAGGCCTGACGGGCGCGCTTGTCCCGCCCGATCTCGATCTCACCGCTCATGGCGAGCATCGTAGCGGGCAAGTCCCCCTGGGAGTCGCCGTCGGCCGGTATCGACGGCTGTCGGCCGCCATATCGGCGGCGTCCACGGCGGGGAGCAAGTGGTAGCGCCGTTAAGGGGCGGCCCCGGGCCGGGAGGTGTCACAATCGCTGACAAACACCGGCGGCCAGCTTGAACACGCACCTGCGAACGTTGCAATTCCAACGGTACGCAGCGCATGCATGGGACGCCGCTGAGCCATTTGTCATCGTTTTTGACATCCCGCCCGGCACGCGCACCGGTTTGCCCGCTCCGGCCACGCCACAAACACGACTTGGCCGCTCAAACACGAGTTCTCCTCAGAGACACGAGTAGTTGAAGCTTTGCAGGTATAAGGCACGTGTAAACCTCCAAAACGCGTGTTCGTGGCGGAAACAGGTGCGCATAGCGTCATCAGCATGGACGGCCCCCGCCAAGACGGGGAATAGCCGGCCGCCACATCGACCGGTCTCGGTAGTTGTATCGACCGGTCTCGGTGCGTGACTTCAACCGATCTCGGCGGAGGGGACAGGGGAACCGGGTGGTGCCGCGGCCGGCCGTTATTCGTGTCGGTGGCCGGTGGCACACTCGGAGCCATGAGCCAGCCATCACGCCCCGCCACGGCCACGCCGCACGCCTCCTGGGCCGCAGGCCCGCTGCTCGGCTTCGACACCGAGACCACCGGGGTCTGCCCCACCGCCGATCGGCTGGTGACGGCGGCCTTAGTCGCCCGCGGCCCGCTGCGCACAGACGGCACCCGCACCCAGCAGGTGACCACCTGGCTGGCGGACCCGGGCGTGGCGATCCCCGCCTCCGCCACGGCCGTGCACGGCATCAGCACCGAACGCGCCCGCACCGAGGGCCGTCCGGCCGGCGAGGTGCTGGAGGAGGTGTCCGCGGCACTGGCTGCGGCGATGGCGGCGGGCACGCCCGTGGTCGCCTACAACGCCGCCTACGACCTGACGCTGCTGGAGTCCGAACTGATCCGCCACGGCCTGCCCACCTTGCGCCAACGGCTGGGCCGGGAGCTGGGACCGGTGGTGGATCCGCTGGTGATCGACCGGCGGGTGGACCGCTACCGCAGGGGCAAGCGGCGCCTGACGGACCTGTGCGGCTTCTACGGGATCGACCCCGAGGCCGCCGGCCTGCACACCGCCGAGGTGGACGTGGTCGCCACCCTGGACGTGCTCGACGCCATGGCCTTCGCCCACCCGGAGATCACCCGCATTCCGCGCACCGAGCTAATGAGCTGGCAGGCGGCGGCGCACCGCGACTGGGCGGAGTCATTCAATGAGTTCCTGCGCCGCCGCGGCCGCACGCCCGACGTCGCCCCGGACTGGCCGCTGCCCGCGGGGATGTGACGAAGCCGCTGCGGCCGACGCCGCGACGGACGCGTCCTCAGGAGTCGCGGCCGGTGTAGTTGGGGGCCTCGACGGTCATCTTCACGTCGTGCGGGTGGGACTCCTTGAGCCCGGCCGCGGTGATGCGCACGAACTGGCCGTTGGCCTTCAGCTCCGGGATGGTGCGAGCACCCACGTAGAACATCGACTGGTGCAGCCCGCCGACCAGCTGGTAGACGACGTCGGCCAGGGAGCCCGAGAAGGGCACCTGCCCCTCGATGCCCTCGGGGATGATCTTGTCATCCCCGGAGACGTCGGCCTGGAAGTAGCGGTCCTTGGAGTAGGACTTGCGGCCGCGCGAAGTCATCGCGCCGAGCGAGCCCATGCCGCGGTAGCGCTTCCACTGCTTGCCGTTGACGAACACCAGGTCCCCGGGGGACTCGGTGCAGCCGGCCAGCAGGGAGCCGAGCATGACGGTATCGGCCCCGGCCACCAGCGCCTTGGCGATGTCACCGGAGTACTGCAGCCCGCCGTCGGCGATCAGCGGCACGCCCGCCGGGGTGCAGGCACGGGCGGCCTCGTAGACGGCGGTCACCTGGGGCACGCCGACGCCGGCGACCACGCGGGTGGTGCAGATGGAGCCGGGCCCCACCCCCACCTTGACGGCATCCACGCCGGCGTCGATGAGCGCCTGGGCGCCCTCGCGGGTGGCCACGTTGCCGCCGATCACCTCGATGTCGGCGAAGGCCGGATCGTGCTTGAGGCGGGAGATCATCTCCAGGGCCAGTTTGGCCCCGCCGTTGGCGGTGTCCACCACGATCACGTCCACGCCGGCCTCGGCCAGGGCGCCCGCCCGCTCCCAGGTGTCGCCCCAGTAGCCGACGGCGGCGCCGACCACCAGGCGGCCCGCCTCGTCCTTGGTGGCGTTGGGGTACTGCTCGGTCTTGACGAAGTCCTTGACGGTGATCAGCCCGGACAGGCGGCCGTCGGCGTCGATGATCGGCAGCTTCTCAATGCGGTGCTCGGCCAGCAGCGCCTTGGCGTCCTCCCGGGAGATGCCGGCGGGCCCGGTGATCAGCCGCTCGCGCGGAGTCATGCACTCGCGCACCGTCAGGTTGTCCCAGCGCTCGGGCGGCACGAAGCGCAGGTCGCGGTTAGTGATGATGCCCAGCAGGTTGCCGGCGTCGTCGACCACCGGCAGGCCGGAGACCTTGTAGTGGCCGCACAGCTCGTCCAGCTGGGAGATGGTGGCGTCCGGGCCCACCGTCACCGGGTCGGAGACCATGCCGGACTCCGAGCGCTTGACGCGGCGCACGTGCTGGGCCTGCTCCTCGATCGACAGGTTGCGGTGCAGGATGCCGATGCCGCCCTGCCGGGCCATGGCGATGGCCATGTCGGACTCGGTGACGGTGTCCATGGCGGCGCTCAGCAGCGGGGTGGCCAGGCAGATCCTGCGGGTCAGGCGGGAGGTCGTGTCGACCTCGGAGGGGATGACGTCGGTCAGCCTGGGCAGCAGGAGGACGTCGTCGTAGGTCAGTCCGGTGGGGGCAAAGATGTCGGGGCTGGTGATCGGCTCGCTCACGCCTGCATCGTAGAGCGGGAGCGCCGTCCGCCGCACGTCGGAGACCCGCAGCGGCCCGTCGCCGCGGCCGCTGGGGCGGCCGGCTCGGCAAAATGGACGGAGCCCCCGGCATGCTCTGCCCACGGCTCGCAACGGGCTCCCCCGGAACGCGACTGTGGGGTGGCAGGCATCTGCCTGCCACCCCACAGCGGCAATAACGTCAAAACGCCGACGAACGGCCGGGTCAGCGGGTGACGACCGCCAGGACGTCGCGGGCGGACAGGATCAGGTAGTCCTCGCCGTCGTACTTGACCTCGGTGCCGCCGTACTTGGAGTAGATGACGACGTCGCCCTCGGCGACGTCGACGGGAATGCGCTTGCCGGAGTCGTCGACACGGCCCGGGCCCACGGCCACGACCTTGCCCTCCTGCGGCTTCTCCTTGGCGGTGTCCGGAATGACCAGACCGGACGCGGTGGTCTGCTCGGCCTCGACCGTCTGCACGACGATGCGGTCCTCGAGCGGCTTGATGGAGATCGACATGTCGTCCTCCCCTTCTCGCTTCTTGATTGGGTGGGTAAATGACTGGTTGCCGCATCCCGGGGTGTCGAGCCGCCGTCGCGGGGGTCGGTCCGGCACGGGTGAGGTGCGGGTCGCGCGAGGCCGCCGAAGCACCTCACGCGCCACCAGGAGAATCTACGCGTGGCTTTAGCACTCAGTCAACGCGAGTGCTAAAGCCGCGTCTCCGGGTTCGCCCTCGGCGTGCGCTACCCGCGGCGTTCAGGCCTCCCGGTTGGCCCGGGTCCAGGCCACGGCCTCGTCCACGCTGGTCTCCCGATCCCCCAGCAGCGGAGTGCGGCTGGTGAACACGTCCCAGGCGGCCTTGACCGCCGCCCCGCGCTCACGCAGCCAGCTGTAGGCCCAGGTGCTGCGGTTGGCGCGGGCGCGCGTGTCGCCCACCCCGGACGCCTCCACGCCGACGGCGCGACACACCGCCACCGCCCGGGGCTCGTGGAAGTCCTGGCTGACGAGGATCGCCTCGGATATGCCGAAGACCTCTTGCGCGCGCACACAGGTGGCGTAGGTGTCGAATCCGGCATAGTCGACGGCGATCGCCTCGCTGGGAATACCCGCCGAGACCAGGTACTCGTACATGGCGATGGGCTCGTTGTAGCTGGTCTGGCCGTTGTCCCCCGACACCAGGATGGCGTCCACCCGCCCGGACTCGTACAGCTCGGCGGCCACGTCCAGCCGGTAGCGCAGCCACGGGGAGGGCTCGCCGGAGGAGTAGACCGAGGCGCCCAGCACGATGGCCACCGGCGCGGTCGCGTCGTCGGCGGCGTCCCCGTGGTCGGTCACGTGCCCGGCGGCGGCCGTCCACACCCAGGCGTTCGGCAGCGCCACCACGGCCACCGCGAGCGCAACCAGCCCACCCAGGGCCCACCGCCAGCGGCGGCGCCTGTCTCGTCGTGCCACGCAGGTCCTCCTTCTTCCTCCGGGCCGGGGCGCTCTGGATCGTTCACCCATCGGTGCTACCGGCTCATACGGACGTGTCAGCGTAGCCCGATCGGGGCGACGAGGCGGGGACGTTCGCTCCGGCTGCGCGCCCTGTGCACCCGATTTGTTTCGCTACGGAAACCGGACCGGGCGGCGCCGTCAGGTCTCAGGTAAGCGGATGAGAAGCGTGAGACGGCTCTCCGTATGCGGCGCGTTGGCGGGCAGGCGTGTCATGATTCTGGGCGATGGACGGCTTCGACCTCGCCCCGCTGCTGACCCCCGACGGCTGGCGGCTGCTCGAATCACTGCCCCCCTACGACCCCGGTCAGGCCCTCGCCCTGGGCGAGTCCCTACGCCGCGAGGGCCACTCCCCCGCGCTGGTGGCCGCCGCGTTGACCCAGCAACGGCTGCGGCAGCGCGCCGCCGCCAAGTTCGGCCCCTTCGCGGCCCGCATGCTGTTCACGCCCGATGCCCTGGAGCAGGCCACGCGGCTGGCCGTGTCCGCCCACCACGCCTCCCGCTTTGCGCGGGCCGGCAGCCGCTGCGTGGCCGACCTGGGCTGCGGCATCGGTGGTGACGCGCTGGCGCTGGCCTCCTTGTGCCCGCAGGTGCTGGCAGTGGAGCGGGACGAGCCGACGGCGGCGCTCGCCACCGTCAACCTCTCTCCGTTTCCCAACGCTGAGGTGCGCTGCGCCGACGCCCTGGAGGTGGACCTGGCGGCGGAGGGCGTGGACGCCGTCTTCGCCGACCCCGCCCGCCGCTCCGGCGGCCGGCGCATCACCGACCCCGAGTGCTGGTCCCCGCCGCTTGGGCAAGTCCTAGGCCTGCGCGAGCAGGTGGAGGCGCTCGGAGTAAAGGTCGCCCCGGGCATCGACCACGCGCTGCTGCCCGCCGACGCCCACGTGCAGTGGGTGAGCGTGGACGGTCAGGTGGTCGAGGCCGGCATCTGGTGCGGCCCGCTCGCCCCGGAGGGTTCCGGCCGTTCCGCCCTGGTCCTGCACTCGGGGGCCGACGGCGAGCCGGTCGCCCATACGCTGACCGACCCAGACTGCGACAATCCCGCAACGCCACCGGTCCAACTCGACCCCGTCGCAGGCCCGGAGGACCTGGAAGGCATCATTCACGAGCCCGACGGCGCCGCCATCCGCGCCGGCCTGGTCGCCCACCTGGCGGGCAGGCTCGGGGCGGTACCGGTCGGGCACCGCATCGCCTACCTGACCGGGTCGACGCCGGCCGGTGCGGAGGCGGCCCCCTTCGTGCGTTCCTGGAGACTGGTGGAGGTGCTTCCCCTGCACCTGAAGGCGCTGCGCTCCCGCGTGCGCAACCGCGGCATCGGCCGCCTGGAGATTCACGCCCGCGGTGTCGACGTCTCCCCCGAGGCGCTGCGCGCCTCCCTGCGTCCGCAGGGCGACGCCGGGGAGGTCTGGCTGCTGACCCGCATCGGCCCGCGCGGCGACGGCGGCCGCGGCCGCTCACCCCGGGGCGCCGTACTCGTCGTCGAGCCCGCTGCCCCGGCACGGCCCCCGGAATCGTGTAGCGCCCATCCGTCGTCGTAGGCATCTTCAGATAAGTCTCCGCGTCTCCAGCACAAAGGAGCTCCGTCATGACACCGACCACGCCCGCATTCACCCGGACGCCCCGCTCACATCTGCTGCACCGGGCGGACATGCCCTTCGCCCGCTCCGAACGCTCCACGCTCGGCGTCGAGTGGGAGCTGCAGCTGGTGGACCGCGACAGCCTGGACCTGCGCCAGTGCGCCGCCGACGTGCTGCGCCTGGTGGGTGAGGACCCGCATATCCACGGGGAGATGATGCTCAACACCGTGGAACTGGTCTCCGGGGCGCGCCACACGGTCGCCGAGTGCATCGAGGACATCGCGCTCGCCTATGGCCGGCTGCTTCCCATTGTCGAGCCGCTGCGGGTGGAGTTGGCCAGCGCGGGCACGCACCCCTTCGCCGACCCGCTGGTGCAGAAGGTCACCGACGCCGAGCGCTACGCCCGGCTGGTGGAACGGACCCGGCTGTGGGGCCACCAGATGCTCATCTTCGGCACGCACGTTCACGTGGGCATTGAGGACCGCAGCAAGGTGCTGCCGATCCTGTCCGCCCTGCTCACGCGTACCGCGCACCTGCAGTGCCTGAGCGCCTCCTCCCCGTTCTGGGCGGGCGCCTCCACCGGCTACGCCGACAACCGCGCCATGATGTTCCAGCAGCTTCCGACGGCGGGGGCGCCGCACCAGCTCGACTCCTGGGAGGAGCTGGAGGGATTCGTCGGCGACATGGTCCACACCGGCGTCATTGAGGACTTCACCGAGATCCGCTGGGATGTGCGCCCCTCGCCGCGCCTGGGCACGATCGAGGTGCGCTCCTGCGACGCCGCCACCAACCTCGTCGAGCTGGGCGGTATCGCCGCCCTGACCCAGTGCCTGGTGGAGGACTTCTCCCGCCGTCTGGACCGCGGGGAGGAGCTGGACGCGCTTCCGCCGTGGTACGTCAACGAGAACAAGTGGCGGTCGGCCCGCTACGGCATGGATGCCATCCTGATCACCGACTCCGCCGGCACGGAGGAGCTGGTCACCGACACCGTTGAGCGCATGCTCACCGAGCTGGCGCCGGTGGCGGAGGAACTCGGCTGCGAGGCGGAGCTGGAGAGCGTGCGGGCGACGCTTGCGGCCGGCGCCTCCTATCAACGTCAGCTAGCCGCCGCCAAGGCCGCGAGCAGCAATGAGGCGGCGATGCGGCTGTTGATGGAGGAGGTGCGCGCCGGCCGGCCGCTGTCCCCCGCCGAGATCACCGCCCTGGTGTCCGACGGCATCCGCCCCGGTCCCGTCGCCCCTCCCCGCCGTCCCTCGCGTCCTCGCCACTAGTACCACGCCGAGATCGGTAGAAGTCACGTGCCCAAATCGGTAGATATAACCGCCGAGATCGGTAGAAGTCACGTGCCCAAATCGGTAGATAAGGGGCTTGAGGCTCTGGCGATGGGGGCTGGCGCGCCCGCCACGGTGAGGGTGTGTGCGGGGTCTGGGTTCGGACTGCATTCAGGTTGATCCGGTATGTGGGTTTGCTGTGGGGTCTGGCGCTCCAGGGGGATGTCGGACCGCGGGGGCCGGGAGGTTCGGCTACACCCTTGGGCCGCGACTCGGGGCCGACGGCGTGTTGGTGTCCGGGGCTGGGGGCTTCTGCTACTCCGGTTCGTGCGCTAGCACGCCGGTTGGGCGCTTGTTGAAGAGATCCGGAGCTTTCAGCGCAGGTCTAACCGGCGTAGTAGACGCCGCCGGGGCGTACCCAACGCCATCCCACCGCCCCGCACTCCCGGCACCTCGACCCTGTGCTCTCAGCACCTCCAGGCCGCGGCGCCGCAGATGGCCGCGCCGCCAACCACCGCACCCGCAAACACGAATAGCCAGATAAGGGCGTGCCCCCTCTGGCTGTCGTGCGTATGCGCGGTCATTGACGTCGTCGTGTGGCGGGAGGGGAGCCCCATAAGGAGCCCACGGCCGCGAGCGTGCGGGATGAAGAAGTCAGCCCCGGTGGTCTTCGCCGGATGAGTTCAATGGATGGGCGCAAGCGGGCATCGCCATATCAACCGATTTGGGCACGTGACTTCTACCGATCTCGGCGGTTATATCTACCGATCTCGGCGAAAAGAGGGGCGGGAGACCGGCGGGCTCAGCGGGCCCGGCGGGCTCAGCGGGCCACGGGCACGTCCAGGGGCATGCCGGAGTCGGGGGCGAAGTCCATGGGGCTCGGCGCCACGCCCGCACGCACTGCCGCCGCGCCGAGGGCCGCGATCTGGGCGCCGTTGTCCGTGCAGTACTTCAGCGGCGGCAGCCGCAGGGTGATGCCGGCCTCCTCGCAACGCTGCACCGCGAGCGCGCGCAGCCGGGAGTTGGCGGAGAAGCCGCCTCCGATCACCAGGGTGTCGCAGCCGGTGTCCTTGCAGGCCTGCACCGCCTTGGCGGTCAGGGAGTCGTTGACCGCCTCGGAGAAGGCGGCGCACACGTCGGCGGCAGGGACCTCCTGGCCGGCATCCGCCAGCGACTCCACATAGCGGGCGACCGCCGTCTTCAGGCCGGAGAAGGAGAAGTCGTAGCGGTGGCGCTCGCGGTCCTTGGCCGCCGCCAGGCCCCGCGGGAAGCGGATCGCCTCCACGTCTCCCTCCTGCGAGAGCCGGTCGACGTGCGGGCCGCCCGGGTAGGGCAGGCCGAGCAGGCGGCCGACCTTGTCGAAGGCCTCCCCGGCGGCGTCGTCGAGGGTGGCCCCCAGCTCGACGACGTCGGTGGCCAGGTCGTGGATGTCCAGCAGGCTGGAGTGCCCGCCCGAGACGATCAGGCCGATGAAGTGCTCGGGCACGGGCCCGTCGATGAGCTCATCGACGGCGATGTGCCCGATTACGTGGTTGACGCCGTAGACGGGCTTGCCCAGGGATGCGGCCAGGGCCTTGGCGGCGCTGACGCCGACGGTGAGAGAGCCGATGAGTCCCGGGCCGGCGCTGACGGCGATGGCGTCGACGTCGCTCAGCGTCACCCCGGCCCGCTCCAGGGCGGCGTCAAGGGTCGGCAGGAAGGACTCCAGGTGGGCGCGGGAGGCGATCTCGGGGATGATGCCGCCGAAGCGGGCGTACTCATCCATGGAGGTAGCCACGACGTCGCCGAGCAGTTCGCGCCCGCGCACCAGGGCGGCACCGGTCTCGTCGCAGGTGGACTCGATACCGAGGATCAAAGGTTCACTCACGGCGCCCAAGCGTAGCCCGCCCAACGGCCCCGGCCGGGATTCCGCGCGACCAGCGGTTGAGCGACTACACGAGCCGCCAGCCGGCGGCGCGGCTGCGGTAGTTCCAGAAGTCCCGGTAGGGGCCGGGGGTGTCCACCAGGTCGGCGTGACTGCCGCGCTGGGCCACCTGCCCCACCTCGTTAAGGACGATGACCTGGTCGGCGGCGGCAATGGTCTCCAGCTTGTGGGCGATCACGAGCAGCGTGGAGTTGCGCCGCAACTCCTGCATGGCGGCCACGATATGCGCCTCGTTCTCCGCGTCCAGGGCGCTGGTAGCCTCGTCCAGCAGCACGATGGGGGCTTGTTTGAGCAGGGCGCGGGCGATGGACACCCGCTGCCGCTCCCCGCCGGACAGGGCCTGCCCGCCCTCGCCTACGCGTGTGTCCCAGCCGTCCGGCAGCCGGTCCACAATCTCGGTCACCCCGGCCAGGTCGGCCGCCCAGCGCACCCGGGCCGAGTCCGCGCCGGGGTTCCCGATGCGGATATTGGCCTCAAGGGTGTCATCGAAGAGGTACACGTCCTGGAAGACCATGGACAGCCGGCTCATCAGGTCCGCTACGGGCATGTCGCGCACGTCGGTGCCGCCCACGCGCACGCTGCCGGCATCCACGTCCCAGAAGCGGGCGACCAGGCGGGCGATCGTGGTCTTGCCACTGCCGGACGGGCCCACGACGGCGCACATGGAGCGTGCGGGCACGTGCAGGCTCGCTCCGCGCAGCACCGGCGCGCCGGGCAGGTAGGAGAAGTGAACATCGTCGAGCTCGACGGCACCGGGCTCAGGCTCCGCAGCGGCGGCGCTCGGCTCCGGTAGTGGGGCGACATCCATTCCGGTGTCGAGGTGGTCCATCATCTGGCGGCGTTCCTCAATACCGGCGGTGGTGGTGCCGATGGACTCAAGCATGGTGGTGAAGCGCAGGCAGATGCCGATGGTGACGACCGCCTGCATCGGCTCCAAGGCCCCGGAGACGGCCAGTGCGGCCGACAGGGTGATCATGGCGACGATGATGGTCTGGACCAGGACTCCGTTGACCAGGTTGCCGGCGCTCTCCCACCACAGGCCACGGCGGGAGGTGCGGGCGACGGTGTCGAAGGCGTCGGCCAGCTGGCGGTAGTCGGTGCCCGCGTGGCAGGAGCGCAACGCCCCCTGGCAGCGGGCGAATTCCACTATGCGGGCGGCGAGCTCGCGTTCGGCGGGCTCGGAGAGGGCCTTGCCGCGGTCGATCAGATGGCGGGAGACCCTCAGGAACACCGCCAGCAACGGCGCCGAGCAGGTCAGCAGCAGCCCCAGGCGCCAGTCCCAGGCCCAGGAACCCAGCCAGATGACCGCGCATCCGGCCACCGTGGTGCTCAGCGAATTCAGGAAGTGTGCCGCCGACTCGGACAGCGACATCATCTCCCGGGATACGGCGCGGGACATGACGCCGGCGGAGTCGGCGGTGAACCAACTCAGGGGCACGCGGGCAACCTGGTCGCCGATGGCGTAGTGGACGTCGTGTTGGAAGCCGAGTGCGCCCGTCATACCGATGCGCTGGCTGAAGTAGTCGCCGACGGCGGCCGCGACGGCGAGGACGGCGAGCACGATCAGCCAGCCACCGAAGCCGAGTCCCCAACTGTTTCGGCCAGTCGCCAGCGCCACTGAGGCCGGCAGCAGGAACAGCAGCGCCAGGCCCGAGAACACGCCGCTGATCACACCGATTCCCATACCGCCGATAACCTGCCGCCAGGCGACGGGGCCCATGAGGCGGTGGTACCGGGCCATCAGGGAGCGGGAGACGTCCGGATGTTCTCCGGCCCGGGCGCCGACTGCGGTCGGGTTCACGGTGGTAGGCGTGGCCGAGTTCATGGTCTCAGTCATGACTGTTCTCCTGGGGGTCGACGGCGACGCCGCCCTGACGCAGCAGCGCCCGGTAGTGGGGCTCGTTCAACAGTTCGTCGTGAGTGCCGGTAGCCACGATGCGGCCGCGGTCCATGACCACTACGCGGTGAGCGCCGCGGACGGCTGCGGGCCGGTGGGCGATCACCAGCACCGTGCGCCCCTTGACCAGCTCCGCCAGGGCCTGCTGAATCTCGGCCTCGGACTCGGGATCGGCCATGGCGGTGGCCTCGTCGAGCAGGATTACCGGGGTGTCGCACAGGACTGCCCGGGCGATGGCGATGCGTTGGGCCTGCCCGCCGGACAGGGCCGTATCCCGGCCGACGACGGTGTCATAGCCGCTGGGAAGCGTCATGATGAAGTCGTCTATCTGGGCGACGCGGGCGGCGGCACGCACCTGCTCCAGGTCCGCGTCGGGGCGGCCGAGGGCGATGTTGTCGCGAATAGGGGCGTCGAGCAGCTGGGGATCCTGGAGCACGAAGGAGACCGTGTCGTACAGGGTCTGCTCATCCATGTCGCGCAGATCCACTCCGCCGATGCGCACGGTGCCGGCGTCGGGGTCGGCGAAGCGGGCGATCAGAGTTGCCAGGGTCGATTTGCCGGAGCCGGATGGGCCCAGCAGGGCGGTGACGGTACCGGGCACCAGGGTGAGGCAGGCGTCGTCGACGGCGAGAGTCCGCCCATAGGAGTAGGACACGTGCTCGATCTCCACGCGGGCGCCATCCGGACGGCGCGGGTGAACGGCCGCGGACAGGGTGGGGGCGTCGAGGATGTCGCACAGGCGCAGCGCGGCCGCCCCAGCCTGCTGGTAGGACCAGGAGACGCTGGCGATGGTGACCATGGCTCCGGGCAGCACCAGAGCGATCAGGGTGGTGGCGAGCACCTGCGGCAACGTGACCAGGCCGGCGCGCAGCAGCAGGCTCCCGCCGCCCAGGTTGACCAGCAGCAGCACCGGGATGGACACCCAGGTGATGGACAGGCAGCTGATATTCATCATCGACATGGCCCAGGCGCGGTAGAACGTGGAGAACTCGTCGCCGGCACGCAGGTAGGCGGCGTGGGCGCGGCCGACCTGTCCGAAGGCCTTGACCACCCCGATGCCGGCGACGAACTCCACCATGGCGGAGGAGATGTTCTCCAGGCGGCGGTCCATCTCCACGGTCTTCTCATTCATGCCGCGCATGGACAGGGAGTAGGTGGCGAAGTACAGGGGGATGGTGCCGACGCTCAGTAGTCCCAGCCGCCAGTCGATCCAGAAGGCGCAGGCCAGCAGCGCCACCGGGGTAACCACCGCGTTGAGGCGCTCCACCGGCCCGTGGGCGATGACGGTGTGCACGGTGGTGGTGTCGTCCTGCACCGCCTTGCGCAGCCGTCCGGAGGTGGAGGCGGTGAACCAGCTCAGGGGCGTGCGGGTCAGTCGGGCCACGATGTCGCGGCGCAGCCGGTCACGCAGGGCCAGGTCGGCGAAGTGGGTGATGAGCAGGGCCAGGGAGTACAGCAGCAGGCGGGTGGAGTAGGCGCCGATCAGCACCATCACCGTGGCGCGCACGCGCTCCGGGTCGGGGGCAGAGCCCGCCTCGTGCGCCGTCACCAGGATGTCGCCCAGCTGTACGAGTGCCACATACGGGGCGATGGAGAGCAGCCCGGAAACAACTACGAGTACCTGCCCGAGGCGCAGCCGGGAGCGCACCGGCGCACCTAGGCGGCTAACGGCCGCCTGCCCGGCGACGGCGCGGGCCCGGTCGTCGCCGGGCCTGGTCGACGACGGTGCCTGGTCGGGTGCCCTCGTCGTAGACGTGCTCAGCATGTCTCACACTCCAATTAAGAAAGCCGTTCTTTATTGACTAAGTACGAACTTACTTTCACGGGACGTAACGCACAAGAGCCGTAAGCAAACCCGTGTCGCGTAACGTGACCCGCACGACGCGCCAGGGCAATCCCACCGGGCCGAAGCCCGGATTCACCCGCCGGAACGTGGTGGAGGCGGCGCTTGAGATCGGCATCGACCGCTTCACACTCTCCGACGTGGCCCAGCGGCTGGGGGTGGCGACCTCGGCGCTGTACCGCACAATCAGTTCGCGCGAGGACCTGCTGCGCGCCTGCCTGGATCGGGTGGCCGCCGACACCGACTTCTCCGATCTGGGCGGTCCCTGGCGGCAGGTGGCGCGCGACTACGCCGAGCGCCTGTGGGTCTTGCTTGAGGCGCGGCCGGGACTGGCGGGCGTGCTTGTGTCGACCTCCTGGGCCTACCAGTTCTTCGCCCGCCCCATTACGCAGGCGCGGCATGCCCTCACGCAGGGCGGCCTGTCCCCCGACGACGCCGTCCTGGCACTGGACTTCATCGCCGACACGGTCATCAGCGTGCATCTGCAGACCGAGGTGGCGCGCGCCCCCGCCAGCGAGGGCCCGGGGATCTCAGCGAAGGAGACGGGCGCCGACGCCCAGGGCGGCCTCAGCAGTCCGAGCGGTCTGGAGGCGGCACGCAGGCGCTTCGAGGCGGATGGACGGGCGACGCAGCTGCCCGCCGAGCTGGCCCCCTCCAGCGCCTGGATCGACCGTGGTTGGCTGGACCGCAAAATCGAGGTCATTATCCGCGGCATCGCGAGCAATACGGCTCATCGTGGTTGAAGGTGTGGCGAGCTGACAGGCTGCGGTTCGCCGGACCATGGTTGGTGGGCGCGTCCCGGTGTGCGCACGGTCGACCAGGCGTCGCAGTTCGTGCGTTCGCCCGACAGTTCGCACGTTCCGGTCTACGATTCGCTACTTGCCGCTTCGGTTCGCGGGTGCGATGTCCTGAGACATCACAAACCTGAATACGACCTTCTACACCCGAACATGACCAGCACATCGCAGCCCCGGCCACCAACCACGACACCCACACATATGAAGAGCTCGTGATGCCGAGCAGCCAACGAGCGGCCAACGGGCCGAACAGCTAGCCGAGCCACCACAGCTCAGTAGTGGCTGACGACGGTGGTGCCGATATCGGCCCAGTCGTAATACCAGTGGGCCTCTTCCTCCGGCAGGTTAATGCAGCCGTGCGAGCCGGCGTCGGACCCCACCCCGAAGTGCTTGGCCCAGGGCGCGGAGTGGATAGCGTAGTTGCCTTGCCAGTACGTCACCCAGGCGACGTCCCGCTGGCAGTACGACCAGCCGGCACTGCAGCCCAGGTCCTGCTTCGCGTAGGTCAGGTACACCTGGTAGGTGCCGGTGATGGTCTCATTCCCGGGGCCGCCGTGGTTCATGAGGACTGGGCCATGCACCTGCTGGTAGCCCTCGTAGGCGGTGATGGTGGAGTCGGTGAGGTTGATGTCGATCCACTTCTCGCCCGCCTCGGCGGCGTAGGCGAAGCGGTCGGTGCCGGAGGAGACGACCCGCTGCTCGGCATCGGCGGTGAGCGCCTGGGTGTCTAGCTCTCCGCTGTAGGGCTCGTGCGCATCCAGCGCTGCGATGATGCCATCGGTGACTGCTTCCCGGTTGGTGACCTCCAGTCCTTCCTGGGCCGGGCGGGCGGGCTCAAGCAGGTTGCCGTCGGCGTCGACGTTGTCGATGGCGCTGATCGGGTCCAGCTCGATCGAGGCGGCCGCCTGGTCAACCCAGGCGGCGACGCTCTCCTCCAGCAGCGTCGTCTTGAGCGTCCCGCCGACGACGGTCGTGCCCACCCAGGAGGCACGGGTGGCGGCGTCCGCCGTCAGAGTCTCCCCCGCCCCGCTGAGCGTCACCTCCGAGGCGATCAGCGCGTCGGCGTCGCTGGCGGCGGCCTCGGCGGCAGCGTCGGAGATGGCCGGGGCGGTGCCGGTCAGGGCCAGTTCGACGCTCTGGGAGGTGAGGGTGACGGTGGCGTTTTCGACGACGGCCGTCAGCGAAGCCAGATCCACGCCCCGCCCGTCGCTGCCGGCTACCGCTTCGAAGGCGTCCCCGTCGGCGGTGGGCTGGATCGCGGCGTTGACCGCCGGCGTGCCTACCTGGGCGTCAATGCGCTCGGCGAGCGCGGTCACGGCTTGCGCATCTACGGAGACAGCCGGGGTCTGCCCACCCTGGTCCCCGACGGCGGACGGCGTCGACTGCGCGATATCGGCACCGTCGACCAGGACGTCCGCCAGGGCGGACGCATCGACCCGGCCGCCGGCCTGCTCCAGCGAAGACTCTATGGTCTGCCCATCGACCGTGATGGACACGGTCGTATCGGCGGCCCGAGCGGTGACGACGGCAGCAACCTCTTCACGAGTCATGCCGGCCACGCTCTGCCCGCCGATGCTGGCTCCGGCGGGGGCCAGGTCGGCAGCGTAGGCGGCGCGCCCGGAGACACCAGCCAGCGGGACGGCCAGCACGAGCGCGAGCAGCAGCGACAGCCGCAGCCTGCGCGCACGCACACTGTCTGCTGCATGCCTGGGCGTATGCGCGGCGTCATCACGTTGCCACTGCGGGAACCTCTTCACCATACCTCCGGTCAAGGAAGTGTAACGGAGCCTGACGGGGAGAAGGTCACGATACCGCCGTCACCTGTGAGAGACCACCGGCAGCCGCTGTGGCACACGCCGATGGGTAGTCCTGCGCCTGGCCGGGCGCCGACGCAACGCGCACCACCTCAGCATGCCCACTCACGCGCACGAGACGGCTCCCACCACCTGCTCCTCCCGACGACGCCGCACCGGAATCGCCGTATCAGTGCTCGCACTGGCGCTTGCCGCGCTTCCCCTCGCCGGCTGCGCGGCGATAAACGGAGGACGCACCATGCGTGCCTGGCTCGGCGACCAGGCGGCGGTGCAAGACGCTCACGTCGAGCACAAGCGACTACGACCTCACGCCCGAGGCCCGGACACGCCGGCTGGAGCTGCTCGACGTCGCCACCGGATTAGCCGAGGAGGGCGTTGAGCCGGTGGATGTCGCCCGGAACTCGATCGAGGTGGAGCGCGGCGCGGTGGAGGCCGTTCCCACGAGCCTGCTCGCATTCCGGCCCTTCAGCGACAACAGCGAAACGACAGTCATTACCGACAACTTCTCCCTGAGCAGTTGGTGCATCCGGTTCCTGCCGGCAGGTGACGACGACGTCCTGGAGGCTAGGCACGCTGCCCCGGTCCTCGCCGCCATCGATGGAACCGCTTACTTCGCCAAGGCCGAACTGCGCGCCGAATATGGGCTGTACTCTTCCCCGAGCCGCGTCTCCTATGACATGGAAGACGGGCGTATCAGGCGCGGCAGCGGGCACCCGGAAGAGAAGGCCCGGAAGGTATACGACGCCGCGCAGCAGCTCTGAGCGAAGCTGCTGCGCGGCGCGCGCTTGCGGAAGACTTAGGCCTGGCCTCAGGCGGTGGCCTTCTGGCCCTTCCACAGGGCGTGGCCCAGGTCGCGGTTGAGCCGGGTGATGACCTCCAGCGGCACCGACTTGGGGCACACGGCGGCGCACTCACCAATGTTGGTGCAGCCGCCGAAGCCCTCGGCGTCGTGCTGGTTGAGCATGTTGACCACGCGGGCGAGGCGCTCCGGCTGGCCCTGCGGGAGCAGGCCCAGGTGGGAGATCTTCGCGCCGGTGAACAGCATGGCGGAGGCGTTCGGGCAGGCGGCCACACAGGCGCCGCAGCCGATGCAGGCGGCGGCCTCGAAGGCGGCGTCGGCCTTGTCCTTCTGCACGGGCACGGAGTGCGCCTCCGGGGCGGCACCGGTGTTGACGGAGATGTACCCGCCGGCCTGCACGATGCGGTCCAGGGCGGAGCGGTCCACGATCAGGTCCTTGAGCACCGGGAAGCCGGTGGAGCGCCAAGGCTCGATGGTGATGGTGGAGCCGTCCTTGAAGGAGGGGTCCTCCGCCAGGTGGCGCATGTGCAGCTGGCAGGTGGTGGAGCGGATCGGCCCGTGGGCCTGTCCGTTGATGACCACGCCGCACTGCCCGCAGATGCCCTCACGGCAGTCCGAGTCGAAGGCGACGGGCTCCTTGCCCTCGGCGAAGAGCTGCTCGTTGAGCAGGTCGAGCACCTCGAGGAAGCTCATGTGCTCCTCGATGCCGGTCATCGAGTACTCCTCGAAGTGACCCTCCGAGTTCTGGTTCTTCTGGCGCCAGATCTTCAGCTTGATGTTCACTTGTAACTCCGCTGCTTGAGCTCGATGTCCTTGTAGATGAGGTCCTCCTTGTGGAGGATCGGGGGCTGGTCCTCGCCGCCCCACTCCCAGGCCGCCACGTAGAGGAACTCGTCGTCGTGGCGCAGCGCCTCGCCCTCGGGGGTCTGGGACTCGGCGCGGAAGTGGCCGCCGCAGGACTCGCGGCGGTGCAGGGCGTCGATGCACATCAGCTCGGCCAGCTCGAAGAAGTCGAGCAGACGGCCCGCCTTCTCCAGCGCCTGGTTGAGTTCCATGGCCTCGCCGGTGACGCGGGCGTCCCGCCAGAACTCCTCCTTGAGGTCGCGGATCTGGCGGATGGCCTCGCGCAGTCCCTCGTCGCGGCGCTCCATGCCGCAGTACTCCCACATGATGCGGCCCAGCGCCATGTGGAAGTCGTCCACGGAGCGGGTGCCGCGCAGCGCCATGAGCCGCTCGATGCGGTCCTCGACGCTCTTGCGGGCCTCTGCGATCTCCGGGGCGTCCGGGTCGACCTTGCCCTCGCGAAGCATGTCCGCCAGGTAGTCGTTAAGCGTGTCCGGCAGCACGAAGTAGCCGTCGGCCAGGCCCTGCATGAGGGCGGAGGCACCGAGGCGGTTGGCGCCGTGGTCGGAGAAGTTGGCCTCGCCGGCCACGTACAGGCCCGGGATGTTGGACTCCAGGTCATAGTCGACCCACAGGCCACCCATGGTGTAGTGCACGGCCGGGTAGATGCGCATGGGGACCTCGTAGGGGTCGTCTCCCGTGATGCGCTGGTACATCTCGAACAGGTTCCCGTAGCGGGCGGACACGGCATCCCGGCCGAGCCGACCGATGGCCTCGGAGAAGTCCAGGTAGACGCCACGGCGCATCATGCGCTCGTTGCCCTGCGGGTCGCGCTCCTTGATGGCGGGGCCCACGCCGCGGCCCTCGTCGCACATGTTCTTCGCCTGCCGGGAGGCGATGTCGCGCGGGACCAGGTTTCCGAAGGCGGGGTAGATCCGCTCCAGGTAGTAGTCGCGATCCTCCTCGGGGATGTCACGCGGGTCCTTGTCGCAGTCCTCGGCCTTCTTGGGCACCCAGATGCGGCCGTCGTTGCGCAGCGACTCGCTCATCAGAGTCAGCTTGGACTGGAAGTCGCCGGACTGCGGGATGCAGGTCGGGTGGATCTGCGTGTAGCAGGGGTTGGCGAAGTAGGCGCCCTTGCGGTGCGCCCGCCAGATGGCGGTGGCGTTGCAGCCCATGGCGTTGGTGGACAGGAAGAACACGTTGCCGTAGCCGCCGGTGCACAGCACGACGGCGTCGGCCAGGTGGGTCTCAATCTCGCCGGTGACCATGTCACGAGTGACGATGCCGCGGGCGCGGCCGTCGATCACGATGAGCTCGACCATCTCGTGACGCCGGTACTCCTTGACGGTGCCGGCGTGGACCTGCCGCTCCAGGGCCTGGTAGGCGCCGATCAGCAGCTGCTGGCCGGTCTGGCCGCGGGCGTAGAAGGTACGGGAGACCTGCACGCCGCCGAAGGAGCGGTTGTCCAGCAGGCCGCCGTACTCGCGGGCGAAGGGGACGCCCTGGGCGACGCACTGGTCAATGATGGCCGCGCTGACCTCGGCCAGCCGGTAGACGTTGTCCTCACGGGCGCGGTAGTCGCCGCCCTTTACGGTGTCGTAGAAGAGCCGGTAGACGGAGTCGCCGTCGTTGCGGTAGTTCTTCGCGGCGTTGATACCGCCCTGGGCGGCGATGGAGTGGGCGCGCCGGGCGGAGTCCTGGTAGAAGAAGCACTTGACGTTGTAGCCCTGCTCCCCGAGCGAGGCAGCCGCAGCACCGCCGGCCAGGCCGGAGCCGACCACGATCACGTCGAGCTTGCGCCGGTTGGCGGGGTTGACCAGCTGGGCGTTGAACTTGCGCTGCTCCCAGCGCTGTGCGATGGGGACGTCGTGCGGTGCCTTGGTGTCGGCGATCTTCTCGCCCTCAAGGTATAGGCCGTCGATGAGTTCAGTCATCATTCACTCGCTCTCGATCAGTGGGCAGCGCACTCGGCGAACTGCTCGGCGGACGAGCCGATCGCGTCGCAGAACTGGGGGTAGTAGTCGGCCGCGGCCATCGGGGCGTCGACCCAGCCGAACAGGATCGCCGTCGGCACGATCATGAACAGGAAGAACAGGCCGAAGGCGACGATGAAGGCGATCAGGCGGATGAACGGGATGGTGTTGCCGCGAGTGGCGCCGAGGGTCTGCAGGGCGGACCAGACGCCGTGCCACACGTGCAGGCACAGGCAGGCGAGGGCGACGGCGTAGATCAGGTACACCCACCACAGCTGGAAGCCGTAGTACATGTTGGAGTAGGCGCGCCCGTGGATGTACTCGCCACCGGGGGTCAGCGACAGGGTGGTGAACTGCAGCAGGTGCCAGATGATGAACAGGGCCAGGGCGATGCCGCCCCAGCGCATGGTGCGCATGGCGTAGCGGGAGGCGAAGTACTCGGCATTGGCCTTCTTGACCTCGTACTTGTCGTTCCCGCGGGCCTTGCGGTTGCGCCACCACAGGTACAGGGCACTGACCACGTGGGCGAGGATCAGCGCGATCAGGACGATGCGCAGGATCCACAGCACACCCTCATAGGGAAGCAGGGGCTCCAGCAGCGAGCGCAGCCAGACCGCGTAGTGGTCGTAAGCGATCTCGCCCTGGAGGTAGTGCGTGTTCCCATAGGCATGGAACAGGAGGTAGACGATGAAGATGATGCCCGACCAGGCCATCAGACGCTTCATAAAGACCGTCGTCGTGTAAGCGGCCTTCTTCTTGGGGGGAGCAGACGTTTTCACCACGAGGGCAGTTTACGAACGCCCCTCGGCCGATGGTCCCAGATGTGCGGGCGCCCCTCCGCGCTGATTAGCGAACCCCTTCCGTGCCGCGGAAAACCGGGGCTCCATCGACGGAGCTCGACTTGAGTCAGCCCATCGCCGCGAGCCCGTCGACGGCTTCAGGCGCCACCATTTCGTCACATCATTGTCAGACAAATGTCAGGGCCTTGAACCGGCCCCCATAGTTCTCACGGATCCCGCCAGTCTCAGGAGGCTGCAGGCTGCCGCAGGACTCGGCGCATGACCACGGCGTCCTCCACCGGCGCCAGGTAGTAGCGCCGCCGGCGCCCCACCGGGGCAAAGCCGTGGGCGGCGTACAGGCGCTGAGCGCCCTCATTGGAGGCACGCACCTCCAACAGGACGGCGCGGCAGCCGACGTCGGCGGCCGTGCTCAGCAGGGAGGTCAGCAGGGCGGTGGCCACGCCCCGTCGCCGAGCGGCCGGAACCGTGGCGATGGTCAGCAGGTCGGCGTCCCCGCGACCGTCCCCGTACCACAGCCCGGCGTAGCCGACTATTGGTCCAGCATCCTCCAGGTGGGCGACCAGGTAGGCGCGGTCGGCGCCCGGTCCCGTGGTGCGATCCAGCTCGGCGGCGAGCGTGGCCGGGCTCCAGGCCTCCGCACCGAACAGCTCCGGCTCCAGGCGGGAGACCATTTCCAGGTCGCGCGGCGTCATGGGACGCAGCCGCACCCCCTGCGGGGTGGGGGCGGCGGCGGAGGCGGACGGATTCACCGGGCGCGCCCCGCAGGCATATGCACGTCGGGCCGCCTCAGGTACAGCGGCCGCGTGTCCAAGCCGGCCTCTCGCAGCGCGTCGCCCTCCAGGTTCTCCCAGGCGCCGGTCAGGGCGCGCAGGCGGGCCAGGGCGATACGCACCTGGGTGGCGGCGTCGCCGGAGACCGGGGCCAGCACCTCGCGGCCTGCCGCCAGTCCGGGATACAGCGCGGCGCCGGAGCCGGCCACGGCGTCGGCGGGCGGCTGCACGCCACTCTCCTCGTGCTCGCGCAGGGCGACGGGGGACAGCACCTCGTAATCGCCGAGGCGCTCGACGTCGTCGCTGCCGCGGGCGCGGAAGCGGGCGGCGTAGACCTCCTTGCGGCGCGCGTCGGTCGCCACCAGGACGGTGGCCGACGGCACCTCGTCCCCGGCATGGCCTGTATCCGCGGCTTCCCCGCCCTGCTCGGCGAGCCGGTCCAGGGCGGCGCGGGCCACGGCGTCGAGGCTGGGCACGCCGTACACGGGAATGCCGCGGGCGCGGCCGACGGCGCGGGCGGTGATCAGGCCGGCGCGCAGGCCGGTGAAGGGCGCCGGTCCCGTAGCGGCCACAACGGCATCGAGCGGGGCGGCAGCCACCGCCGGGTGGGCAAGCGCGTCGGCCAGCATTGGTCCTAACGACTCGGCGTGGCGGCGGGGGCTGTCCTGCTGGGCCG
The DNA here is from genome assembly GCF_900103885.1 of Actinomyces ruminicola. GTDB lineage: Bacteria > Actinomycetota > Actinomycetes > Actinomycetales > Actinomycetaceae > Actinomyces > Actinomyces ruminicola. The sequence continues at coordinate 650,111 of NZ_FNIM01000001.1, forward strand.
AGACCAGGACGTTCAGGTCGATGGATACCGCCCCGGCGACGTCCGTGCGGGCGTCCGGGACGTCGACGATCAACAGCTGGGTTCCCAGCGAGGAGTCGATGGATAGGATGCGCACGGGCGCAAGCCTAGATGAGTGGCCGCTGGCATGACTCCCGCGTGGGCGGGGTGCCTCAGCCGGTGAGCACGCCGAGGTCCACGCCTGCCCAGCGGGGGCCGACGGCGGTGATGGTGATGGTCCGGCGGCCGTCGTCGGCCTGCTCCAGGTCGGTAACCGTGCCGGCCCCGGGGCCGGTGTGAGCGGCCAGTCCGCCGTGGGGCCGCGCGACGGCGATCTCCAGGCGGTTGTCCGAAAGCGCCTCCGCCTTGCCCTCGCCCCATTCCATGAGCGTGACCGAGTCGGCCACGGAGGAGTCCAGGTCGAGGGCGTCGAGCTCCTCCAGGGAGGAGATCCGGTAGGCGTCGACGTGGATGAGGTCCGGTCCGTCACCCGTGGCGGGGTGGACGCGGGCGATCACGAAGGTCGGGGAGGAGATCCGCCCGCGCACGCCCATGGCCGCACCTACGCCCTGGGCGAGGGTGGTCTTGCCGGCGCCGAGCCCACCGGTCAGCACCACGACGTCGCCGGCGCGCAGCAGCGCGGCCAGGCGGGCGCCGAGTGCCCGGGTGGCGTCGGCGGAGTCGGTGGGAACACTGATCACGGCGGCCGGGCGGGCGGGGCGGGTGGCGTCGGCGGTCATGCGGGCGTCTCCTGGTCGGGTGAGGCCGGGATGCGGGCGGCGTCGCGGCCGGTGAAGACGCGGGGGACGCGCTCGCCCAGGCGGGTGACGATCTCGTAGTTGATGGTGGAGCAGACCTCGGCCCAGTCGTCGGCGGTGGGCGTGACAGCGTCGTCGGGTGCCCCCCACAGCACGGCGGTGTCGCCGGGGGCGGCGGGCGGATCCAGTGGGGCCCCCTCGGGGGTGGTGGCGGGGCCGAGGTCGATGACGACCTGGTCCATGCACACTCGGCCGACAATGGCGGCGCGCAGGCCGTTCACGGCCACGGGGCCGCCATTGGAGGCGGCGCGGGGGATGCCGTCGGCGTACCCGAGCGGAACCAGGCCGAGCCAGCGGTCGGTGGGGGCGCGCCAGGTGCCGCCGTAGGAGACGGCCTGGCCCGCGGGGATGCACTTGACCTGGGTCAGCGGCGCCTCGAGGCGCATCGCCGGGCGCAGATCCAGGGCGGTGGAGGTGGCCACGGCCGGGTCCGGAGACAGGCCGTACAGGCCGATGCCGATGCGCACCAGGTCCAGGCGGGTGTCGGGGTGCCACAGCAGGCCGGCGGTGGCGGCCAGGTGCCGCACGCGTGGCTCCAACCCCGCCTCGGTTACGACGCGTTCGGCGGCCAGGAAGCGGGACAGGTGCTTCTCGGTGGAGCCGCAGGCGGGCTCGTCGGCGCGGGACAGGTGGCTCCACAGGCCGACGACGGCGATGGTGCCGTCCTGTTCGGCGGCCTTGGCGGCGGCAGCGAGGGCGGGCAGGTCGGCGGGCGTGGAGCCGCCGCGGGACATGCCGGTGTCAGCCTTGAGGTGAATGCGCGCCGGCGCCGCAGCGGCATCCGGGGAGTCGGCCAGCTCGGCGCGCGCGGCGGCCACGATGGCGTCGAGCTGGGTGCGGGTGGACACCGACAGGTCGAGGTCGGCGGCGAGCGCGGCGCGCAGCGGGGAGCCGGGGGCGGCGGCCTGGTCGGGCGTGAGCACGGGCAGGAGCCAGCACAGCAGGCGGGGGCGCGTGGAGGTGGGGACCGAGTCTGGGTTGCGCGACGGGCGGGCGATGCCGACGTGGTCCAGCCGGGCGCGCAGGCGCAGGGCCTCGGCCAGTTGGGCGACACCGAGCCAGGTGGCGCCGGCCCGCAGACAGGTGGTGGATACCTGGCCGATGCCGTGGCCGTAGGCGTCGGCCTTGACGATGGCCATCCAGGGCACGCCGCCCACCGCGGCGAGCACGTGGGCGTTGTGCGCGATGGCGTCTAGGTCGACCACCGCACGGGAGGTCGTCGCTGGAAGCGGAGTGCCGGTTGACGCGTTCACGGTGGCGATTGTTCCACTCCCTGGGGCTCGGTGCGGGGATGCGGCGGTGGGAAGCCGGTGGAGGGAGTTCTGGCTGCGAAAAGTGTCCATCGGTGACCACTTTCAGAAACAAGCCCCTTGATGCGCTGCGAACAAACGGCTCCAGAGCAGGGAAATCTCGGGTCGGCTCGGAGGCTGAGCAGCCGCGGCAACGGCAAACTGGTCACCGATGGACATTCTTCCTGAGGGAGGCAGGCCCAAGTGCGGCACTGCCAGGCTGCGAGCTCGAGACTCGGTGCACGCCGGCCCTCCAGAGCTGCTCCCAAGCAGCCGGGACCGCCTCGGCCACGTCCAGCGCAGCAATGGGATGACCTGGTGATTCAAACGGATGACCGGCCACAGCAGTGGCCGCGCACGCAACGGATGCGGCTCCATCCAGCCCGGCCGCCCGCACCGCCGCGAGCGCGTGCAGGCGCACGCCCAGGGCCGCACAGCGGGCGGCCACTTCCCCGTCAGCGCGGCGGGCGGCCATATCCGCTGCTGCATCCGCGGCCTCACCCCGGGCATCCCCGCCGATTTCCGCATCGGCGCGGGCGGCCGCCAGCAGCGCACCAATGATTCCGGCGAGTACGTCCCCGCTGCCGGCGGTGGCCAGCCACCCCGGACCGGAGTCAACCGACAGCAGCACCCCGCCCGGACAGGCAATCAGCGTGGGGGTGGTCTTAAGCAGCACCGTGGCCCCGGTGAGCTCCGTCAGGCGGCACGCCGCGGCGGCCGGGGCGGCCTCCACGGCTTCTCTCCCGGCCTGCTCCCCCAGTGCGGTCAGCAGGGCGGCGGCCTCGCCGGCGTGCGGGGTGAGCACATGCTGCGGGCCGCAGCGGCAACCGGCGGCAATGCGCGCGGCCAGCAGGGGCAGCGCCCCGGCGTCAATCACCGCGTCAATGGGTTCCCCGCCCTCGCCAAGCGCCCGGCCCAATGCGGCATCCAGTTCGGCGGCACGCGGGGCGTCGGCCGGGTCGGTGCCGGGGCCGATCACCAGCGCCTGGCAGCGCCCGTCACCGGGCACCACTTCGGGACGGCGGCCCAGCACCAGCTCGATCACCCGCTGCGGCGCCGCCAGCCGCACCATGCCGGCGCCGGTGCGCACCGCCGCGGAGGCGGCCAGCACCGCGGCTCCCAGGTAGGTCTGGCTGCCGGCCCACAGGCCGACCACGCCGCGCGTGTACTTGTGGTCGCTCGCCCCGGGCACGCGCAGCAGCTCGGCGAGTTCCCCGTCCGCGGGCCGAACTGCCAGCGGCGCCCCGTCCGGCACCGGCAGCCCCAGGTCCGCTACCTCAACACGCCCGCACAGTGGCGCGGCCGGCGGCAGCAGGTGGACGCCCTTGAGGCAGGTGAAAGTTACGGTGCGGTCGGCGGCCAGCACCGGGCCGGGCAGAGTGCCGTCATCCACGCCGACGCCCGAGGGCAGGTCCACGGCCAGCACCCGGAAGGGGCGCTCTCCCGGCAGCCCGGCAGCATGCAGCGGGGCGATGAGCGCGGCCGCGGCGGGGCGCAACGGGCCGGTGGCGCCGATGCCGGTGAGACCGTCAACCACCAGGTCCGCTCCGTCCGCGCCCCGGAGGCCCGGTTCCCCAGCGCCCGCTCCCCCGGCCGCCGCCTGCACGGCAGCCAGTGGGTCGGCGGCGAGGCGCACGCCCGCTCGGCGCGCGGCCTCCAGGGCCGCGGCATGCAGCCGGGAGGCCTCGGTGGCCGGGGCGGCGGTAACGGCGCAGCCGCGGCGGGCCAGCAGGGCACCGGCCAGCAGCGCGTCGCCGCCGTTGTGCCCGCCGCCCACGAGCAGCAGTACGCGCGCGCCGGCCACCACGCCGCGCGCATCCCGCAGCTCCGCCACCGCCGCCCGCGCCAGGGCATGGGCGGCGGCATGCATGTAGCGGTCGGTGCCGACGGTCAGCGGCGCCTCGGCGGCGGCGACAGCGCGGGCCGGGTAGGCCGCTTCGGCCGCGAGGGTGCGGCCGGAGGACGCCTCACGGTTGCCGTCGCCGGGCGGGTGCGGGTCGTATGGAGGGTTCGCGAAACTCACCGTTCCATCATCGCCCCGCCGAGCGCCCACGCGCCCAGGATCGCCTACGCCCTCACTCCACGGTTACGGACTTGGCCAGGTTGCGCGGCTGGTCGACGTCCAGGCCCTTGGCCTTGGCCAGGGCGGCGGCGAAGATCTGTAGCGGCACCACCGTCAGCAGCGGCCACATCAGGGTCGGGGTGGCGGGGATGCGGATGACCGTGTCGGCGAAGGGAGTGACCGCCTCATCGCCCTCCTCGGCGATGACGATGGTGCGGGCTCCGCGCGCGCGCACCTCCTGAATGTTGGAGATGACCTTGTCGTGCAGGACGGGGCGCCGCGGGGTGGGAACAATGACGAACACGGGCAGCCCCTCCTCCACCAGGGCGATGGGGCCGTGCTTGAGCTCGCCGGCGGCGAAGCCCTCGGCGTGCACGTAGGCGACCTCCTTGAGTTTCAGGGCCCCCTCCAGGGCCACCGGGTAGCCGACGTGCCGACCCAGGAACAGGAAGGAGGTCTGGTCGGCCATCTGGGCGCCGAGCTCACGCACCATGTCCTCCTGCTCGGCCAGCAGGCGCTCGAGCTTGGCGGGCATCTGCCCCAGGTTCTCCAGGTAGTCGGCGACCTCGTCGGGCCACTTGTTGCCGCGCAGCTGCGCGAGGTACAGGCCCAGCAGGTAGCAGGCGGTGATCTGGGCTAGGAAGGCCTTGGTGGAGGCGACGGCAACCTCCGGCCCGGCGTGCGTGTACAGGACGGCGTCGGCCTCGCGGGCGATGGTGGAGCCGTAGGTGTTGACGATGGCCAGCACCCGGCTGCCCTGCTCACGGGCGTGGCGGATGGCCTGGATGGTGTCCATGGTCTCCCCCGACTGGGAGATGGCCACGGTCAGGGTCTTCTCCGAGACGATCGGGTCGCGGTAGCGGAACTCGTGGGCGAGCTCGATCTCCACCGGGATGCGGCACCAGTGCTCGATGGCGTACTTGGCCACGTGCCCGGCGTAGGCGGCGGTGCCGCAGGCGACCACGATGATCTTGTCGACGCTGCGCAGCACGGACGGGTCGATGCGCATCTCGTCAAGGACCAGTTCGCCGCGGTCGTTCACGCGTCCGAGCAGCGTATCGGCGACGGCGGTGGGCTGGTCGTGGATCTCCTTGTCCATAAAGGTCTCGTACCCGCCCTTGACGGCAGCCGATGCGTCCCAGGAGACCTCCCACTCGCGCGGCGTAACCACCTTGCCGTCCGCGTCCCACACGGTGACGGAGTCGGCGGTGAGCAGCAGCACCTGGTCGTCGTCGACCTCGGCGGCGCGGGCGGTGAAGGCGACGAAGGCGGCTACGTCAGAGCCGAGGAAGTTCTCCCCCTCGCCCAGGCCGATCACCAGCGGGCTGGAGCGGCGGGCGGCGACGATCGCGCCGGGGGCGAGCTCGGTGACGGCCAGCAGGGCGAAGGTGCCCTCCAGGCGGGCGGTGACGGCGCGCATGGACTCCACCAGTGTCGTGGTGGCAGAGCCCGGGTCGACGGCGTCCGTGTCCTGGCCGGCGTCGGCGAGCCTGGCGGTGAAGTCGAGGTCGAGCAGGTGGGCGACGACCTCGGTGTCGGTGGCGGAGACCAGGGTGCGGCCGGCGGCCTCGACCTCGGCTCGCAGGGAGCGGAAGTTCTCGATGATCCCGTTGTGGACGACCGCCAGGCGGCCGGCCCGGTGCGGGTGGGCGTTTTCGGTGGTGGGGCCGCCGTGGGTGGCCCAGCGGGTGTGGCCGATGCCGGCGGTGGCCGGCGCGGGTGCCGCTTCATCAAGGGCGGTGCGCAGGTTGTCGAGCTTGCCTGCGGCCTTGACGGTGGTGAGCCGCTCGGCGCCGTCGGGGCGCACCAGGGCGATGCCGGCGGAGTCGTAACCGCGGTACTCCAGGCGGGACAGCCCGTCCAGCAGTACTTCCAGGGAGCGGCCGGAGCCGGGGGTGCCTGCGGGGCTGGTTGAGTTCAGGGGGCCGACGTGGCCGACGATTCCACACATGTGCCCGATAGAACCACCATTCCCCCTCCGGGATCAACGTCCGCGCCGCGAACCGGCGGAATCAACAGGTGGAAACTGATATGCAGCGGGACCCGAGAAGTCCTGAGAAGTGCAGCGTCACAGTATCCGGGAGGCGGCCCCGGGCGCCGGCGAGGAGACAATGCGTCACACTGGTGTGGTGAACAGTCCCATGTCCCCTGCGGCCCAGTCCGGAGCAGACGCCTCGCCGTACATCGAGCTGCGCCGCGACCAGTGGCGTGCGCTCGCCTCCTCCGCGCCGCTGCCGCTGACCCAGGCGGACCTTGAGAAGCTGCGTGGTCTGGGCGACCCCATCGACCTGCCGGAGGTCGACGTGGTCTACCGACCGCTGACGGCGCTGCTGGAGCACTTCATCACCACCGCCCGCGAGCGGGCCCGCCGCACCGCCGCCTTCCTGGGGGTGGATGAGCGGCCGACGCCGTTCGTCGTGGCCGTGGCAGGCTCGGTGGCGGTCGGCAAGTCGACGACGGCGCGGCTGCTCGCCCACCTGCTGGCACGTTTCCCCGACACTCCGCGCGTGGACCTGGTGACCACCGACGGCTTCCTGCTGCCCAACGCCGTGCTGGAGGAGCGCGGGCTGACCGCCCGCAAGGGGTTCCCGGAGTCCTACGATCAGCGGGCGCTGCTGGAGTTCGTGACTGCGGTGAAGTCCGGGGCGCCCCGGGTGGAGGCGCCGGTGTACTCGCATACCGTCTACGACATCGTGCCGGGAGCCAAGAAGGTGGTGGAGCACCCCGACGTGCTGGTGCTGGAGGGGCTGAACGTGTTGCAGCCGGCGCCTCGAGGACGGCGGGTTGCTCGCGACGGCGGCCGCCCGGTGGCGTCGGCGCTGGCGGTGAGCGACTTCATCGACTTCTCCATCTACGTGGACGCCGACCCGGAGGACATCCGCCGCTGGTACCTGGACCGATTCCTGACTCTGAAGCACACGGCGTTCAGGGACCCCGACTCCTACTTCCGGCGCTACGCGGCCATCCCGGACGACATCGCGCTGGCGGCCGCGAATGAGGTGTGGGAGAGCGTGAACCTGACGAACCTGCGGGAGAACATCGCCCCCACGCGCGGCCGGGCCACGATCGTGCTGCGCAAGGACTCCAACCACCACATGAGCCGGATGCTGCTGCGCAAGGCCTGAGCGCTCCTCAAAGGGCACCCGGGTGAGCGCCCGTGCCCGGCACGATGCCGCAGGACGTGAGATAGGAGACTCTCCGGTCGCTGGCGCGGCGTTCCTGTTCGATCGCATCGTTGGGGGCCGGACAGTAGCTGCCGTCGTCGTAGGCGACTGCGCGGGTCACGCCCCACTCCCAGATGGTCTGCACCGCGGCCGCGGCGGCGAGCAGGGCCCGATCCTCGTCCTTGGAAAGACGTCGCGTGCCGGGCACCCGCAAGGCCGTCCCGGCTGGGTCAAGCAGCCACGCGCAGGCCTCGGCATGCCCGAGGTGACGCCGAGTTCGCAGGAAGAAGTACGAGCGCGACGGCGGCCACGCCACCCGGCGGGTTCGCCGCCCAGCCAGCACCAGGCCCTCCCGGGATACGGTCGTGCGTTCCCGCACAATACGGTGCAGGTTGCCCAGGAGACTGCCCGCGGATACCACCAGGAGCATCCAGAATCCGCTGTTAAGTCGTAGCGCCCCGTCCGCGCCGAATGATCCGGAGAAGGATTGCGGTGCCCGCTCCGGGCCGAGTACGGCCAGCGCTCCGGCAGCACCGCATAGGACCACCAGGATGGCGATGCTCACGGCGAGCCCGTACCAGTTCGGCCGCTCCTTGAGGATTAGGGGCTCGTGGGCGAGCAGTGTCTGGTCGACGGGCAGGGCGCGCGGTGCCGCTCCCAGTTGGGGGGACGGCCTGCGCGGCCCGGGGATCCGCGCCTTGCCGGGCGGGCGGGACGGGCATGGTCTCGCGGGCGTAGCCGCGGGCCAGCGCCCAGGCCCAGATGCCGTCGACCTCGGCCTCGAGCCGCAAACGCAGATCCTTGGCTCTCCGGGACGACAGGCGTGGAGCGGACAGTCGCACCCTGTGGCCCGCCGCTCCCACCTCGACCAGAGCCACCGGGCCTCCCCTGCCACCACCGGCTAGGACGACCATGAATCCAGCACGGGAATCGGGCCAGGGCAGGTGAACCGTCCGCAACAGACCGCGGGAGTGAATGCCGCGGGCGTCGAATACGGTGCGGCGCCGCAGCACCGCGACGCCGAGGATCAGCACCAGCGTGCCGGCCGCGCACAGGGGCGCGGCGACCTCCAGCCCGGGATCGAGGACGTGCAGCATGAAGCCGACGTACAGCAGCATCGGACCGGCAAGCAGGAAGGCGAAGCCTGCGATCCTGCTGGAGGCATCCTGCCGACGCATCAGGGACTCCGGTCCCTGGAACGACGCCGGGGCCTGCACCGACGCGACGGCCCCGGGAGCGTCGCCGTGAGAGCCGTACGGGTGGCGAGCAGCGGGTGCCGGCATGTCGACTCCTTCGCTTGGCTGAGGGGTCAGGACACGGACTGGGGCGCGGCGAGGCCAAGGCCGCCCGCGACGCGCGCCACCGCATCCATCCCGTTATTTTGGAGCGTAGCAGAGCCGCCACATCCGTGCCGAAACGTTTGCCGGTGAGACACCACGTGACACTCTCCGCGCAGCGTTCTACTGTTACGCGAGGCACCCACGCCCATCCCTCCCGAAACGCGCACCTGCGCCGAGGTCGCGGGCGCGCCCGCTGAAAGGAGTTTCTATGCGTCTTGGAATCCCCTGTCAGCCTCCGGACCGCTCCCTGGCCGCGGCCACCCCGCAGACCGTCGAGCGGCTGATCCGCCTGGGTTACGACGTCGTCGTCCAGCGCGGCGCCGGAGCGCCGGCTCACTTCCCCGACACCGCCTACGAGGAGGCCGGCGCCCAGCTCGCCGACCGCGCCGAGGTCTGGGCCTGCAACATCGTGGTCACCGCCTACGCTCCCGACGACGCCGAACTCGACCTGATGCACCCCGGCGCCACCCTCATCGGTAGGTTAGACCCAGCCCGTCACCCCGATTTCGTGCAAAAGCTGCAGGACCACTCCCTGACCGCCCTGGCGATCGACACGGTGCCGCGCATCTCCCGGGCGCAGAGCATGGATGTGCTCTCCTCCCAGGCGAACCTGGCCGGCTACCGGGCCGTCATCGAGGCCGCCGGGCACTTCGGCCGACTGCTGAACGGCCAGGTGACCGCCGCCGGCAAGTTCCCGCCCGCCTCCGTGTATGTGATCGGCGCGGGCGTGGCGGGCCTGGCGGCGATCGGCACCGCCTACTCACTGGGAGCCGTCGTCAGGGGCACCGACGTGCGCCCGGAAGTGGCCGACCAGGTCAAGTCCGTGGGGGCGGAGTTCGTGCCCGTGCCCACCGCCCAGGAGGTCTCCGCCGACGGCTACGCCAAGGAGATGAGCACCGACCAGGCCGCCCTGGCCAACGCCCTGTACGCCGAGCAGGCCGCCGCCGCCGACATCGTGGTCACCACGGCGAACATCCCCGGCCGCCGCGCCCCCCTGCTGCTGGACCGCGCCGCCGTCGAGGCCATGCGCCCCGGCTCGGTGATTGTGGACATGGCCGCCGCCAACGGCGGCAACACGGAGTTGACCGTGCCCGGCGAGGTGGTCACCACCCCGGGCGGCGTCACCATCGTCGGCTACACCGACCTGGCCGAGCGCCTTCCCGCCCAGGCCTCCCAGCTGTACGGCCGGAACATCCTCAACCTGCTGACCCTCCTGACCCCCGGCAAGGACGGTGAGCTGGCCCTGGACCTGGAGGACCAGGTGGTGCGAGCGATCACCGTGTGCCAGGCAGGTGAACTGCTGTGGCCGCCGCCGCCCGTGTCCGTCTCGGCCGCTCCCAAGGCACCGACCGCCGCCGCTCCCCCGCAGTCCGCCTCCGACGCGGCCGCCGACGCCGAGGCCGAGGCCGCCGCCCAGGCCCGCTCGCGACGGCGGAAGACCATCGGCATCGCGCTCGCTGCCACGGCCGCCGCGGCACTCGTGCTGGTCACGCCCGCTGCGGCAACCAGCCACTACATAGTGCTGGCCCTGGCGATCATCCTGGGCTTCCACGTGATCTCCAATGTGACCCCGGCGCTGCACACCCCGCTGATGTCGGTGACGAACGCCATCTCCGGCATCATCCTGCTGGGCGCCATCTCCCAGGTCGGCAACGCCAACCCGGCGATCAGCGGCGTCGCCTTCATCGCGATCATGCTCGCATCCATCAACGTCTTCGGCGGCTTCGCGGTCACCCACCGCATGCTCGCCATGTTCAGGAAGGAGTGAGGGCATGTCTGGCGCAGCCGTTTTCTCCCTGCCCGCATCCATGTCAGCGGCGCCGCCCGCCGTGTTTCCCCCGGCCGCGGCCGACACCGTCGGGCTGACTCTGCCCTCCCCGGTCGCCCTGGCCTACATCGCGGCGGCCGTGCTGTTCATCCTGGCCGCGGCCGGACTGTCCCGTCATGAGACGGCGGTAGCCGGGAACATCGCCGGCGCCGTCGGCATGGGGGTGGCCGTCGCAGCCGCCATCGGCCTGGCGCTCGTCTCCGACCCCGGCCAGGGCGTGGTCACCACCGCGATCCTGATCGCCCTGGCCCTGGGCATCGGCGCCGTGATCGGCATGCTGCTCGCCGGGAGGGTCGCCATGACCGGCATGCCGCAGCTGATCGCCGTCCTCAACGGGCTGGTCGGCCTGGCCGCCGTGCTGGTGGGCTTCAGCTCCTACGCCTCCCCCGACGCTCTGGCCCAATCACTGGGCGCCTTCCACCTGGGCGAGGTGTTCCTGGGCGTGTTCGTGGGGGCGGTGACCTTCACCGGGTCGGTGCTGGCGGCACTGAAGCTGGCCGGGCGGGTGCCGGGCCGGCCGCTCACCCTGCCGGGCCGCAATCGGATCAACCTTGCCGCGCTGCTCGTCAGCCTCGTGCTAATGGTCGCCTTCATCCTGCTGCCCGTCGGCTCTACGGCCGCCTGGGTGTGCCTGGCGGTGATGACGGTCATCGCCCTGGCACTGGGCGTGCACCTGGTGGTGGCGATCGGCGGCGGTGACATGCCGGTGGTCGTGGCCATCATGAACTCCTACTCCGGCTGGGCCTCGGCCTTCACCGGGTTCATGGTCAACAACGACCTGCTGATCATCACCGGCGCCCTGGTGGGCTCCTCCGGCGCCTACCTGTCCTACCTGATGTGCCAGGCGATGAACCGCTCCTTCATGTCCGTGCTGCTGGGCGGCTACGGCACCGAGGGCGCGGTGGTGGCTCCCGCCGAGGCCGAGGAGGGGAGCATCCGGCAGACCGACGTGAACGCGGTGGCCCGCGCCCTGCAGGATGCCCGCCGCGTGATCATCACCCCCGGCTACGGCATGGCGGTGGCCCAGGCCCAGTACCCCGTGGCCACGCTCACGGAGATGCTGCGCGGGGAGGGCGTGGACGTCACCTTCGGCATCCACCCCGTGGCCGGCCGCCTGCCTGGGCACATGAACGTGCTCCTGGCCGAGGCCAAGGTCCCCTATGACCTCGTGCTGGAGATGGACGAGGTGAACGACGACTTCTCCGACGTCGACATCGTCCTGGTCATCGGTGCGAACGACACGGTCAACCCGGCCGCGGAGGAGCCCGGCTCCCCCATTGCCGGCATGCCGGTGCTGCGAGTGTGGGACGCCCGGCGCGTGGTGGTCTTCAAGCGCTCCATGGCCTCCGGCTACGCCGGGGTGCAGAACCCGCTGTTCTTCAAGGACAACACCTCCATGCTCTTCGGCGACGCGAAGGAGACCGTGGAGGCGGTCATCCGCGCCATGGAGTGAGCACGTTGGGGGCGCAGAGTGAGTGGACCGCTGTGCCCCCGTTGGACCCCTGTGCCCCCGTTGGACCGCCGTAGCCGCTGGTTACAGCGGTCCAACGGGGCGTGAGCGGTCCAACCAGGGCGGCGCAAGACCCCGCCCACCCCCTCGGCTGCCGGCAACCAGGCCCCCGGCACCACGGGAACAGCCCCGCAGGCCCGACTGCACACAAGGATCCTCACCGAGTACACGGGCCCGCCCGCCCACAGGCACCCGCACCGACAACCCGGCTCCGGGAAGACGCTCCCAACAACGCGAGCGTGCGCCCGGGACAGGCACGGACGTCGTGCGCGCCCACCGGGGCGAGGCGACGCGCTTTCGACGTGTCCGCACCACGGCGCCGCTGGACCACACGGTGATACCACCCCGAAAGCGTCGTGAAAGCGGCGGCTGCCAGCCTGCCTGCATGAGCACTGCTTCATCGCCACACCCTCCGACCCCAAGAGCGCATCACCAGGCAGGAGACGTCCCCGCCATCCACGCCACCGGCCTGCGCCGCGACTTCGGCTCCCTGAGAGCCGTCGACGACCTGGACCTGGACATCGCCGCCGGCAGCGTCTACGGACTACTCGGCCCCAACGGGGCCGGCAAGTCCACCGTGGTCAAGCTGTTGACGACGCTGCTGCGCCCCAGCTCCGGCAGCGCGACCATCATGGGACACGACCTGGCTCACGCCCCGCACCGGGTGCGCTCCGTAATCGGCGTCGCCGGTCAGTACGCAAGCGTCGATGAGACGCTCACCGGACGCGAGAACCTGCGACTGTTCGCGCGTCTGACCGGAATGTCCCGCACCGACAGCAGGCGCCGCGCCGACGAGCTGCTGGAGGCCTTCAGCCTCGCCGACGCCGCCGGGCGGCGCGTGGGCCGGTACTCGGGTGGAATGCGGCGGCGCCTCGACCTCGCCGTCTCGATGGTCGCCACGCCTCCGCTGCTGTTCCTCGATGAGCCGACGACGGGGCTGGATCCGCGCACCCGCCAGCAGATGTGGCAGGTCGTCGAGGACCTGGTGTCACACGGGACGACGATCCTGCTGACCACCCAGTACCTGGATGAGGCCGATCGCCTTGCCGACAGGATCGGCATCATGAACCACGGGCGCAAGGTAGCCGAAGGCAGTCCCGATCAGCTTAAGGACCGGATCGGCACCTCGGCCCTGGCGATCACTCCCGCGAATCGCGCGGACGTGCCCGCCATCCGCGATGCCATCACCCGGGTGCTTTCCCCAGGCGGTACACCGACCACTCGCGCAGGGCGCATATACGCACCCATCAGGCAGACCGCGGATGCCACGGAGATCCTCGTGGCGCTCCGCGAGCAGGGGCTGTCTCCGGCGGCGATATCGGTCGACCGCCCCAGCCTCGATTCCGTCTTCCTCACCTTGACCGGCAACCACGGGCCGACCCGAGAAGCGACCGACCGCTCCACCACCTCCGGGCCCACCACCTCCGGGCCCACCACCGCCGGGCCCACCACCGCCGAGCCGGTTCACGCCGCAGGCCTGAGCACGCACCACAACACCAATCTGAATAACACCGACCTGAATACCGAGGAGGACCTGTGACCACCGCATCCGCTTCCCTCAACTCATCCCCCGCCTTGTCCGTTCCCCGACGCTTCAGCGAGTCTCGGCTAATACCGGACGCCGCCGCGATGGCGTGGCGCTCGGCACTGACCATGCTGCGCAATCCGGCGGAGTTCTTCGACGTGCTCATTCAGCCGGTCCTGTTCACCGTCATGTTCGGGGAACTGCTTGGCGGCGCCATCTCGGGGGACGTGCGCTCCTACCTGCCGATCCTGGTTCCGGGGCTGGTCATCACCAATGTGCTGTCCACCTGCCAGAGCGTCGGTGTTGACCTGCGTGAGGACATGTCCAAGGGCGTGTTCGACCGTTTCCGGTCGCTGCCCATGTCCCGACTGGCGCCGCTGCTGGGCCCAATGGCCACCGACCTGCTGCGGTACGCGGTGTGCGCCGCGCTGACGGTGGCGACCGGCGTCGCGCTCGGGTACAGACCGGAGAACGGCTGGATCGGAGCCGTTGGAGTCGTGCTGGCGGCCGCCGCATGCGGTTGGGCGATCTCCTGGGTGTTCCTGATGCTGGGCACCCTGTTCAGCTCGGCGCAGGCGGTGACCTCATTCAACATCATCATTCTGTTCCCCCTGTGCTACCTGTCCAATGCGCTAGTGCCCGTTGATACGCTGCCGCACTGGCTGAAGATCTTCGCCGAGCACAATCCGGTGTCCTATGCCGTCAGCGGGCTGCGCTACCTGCTCGACGGAACCGCCGGGACGGGAACGGCCGCCGACGCCGGCTGGGCCCTGCTGGGTTGTGTACTAATCGTGGCCGTGGCGGCGCCGATAACCGTCACGCGCTACCAGCGCTCCGTCGCCTAAGGCGGGAGCCGGTGGTCTCCCCGGTCGAGCGGCCGGGGAGACCACCTTGCTCACAACAGCTCAGCCAGTGAGCCGGTCAACGTCACCATGTGTTCTACGAGCGCCTCGGGATCGGAGGAATGAGCTTGCCTCAGCATCTCGTCGACGCGGCCGGGGTCGATTCCGCGCGCCGCCTCCAGCAGGCGGGGTCGTGACAACAGCCGTGAGGTCTGATTGGGGCCGCAGGCCAGGGCCGCACAGAACAGTTCCAGCCCCAGCCCAACTACCCGGGCGGAATCCACATCGCCGGGCTCCTCCCCGACCAACGCGGGCACGCCCGCATCTCCCCACTGCCCACCGTCCGCGGCCTGCGCCGCAGACAGGCCGACGGCGCAGGCAAACGACGCCGTCGTCGGCAGATCGAAGCGGGTGGCGCTGGCCTGTTGCAAGGCCTGCGTCAGTGCCTGCAGCCCCCGCCGCAGCATGGCGGTCGCCTCCAGGGCATGATCCCGCAGTGAGTCGCCTCGCGTGTCCGGCGCCGCCGCACCAGACCTGGCGATCTCCACGTCGATCAGCAGGCAGGTCGCCAGGCCGTAGAGCTCCCACGGGTTACCCGCGGGCACGTCGGCACCGGCCATGCGCTCAAGCAGACCCCGCGCCGCCGTGAAGGCCTCCTCCGGGCAGCCGCGCAGAAGCTCCATCTCACCGCCGAGGAACCCGGTGATGAACATCGCCATTCCGGGCACCGGCATGCTCTCGGCGTCCGCCAGTAGGGCGGCAGCGCGCTCCGGTGACGGCGCCAGATAGACCCTGCAGCAGTCCCGTTGCAGGCGCAGAGCGCTGCGGAGGGCATCTTGAAGCGGATGGCGGTCGGCCACCTGCAGCAGACGGGTGCACTCGCTCAGCCCGCCGCGGTAGTCCCCCATTTCCAGCAGCAGGCGCAAACCGTCGACGTCAAGCTCAAGCAGGCGGACGGGCGGCAGATCCGAGGCGCGCAGCCGTCGCCGCAGACTGCGATTGAGCTCCAGGGCACCGGTCACGTCACCGCGGTTCTCAAGCTCCGTGACCACGCAACTACCTGCGGCCCAGGCGGTCCAGTGGTCTGGATCCTCCAGCAGCCCGCCCCACTCCTCGTGCCGGGTGCGGACCAGCCGGCGAATCGCGGCGACGTAGGCGCTCTCGCACGGGAATGACGCCGGAATACGGAGCCGGAGCTCCTCCGGGAGGGGGCCCAGCAGCCAGGAGTTGGCCACCGCACGATGGAGCACCAGCATCCGGGCGATGTTTCCAACGGAGTCCGACGCCGCAGTCACCGCATGCCCCAGGAGCCGCGGCACCCAGGCGGCGGTCTGGCTGTAGCCCCAGCTCGTGGACCAGGCGGTCAGCAGCGCCGCACCGAGCACCAGGGCGGCCTCAGGAGCCTGATGCCCATCGTCGTCGCCCAGTGCTCGTCCCAGCTCGGCGGCCACCCCGCGCTCCTCCGCAAGCAGGGCGTCAACGGCAGGAGCGACCTCATCCATACGGCTGCCATCCATCACGGCCAGCACCGGGCGAGCCAGGCCCAGCGCCCAGCGGCGCACGGCACTTTGAGCCTCCGCCGCATCTAAGGTGCCGGCGACGCGCTCACGAACCAGCGCACGCACGGAGGAGAGCATGTGGAAGCGGGGCGGATCGTCCCCGTCCGCGGTCAGGAGCGACTGCGCCGCGAGCTGATCAAGCATGACGGCCGCGGCGGGACCGATCACGGCCTCGGCTGTCTCCAGGGTGAAGCCGTCGGCCAGCAGTGCGGCGCGCGTCAGGGCGCGTCGCTGCGGATCGTCCAACAGCGACCAGGACCATTCGATGACGGCGCTGAGGGTGCGCTGACGCTCCGGCAGATCCCGCGGACCGGTCATGGTCCTCAGGTCGCGTGGGAAGCGCTGCGCCACTTGCCGCACCGACATGACGCGGGTGCGCGCCGCGGCCAACTCGATGGCGAGTGGCAGCCCCTCCAGGGCGGGCAGTAGCCGAGCCAGGTCGTCGTCGTCGAGGGCCTGGTGCGGCCTGGCCGCCAGTGCCCGGTCACGGAACAGGGCGGCCGCCGCCGTGCCCGTAAGCGGCGCCAGCCGATGCACGTACTCGGCCGACAGCTCCAGGACGCTCCTGGACGTCACCACCACATGCAGCCCCGGCAATGAGGCGAGCATGGGCCCGAGCAGATCGGCGAGCGCACCGGCCACGTGCTCACAGTCATCCAGCACCAGCAGCGTGCCGGGAGCCGCGAGCGCCTGCGCCAGGGCGACGCGGGCCGGCTGCGCGGCCGAGCCACTGCGCCCGATGGCGGCCAGCAGCTCGCGGGCGAGCCGATCCACGGGCGCCGCGCCGTCGGAGGCGTCCGCAGCCACCGGGTCGTGCCCACGTGGGGCGACCTCCGTCATGGACAGCACTCTGATCGTGGGAAACGGGCTGCGTGAGGCGAGCGCCTGCGCCAGAGCCGTCTTGCCGACCCCTCCCGGTCCGGTGATGGTCACCAGCTGGCTGGTGGCGACCGCGTCCTCCACCACCCGCAGGTCGTGCTCCCGCCCTATCAGGCCGATGGGCGCCCGCAGGCCCTGCCGAACCGGGTGCTCAGCGGCCAGCGCATGCTCGTGCGCGGCACGTAGCAGCGGCCCGGGCACGGCGCCGGCCTGGCGCAGACGACGTCGGTACCGTTCGTAACGCGCCAACGCCGCAGCCGGTGAACGGGTCCAGGCCTCACTGCGAATCAGGGCGGCGAGCACCGCCTCATCGGAGGGATTCTGCTCGGCCAGGGACGGAAGCAGCTCCATGGCCTGCGCGTAACGCCCCAGCTCTCCGAGTGCGAGTGCGCGCAGGCGGAGGGCACGGGCACTAAGGGCCGTTGCCTGCTCCAAGAGCCGACGGTGCGGCGGGCTCACGCCCGCCCCGCTGATCTCCCCCATGCCCTCGGTCAGGTCGACCACATCGGCCGGGCGATGGGCGCAGGCCGCGGCCTCGGCCCGACGACGGCGTTGCACCAGGTCCAGGTGATCCACCTGCGAGCGTGGCAGGGTCAGGGCGTACCCCTCACCGTGTCTTTGCAGAGCCTCGGCCCCCAGGCGGTTACGTGTGCGGGAGACGACTACCTGCAGCGCCTGGCGAGGTCGAGACGGCGGCGAGCAGTCCCATAGCCCCGCGATCAGTTGATCCTCGCCGCCGCGGGCGCCGGGCAGAGCGGCGAGCACGCAGAGCAGGTCGAGAACCCGCCCGCTGAGCGGCTCGCCGTTCCAGCTCGGTGCGTCGTCCAGCAGCCGCAGCCCGGCGCCGGCGGCGTCGGACCGGGTCACAGCGCGAGGTTGTCCTTGACGACGGCGGCCAGGCCCTCGGCGACGCGGTCGGCCTCCTCCTGGCTGGCGGCCTCCACCATGACCCGCACCAGCGGCTCGGTGCCGGAGGGGCGCAGCAGCACCCGGCCGGTCTGCCCCAGCTGCTTCTCGGCGTCGGCGACGGCGTCCTGCACCGCCCGGTTGGTGCCGGCGGCGGCCTTGTCCACTCCACGGACGTTGATGAGCGTCTGCGGCAGGCGCTGCACGATGCTGGCCAGCTCCGCCAGGGACTTGCCGGTGCGCTTCATTCGGGCGGCCACACGCAGGGACGTGAGCACGCCGTCCCCAGTGGTGGCGTGGAGGGTGTCGATGACGTGCCCGGACTGCTCGCCGCCGAGGGTGTAGCCGCCCTGCAGCATCTTCTCCAGCACGTAGCGGTCGCCCACGCCGGTCTGCACGATGCGGATGCCGTGCTCGCGCATGGCCAGGATCAGGCCCAGGTTGCTCATGACGGTGACGACGAGGGTGTCTGAGCCGAGGGTGCCGTCGGCCTTCATGCCCACGGCCAGCAGGCCCATGATCTGGTCGCCGTCAACAAGGTTGCCCTCGGCGTCCACGGCCAGGCAGCGGTCGGCGTCGCCGTCGTAGGCGACGCCCATGTCGGCGCCCACGCTGCGCACGTATGCCTGCAGCTGCTCGGGGTGGGTGGAGCCGCAGTCGGCGTTGATGTTCAGCCCGTCCGGGGAGGCGTTGATGGCAATCACCTCGGCGCCGGCGTTGCGCAGGGCGGCGGGGCCGACGTTGCTGGCGGCGCCGTTGGAGGCGTCCACCACGATGCGCAGCCCGGACAGGTCGGTGGCCACGGAGTCCACCAGGTGGTTGATGTAGGTCTGGTCGGCAACGGTCTCGCCCTTGATGACGCGCCCGACGGCGGCGCCGGTGGGGCGGGGCAGGTCCTCGGCCAGGGCCGCCTCGATGCGGTCCTCGACGGCGTCTTCCAGCTTGTAGCCGCCGCGGGCGAAGAACTTGATGCCGTTGTCCGGGAAGGGGTTGTGGGAGGCGGAGATGACCACGCCGAGGCTGACGTCCTGGCTGGCGGTCAGGTGGGCGATGGCGGGGGTGGGCAGGACGCCCACGCGGGTGACGTCCATGCCGGAGGCGGCCAGGCCGGCGCTGATGGCGTGGTCGAGGAACTCGCCGCTGGCACGGGTGTCACGGCCGACGACCGCGCGCGGGCGACGGCCCAGCCGGTGGGGGGAGTCGTCCGTGCCGACCAGTACGCTCGCGGCAGCACGGCCGAGGTTGACTGCGAGATCAGGGGTGAGCAGTTCGTTGGCGAGTCCGCGGACGCCGTCGGTGCCGAAGAGTCGTGTCATGGGATCCTCCTGTTGGTTGACAGCGGCCCCATCATTTCACGCCGGAACGTAATCCGGCGGCCACCTCCGCGAAGGAGGTGGCCGCCGGTGAGAAAGGTGCGGGTCGGCGCGGGTCCGAACGGACGGCGCCGCCGCGGTCAGCGCTTGGAGTACTGCGGGGCGCGGCGGGCCTTGTGCAGACCGGCCTTCTTCCGCTCGACGATGCGCGCGTCGCGGGTGAGGAAGCCGGCCTTCTTCAGGGCCGGGCGGTTGGCCTCACGGTCGATCTCGTTCAGGGCGCGGGCGATGCCCAGGCGCAGGGCGCCGGCCTGGCCGGAGATGCCGCCGCCGTTGATGCGGGCGATCACGTCGAAGCGGCCCTCGAGCTCGAGCAGGGTGAAGGGGGCGCGCACGAGCTGCTGGTGCAGCTTGTTGGGGAAGTAGTCCTCCAGGGTGCGGCCGTTGATCTTCCACTGGCCGGTGCCGGGGATGAGGCGGACGCGGGCGACGGCCTCCTTGCGGCGGCCGAGCCCCATGCCGGGGGCGGTGATGGACTGGCCGCGGCCCTCGGTGGGGGTGGATTCGGTGGTGTAGCTGGCGGGGGCGTTGTCCTCGTCCAGCGCGTCGATGTCGACGGTGGTCTCAGCCACGATGTGTCCTTTGCTTGTCGGGTGCCGAGCGCTGGAGCGCTTACTGGGCGACCTGGGTGATCTCGAAGGTCTGCGGGTTCTGGGAGGCGTGCGGGTGCTCGGCGCCCGCGTACACCCTGAGCTTCTTCAGCTGGGCGCGGCCCAGCTTGTTGTGGGGCAGCATGCCCTTGACAGCCTTGAGGACTGCGCGCTCGGGGTTGTTGGCCAGCAGCTCCCGGTAGGAGACGGCGGTGAGGCCGCCCGGGTAGCCGGAGTGGCGGTAGGCGAACTTCTTGTCGGCCTTGCCGCGGGTGAGGACGACCTTGTCGGCGTTGATGATGACGACGTAGTCGCCGCAGTCCTCGTTCGGCGCGAACTGCGGCTTGTGCTTCCCACGGAGCAGGGTTGCAGCCTGGGCTGCGAGACGGCCGAGAACGACGTCGCTGGCGTCGATGACGTACCAGTTCTTCTCGACGTCGCCGGGCTTCGGTGTGTACGTGCGCACGGGCGTTGCCTTCGTTTCTCTTGGCGGGCGGGCACGCGGACGCAGCGCGGGCGCTGGCATCCTGCGGGACCGCCATGGTCAGATGAGGTGGTCGGAGCACCGGCCGCAAGTGGCGAGTGGGATGGCACCACGAACGTGATCGCGTGCTGCACGACGAGGCCCCACCCTACCGGCAGGCGTCGGGGACGGTCAAAGCCGGTGGCGCCGCCGCGGCCGTGAGACCTGACACGCCGCCCGGTCACTCGCAGCAGCCCGGTGACCGGCGCCGGATGCGGGCCCGCTCGGCCTGGGCCGCCAGGTCGGCATCGGCCGGGTAGGTGACCTCCTTCAGGGTGAGGCCGTGGGCGGGGGCGACGGGTGCGGCCAGCTGGCGGCTGCGGGCGGCCAGCAGCCGGGCGGGCCAGTCGGCATCGCGCCGCCCGGTCCCGACGGCGAGGGCGGCGCCGACCAGGGAGCGCACCATGGAGTGGCAGAAGGCGTCGGCGACGACGGTGAGGACCACCAGGCCGCCGTCGGGGCCGGGGGCGTCCGGGGCCAGGCGCCGCCAGGAGAGCTCCTTCAGCGTGCGGATGGTGGTGGCGCCCTCGCGGGGGCGGCAGTAGGACAGAAAGTCGTGCTCCCCCAGCAGGGGGCGGCCGGCGGCCTGCATGGCGGCGACGTCGAGGGTCTCGTTCAGCCAGAGGACCTGGCCGCGGCGAGCGGGGTCGCGCGGGGCACCGGCGGGGCCGCCGTCGGCAATCCGGTAGCAGTAGCGGCGGGTCAGGGCGGAGAAGCGGGCGTCGAAGGCAGCGGGGACTTGGCGCGCACCGTGGACCACCAGGTCACCGGCGCCGCGCGGGGCCGGGACGGGCCCGTGTTGGGCCTCGCGGGCCAGCACGCCGGCGAGCCGCTCCAGCAGGGCCTGCTCGGGGCTGCGGGTGGAGCGTCCGGGCAGGGCCAGCCAGGCGGCGGTGGGTACGTCCAGGTGGGCGACCTGTCCGGCGGCGTGGACGCCGGCGTCCGTGCGCCCGGCCACCGTCAGCCGCACCGGGGCGCGCAGCACGGTGGCCAGGGCATCGGTCAGCACGCCCTCGACGGTGCGCTGTCCGGGCTGGGCCGCCCAGCCGTGGAAGCCGGTGCCGTCGTAGGCCAGGTCCAGGCGCACGCGCACCGACTCGGGGCGTGTCGAGTCGGGGGCGTTGCTCATGGGCACCATGACACCACAGCCGGGGAGCGCCCGCCGCGTCCCCTCCCCGAGATCGGTAGAAGTTACGTGCCGAGATCGGTCGATATGACGGTGGGCAGGGAGTTTGGTCGTCCCCTGGGTCACTCGACCGCGCAGTCAGGCCGGGCCGTTGTAGCGCGAGTCGCCCCGCCTTGCGAAGGCTCTAGGCGCGCAGCTCGGCGGCGGCGACCACCTGCCAGCGCCACGAACACCCCCGTGAGCCCCACGATGGCGAGCGTGATCACCCAGTTGGCCTTGAGGAGGGTGTCCACGCCGGAGACGATCCACTCGGAGCGGAGGCCAACCACCGCACCCGGGATGCGCTCGCTGGCCAGCGTCTGCAGCTGGTTGATGTCCAGATCACTGCCGCCCAAAGAGATGAGCACCAAGGTCTGATCCTCTGAAACCCAGAAGACGTTATCACCGGCGGTGACATCCGCCAGGAACGCTCCGGCCACGTAGCGTTGGCGAGCCGTGGTCAGGGTGACGCGCTCGGCCTCCCCGGCGGGACACGTGAGTTCCAGGGCCTCCAGCGTGGTGCAGTTGGCGCTGAGCCTCACCGCCTCCTGTTGCAACTGTTCGTTCCCATCAACCATGCCGACGCGGACCACGCCCGCATTCCCGGGCAGCGCCTCCACAAAGGGGTCGGTGTCCATTCTTCTCAGGCACCAGTGCGTGAGGAAACGCTTCTACAGCACCGATCCTGCGAAGCCCTCGCCCAACATCCCAGCCCTCACGCCGACAGCCACCCCTTGGAATCAATCATCTCGGTGGGTCCGGCATCCGCCCGAGCGGTGACGGCACCTGCGCCGTTCCCTCAAAGGCTGGGCCTAGCCCAAGCTCCCCTGGTCGGCGACATACCGCTCCTCGACCGCCCGAGGCGGTAGCGTCGGGGCGTGAGCACTACGACCACCCTCAGCGTCGACTGCGGCGGCGGCGGCATCAAGGCCTCCGTGCTCGACGCCGACGGCGCCATCATCTCCCGCGCCCTGCGCACCCCCACCCCCTACCCGCTGCCGCCCGAGCTGCTGGTGGACACCATCAAGGACCTGGCCGACCAGCTCCCGCCGGCCGACCGGGTGACCGTGGGCATGCCCGGCATGATCCGGCACGGCGTCGTCATCGCCACCCCCCACTACATCACCAGGGACGGCCCCCGCTCCCGCGTCCTGCCCGAGCTGGCGGAGGCCTGGGCGCGCTTCGACATGGGCGGCCGCCTCGAGGCCGTCCTCGGCCGCCCGGTGCTGGTGCTCAACGACGCCGAGGTCGCCGGCGCCGGCGTCGTCACCGGCCACGGCCTGGAGATGATCGTGACCCTGGGCACGGGCCTGGGCAACGCCGTCTTCGACAACGGCGTGCTCGCCCCCCACGTGGAGGTCTCCCAGGGCCCGGTGCGCTGGGGGCTCACCTACGACGACTACATCGGCGAGCACGAGCGGCTGCGCCTGGGCGACGCCCACTGGTCGCGACGGGTGCGGCGCGTGGTCGAGGCGCTGCGCCCCATGTACCTGTGGGACCGCCTCTACCTCGGCGGCGGCAACTCCCGCCGCATCACCGCCCTCCAGCTGGGCAAGATCGGCGACGACGTGGTCGTCGTCCCCAACGAGGCCGGCATGACCGGCGGCGCCCGCTGCTGGGAGATGGCGCGGCCCTGAGACGCTGAGAGGGCCGGTCACCCGCAGGTGACCGGCCCTCCCGTGCGCGTCGTAACGCGTGACCCTTAGCGGGTCCGGCTCACTTCTTGACCTTCTGCGCGGCGGCGCCACCGGCCGGGGCGAAGCCCGCGGCCTCGGCATCCTCGGCGGAGGCGAACCAGACCTCGGCCACCGTGTTGTCGTACCAGCGGGACCCGGGCACGTGGTACTTCATGGAGTCCTCGTTGCCCTTGACCTCGTGGTCGGCGTCGGGAGCCTCGGTGGAGCCCTTCTCCAGGCGCACCGAGCCGGCGTAGACGGGCTTGCCGGAGGCCGCGTCCTCCGCAGCCTCTTCAGCCTCCTCGACGGCGGCCTCCGCGGCCTCGTCGGCGGGGGTCTCCTCGGCCTCGACCTCGGCGGCGGCCTCCTCGACCTCGGCCACGGCCCGCTCAGCCGCGCGCTTGGCGGTCTGCACGGCGTCGTTGACGACCTCCTTCTTGGCGACCGGCTCCAGCACCAGCGAGATCACCGCCATGGGGGCGTTGTCGCCCCGGCGCGGCGCGGTCTTGATGATGCGGGTGTAACCGCCGTCGCGGTCGGCCATCTGTGGGGCGATCTCGTCGAAGAGGCGGTAGACGGCGTACTTGTCCGTCACCTTCTTCATCACGGTGCGGCGGGCGTGGAGGTCGCCGCGCTTGCCCTTGGTGATGAGCTTCTCGACGTAGGGGCGCAGGCGCCGGGCGCGAGCCTCCGTGGTCGTGATCGACTCGTGGACGATGAGCTGCGTGGCCAGGTTGGCCAGCATGTGGCGCTCGTGCTGGGGGGATCCACCCAGCCGGGGACCCTTGGTGGGGCGAGGCATGTTGTCTCCTAGTGGAATGGCGAGCCGGCGTCAGGCCTGCTGCTCGTCGCTGAAGGTGGGGTTGGTGTAGTCGCCCTCCGGGGCGTAGTCGACCGGGGACCCCTTGAGGGACAGCCCGAGTTCGGCCAGCTTGTCCTTGATCTCGGAGATCGACTTGGCACCGAAGTTGCGGATGTCGAGGAGGTCTGCCTCGCTGCGCGCGACGAGCTCGCCGACGGTGTGAATGCCCTCGCGCTTGAGGGCGTTGGAGGAGCGGGCCTGCAGGTCCAGCTCATCGATCATCATCGCCAGGTCCTGCTGGAGTGCCTGGTCCATCGGCGAGGGGCCGACCTCGATGCCCTCGGCCTCAACGTTGAGCTCCCGGGCCAGCCCGAACAGCTCGACCAGCGTCTTGCCGGCGGAGGCGAGCGCGTCGCGCGGGGTCATGGAGGCCTTGGTCTCCACGTCCACCACCAGCCGGTCGAAGTCGGTGCGCTGCTCAACACGGGTGGCCTCCACCGCGTAGGAGACCTTCTTGACCGGCGAGTAGATCGAGTCAACCGGGATCCGGGAGATCTCGGCGTTGGGGTCCTTGTTCTGGTTGGCGGACACGTAGCCGCGGCCGCGCTCGACCGTCAGCTCGATCTCCAGCTTGCCCTTCTCGTTAAGGGTGGCGATGACCAGGTCGGGGTTGTGGATCTCCACGCCCGCCGGCGGGGTGATGTCGCCGGCGACGACGACGCCCGGGCCGGACTTGCGCAGGTACATGACCACTGGCTCGTCGTTCTCCGACGACAGGACGATCTCCTTGATGTTCAGGATGATCTGGGCGACGTCCTCCTTGACCCCGGCGATGGTGCGGAACTCGTGAGGCACGCCCTCGATGCGGACCGAGGTCACGGCCGCGCCCGGGATGGACGACAGCAGCGTGCGCCGCAGGGAGTTTCCGAGCGTGTAGCCGAAGCCGGGCTCGAGGGGCTCCAGGATGAACCGCGAGCGGCGGTCCTCCTCGATGACCTCCTCGGAGAGTGTGGGTCGCTGTGCAATAAGCACTAGGGGTTTCCTTTCGTCGCGGCGCCCGCTATATGACGCCGTTCCTCATGGTATTGGCCGCCGGCACGCGCCGACGGCCGGCCCGCCGCGTCGGGGCGGAGCCAATGGGTGCGGCCCTCCCCGCTCGCGCGGGGTCGGGCGCCGACCGTGTTGTCAGACGCGGCGCCGCTTCGGGGGACGGCAGCCGTTGTGGGCCTGAGGGGTGACGTCCGTGATGGAGCCGACCTCGAGGCCGGCGGCCTGCAGGGAGCGGATCGCGGTCTCGCGGCCGGAGCCGGGTCCCTTGACGAAGACGTCGACCTTTTTCATGCCGTGGTCCTGGGCGCGCCGGGCGGCGGCCTCGGCGGCGAGCTGGGCGGCGTACGGCGTCGACTTGCGCGAGCCCTTGAAGCCGACCTGGCCGGAGGAGGCCCAGGCGATGACGGAGCCGGCGGGGTCCGTCAGGGACACGATGGTGTTGTTGAAGGTGGACTTGATGTAGGCGTGACCGTGGGTAACGTTCTTACGGTCCTTGCGCCGCGGCTTGCGCGCGGTCGAACGAGTCTTGGGGGGCATGCTTCCTTCTTCGGGTGAGGTCTATTGCCCGGGCTTACAGCGCCCGGATGAGCTGGCGATTACTTGGCCTTCTTCTTACCGGCCACGGTGCGCTTGGGCCCCTTGCGGGTGCGGGCGTTCGTCTTGGTGCGCTGGCCGCGGACCGGCAGGTGCCGACGGTGGCGCAGGCCCTGGTAGCAGCCGATCTCGATCTTGCGGCGGATGTCCGCCTGGACCTCACGACGCAGGTCACCCTCAACCTGATAGCTGGAGTCGATGTGGTTGCGCAGCGCAACCAGCTCGGCCTCGGTGAGGTCCTTGACGCGGGTGTCCGGGTTGACCCCGGTGGCCTCGAGGGTCTTGAGGGCGCGGGTGCGTCCGATCCCGTAGATGTAGGTGAGCGCGACCTCGACTCGCTTCTCGCGAGGCAGGTCGACGCCGGAAATGCGTGCCACTGTGTGGTTCTCCTGTGTGCTCCCGGAGGTCGTCACCCATCCCCTCCATCGCCTTCCGATGGCCCCGGCCTCCAGGAACCGGGGGTGGTGGCGCGCTGCGCCACTGGGGTGAGTGCTGTTGTTCTTGCCGCCGACGCAAGGCCGACGGCGCGCGGGTGTCAGCCCTGACGCTGCTTGTGCCGCGGGTTGTCGCAGATGACCATGACACGGCCGTGGCGACGAATCACCTTGCAGTTGTCACAGATCTTCTTGACGCTCGGCTTGACCTTCATGATGTTCCTCCGTCCTCCCGGTGGGGAGGACTGTCACTTGTACCGGTAGACGATGCGGCCCCGGGACAGGTCGTAGGGGCTGAGCTCAACAACCACACGGTCCTCCGGCAGGATGCGGATGTAGTGCTGCCGCATCTTGCCCGAGATGTGTGCGAGCACGATGTGCCCGTTGCTCAGCTCAACCCGGAACATCGCGTTCGGAAGGGCCTCGACGACCGATCCCTCGACCTCGATGACGCCGTCCTTCTTAGCCATGTTCCTCCGTCGGTGCTTTCTCGCTGGATACTCCAGCCGACGACGACGCCGCCGGCCTGGCGCGCTCGACCGGACGCCCTCGCCTTGCCCGGTGCCGCTCAATCGGCGGGCAAAACTGCCGGACGCCGGATCTCAGGCGCGCCGCCCGCCAACGATACGGCAAACCTGCCACGTCTGACCACCGCGGAGGGGCATTATCCAGCGGTGTTTCCCGACACACTGCGCATCTCGGCCCCGGCGCGTCGCCGGTTTCAGCTGCTGAGGGCGGTCCCGACCGATCTCGGCACGTAAGTTCTACCGATCTCGGCACGTAAGTTCTACCGATCTCGGCACGTAAGTTCTACCGATCTCGGCACGTAAGTTCTACCGATCTCGGCGAGATGGTCGACGCCGCCAGGCGGCCGACCAGTCAGCCCGGGGGCCGGGGCGTGAGGCCGTAGGGGGCCAGCCCCTCCACTCCCCCATCGGGGGCGGTCAGCACCCATACGCCGCCGGGCACGAGCGCCACCGTGTGCTCCCACTGGGCGGCGCGGGAGTGGTCCCTGGTGACCACGGTCCAGCCGTCGTCGAGCTCATCCACCTCGGGGCCGCCGGCGGTCAGCATGGGCTCGATGGCGAGCACCATGCCCGGCCGCAGCCGTGGGCCCTTGCGCTTGACCGAGTAGTTGAGCACGTCGGGAGCCATGTGCATGGCGGTGCCGATGCCATGACCGACATACTCCTGCAGGATGCTCAGGTGCACGCCCTCACGGGCGACCGCGGCGGAAACCGTGGCCTCCACCGTGTCGCCGACCGTGTTCAGCCGCCCCGACCGGCCCTCGGCCCGGCCGGCCACGGCGCGGGCCACGGCGGCGATGGCGTCCCACAGGGCCTGCCGGGTGGTGGTGTCCAGCACCCGGTCGGACTCGGTGGCGTAGCTGCCGCCTACCACCGTGGTGAAGGCGGCGTCGCCGTGCCACTGGGTGCCGTCGTCGTCGAGGATGTAGGCGCCGCAGTCGAAGGTGACCAGGTCGCCGGCCTGGAGCACCCGCTCGCCCGGGATGCCGTGGACCACCTCTTCGTTGACGGAGACGCACACGGTGGCCGGATAGCCGTAGTACCCCAGGAAGTTGGAGTGGGCACCGGCGCGGGCGATGGCGTCGGCGGAGACGGCGTCCAGCTCGGCGGTGGTGATGCCGGGTCGTACCGCCTCACGCAGCGCGGCGTGGATATCGGCGACAACCAGCCCGGCCCGGCGCATCAGGCGCACCTGGTCGGGGGTCTTGAACTGGATGCGCTCTCGCGTCAGCATCGCGATCCGCCTCGGAAGGAGTCAGGCGGTCACGCCGCGCGTGGCCAGCGCCGCCATGATGCGGTCGGTGACCTCGTCCAGCGCACCGACTCCGTCTACGCGCACCAGCAGACCGCGCTGCTCGTACAGGGCGGCCAGCGGCTCGGTCTGCTCGGCATACACCTCCAGGCGGCGACGAATCACCGGCTCGGTGTCGTCGGCGCGGCCCTGCTCCGCGGCGCGGCCCAGCAGACGCTTCACCACCACCTCAGCGTCGGCGGTGATCTCCAGGACCACGTCCAGGGCGAGGTCGGCGCGGGCGAGCATGGCGTCGAGTTCGTGCACCTGCGCCTCGGTGCGGGGGTATCCGTCCAGCAGGAAGCCGGCGGAGGCGTCGTCGGCGGCCAGCCGGTCGGCGACCATGGCATTGGTGACCGAGTCGGGCACGTACTCGCCGGCGTCCATGTACTGCTTGGCCTGGCGACCCAGCTCAGTGCCGCCGGCGACGTTCGCGCGGAAGATGTCTCCGGTGGAGATCGCGGGAATGCCCAGGCGCTCGCAGATGCGGGCGGCCTGGGTGCCCTTGCCCGCTCCGGGAGGACCGAGGATGACCATGCGTGCGCTCATGAGAGGAACCCTTCGTAGTGCCGCTGCTGCAGCTGGGAGTTGATTTCCTTGACCGTCTGCAGCCCGACCCCCACCATGATCAGGATGGTCGTGCCGCCGAACGGCAGATTCTGGGACACGCCCAGCCACATGACGGCGAGCGTCGGCAGCAGGGCCAGGATCAGGAGGTACACGGCGCCCGCCGCGGTGACCCGGTTGATGACATAGCTGAGGTAGCGAGCGGTCGACTCTCCGGCGCGGATGCCGGGGATGAACCCGCCGTACCGCTTCATGTTGTCGGCGATCTCCTCGGGGTTGAAGGTGATCGCGGTGTAGAAGAACGTGAAGGCGAACACCAGCAGCGCGTAGGCCACTAGGTAGACCGTGTCGGTCTGCCGCAGGTTGGTGGCGATCCACTGCACCCAGGAGCTGGTGGGCGAGCCGAACTGGGCGACCAGCTGCGGCATGGCCAGCAGGGAGGAGGCGAAGATGACCGGGATGACGCCGGCGGTGTTGATCTTGATGGGGATGTAGGTGGTGGAGCCGCCGTACTGGCGCCGCCCCACCATGCGCTTGGCGTACTGGACCGGGATGCGGCGGGTGGCCTGCTCTACGAACACCACGGCGAGCGTCGCCACCAGGATCACGGCGATCACCGCCAGGAAGCGGGACACGCCCCCGGAACCGCCCAGGACGGAGAACAGGTTCTGCGGCATGCGGGCCACGATCGAGGTGAAGATCAGCAGCGACATGCCGTTGCCGATGCCGCGCTCGGTGATGAGCTCGCCCAGCCACATGATCAGGCCGGTGCCGGCGGTCATGGTGACGATCATCAGGGCCAGGTTCAGGGGCGAGTCGTTCGGAATGACGTCCACCGAGCAACCGGTGAACAGGTTGCCGTTTGCCGCTGTGGCCACGATGGTGGCGGACTGCAGCACGCCCAGGCCGATGGTCAGATAGCGGGTGTACTCGGTGAGCTTGGCGGTGCCCGCCTGCCCCTCCTTGTACAGCTCCTCGAAGCGGGGGATCACCACGCGCAACAGCTGAATAATGATGGAGGCGGTGATGTAGGGCATGATGCCCAGCGCGAATACGCTCAGCTGCAGCAGGGCACCGCCGGAGAAGACGTTGATCAGGCCGAGCAGGCCCTCGTCCTGGCTCTCCCCCACACAGATCTGGACGTTGGCCAGGTCCACGCCCGGGGTCGGCAGCACCGAACCGAACCGGAACAGCGCCATGATGCCCAGGGTGAACAGGAGCTTTCTCCTCAGATCCGGCGTCTTGAACGCCTGGACGAACGCACTGAACACTCGGTGTCTCCTGTGGGCGGCTGGTGATGAATGTGGGATAAGGCGGGCGCCGACGCGGCTCGTGCGCCGACTACCGAGGCTGCCCGGGGAAGCACGTACCGCACCTTCCCGGGCATATTCCCTGGGCTACCCTACCCCGCTCGGCCGGTGGCGCCAGCCGCCGGGGCGCCAAGCCGGCGGGGTATCGGTCACGCACCCCGCACGAATGGCCCCCGGCTTCCACCCCGAGACCGCATCAGCCCCCGGCTAACCCAGCCCCAGAGGATGTGCGAGCCCAGGTGCGATTCGGCTTTCAAGCCAGGCTCCGTCAGTCCGTGGCGGAGCGCACCGCTACACTCCGCCCACCTCCCCCTCCCGGGCACGGCTCTGCGAGCATCACCGGCAAGCCCGCGAGCTGCAGCATCCACCACCCCTTGAGGACGCCCACGAGCCCGCCAGGGCGGCGGCTCGCCTCGAGGAGGTCCCTGCGTCGACGCGTGTCGTCTGATGGCGTCTGGGACTACTGAGTCTCGTGCATTCTGGGGCCTCGGAGGTCGTGAGACTCTGGCGCTGGCACTACGGGGGTGCCTGCTGAGGAGACGCCGCAGTCGGCCGGGACCAGTCGGCCCGGACCAGGGGGCGTGGTTGTGCGAGGAGTGACAACCAGGGCATGCGACGGGCAACATCCGACCCCTCGGGTCTTGGGACGTGCCGATCGGACCCCCTTTCTCCATTCGGACCCCCATTCTCCACTTGGACCGCGCGTGTCCACTCGGACCGCCTCAGAGCGCGTCTTGGACGGTCCAAACGGCGGCAGACGGTCCAAACGGCGGCAGGCGGTCCAACTAGCGGCAGACGGTCCAACCGTGCGCGGACGCCGAGAGCGCCCGTTCAATGCGGGGCCGCCGGCGTCGCGAGGGTGGCGCGAGGTCCTGGCGATAATGGATGCACCGGCACCCCCGCACCCTTCAGACCCACAAGTCCCAAGAACTCATGAGACTCGAATTGCCCCAGCACCGTGGAGACAACACAGCTGTCCAGACCCGCGCGCTCGAGGGCGTGAGCTGGCGCTCAAGGTGGATCCCGCGCACCCGATGGCAAGCCGGAATGCGTGAGGCGCGCGCGCAAAGTTGGGCGCCATCGCCCGACACCGGTCCACCCGGCAGTACCGACCGAGGCCAACCATGACGACGGCTCCGGCCGGGCAGGGCCACTACCCTGCCCGGCCGGAGCCGTTGCATTGACCGTGCACACCCTCCCGGCGGTTGCGGAGATAACCCCGAGACCACCGCGGCGCGGACGTGCTCAGCGGCCGATGATCGTGCCGCCCGCGGCCTCGACCTTCTCCTTGGCGGAGTTGGACCAGGCGTCGACGGTGAGGTCGAGCTTGACCGAGACCTCGCCGCCGCCCAGGACCTTGACCAGGTGGCCCTTGCGCACCGCGCCCTTGGCAACCAGGTCCTCGACCGTAACGGCACCACCGGCCGGGAACAGCTCGGCGATGCGGCCGACGTTCACGGGCTGGTACTCGACCCGGTTCGGGTTGCGGAAGCCGCGCAGCTTGGGCAGACGCATGTGCAGCGGCATCTGGCCACCCTCGAAGCCGGGGCGGACCTGGTAACGGGCCTTGGTGCCCTTGGTACCGCGGCCGGCGGTCTTGCCCTTGGAGGCCTCACCACGGCCGACGCGGGTCTTGGCCTTCTTGGCGCCCGGGGCGGGCCGGAGGTCGTGCAGGCGAATGATCTGGCCGGCCTCCTCGTGCTTCTTCGTGTCAGCCATCTCAGGCCTCCTCAACGGTGACGAGGTGCGCCACCTTGGCGATCATGCCGCGCACGGACGGGTTGTCCTCGCGGACCACGGACTGGCGGATCCGGCGCAGGCCGAGGGCCTTCAGGGTCTCGCGCTGACGGCGCGTGCCCCCGATACCGGAGCGAACCTGGGTCACCTTGATCTGCCCCGCGTCCTGCTGTGTCTTGTCGGTAGCGGCGTCAGCCATCACGCACCCACTCCTTCAGCGGCCTTCTCGGCCTCCTTCTTCTCGGCCTCGGCGCGCTTGGCGGCCTCACCCTCGGCGCGGGCGCGCAGCAGCGACTGCGGCGCGACCTCCTCCAGGGGCAGGCCACGGCGGACCGCGACCGACTCGGGCTGCTCGAGCTGCTTGAGCGCGGCCACCGTCGCGTGGACGATGTTGATCGCGTTCGAGGAGCCGAGCGACTTCGACAGAATGTCGTGCACGCCCGCGCACTCGAGGACGGCGCGCACCGGGCCGCCGGCAATAACACCGGTACCGGGTGAGGCCGGGCGCAGCAGCACCACGCCGGCGGCGTCCTCGCCCTGCACCAGGTGCGGGATGGTGCGGCGGATCATCGGGACGTGGAAGAACTCCTTCTTCGCCGCCTCGACGGCCTTGGCAATGGCGGCGGGAACTTCCTTCGCCTTGCCGTAGCCGACGCCGACAGTGCCCTCACCGTCACCAACCACGACCAGCGCGGTGAAGGTGAAGCGGCGGCCGCCCTTGACGACCTTGGACACGCGGTTGATGGTGACGACGCGCTCGATGTACTTGTCGTCGTTGCCCCGACCGCCGTTGCGGTCGCGGCGGTCAGTGTTGCGGTCACGGCGGCCGCGGCTCTCGCCGCGGTCGCTCTCGCGCCGGGCCGAGCCGTCGGACGACGCGGACCTGTCTCGCTGCGGTGCAGCCATCAGAAACTCCTTAGCTTTCTCGTCGTCTGGCTCAGAACTCCAGGCCGCCCTCGCGGGCGCCCTCGGCTACGGCCGCGACGCGACCGTGGTACTTGTGGCCGCCGCGGTCGAACACGACCTTGTCAATGCCCAGCGCCTTGGCGCGCTCGGCAACCAGCTCGCCGACGCGGCGGGCCGCGCCGACCTTGTGGCCCTCAACGCCCTGAAGCGCGGCCTCATGGGTGGAGGCGGAGCAGAGCGTGTGCCCGATGGTGTCGTCGATAACCTGCGCCACCATGTGACGGTTGGAGCGGCTGACGACCAGCCGGGGGCGCTCGGCCGTACCGGACACGTGCTTGCGCACGCGCTGGTGGCGGATCTTGCGGGCGACGCTCTTGGTCTTGTCCCTCTTGATCGCGTAAGCCATGGTCACTTACCAGCCTTTCCGACCTTGCGGCGCACGTTCTCGCCGGCGTAGCGCACGCCCTTGCCCTTGTAGGGCTCCGGCGGGCGGATCTTGCGAATGTTCGCGGCGACCTCGCCGACCTGCTCCTTGGAGATGCCCGAGACGATCACCTTGGAGGGACCGTCCACCTTCAGCTCGATGCCCTCGGGGGCGTCGACGACGACGGTGTGGGAGAAGCCGAGCGACAGCTCGATGCTGCTGCCCTTCTGCATGGCCCGGTAACCGGTGCCGACGATCTCCAGCTGCTTGGAGTAGCCATCGGTGACGCCGACAACCATGTTGTGGATCAGCGTCCGGGAGAGGCCGTGCAGCGAGCGCGAGCGGCGCTCGTCGTCGGGACGGGACACCAGAATGGAGCCGTCCTCCTGGCGGGCGACCGTCAGCGGCTGGGCGATGGTGCGGGTCAGGGTGCCCTTGGGGCCCTTGACCGTCACTTCGTTTCCTTCAATGGTGACGTCCACTCCGGCGGGGACCGGAACGGGAAGGCGTCCAATACGAGACATGGTTCTCCTCCGCTCCTTCTCTCACCAGACGTAGGCGAGCACTTCGCCGCCTACGCCCCGGGACTCCGCCTGCCGGTCGGTCAGGAGGCCGGAGGAGGTGGACAGGATGGCCACCCCCAGGCCGCCGAGGACCTTGGGCAGGTTCGTGGACTTCGCGTACACGCGCAGACCGGGCTTGGAGACGCGCTTGAGGCCCTGGATGGCACGCTGCCGGTTGGCACCGTACTTCAGGTTCAGGGTGAGCGTCTTGCCGACCTGTGCGTCGGTGACCTCGTAGCCGTCGATGTAGCCCTCGGACTGCAGCATCTTGGCGATGTTCACCTTGAGCTTGCTGGAGGGCATGGAGACGGTCTCGTGGTATGCGTTGTTTGCGTTACGCAGACGAGTCAGCATGTCTGCGATCGGGTCTGTCATTGTCATTAGTGGGCCTGCGCCCTTCCTCGTCGCGGTTTCCTCCTCGGACCTGCGACGTAAGTTCTTACCAGCTGGACTTGCTCACGCCGGGGAGCTGGCCGCTCAGGGCCATCTCGCGCAGGCAGATGCGGCACAGGCCGAACTTGCGGTACACCGAGCGCGGCCGGCCGCAGCGCTGGCAGCGCGTGTAGGCCCGGACGCCGAACTTGGGCTTGCGGTTCGCCTTCGCGATCAGAGAGGTCTTTGCCATGTCACTTCTCCTTGAAGGGGAAGCCGAGCTGCTTGAGCAGCGAGCGGGCCTCCTCATCGGTCTTGGCCGTGGTTACAACGGTGATGTCCATGCCGCGCACGCGGTCGATGGCGTCGGGGTCGATCTCGTGGAACACCGACTGCTCGGTGAGACCGAAGGTGTAGTTGCCGTTGCCGTCGAACTGCTTGGGGCTGAGCCCGCGGAAGTCGCGGATACGCGGCAGCGAGATCGAGATGAGCCGGTCGAGGAACTCCCACATGCGGTCACCGCGCAGCGTGGCGTGGGCACCGATGGGCTGGCCCGCGCGCAGCTTGAACTGAGCAATCGACTTGCGGGCCCGAGTGATCTGCGGCTTCTGGCCGGTGATCGCCGCGAGGTCGCGGACGGCGCCCTCGATCAGCTTGGAGTCGTGGGCGGCCTCACCCACTCCCATGTTGACGACGACCTTGACGACGCGCCCGACCTCCATGACGTTGGAGTGGTTGAACTCCTCCTGGAGGGCGGGGCGCACCTCCTCGTTGTACTTGGCCTTCAGCCGGGGGGCAACGGCGACCCCGGTGGTGGCGGCTGTGTTCTCAGCGTTCTCAGCCATGGTCACAGATCCTCCCCGGACTTCTTGGCGTAGCGCACACGGACGGTGCGCTTGCGGCCGTTGGGACGCACGCCCTCCTCGACCCGGAAGCCGACGCGGGTGCGCTGCTTGGTCTTGGGGTCGATCGGCATGACGTTGGAGATGTGGATGGGGGCCTCGACGGTCTCGATGCCGCCGGCGCGGGCGCCCTGGGCGGTCTGGCGGGGGCGCGTGTGCTTGGTGACACGCTGAACGCCCTCGACCACGACGCGGTCCTCCTTCGGGATAACCCGCAGGACGCGGCCGGTCTTGCCCTTGTCCTTGCCGGCGATGACCATGACCTGGTCACCCTTCTTGACGCGAGCCATGGGTCAGATCACCTCCGGGGCGAGTGAGACGATGCGCATGAACTTCTTGTCACGAAGCTCACGGCCGACGGGGCCGAAGATGCGCGTACCGCGCGGCTCGCCGTCGTTGTTCTTGATGATGACGGCCGCGTTCTCGTCGAAGCGGATGTACGAGCCGTCCGGGCGGCGACGTTCCTTGGCGGCGCGCACGACGACCGCCCTGACGACCTCGCCCTTCTTGACGCTGCCGCCGGGGATGGCGTCCTTGACAGTGGCGACGATCTGGTCGCCGATGCCCGCATAGCGCCGACCCGAGCCGCCGAGCACACGGATGCACAGGATCTCCTTGGCACCGGTGTTGTCGGCGACCTTTAGTCGCGACTCCTGCTGGATCATTGAGTGTTCTCCTGTCGTCGAGCCGGTTCTCACCCCGCACTGGGCGACGCGAGCCTGGCCGAACGTTCTTTCTTCATGTGCGCACGGGCCGCCGACGGCGAGCCGACCCCGGCACGCGGGCCCCGACAGACACAGGCGCACGGGCGCGAGGTCTCTGTCGGGCGCACCGAGGGCGCGCGCAACTCCCCAACCCTAGTGCAACGCGGGGAATCGCCGGTAGTCGAGCGGGATCCCCACCCCTGTGCCTTTGCTCACCACGACGAGGGACGACATCGAAACCGATCCCGAGGGTGAGATGTTCTGCGCGTACCGCCCCGCGTCCTCAAGGCCCCGGCCACAGCAGAATCAGTCGACCGGTCGCTGGGGGCCGGAGCTTCCGCTCAATGCCTCGGACCGCGATGTCAGTCAGCGGGGGTGCCTCGCCCTTGTCAGGTGGCGGGGCACACTTGCGCCGGGCGGGTCTCGTAGTCCGCTTCCTCTATTACGCCACTTCGACGTTGGGTACGCCGGTTAGCAGTTGATTGAACGCCCAGCAGCCATACAACCAACCGCCAACCGGCGTATTAGACGACGAACCGGCGTACTACACCGCCCCGTCCGCCCCGCCAACACAACCCAAACCGGGACAACCGCGTATCCCTACTCGAACCCCTTGCGCGCACCGACCGCTGTAACCGACGGCTACGGCGGTCCAGCCGGGGATTTCGCACCGCTGTCCCCCTGGATCCGCCGCCTTCACGGCAAACGACGACGCCGCAGTCGCGGGCGAACCCGGGCTGCGGCGTCGTCGTACTCGGTTTCGGCGGACCGGATCAGCCGACCTGCCGGATCCGGCGAGAGGTCACTTGGCCTTCTCGATGATCTCCACCAGCCGCCAGCGCTTGGTGGCGCTCAGCGGGCGGGTCTCCATGATGAGCACGAGGTCGCCGGGGTGGGCGTCGTTGTGCTCGTCGTGCACCTTGTACTTCTTCGAACGACGCAGCACCTTGCCGTACAGGGAGTGCTTGTAGCGCTCCTCGACCTCGACGACGATGGTCTTCTGCATCTTGTCCGAGACCACGTAGCCGCGGCGCACCTTGCGGTGGTTGCGCTCGGGCGCACCGGTCTGGGTCTCGACGTTCTCGTTCTGAGTGGTCTGCTCGCTCACTTGGCCTCCTCCTGAGTGCTCGGCGCGGTGCGAATACCGAGCTCACGCTCGCGCACGATGGTGTAGATGCGGGCAATGTCGCGACGCACGGCCTTCAGACGGCCGTGGTCCTCGAGCTGCCCGGTCGCGGAAGCGAACCGGAGATTGAACAGCTCCGCCTTGGCCTTGGAGAGCTCCTCTGCGAGTCGCTCATTGTCCATGGCGTCGAGGTCGGCGGGGGTCAGCCCCTTGGATCCGATAGCCATCAGACGTCACCACCCTCACGAGTCACGAAACGGGTTTTCATCGGAAGCTTGGCCTGAGCGCGTCGCATGGCCTCACGAGCGAGGTCGACGTCAACGCCGCCCAGCTCGAACATGACGCGTCCGGGCTTGACATTGGCGACCCACCACTCCGGTGCACCCTTACCGGAACCCATGCGGGTCTCGGCGGGCTTCTTGGTCAGCGGGCGGTCCGGGAAGATGTTGATCCACACCTTGCCGCCACGCTTGATGTGGCGGGTCATGGCGATACGGGCCGCCTCGATCTGCCGGTTGGTGACGTAGGCCGGCTCGAGGGCCTGAATGCCGTAGTCACCGAAGGCGATCTGGTTGCCGCCCTTGGACATGCCCGAACGGTGCGGACGGTGCTGCTTGCGGTACTTGGTCCGGCGGGGGATGAGCACGGCTCAGGCCTCCGTTCCCTGATCAGGGGCAGCGTTCTCGGTGGCCGGCGCCTGCTCGGCCTGCTGCTCGTTCTGGCGCGGGGCGCGCTCGCCACGACGACCGCGGCGCTCGCCACGACCGCGGCCGCGCGGGGCGGACTCGGCCTGCTGGCGGGCGAACTCGCGCTCGGTCATGTCGCCCTTGTAGATCCACACCTTCACGCCGATGCGGCCGAAGGTGGTCCTGGCCTCGTAGAAGCCGTAGTCGATGTTCGCCCGCAGGGTGTGCAGCGGCACGCGACCCTCGCGGTAGAACTCGCTGCGGCTCATCTCGGCGCCGCCAAGACGGCCGGAGCACTGCACGCGCACGCCCTTGGCGCCGGCGCGCATGGCCGACTGCAGTCCGCGGCGCATGGCGCGGCGGAAGGACACGCGGCTGGCGAGCTGCTCGGCAATGCCCTGGGCGACCAACTGGGCGTCGAGGTCGGGGTTGCGGACCTCGAGGATGTTGAGCTGGACCTGCTTGCCGGTCAGCTTCTCCAGCGAGCCGCGCAGCCGCTCGGCCTCGACACCGCGACGGCCGATGACAATGCCGGGGCGCGCCGTGTGCAGATCGACGCGGACCCGGTCGCGGGTGCGCTCGATGTCGACCTTGGAGATGCCGGCACGCTCCATGCCGTCCTCCATGAGGCGGCGGATCTTGACGTCCTCGTCCACGAAGTCGCGGTAGCGCTGACCGGGCTTGGTGGAGTCGGCGAACCAGCGCGAACGGTGGTCCGTGGTGATGCCCAGGCGGAACCCGGTCGGGTTGACCTTCTGCCCCATTACCGGGCTCCTTCCTGCTTCTGGGCGTCGGCCTTGTCGCCGACGACGACGGTGATGTGACTGGTGCGCTTCAGGATCCGGCCGGCGCGCCCCTGGGCGCGCGGGCGGAACCGCTTGAGGGTCGGGCCCTCGTCTGCGTACACCTCGGTGATGAACAGGTCGTTCTCGTCGAAGCGCTCGCCGTCACGCTCGGCCTGGTACCGGGCGTTGGCGATGGCGGACTCGATGACCTTGCGGACGGGCACCGCAGCGGCCTGCGGTGCGAAACGCAGCACGCCCACGGCGTCGACGGCGCGCTTGCCGCGGACGACGTCCACGACCCGGCGTGCCTTCATCGGCGTGCAGCGCACGTATTTGGCCTGCGCCTTGGCTTCCATGTTCTTCAGCCTCTCAAACTCTCCGGCGCCCGTCAGCGACGCGCCTTGCGGTCGTCCTTGACGTGCCCACGGAAGGTCCGGGTGGGGGCGAACTCACCGAGCTTGTGCCCCACCATCGACTCGGTGACGAACACCGGGACGTGCTTGCGGCCGTCGTGGACAGCGAACGTGTGCCCGATGAAGTCCGGCGTGATGACCGAACGACGGGACCAGGTCTTGATGACGTTCTTGGTGCCCTTCTCGTTCTGGACGTCCACCTTCTTCTGCAGGTGGTCGTCGACGAAGGGGCCCTTCTTCAGGCTTCGCGACATGATGGCTCCTATCAGCGCTTCTTGCCGGTCCGACGACGACGCACGATGAGCCGGTCGCTGGACTTGTTGGGACGGCGGGTACGGCCCTCAGGCTTGCCCCAGGGCGAGACGGGGTGGCGACCGCCGGAGGTACGGCCCTCACCACCACCGTGCGGGTGGTCGACGGGGTTCATGACCACACCGCGGACGGTCGGGCGCACGCCCTTCCAGCGCATGCGGCCGGCCTTACCCCAGTTGATGTTGGACTGCTCGGCGTTGCCGACCTCGCCGACGGTTGCGCGGCAGGCGGCCTCCACGTTGCGGATCTCGCCGGAGGGCATGCGCAGCTGCG
Organism: Actinomyces ruminicola; assembly: GCF_900103885.1. Taxonomy (GTDB): domain Bacteria; phylum Actinomycetota; class Actinomycetes; order Actinomycetales; family Actinomycetaceae; genus Actinomyces; species Actinomyces ruminicola. Next base: position 688,935 of record NZ_FNIM01000001.1, read on the forward strand.
CGTACTTGCCCTCCTTGGCGACCAGCTGCACCGAGGTGCCGGCGCTGCGGGCGATCTTCGCACCGCCGCCGGGGCGCAGCTCGACGGCGTGCACCACGGTACCGGTGGGGATGTTGCGCAGCGGCAGGCAGTTGCCGGGCTTGATGTCGGCCCCGGGGCCGGACTCGATGCGGTCGCCCTGACGCAGCCCGTTGGGGGCGAGGATGTAACGCTTCTCGCCGTCCAGGTAGTGCAGCAGCGCGATGCGGGCGGTGCGGTTGGGGTCGTACTCGATGTGCGCGACCTTGGCGGGCACGCCGTCCTTGTCGTGCCGGCGGAAGTCGATCAGCCGGTAGGCGCGCTTGTGGCCACCGCCCTTGTGGCGGGTGGTGATGCGCCCGGAGGAGTTGCGCCCACCGGACTTGCTCAGCGGCCGCACCAGCGACTTCTCGGGCCGGTTGCGGGTCAGCTCGCTGAAGTCGGCGACGGAGGAGCCGCGACGACCGGGGGTCGTCGGCTTGTACTTACGGATTCCCATGTCGATCTTCTACCTTCCGTGTCATTCCGTCACGTCGCCGAAGATGTCGATGGTGCCCTCGCGCAGCGTTACGATCGCGCGCTTGGTGTCCTTCGACTTGCCGATGCCCGTGCGGGTGCGGCGGGTCTTGCCGCGGCGGTTGATCGTGTTCACCGACCCGACCTTGACGCCGAAGATGGCCTCAATGGCGATCTTGATCTCGGTCTTGTTGGCCGCCGGGTCGACCAGGAAGGTGTACTGCCCACGGTCCATGCAGGTGTACGACTTCTCGGATACGACCGGGGCGACGATGACGTCGCGGGGGTTCTTGCTCTTCTCGAGGCTCACTTGGACTCCTCCTCACCCTTGCCGAGGAAGGCGTCCAGGGCAGCGGCGGTGAAGACGACGTCGTCGCAGTTGAGGACGTCGTAGGTGTTCAGCTGGTCGGCCTGGAGCACGTGCGCCTCGGGGGCGTTGCGCAGGCTGAGGCGGGTGAGCTCGTCGGCCCTGGTGGCCACGATCAGGGACCGGGGCCGGTCCGTGAGGTTGCGCAGGGCGGCGAGGGCCGACTTGGTGGACGGCTTCTCGGAGGTGACGAACTCGGTGATGACGTGGATCCGGCCGTTGCGGGCGCGGTCCGACAGGGCCGAGCGCAGGGCGGCGGCCTTCATCTTCTTGGGCGTGCGCTGGGAGTAGTCGCGCGGCTGCGGGCCGTGCACGGTGCCGCCGCCGGCGAACTGCGGAGCGCGGATGGAGCCCTGACGGGCGCGGCCGGTGCCCTTCTGACGGTAGGGCTTGCGGCCACCGCCGCGGACCATGCCGCGGGTCTTGGTCGCGTGCGTGCCCTGGCGGGCCGCGGCCAGCTGGGCGACGACGACCTGGTGCATCAGGGGGATGTTGGGCTCGACGTCGAAGATCTCGCCGGGGAGCTCGGCAGTGCCGGTCTTGGCGCCCTTGGAGTCGACGATGTCGACGGTGATGGTCTCGGCCATGGTGTCAGGCTCCCTTCACGGCGGTGCGGATGACGACCACCGAGCCCTTGGGGCCAGGGATGGCGCCGCCCATGAGCAGCACGCCCTTGTCGGTGTCTACACCGCGGACCTTCAGGTTCTGTACGGTCGTGGTGGCGTGGCCCATGCGGCCGGCCATGCGCAGGCCCTTGAAGATGCGGCCCGGAGTGGCGCAGGCGCCGACGGACCCGGGCTTGCGGTGGTTGCGGTGGGCACCGTGGGAGGCGCCGACGCCGGAGAAGCCGTGACGCTTCATGGTGCCGGCAAAGCCCTTGCCCTTGGAGGTGCCGGTGACGTCGACGAGCTGGCCGACCTCGAAGGTGTCGACGTTCAACTCCTGGCCGGGAGTGAAGTCTCCGGCGAGCGAGGTGCGGACCTCGGCGACGTGGCGGCGGGGAGTGACCCCGGCCTTGGCGAAGTGGCCGGCGAGCGGCTTGGTGACCTTGCGCTCGTCGATGTCGCCGAAGGCGAGCTGGACGGCCTCGTAGCCGTCGTTCTCGACGGTGCGGACCTGGGTAACGACGTTGGTGTCGACGCGCACGACCGTGACCGGGCGCAGGACGCCGTTCTCGTCCCAGACCTGAGTCATGCCGAGCTTGGTGCCGAGCAGCGCCTTCGTGGGCGCGGCGGACCGCTGGTTGGTTGTCATGGCTTCAGTCCTCAGAGCTTGATCTCAATGTTGACGTCGGCCGGCAGGTCGAGCCGCATGAGCGAGTCGACGGCCTTCGGCGTCGGGTCGACGATGTCGATCAGCCGCTTGTGGGTGCGCATCTCGAAGTGCTCGCGGCTGTCCTTGTACTTGTGGGGCGACCGGATGACGCAGAACACGTTCTTCTCGGTCGGCAGCGGCACCGGGCCCACGACCGTCGCGCCCGCGCGGGTCACGACGTCGACGATCTTGCGCGCCGAGGAGTCGATGACCTCGTGGTCGTAGGACTTGAGCCGGATGCGGATCTTCTGTCCCGCCATGGCGCCTAACCTCTCTTGCTTTCGGTGACCGGTCCACGCGCTCGGGCGTGTCGCTTGGCGACGCGCACCTCGGCCCGGTGAAGGGCTGGTGAGCCGGTCTGGACACACGGAAGCCCGATGGCGATCGGGTCCGTCAGACTGGATTCCGGGGTGGGCCCCCGGTGCGGCCGGGCGGGCTGGCGCCCGTCGGCTGGCCTACGTTATCAGCGCCCCGCCCGCCGGTGAAAGCCGAACCGGGCCCCCGGGACTGTGAGACCGCGCACCCGGTCCACGCGCTCGGGCGTGTCGCGCTCGCGGCGACCGCCCCACGCGCCGAGACACAAGCGAGGAGGCCCGCCACCGGTCGGGTGGCGGGCCTCCTGCGAGCCTCACCGCGGGCCGGAGCCCGCCGGGAGGTCAGCGCACGGGGCGCTGGAGCCGAGTCACTTGATGATCTTGGTGACGCGGCCGGAGCCGACGGTGCGGCCACCCTCACGGATGGCGAAGCCGAGGCCCTCCTCCATGGCGATGGGCTGGATCAGCTCGACCGACATCTCGGTGGTGTCGCCGGGCATGACCATCTCGGTGCCCTCGGGCAGCGTGATGACGCCGGTGACGTCCGTGGTGCGGAAGTAGAACTGCGGGCGGTAGTTCGAGTAGAAGGGGTTGTGGCGGCCACCCTCGTCCTTGGTCAGGATGTAGACGTGGCCCTCGAACTCGGTGTGCGGGGTGATGGAGCCGGGCTTGCAGACGACCTGTCCGCGCTCGACGTCCTCGCGGCGGGTACCGCGCAGCAGCAGACCGCAGTTCTCACCGGCCCAGGCCTCGTCCATGGACTTGTGGAACATCTCGATGCCGGTGACGGTGGTCTTCTGCGGCTCGCGGATACCGAGGATCTCGACCTCGGAGTTGATCGGCAGCTTGCCGCGCTCGACGCGGCCGGTGACCACGGTGCCGCGACCGGTGATGGTGAAGACGTCCTCGATCGGCATGAGGAACGGCTTGTCCATGTCGCGCTCGGGGGTCGGGATGTACTCGTCGACCGCGTCCATGAGCTCCTTGATCTTGGCGGTCCACTCGGGGTCACCCTCGAGGGCCTTGAGGGCGGAGACGCGCACAACCGGAGCCTCGTCGCCGTCGTAGTCCTGGGAGGACAGCAGCTCGCGGACCTCCATCTCGACCAGCTCGAGGAGCTCCTCGTCGTCGACCATGTCGGACTTGTTGAGGGCGACCAGCAGGGCGGGGACGCCGACCTGGCGGGCGAGCAGCACGTGCTCGCGGGTCTGGGCCATGGGACCGTCGGTGGCGGCGACCACCAGGATGGCGCCGTCCATCTGCGCGGCACCGGTGATCATGTTCTTGATGTAGTCGGCGTGACCGGGGGCGTCGACGTGCGCGTAGTGACGCTTGGCGGTCTCGTACTCGACGTGCGCGATGTTGATGGTGATACCGCGCTGGCGCTCCTCGGGAGCCTTGTCGATCTCGTCGAAGGGGGTGAAGGGGTTGAGGTCCGGGTACTCGTCGTGCAGGACCTTGGAGATCGCGGCGGTCAGCGTCGTCTTACCGTGGTCGACGTGACCGATCGTTCCGATGTTGACGTGCGGCTTGGTCCGCTCGAACTTGGCCTTGGCCACTGGTGTCCTCCTGGGACTCGGGTAGTTCTCTTCGTCGGGAGTCGACTAGCACATGTTAGCCGTACCGACTGCCAGAGTGTCTACGGGTGAATTGTTGGAAATCTTACTTGGATGGGATGCCCCGGGTGCAATTCCGGGGCCTGGGGGCCCGGGAGCGAGTCGGCAGCGGCCGCCACGCCCCCGGGCCCGGTGGCCTGCGGGCTACTCGCCCTTGGCCTTGGCGATGACCTCGTCGGCGACGTTCTTGGGAACCTCGGCGTAGGAGTCGAACTCCATGGAGTACACGGCGCGGCCCTGCGTCTTGGAACGCAGGTCGCCGACGTAGCCGAACATCTCCGACAGCGGGACGGAGGCCCGGATGACCTTGACGCCCTGCGCGTCCTCCATGGACTGAACCATGCCGCGACGGGAGTTGAGGTCGCCGATGACGTCGCCCATGTACTCCTCGGGGGTGCGCACCTCGACGGCCATGACCGGCTCGAGCAGAACCGGCTTGGCCTTCTTCGCGCCCTCCTTGAAGGCCATGGACCCGGCGATCTTGAAGGCCATCTCGGAGGAGTCGACCTCGTGGTAGCCGCCGTCGATCAGCGTCGCCTTGACGTCCACCATGGGGTAGCCGGCGAGCACGCCGGTGGTCATGGCCTCCTGCACGCCGGCGTCGACGCTGGGGATGAACTCACGGGGCACGCGACCGCCGGTGATGGCGTTGACGAACTCGTAGTGCTTGTTCTCGCTCTCCTCGTCCGTCTCATCGGCCACCAGCGGCTCGAAGGACATGAGCACCTTCGCGAACTGGCCGGAGCCACCGGTCTGCTTCTTGTGCGTGTACTCGACCTTGTCGACCTTCTTGCGAATGGTCTCGCGGTAGGCGACCATCGGGTTGCCGACGTTCGCCTCGACCTTGAACTCGCGCCGCATGCGGTCGACGAACACGTCCAGGTGCAGCTCGCCCATACCGCCGATGACGGTCTGGCCGGTCTCCTCGTCGAGCTCGACCGTGAAGGTCGGGTCCTCCTCGGAGAGCTTCTGGATGGCGACGCCCAGCTTCTCCTGGTCGCCCTTGGTCTTGGGCTCGATGGCCACGTGGATCACGGGGTCCGGGAAGGTCATCGACTCCAGGATGATCGGATCACTCTGGGCGCACAGGGTGTCACCGGTGGTGACGTCCTTCAGCCCGATGAACGCGTAGATGTGTCCGGCGTGGGCCTGCTCGACCGGGTTCTCCTTGTTGGAGTGCATCTGGAAGAGCTTGCCGACCCGCTCCTTGCGCGCCTTGGTGGCGTTGAAGACCGTGTCGCCCTGCGAGACCTTGCCGGAGTACACGCGTACGTAAACCAGCTTGCCGTAGAAGGGGTGCGTGGCGACCTTGAAGGCCAGCGCGGAGAACGGCTCGCTCTCGTCCGCCTTGCGGGTGAGCACCTTCTCCTCATCGCCGGGGGCGTGGCCCTCGACGTCCGGCACGTCCAGCGGGGAGGGCAGGTAGTCGAGCACGCCGTCGAGGACGGGCTGGATGCCCTTGTTCTTGAAGGCGGACCCGGCGAAGACCGGGAAGGCCTGCCCGGCGATGGTGAGCTTGCGGATGCCGCGCTTGAGCTCGGCGACCGACAGCTCCTCCCCCTCCAGGTACTTCTCCATCAGCTCGTCGTCGGCCTCGGCGACCGTCTCCATGAGCTCGCTCCGCAGCTGCTCGGCCTTGGCCACGAGCTCGGCCGGGATCTCCTCGTACTCGACGACGCTGCCGCGGGTCTCCTTGCCGTCGGCGTCCTTCTCGGGGAAGCGGATCGCCCGCATCTCCAGCACGTCGACGACGCCGGAGAACTCGTTCTCGGCACCGATGGGGAAGTTCACGACGATCGGGGTGGCGTGGAGCCGGTCGCGGATCGTCTGCACGGAGAAGTCGAAGTCCGCGCCCAGCTTGTCCATCTTGTTGATGTAGCAGATGCGGGGCACGTTGTACTTGTCCGCCTGGCGCCACACCGTCTCGGACTGGGGCTCGACGCCCTCCTTGCCGTCGAAGACGGCGACCGCGCCGTCGAGCACGCGCAGCGAGCGCTCGACCTCGACCGTGAAGTCGACGTGGCCGGGGGTGTCGATGATGTTGATCTGGTTGTCTTTCCAGAAGCAGGTGGTGGCCGCGGAGGTGATGGTGATACCGCGCTCCTGCTCCTGCTCCATCCAGTCCATCGTGGAGGCGCCGTCGTGCGTCTCGCCGATCTTGTAGTTGATGCCCGTGTAGAACAGGATGCGCTCGGTCACGGTCGTCTTGCCGGCATCGATGTGAGCCATGATGCCGATGTTGCGGACCTTGGTGAGGTCAGTCAGCACGTCTAGTGCCACTAGAGATGTCCTTCGTTCGTGTGGTGAGGGAGATGGGCTCCGTCCGGACCCGGCGGGGCCCGGACGGCGTGCGGATGATTACCAGCGGTAGTGAGCGAAGGCCTTGTTGGACTCGGCCATTCGGTGCATGTCCTCGCGCCGCTTGACGGCGGCGCCGAGGCCGTTGGAGGCGTCCAGGATCTCGTTCATGAGCCGCTCGGTCATGGTGTTCTCACGCCGCTGGCGGGAGAAGTCGACGAGCCAGCGCAGCGCGAGAGTGGTGGCGCGGTTCGGACGTACCTCGACCGGAACCTGGTAGGTCGCACCACCGACGCGGCGGGAACGGACCTCCAGGGAGGGGCGGATGTTGTCCAGGGCGCGCTTGAGCACCGAGACCGGATCCTGGTCGGTCTTGGAGCGCACGCCCTCGAGGGCGCCGTAGACGATGCGCTCAGCGGTCGCCTTCTTGCCATCGAGCAGTACGCGGTTGACGAGCTGGGTGACGACCGGTGAGCCGTAGACCGGGTCGACGGCCAGGGGGCGCCGGGGGGCGGGACCCTTACGGGGCATTAGTTCTTCTCCTTCTTGGCGCCGTACTTGGAGCGTGCCTGCTGACGCCCCTTGACACCCTGGGTGTCGAGGGAGCCGCGCACAATGTGGTAGCGGACACCGGGAAGGTCCTTCACACGACCGCCGCGGACGAGCACGATCGAGTGCTCCTGGAGGTTGTGGCCCTCACCGGGGATGTACGCCGTGACCTCGATGCCGGTCGACAGGCGCACACGGGCGACCTTACGCAGGGCGGAGTTCGGCTTCTTCGGGGTCGTGGTGTACACGCGGGTGCATACGCCACGGCGCTGCGGACTGGACTTGAGCGCCGGCGTCTTGGACGCTGCGCGCTTGGTCGAGCGGCCCTTGCGGACCAGCTGCTGAATCGTGGGCACTACTGATTCTCCATCTTGAAGTGCTTGCGGGCTATCGCTGCCCACGTGCCGGCCCGCTCCCCCGAGACGGCGCAGACCGCCACGGTGAGGGCCGGCCCGCCCGGCGTCGGCGCGGCCGACGGCGATGCGTCCGGAGCCCCGTGACGGGGCCCGTCGGTTCCCGCCGCGGCAGACCCGCGTCACCTGACCGGCATCTGGACGCCGACCGGCTGGGAACGGAATGGAGAACGGTGGCCCGCACGCGGGCACCGAGGGTGAAGCCTACCGGGCCGCAGTGCTCGTCGCCATCCCTTGCGAGGGTGTTCCCGGCCACGTACGCCGACATCGGTAGAAGTCACGCGCCCAGATCGGTAGCTGTGGCAGCGCTATGCGAGTGCGGCGACGGCGGCGTCGTAGTCGGGCTCCTGGCGGATCTCAGGCACCTGCTGCGCATACAGGACGGTGCCGTCGGCGTCGAGCACGATGACCGCGCGGGACATGAGGCCGGCCATGGGTCCGTCCGCCAGGGCGACGCCGTAGTCGGTGCCGAAGCTGGAGCGGAAGGTGGAACCGGTGATCACATTGTCCAGGCCCTCGGCGCCGCAGAAGCGGGCGGCGGCAAAGGGCAGATCGGCAGAGACGCACACTACGGTCGTGTTCCCCAGGCCCGCGGCCAGCTGGTTGAACTGGCGCACGGAGGTGGCGCAGATGCCGGTGTCCACCGACGGGAAGATATTGAGCACTACGCGGCGACCGGCGAGCTGCGCCGAGGTGACCGGAGCCAGGTCCGCGCCGGCGAGTTCGAAGTCAGGGGCCTTGCTCCCGACCGCGGGCAGGGTTCCCACGGTGTTGATCGGGTTGCCTTCAAGCGTGATCGTAGCCATGAAATAATAGTGGCATCTTTTCGGTTCTGCGAACAGTGCCCGATGCAGCTTATGTGGCGCCTTAGGTTTGCCGACGTGGTGGGGTGGGTGTGGGCCCAGGCGCCCGCGGGGGTGTCCGAGTTCGGCACAAAGGCTGTCGGCAGCCCCTAGTGCCGATCGAGAAACCGCATGATACCAACGCTCTGCCTGCCGCTGGCGGCGGCGCCGGAGCCGTTTGTGCCGATCTCGGACACTTTGGGCCGACGCGCACGGGAGCAGGCGCCAGCGGCCGGCAGCGGGGAGCTCCTCGGGACCCGGCGCCCGTGCCCGTCCCGGCCCCCTGCTTGGACCGGGTCCCTCCAGTTGGACCCCGTTTGCCTGGATGGACCCCGTCCCTCCAGTTGGACCGCCTGAGACAGCGTCTAGGACGGTCCAAGCAGAGCCAGGCGGTCCAAGCAGGGCTGGGCGGTCCAACTAGAACCAGGCGCGGGCCGGCCGACCGAACCACAAGCACCCACACACCCCAGGCACAACACCAACCTCCACCACCACACCCCCAAATCGAAGCAGCCGCTTATGTGGCGCTTCTGGCGTGAGAGTGTGGTGGCTACTGCGGAGCCGGAGACATCCTTAGTGCCCGGCTCTTCGTGCATGTGGGGATACGGTGGGTGGCGGGGCGCTGAGCCGGGGCGTTACCGAGGGGCCTTTCGGACACGGTCCCTCAGGAAGACATTGGGGACGCCACTTCGACGTCTGCGACGCCGGTTAGGTGTGTGCTGAAGGCTTCCGAGGCCTTCAGCACACACCTTTGTGGCGTACCAGAGCGCATTCCGGCGTAGTAGACGACACCGACCACAGGCGCGAGGAGCGCCCGGCCCCAAAGCTCAGCAGCTTCGCGGAACAACAGGCACAAGGCGGCGAAGTCCTTGGCTCAGCCGCGGGCGCCCGCCTCTTCCTGGAGCGCAATGCCCCCAGAAGTACCACCCGCGCCGCCCCGGTCGCAGGCCGGGGCCAAGCCCCGCTAACCGTCAGGGACCGGAAGCCGACTAGCCCTCGCCCTTGGCGGCGCGGAGGATGTCCAGGATCTTCTCCTTGCCGGGAATGTCCACCCCCCACGACTCGACCTCGGTAATGACGGCGTCGACCCGGTCGACATCGATCGCGCCGACGTAGGCCTGGGCCTGCGCACTGGTCCGCTCCTTAAGTGCTGTGGCCCCGTAGTAGGCGCCGCCCACCGTGGCCGCCGTCGGCAGCACGAGCGAGGCCAGCAGCAGAAGCGCCGCAGCCGTCTTCGGGCGCGCCCGCGCCACGGCTACCCCGGCAACGACGAAGGCGACGAAGGCGAGTACTCCCCCACCGACAAAGGCCGCTGCGGCCGTCGTATCGATGTGCAGATCGCCGCTCTGGACCACCGCGAACACGTCCACTGAGGTGAGCAACGTGTAAATGCCCCAGCCGAGCAGCGCGGAGGCGACAAGCACCAGGATCGTGCCCAGCGGGGTGGCGGCCGTATGGCGGCGGGCCGGAGGCGCGGGCAGGCGCACGGGCGCGGACCGGGCGGCCTGAGCGGCCGACTGCGCGCGCCCATCACCGGGCGCGTATGTCGGCCGGTCCGGCGACGCTGCGTAGTTGGGGTCGACAGGCATGGCCCTGGTGGGAGGCGAGCCCGCATCGGCAGACACATAGTCGGTGTCCGCGTAACCGGCATCTGCGTAATCAGCGGGAGCGTACGACTCCGGCAGCGCGGTGGTCGCAGCGACGTCGCTGAGTGCGGCACCGGTACTGACCGCCTGGGTGGCCTGGGCGTCCTGCCACTCGGCTTCGGCCGCGTCACGGTCGAGCCGCCCGTCCCGGCCATTGCGGCCGAACACGCTCACGCGCCGGGTGGCGCCGCCCGCAGGGTGCCGATCGGGCTGGTGCTCGGGTGCGGATGACGTGGTCATGGGTGTTCTCCTTACCGACGGCGCGGACAGGTACGCCCTCAACCGTACCGACGCGCCGCGACGGCGCGGGCGTGCGCTTGGACACGGTCCCGGGCTCGTGGATCACGCCCGCGCCGCCGTGCGCCGGCCTCAGTATCCGTAGTACACGTATGAGTCGGTGACGGTGATGGTGGGTTCGTCGTCACCATCCTCCGGCCATTCGATCGTGCCCGAGAAGGTGTAATTCCACTCCTGATCCTTGGGATTCTTGTTCCAGCTGGTCGGATTGTTGCGGGTGGTGAAGGTGATCGAGCCGCTCTTGAAGGAGTCGCCGTCCACCGTCACCTCCGTGGCCTCGGCGGTCACCTTCAAGGAGTCCAGTTCCGTGGACTGCAGCGCGTAAGGGCACACCTCGTCCATGTTTCCGGGCGGGGTGACGCAGTCGGTCGCCTGCGCATTGACCGCGTCGAGCACGAGGGTCTCCAGCGTCTCGGTCGCCTCGCCCTCAACCGCCACCTCGGATGCGTAAACGGGCTTGATCGCCATTGAGGTCGTGTCGGGCTCCAGGTAGTCGGATACATCCGCGCCGACGCCGAGGCCGTAGACGCCGTAGTAGACGTACTGCGTCGCTGTTGCAGCGCCGTATTCGGAGTCCTCCAGGGCGATCTCGGTGCCGCCGACCGTGACGGCATCGAGCGAGGAGGAGTACAGGGTGACAGCCTGTATCAGCGAGGTCTCCACCTCCCAGGTGTTCAGCAGGCCGTACTCCTTGTCCCCCGCCCTGACCGTGATGGGAACCTCGAAGCGCTCGCCGTCCAGCGACAGCGTCGCGGTAACGGTGACCGAGTCGCCGTCGCTCGTGTCCGTGTCTGCAGGAGCCTTCACGTCCACCACCTCGATGCGCGAGGTGGCGGCTCCCAACACCTCGTCGGTGAGCAGCAGGCGCTGGTCGTTGGGGACGCCGGGATCGACCATGGCGGTGGCGTCGGCGGCATGGCCATCAGCGATCAGGCCCAGGTAGGACTCGACGACGCCCTCCGGGCCGCGTCGGGAGTTGAGCACGTGCACCGCGATGGCGCCGGCTCCGACGACGACCACACAGGCGAGTACGACGCCCGCGATCAGCTTCATGCGCCGACGGGCGGCCGCAGTCATGGGTTTGGGCTCGGGCAGCGGAGGCGGCGGGGCGGCCGCGGCCGTGTCGGCGGACAGCGGTGCCGCGGCGGACTCGGCCGACACGGCGTAGGCGGGCGCTGGAGTCCCGGCGACCGCAGGCGGCGCCGGCGTGCCCGCCGAGTCGGGCGGTAGAGGTGCGGATGCGGTCGGGCCGACGCTCGGTGCCGTCCCATACCCCGCGGTAGCGGCGGGTTCCGCAGCGACGCCGTATCCGGCGGGCGAAGCGCTCGGTGCCGATGCTGCGGCGGGCGGTTGGGTGGTCGTGGCCGCCAGCGGGGACGGGGTTGCTGCCGGAGGGGCTGGCTGTGCCCGGCCCGCGATCCAGTCGTCGACCGGCCGAGCTCCCGCGCACAGCCGCAGCAGGCCGCCGGTGTTGGCGTACATCCACGCCGGCAGCACTTCCGCCAGTACGGACACTGCCGCCACGAAGACGGCGAGGGTCAGACTCGACCACCACGCCGGGCCCGCGCTCGCCGACGCCCGTGGCCCCAGGAATGCCACCGAGACACGTACAGGAACCAGCAGGTGCAGCACCACCAGGCTCAGGACGAAGGCGACGACCGGCAGCTGCCAGGCACGCCCCAGGTCCGCGGCTGCCAGCCGCTGCCTGCGCACGCCGATGCGGGCGGCCGCGGCACCGGCAACCAGCACCGTGGCGATGAACAGCAGCACCGCCCAGGGACCCAGCGCAGTCCACGCGAACACGCCGCCGGACAGCTCGGGAATGTCGTCGATGCCCATCTCGGCGCCCAGCGCGGAGCCCGAGCCGGTGATGGCGCCGAAGGTACCCAGCGTGAGCAGGTAGATGATCAGGTTCCCCAGCAGCACCGGGATCACGGGAATCAGCGCCACCGCATCGTTGGCGAGCGCGCCCAGCACGCACCCGACGACGCTGATCGCGCCGAGGCCGGCTCCGACCACGGCCACCAGCGCGCCGAGTTCCCGCAGTACCTGGCGCAGGCCGAGCGGCATTCGCGCGGCCAGCAGGGAGCCGGCCCGGGCCAGGAGCAGGGCGCCGAAGACGATCACCCACACCATGAAAAGGATCCAGCCCGGGGACGTCTTGAAGGTCGTCCCGTCGGCGTCACCGAGCCTGAAGGAGCCCAGCCCGGTCAGCAGGCAGGTTACCACGGCGACCGCGGCGGACTCGACTCCGGCGCGCAGTGCGACCGCGCCCAGGGGCCCGGCCGAGAGGTCAGTCGCCGTCCTACGTCTTGCAAGGATGAAGACGCCGACGGCCACGGCCACCAGTGTCCCCAGGGGCAGCAGGGTGATGCCCGCTGCGAGCGAGACGCCGAACGCGGCGGCAGCCATTTGCAGCTGCCCGCTGAGGCTGAACCCCATCATCACGGGCAGCATGCTCGCGGAGACGGACAGGTCCTCCTCCCCCGTCATGCTGAGTCCAGCCAGCAACAGGGCCGCCGACACCAGCGCGGTGCCGAGTACCACCAGCGCCGTTAGTCCCACGGTCGCGAGCGCAGGCCCACGAGTCAGCGGCATCAGGGCGGCGTTGACGACGCCGGGGACCGCCGGCTGGGCCGGTGCTGCCGCCGCTCCCGGTGCGGCCGGCGGCGGCGCCTCCGGGGGCGAAGGCGGTGCGGCCGGCGGCGGTGCGGCCGACGGCGCGGCGCCATAGTCCGGGTACGGGGAGGCCGGGTACGCGCCGGCGGTGGGCGCCGTGTCGGGGCCGGGCACGGATCCGACACCGGGCGCGGAGTCGGGAGGAATCGGGGTGTCGCTCATGAGATCCCTAAGTGGGCGAGTAACGGTTGACGATGCCTCATCGTTACACGACGCCCCCGGTGTCGCAATTCACGTGCGACAGATGAGACGGCGCCCCCGGGCGACGACGCCGACCCCGGCGAGCACTGTAGCTCGCCGGGGCCGATCTACGGGTCTCCGCGGTGCAGCGGCTTGGCGGCGCCCGTTAGCGCGCACGCCTCAGAACTGGAAGTCCTCCGAGGAGGCGTTGAACCCGGTGCGGAAGTCATCGGAGAAGTCCGCGCGGAAGTCGCCACCGAAGGAGAAGTCGTCCAGCGCCACCGAGTCGCCCATGCTGAAGGTGTCGCCGCCGGCGTAGCCGGCGCGGGAGAAGACCTCCGCCTTGACCTCCTCGGTCGGCTCCACCTCGATGTCCGAGTAGCGGGCCAGACCAGTGCCGGCGGGGATCAGCTTGCCCAGGATGACGTTCTCCTTCAGGCCCAGCAGCGGGTCCGACTTGCCGCTCATGGCGGCCTCGGTGAGCACGCGCGTGGTCTCCTGGAAGGAGGCGGCGCTCAGCCACGAGTCGGTCGCGAGCGAGGCCTTGGTGATGCCCATGAGCTCGGTGCGGGCGGACGCGGTCTTGCCGCCCTCCGCCATGACCCGGCGGTTCTCCTCGCGGTAGCGGGAGACGTCCACCAGGTCGCCCTGGAGGAGGTTGGTGTCGCCGGTGTCCAGCACGGTCACGCGGCGCAGCATCTGCCGCACGATGACCTCGATGTGCTTGGAGTGGATGTCCACGCCCTGGGAGCGGTAGACCTCCTGAACCTCGTCCACCAGGTGGCGCTGGGTGGCGCCGACGCTGCGCAGGCGCAGGATCTTCTTGGGGTCGATCGGGCCCTCGGTGAGGGCGTCGCCCGGCTCGACGTGGTCGCCGTCGACGACCAGCAGCCGCTGGCGGCGGGAGACGGGGACCACCAGGTCCTCCTCGCCGTCGTCACGGGTGATGACCAGGCGCTTGCCGTCGGCGTCGTCCTCGATCTTGAGGGTGCCGGCGGCATCGGCCACGGCGGCCTCGCCCTTCGGGGTGCGGGCCTCGAACAGCTCCTGGACGCGGGGCAGACCCTGGGTGATGTCGGCGGCGCCGGCCGCACCACCGGTGTGGAAGGTGCGCATGGTCAGCTGCGTGCCGGGCTCACCGATGGACTGGGCGGCGATGATGCCGACCGCCTCCCCGATGTCGACGCGCTTGCCGGTGGCCAGTGAGCGGCCGTAGCAGGCGGCGCAGGTGCCGACGGCGGAGTCGCAGGTCAGCACGGACCGGCACACGACCTCCTCGATGCCGGCGTCGATGGCCGCGCGGATGCTGGCGTCGCCGAGGTCGGTGCCCGCCTCGATCACCACGTTGCCGTCGGCGTCCACGGCGTCACGGGCCAGCGTCGTGCCGAAGACGGTGGTCTCCAGGATGTCGGAGACCTCCTTGACGCGCTCGCCGCCGACCTCCCGCCAGGTGAACAGCCGCTTGGTCAGGCCCTTGCGGGTGCCGCAGTCCTCCTCGCGGACGATCACGTCCTGGGAGACGTCGACCAGACGGCGCGTCAGGTAGCCGGAGTCGGCGGTGCGCAGAGCCGTGTCGGCCAGGCCCTTGCGGGCGCCGTGGGTGGCGATGAAGTACTCCAGGACGGACAGGCCCTCGCGGTAGTTGGCCTTGATGGGGCGCTCGATCAGGCGCTGCTTGGGGTCGGCCACCAGGCCGCGCATGCCGGCGAGCTGGCGGATCTGGTCCCAGTTACCACGACCGCCGGACGCCACCATCTGGTAGACGGTGTTGCGCTCGGGGAAGTTGGCGCGCATGGCCTCGGCGACCTCGTCGGTGGCCTTGGTCCAGATGTCGATCAGCGACTTGTAGCGGTCGTCCTCGGTGAGGGCGCCGAGCGCGAACTGGTCCTCGATCTCGGCGGCCTGAGCCTCGTAGCGGGCGAGGATCTCCGGCTTGGCCGGCGGGGACACGACGTCGGCGAAGGCCACGGTGATGCCGGACCAGGTGGACCAGTGGAAGCCGTTGGCCTTGAGCGCGTCCAGGCAGGCGGCCACCTCGACGCGCGGGTAGGCCTCTGCCAGCGTGTTGATGATGTTGCCGAGCTTCTTCTTGTCAACGGTGTAGTTGACGTAGGGGAAGGTCTCGGGCAGCGCCGTGTTGAACAGGGCGCGGCCGAAGGAGGTGCGCAGGGTGATCGGGTCGCCCTCGGTCCAGTTCTCGGGGGCCTGCCAGTCCTCGGGCGCGGCGATGCCCTCCTCGAAGCGGATGTCGCACGCGGCGTTGACATCGAGCTTGCCGAAGTCGTAGGCCATGACGGCCTCCGCGTAGGAGGAGAAGGACGGGATGATCGGCTCACCGTGCTCGTCCGTGTCGACCTCCACGGCCGGGTCCGGCTCCTGGGTGAGGTAGTACGTGCCGATGATCATGTCCTGGGAGGGCATGGTCACCGGGCGGCCGTCGGAGGGCTTGAGGATGTTGTTGGAGGAGAGCATGAGGATGCGCGCCTCGGCCTGCGCCTCGGCGCCCAGCGGCAGGTGCACGGCCATCTGGTCGCCGTCGAAGTCGGCGTTGAAGGCACCGCACACCAGCGGGTGCAGCTGGATGGCCTTGCCCTCGATCAGCTGCGGCTCGAAGGCCTGGATACCCAGGCGGTGCAGCGTGGGGGCGCGGTTGAGCAGCACCGGGTGCTCCCGGATGACCTCGGCCAGCACGTCCCAGACCTTCGGGTTGGCCCGCTCGACCATCCGCTTGGCGGCCTTGACGTTCTGCGCCTCCTTGAGCTCCACGAGGCGCTTCATCACGAAGGGCTTGAACAGCTCCAGGGCCATCTGGCTGGGCAGACCGCACTGGTGCAGCTTGAGCTGCGGGCCGACGACGATGACGGACCGGCCCGAGTAGTCCACGCGCTTGCCCAGCAGGTTCTGCCGGAACCGCCCCTGCTTGCCCTTGAGCATGTCGGACAGCGACTTCAGCGGGCGGTTGCCCACGCCCGTGACCGGGCGGCCGCGGCGGCCGTTGTCGAACAGGGCGTCGACGGCGTCCTGCAGCATGCGCTTCTCGTTGTTGACGATGATCGTCGGGGCGCCCAGGTCCATCAGCCGCTTGAGGCGGTTGTTGCGGTTGATGACGCGGCGGTACAGGTCGTTGAGGTCGGAGGTGGCGAAGCGGCCACCGTCCAGCTGCACCATGGGGCGCAGATCCGGGGGGATCACCGGAATGCTGTCCAGCACCATCGCCTCGGGGGCGGTGCCGGTCATGCGGAAGGCGTTGATGACCTTCAGCCGCTTGATGGCGCGGGTCTTGCGCTGGCCGGTGCCGTTCTCAACGATCTCGGTCAGCGTGGCGGCCTCGGCCTCCAGGTCGAAGGTGCGCAGGCGGTCCTGAATTGCCTCCGCCCCCATGGCGCCCTTGAAGTAGATGCCGTAGTCGGCGGCCATGTCGCGGTAGAGGACCTCATCGCCCTCGAGGTCGCCGACCTTGAGGGACACGAAGCGGTCCCACACCTTGTCCATGTGCTCCAGGGTGCGGGTGTTCTTGCGGCGCAGGGAGGCCATCTCCCGCTCGGCGGTCTTGCGGGCCTTGTCCCGCTGCGCCTGCTCGGCGCCCTCGGCCTCGAGCTGGGCGAGGTCCTCCTCGAGGCGCCGCTGGCGGGCCTCGATGTCGGCCTGGCCGGCCTCCTCGACGTGCTGCTTCTTGACCTCGAACTCGTTGCGCAGCGAGGGCAGGTCGTCGTGGCGGGCCTCCTCGTCAACCTCGGTCACCATGTGGGCGGCGAAGTAGATGACCTTCTCCAGGTCCTTGGGGGCCAGGTTGAGCAGGTAGCCCAGGCGGGAGGGCACGCCCTTGAAGTACCAGATGTGGGTGACGGGCGCGGCCAGCTTGATGTGGGCCATGCGCTCACGGCGCACCTTGGAGCGGGTGACCTCCACGCCACAGCGCTCGCACACGATGCCCTTGTAACGCACACGCTTGTACTTGCCGCAGGCGCACTCCCAGTCCCGGGTGGGGCCGAAGATCTTCTCGCAGAAGAGTCCGTCCTTCTCCGGCTTGAGGGTGCGGTAGTTGATGGTCTCGGGCTTCTTGACCTCGCCATGCGACCAGGACTTGATGTCCTCGGCAGTGGCAAGGCCGAGCTGGATCCTGTCGAACACGTTGGCGTCGAGCACAGTTCCTACTTCCGAATCAGAGTGGTCAGCTCAAAAGTTGTGGGGTCCCCGGTGCTGCGGTTCCACGGCGGCACGGAGCCCGTTGGCCTCCGGGAGGGGCGCTCGGCGGCGCCCCTCCCGGGGCCGTTGCGGTCAGATCTCGTCCACCGTCACGGCGTTTCCGCCGGGGCGGCGACCCAGGTCGAAGCCGAGTTCCTCGGAGGCGCGCCGACCGTCGTCGTCGGTGTCATCCAGGCCGATGGCGTTGCCCTCGGCGTCCAGGGCCTCGACGTTCAGGCACAGCGACTGCATCTCCTTCATGAGCACCTTGAAGGACTCGGGGATGCCGGGCTCGGGGATGTCCTCGCCCTTGACAATGGCCTCGTAGACCTTCACGCGGCCCGACACATCGTCGGACTTGACGGTGAGCAGCTCCTGGAGGGCGTGGGCGGCGCCGTACGCCTCCATGGCCCACACCTCCATCTCGCCGAAGCGCTGACCGCCGAACTGCGCCTTACCGCCCAGCGGCTGCTGGGTGATCATCGAGTACGGGCCGGTGGAGCGGGCGTGGATCTTGTCGTCCACCAGGTGGTGGAGCTTGAGGATGTACATGTAGCCGACCGAGATCGGGTACGGGAAGGGCTCGCCCGAGCGGCCGTCGAACAGGCGCGCCTTGCCGTTGGGCTGCATCAGCTGGACGCCGTCCCGGCCCGGCAGCGCGGAGTCCAGCAGACCCATCAGCTCGTCGTCGCGCACGCCGTCGAACACCGGGGTGGCCACGGGCGTGCGGGGCTCGGCCACCACGCCGTTCTCGGGCAGGCGCCGAGCCCACTCCTCGCCGGCCTCGCGGGCGGCGGAGGCGTCCCAACCGCGGGAGGCCACCCAGCCCAGGTGCAGCTCGAGTACCTGGCCAACGTTCATGCGGCTGGGCACGCCCAACGGGTTGAGGATGACGTCCACCGGGGTGCCGTCGGCGAGGAAGGGCATGTCCTCCACGGGCAGGATCTTGGAGATGACGCCCTTGTTGCCGTGGCGGCCGGAGAGCTTGTCACCCACGGTGATCTTGCGGCGCTGGGCGATGTACACGCGCACCATCCGGTTGACGCCGGCGGGCAACTCGGCGTCCTCGGAGGAGGCGTCGAACTCGCGCACGCCGGTGACGATGCCGTACTCGCCGTGGGGGACGCGCAGGGAGGTGTCGCGCACCTCGCGGGCCTTCTCGCCGAAGATCGCGCGCAGCAGCCGCTCCTCGCTGGTCAGCTCGGTCTCTCCCTTGGGGGTGACCTTGCCCACCAGGATGTCGCCGCTGCGGACCTCGGCGCCGATGCGGATGATGCCGCGCTCGTCCAGGTTCGCCAGCGCCTCCTCGGAGACGTTGGGGATGTCGCGGGTGATCTCCTCGGCGCCGAGCTTGGTGTCGCGGGCGTCGACCTCGTGCTCCTCGATGTGGATCGAGGTCAGGATGTCCTCGGCGACCACGCGCTGGGAGACGATGATGGCGTCCTCGTAGTTCAGGCCCTCCCAGGTCATGAAGGCGACCAGGAGGTTCTGCCCCAGGGCCAGGTCGCCGTCGGCGGTGGCCGGGCCGTCCGCCAGCACGGAGCCGACCTCGACGCGCTCGCCCTCGGAGGCGACCACGCGCTGGTTGTAGCAGTTGCCCTGGTTGGAGCGGCGGAACTTGGCGACCTTGTAGACGGTCTCGGTGCCGTCGTCGTTGGCCACGCGCACGAAGTCGGCGCACACCTCGGTGACCACACCGCCCTTGGAGGCGACCAGCACGTCACCGGCGTCGACGGCGGTGCGCCGCTCCATGCCGGTGCCCACGAGCGGGGCGTCGGGACGGATGAGCGGGACCGCCTGCCGCTGCATGTTGGCGCCCATGAGCGCACGGTTTGCGTCGTCGTGCTCGAGGAAGGGGATCAGCGAGGTGCCCACGGAGACCATCTGCCGCGGGGACACGTCCATGAGGTCCACCTGCGAGGCCGGCACCAGGGCGGGCTCGCCCCCGGTCACGCGGCACAGCACGTGGTCCTCGGCGAAGTGACCGTCGGCGGTGAGCTCGACGTTCGCCTGGGCGATGACGTGGCGGTCCTCGTCGTCGGCCGTGAGGTAGTGGGTCTCGTCGGTGACCTGGCCGTCGCGCACCACGCGGTAGGGGGTCTCGATGAAGCCGAAGGGGTTGATGCGCCCGAAGGTGGCCAGCGAGCCGATCAGACCGATGTTCGGGCCCTCGGGGGACTCGATGGGGCACATGCGCCCGTAGTGGGAGGTGTGCACGTCGCGGACCTCCATGGAGGCGCGCTCGCGCGACAGACCACCGGGACCGAGCGCGGACAGGCGCCGCTTGTGGGTCAGGCCGGCCAGCGGGTTGTTCTGGTCCATGAACTGGGACAGCTGGCTGGTGCCGAAGAACTCCTTGATCGCGGCGGTGACGGGCCGGATGTTGATCAGGGTGTTCGGGGTGATGGCCTCGACGTCCTGGGTGGTCATGCGCTCGCGCACCTGCCGCTCCATGCGGCTCATGCCGGTGCGCACCTGCGCCTGGATGAGCTCACCGACGGCGCGGATGCGCCGGTTGCCCAGGTGGTCGATGTCGTCGAACTCGACGGCGATGTCGACGATCTCGCCGTCGCGCACGCCCTCAATGGTCTCGGCGCCGGCGTGCAGGGCGAGCAGGTACTTGACGGCGGCGACGATGTCCTCGATGCGCAGCACCGACTCGTTCAGGTCCGCGGCCAGACCGAGCTTCTTGTTGATCTTGTAGCGGCCGACCTTGGCCAGGTCGTAGCGCTTGGCGTTGAAGTAGAAGTTCTCCAGCAGGGTGCGGCCGGCCTCGACGCTCGGCGGCTCACCAGGGCGGATCTTCTTGTAGATGTCCAGCAGCGCCTCGTCCTGGGCGGTGACCTTGCGGTCCTCGTCCAGGGCGGTGGTCAGCGCCGGGTAGTCCTTGAACTCCTCGCGGATCTCGGCCTCGTCCAGGCCCAGGGCGAGCAGGAAGACGGCGATGTCCTGCTTGCGCTTGCGGTCGATGCGCACGGCCACGCGGTCGTTCTTGTCGACCTCGAACTCCAGCCAGGCGCCGCGCGAGGGGATGAACTTGACGTTGTACACGTACTTGTCCGAGGCCTTCTCGGTGGTGCGCTCGAAGTACACGCCCGGGGAGCGGACCAGCTGGGAGACGACGACGCGCTCGGAGCCGTTGACGATGAAGGTGCCCTTGTCGGTCATGAGCGGGAAGTCACCCATGAAGACCGTCTGGGACTTGATCTCACCGGTGGTGAAGTTCTCGAAGTCCGCCACCACGTAAAGGGGCGCGGAGTAGGTCAGGTCCTTCTCCTGGCACTCCTCGGCGGTGTACTTCGGCTCTTCGAAGCGGTGGTCGTGGAAGGACAGGGCCATGGTCTGGCCGAAGTCCTCGATCGGTGAGATCTCGTCGAAGATCTCCTCCAGCCCGGAGGTCTCCGGCAGCGAGCCCGGCTGGGCGGCATTGGCGGCGTCCACCCGGGCGCGCCACTTCTCGTTGCCCACGAGCCAGTCGAAGCTCTCGGTCTGCAGGCCGAGAAGGTTCGGAGCCTGCATCGGCTCGGCGATCTTGGCGAAATTGATACGACGCGACGCGGTGCGCGCGGCGATGTCAGCGGCAGTTGGTGCAGAGGTGCGCGAGGCAGCCAAAGGGGATCCTTCCCTCATCTCGGGATCACTCTGCGTACACTGCGGTGCGGGCCTGGTGGACGCCTCCCCCACTCCCCTCGCGGGGCGGCCGGCCGGTCGGGCCGGCTGACGGGCAGCACCACTGAGGCCAGTACACACAAGGTACGCGAAGAGCTAGCCTACACGGTCGCTACGCCCGGTTCCACGCCGAGACGGCGTTCCTCCTTGCGATTCCCACCACAATCCTCCATACTGCCCCGCTCCCCCGCGTACTCCTCCCCCACGCCGAGATCGGTAGAAGTCACGTGCCGAGATCGGTAGAAGTTACGTGCCGAGGTCGGTTGTGGGTGGGTTGTGGGCGCGGAGCGGCCCGGCTCAGGGACCACAGTCTTTTCTGGGTCACGGCGCGCCTGGAGGCTGGGGCTTGTCGGATTCGTCAACGTTCTTGGTGGCGGTGGGCTCCACGCGATCCTCGTGGGCACTGGTGCCGGCGGGTGGATCGTTCGGGCCAGGCCGGGCTCCGCGCCCCCCGGCCGGCCTGGTAACTCCACTTGGACCGGGAAACTCCACTTGGACCGGGTAACTCCACTTGGACCGGGTAACTCCACTTGGACCGGGTAACTCCACTTGGACTGCCTGAGAACGCGTCTCAGGCGGTCCAACCGCACGCAGGCGGTCCATCGGCACGTAGGCGGTCCATCCGTGCGCAGGCCGGCGCGTCCCCGCCAGTGGCCGGCGCGTGCCGCCCGGCGGTTCGCGTGTTGCGACGACGGTCCGTCACTTGGCGCCGGCGCTTCGCTGCTTGTTGCGACGGTTCGCGGGGTAGGCGCGCGAACCGACGCGGTACCTGACGAACCACCATCCCCACCGACCACCACAGCACACCCGAACCGCGCACCCCCCGATAACCCGATAACCTCCGCATCGATAACCAGACAACCCGGCGGCGACCCGCAGCTCGTACCCACGCATCCCCCGAAACATGACGTCTCCCCAACCACTCACCGGTGGTTGGGGAGACGCTGGAGTTGAGACAGTCCCTAGCCGTCAGCAAAACGCATATGACATAGGGGCCGGACTCACTTGAGGGTGACGGTGGCGCCGGCGCCCTCGAGCTGAGCCTTGGCCTTCTCGGCGGCATCCTTGGCGGCGCCCTCGAGGATGGCCTTGGGGGCGGCCTCAACGAGGTCCTTGGCCTCCTTCAGGCCGAGGGAGGTCAGGGCACGCACCTCCTTGATGACCTGGATCTTCTTGTCGCCGGCGGACTCGAGAACGACGTCGAACTCGGTCTTCTCCTCCTCGGCGGCCGGGGCTGCGGCACCGGGGGCGGCGGCGACGACCGCGGCGGCCGGAGCGGCGGCGGTCACGTCGAAGGTCTCCTCGAAGGCCTTGACGAACTCGGACAGCTCGATGAGGGAGAGCTCCTTGAAGGCCTCAATGAGCTCGTCGGTGGTCAGCTTCGCCATGATGGGCGTTCCTTCCTGGAAAAGGGGTCCTGCACTGCTTCTGCTGTTGCTGCTGTGTTGGAGCGCAGGCCAATGGGTTGAAGTTGGTGGCGCACGCGGCTCAGGCCGCGCTCTCCTGCTTCTCGCGCAGGGCGTCGACGGTGCGGACCGCCTTGGAGGCGGGCGCGACGAACAGGTATGCAGCCTTGGACAGGGACGCCTTCATAGCGCCCGCGGCCTTGGCCAGCAGGACCTCGCGGGATTCGAGCGAGGCGAGCTTGTCGACCTCATCGGCGCTCAGGGCGTTGCCGTCCATGACGCCACCCTTGACGATGAGGTTCTTGTTGTCCTTGGCGAAGTCACGCAGCGCCTTGGCGGCCTCGACCGGCTCACCGGTGACGAAGGTCAGAGCGGTGGGGCCCTTGAGGTCGTCCACGATCGCGTCGAGTCCGACGCGGCGGGCGGCGATGGCGGCCAGCGTGTTCTTCGCCACGGTGTACTCGGCGTTGCCGGCGAGCGAGCGGCGCAGTTCCCTGAGGTCGGCGACGCTCAGCCCACGGTACTCGGTGAGCAGAACGGCGTTGGCCTCACGGAATTTGTCCGCCAGCTGTGCAACAGCCGCGTCCTTCTCAGGCCTTGCCATGGGCCCTCCTTCCGTGGTCTGCCGCAGGCTCCGACACCAGAAAAGCCCCGCGCCGGTGGGCACGGGGCTCGCAGCCGCGCTCGTACATCCGAGTCAGCGGTCGGGCTCGTTCTCACCTGCGCCGGCTCCGCTTGCTGCGGACTTGGCCCCGCTAGTGCGGGAGACCTGCGGTCTTTGGCAGGCGCCACCATACACGCGGGCCCGCCCTGCGGCGCAAGCCCGGCGACGGCGGACGGCGGTGCTCTTGGTCACGCGACCGCCGACCGCGGCAGACGACCAGGGACTCACTCAGGGCTCGACGACGGGGATGTCGGTAAGCCGGACCGCGAGGTGTTGCCCGAATGCGTCATCCTCACCGATCATATCCATGATTACCGTATCCTCGCCCGTGTCCGGCCACACTACCGGGAGACTACGCGTGTCACCCGCCACGAGGTTGGACATTTCATGATTTGCGAGAATACGATTATCTTCTCCGGAGTCCGTGAAGTCAACAACGAGGTGACGGGACTCCCCCTTGAGCAGGGTGAAACCAGTGGCAGCATAGGAAGACCACATTCTGATATAAAGCAACTCATCAGGAATCCGCAGTAAGAACAACGGAACGCTCACCTCTTGTTCAGGGGAGATCTTGACCGTGCCGATAAGGTAACCCTCATACCTGACGACGGAATCGAGGGAGATACGGGCCGGGACCCCGTCGATCTCGATATCCACGCCGTCCGGGCCACGCCCAACCGGCCCCTTGGGCTCGGGCACGTCACCCGACCCACCAGCCGAGCCCGCGTTAGGCGCCGTGGCACTGGCCTCGCTGGGATCCGTGGGGGTCAATACGATCTCCACCCGCCGGTTCAGTTGCCGGTTCTCATCGGAGTCATTCGCCACCCGCGGCTCAGACTCACCCTTCCCCGACACCGACACCTCCCATGCAGACAGCTCAGTCAACTCACCCAATCGATCCGACACCGCCTTGGCACGACGCTCCGACAAGCCCTGGTTATACGCATCGTCAGCCACATCGTCGGTATGCCCCGTAATCGCCAACTCACCACCCGAGGGGTACAGCTCCAGCTGCTCCACCACCGAGCCCAGCAACTCATCGGCCCGGTCAGTAAGCTCCGCCGAGTCCGTCGCGAACAACACATCGCCCGACACATTAACCGTCGTCGACACATCGTCCTTCTCCGTATCCGCGGAACGATCCGCAGCCACCACCAACGAGCTCAGCTCGAACGGACCCGAATGAATATCCTCATCGATCTTCGAACCAGCGATCGCCGCAGTGACGTCAAATCCGGCCTCGCCGGCATCCACCACCGGCACGCCCAATGCCACACCAGCGTTCGGAAACAGCAGGTCCACCGACTTCATGTCTTCCGGTGCCGCGCCAAACACCGGAAACAGCTCCACCGACGCCCCCGCCTCGACGTCAGCAGTCAGGCCCTCCTTACTCCGACCTACTTCGAGGAACGCAATCTTGTCCCGCAAGGACAACAGTCTCACTGCAGCCATTGTATAAGCGTCCAACCCACCCCCGAACAACCAGCCACTCAGCGAAAAAGACTCATCGGAGTCCGCCGACACCACCACGCGCACAATCGTGTAACCGCTTTGAACAACCGCGGGGCCTACACGAGAGGTCAGAGCCTGACCCTTCCACGTCCATTTCAGCACCACCGGATCGGAGTTCGCCGACGCCGTCACCCCACCGCTGGCACTACCCGAGGGGACCACCGAAGCATCGGTCACGCTACCGCCGTCGTCCGCACAGGCGGCAAGCGCCGCAGCCACAGCTACCGCCGCAGAACCCGTCAGCACCTCACGCCGACACAACATCACCAAAACCACCCCTTTGGGCACACACCGAAGTGCTCAGCATCTTGAACCCGCCAACCGTAACAAGACGATCAACCCCACACCATGGGGAGCCCACCCCCACTCCGCGGGTATACCCGGGCACCCCTCGCCGTCCCTAACCTGCAACCCACCCGTGACAACACTCCCCGAGCATGAGACGGTGGCCCCATGAGTACTTCCCGTCCCGTCTGGGCCGCCGACGCCCCCGAGCGAGTGCTGGTTGTGGACGGCGCGCCGACCTCCGTGAGAACGTGGATTGCCCGCACTCGCAAGCAGCGAAACACGGGCCTACTGGGCACGGACGGGCTCGACGGCGCACTGTGGATCAAGGCATGCAACTGGGTGCACACCTTCGGTATGCGTTACGCCCTCGACCTCGTATACGTCGGACGCCACGGCCGTGTAGTCGCCGTCACCACAGCCCCGCCGCGTCGACTCTGCCTACCCCGCTTGAACGCGCACGCCACCATAGAGATGCCCACAGGCACGGCCGCACAGCTCAACATAGTGCGCGGAACCATCATCGACACGACGCCTCGCATTTGACTGCGACGCGTAGCCCAGTGCCGAGCATCAGTGACTTCCACCCGAGTTCAGAAGTCAGAGCGGTAGCCGTGGCGCACCTGCTTCCTTCACGATCCGTCTACCGGTCGTGAGCACGGGCTGCCAGGAGGCGAGATCCTCCACCGGTTCCCCAGGCTGCGCGCGTGCACTGATCCGCCAACTGCCCGTCGCACCATCCGCGATGAAGAACGCCGCTTCGTCTGTGGTGACGCGACCCCAGTCTTGAACCTTAGCCTGATGGGTCCACGTCATCATGTGCATCCACCGTCGCCCGGCCAAGCGGCCACACCTCCGGCCGACGTACACTCATCTATCCGAAGGCCGCCAAGACGGTCTCTGCGTTTCACCGACGCCCCAGCATGCGCGTCCAATGAGCGCACCAATGGTGGCGCCGATCAGCGTCAAGACAAACGTAGCCACCGGCACGTACGTCGGGACATAGTCGGGCAATCCGATCCGAGTCTGTATCCCCCAGAACACCGGCACAGGAAAGACAGCCGCAGCAAGCAGACCCCATTCGCGGACCCGCTGTCGCGGCAGCGTCAAAGCGACCACGAACGCCACGACAGCCGGCATCAAAACCGACGGGCTCACATTCAGGACCAAAGCCAGTACGCCGCCCTGCGTTGCGCCGCCGAGCACGCGAAGCCCGGTCCGCAACAACCACCACAGGAGAATGCCTACGATCCAAGCCACGAGCAAAATCAGCGCCGTGGGCCGCTTCGCCTTACCATTCCGCTCAGCCACGATGAACCACCTCTATACCAGCCGCGACCGTCTCCAGCAGATTCTCATCGACACCAGGCCCCGTCAAACCGACTACGAGCATTTCGTCATAGTCATCATCTTTAGCGGTCAACAGGTAAGACAGCGTCACGGGATCGTCATTGGGGTAGTCGATCCTCCAAATCTCGTCCGCCACCCCTTCCATTCGAACCGCATGCACAGACTTGGCCTTGTAGTCATTGAACAGCGCAAAGCCGGCCATGTCACTCGCGAGGTCTTCCGCAGACTCCGGCGGATACACCAAATACTCGTTGTACCCGCCGTTCGTCATGGCACCGAACCGCACCTGCGTATCCGGGTCACCGAATTCAGCAGCATCCTGCACGATGTAGTCCCAACCAAGAAGGTTAGCATCCGCGGGAATCTCAACCTCATGCCAATCATTCCGCAGATCGAACGCGCCACACCCGTGCGTAGCTCTATACCACCCGTCCGGGGTCGAATGCCCGGACCTCGAGCAGCCAGCGGACACACTTAGAGCGCCAAGCAGCGCCGCACCAAGAGTAAGAGAAAACGTTCTACGCCTCACAACCATATCCTTACACTCAAGCATAATATCACCAACATCACAGCCTCACCCTAGTCGTCAAAGCACAACTCATTCTCCTTCAATTGCCTTTGCGCACCCGGCACCGAGGGCGACGCAAAATACTGCGACGAGACCGTAACAGATTCCTCACGACTCATGCCGAACCCTCCTCCAACCTTGACGCCGAGCGCGACTTCGGTACCGACATCTAAACCATAATGCCTGACATGGGCACACATCCGCGACAGCACTACGCTCGCTACGTCTTCAGTATCGCGCATGTCGGGCACAGGGGCGCGTGGCGGCGGTCACGACCGCCCCGCATCGACTCTGCTAACGGAGTCACCGCGCAACTCAGCATCGTGCATAGCCGCAACAAGAACGCAGCCCTGGCACCCCTAACCCGTGTAGGATTTCACCCCCGGTGACGTCGGCACGTTCTCTCCAGAATTAGGACGTACCACAGCAGCAGCTATGAGCGAACCAACAAGCAAAGCCACAGCTTCGACCAACATGGGCATTCCGGTTTGGCCAAGCGTCGCCAACTGGAACAACAGCACCAACAGAGAAGCTCCGATGGCATACGCACATGCATGAGCGAGGCCCTGAGTCCAGTTTCGCAACCCACCGCCGGAGCCAACACCATTAGCATGGCACAACTCACGACCAGTTGCCGCAAACTTTCCAAGAACACATACGGGGTCACCAAACTCGTAGACTACGCCCCTGTGGCGGAAACCAGCCCTGGAACCAACATGACAACAACGGCCATCACAAGAGCGGTGACGAACCCCGCCAAGCAACCTCCGACTATATTGCGTAGTCTACGCAAAGACTCCACAATCATCCTTTCATGGCCGGTCAATTGTGGCGGTGAGCATGGCCTGCCAAGCGATGCTGTCCTCAGTCAGCTCTCCGGGCTGCGCTGCTGCAATGATCCGCCACCTTCCGGTAGGCCCATCCGCGACCAACAGCGCAGCGCGATCCGTCGTCACGCTGGTCCCATCTGCCTGCGGTTCGTCGTGGGTCCACGTCAGCATGTACGCATCCGCCATCTCCGAACCTACGGGCCACGTCTCCGGCGTACGCGCCACATATGTGTCCTCTCTCCCAGGACCGGCGAGCAGGGTCTCCTGAAGGTAAGACTCCTGCTCCAACGTATTACCCGAGCTGTCAACGTGGCTCACTACTAGATACGGGAACTCCTCATCCGCTCCGGCAAGCATCACCGATGTCATCGGCGAGCCCCGGTCGTTAGTCCATTCCCGTATGCTCGACTCCTCTGGAACTGTCAGCGTGAGTCCGTACATCTCCACCTGCTTACCTGATGCACCCGACACCGGTTGGATTCCCCTCGTCGGCAGGTCCGGCGTCTGCGAGATCTCCGACGGGGGGCGCCACTGCGGCACCGTAGGCGTGGCCGTGGGCTCAGCGGACGCAGTCACACTATCGGTCCCCTGGCCACGGGACGAGGCGCTACCGGCAGACCTGTCGACACCACCCGAGCACGCCGTCAACGCTGCCAGCAGAGTCGTCATTCCTCCTATGCAGGCAGCGCGCCGCCCAACATTGTTTACGAGCATGACGCGACCCATCTCAGCATCCTCCCCAGTCGACCCATTTGCTACCATTCCAGTACTCCCCATTTCCATACTCTGTAGACGCGCTCTCATCCTTGTAACCGCCACCGACATTAATGCCTTCGAATTTCCCCGTCGCCTCTATGGCCAGGCTTGTCGAGCCATTCTTCGAGATAAGATCTCTCCGCACGGACACTCCGTTATTCTTCGCCTCTTGTATAAAGTCAGCGTACGGATCCTCTCTCTGGATGGTCCTTGCGGCGGTATCTAACGCGCCCCACCCGTGCGTAGCTCTATACCACACGTCCGGGGTCGAATACCCGAACCTCGAGCAGCCAGCGGACACGCTTATGGCGCCAAGCAGCGCCGCACCAAGAGTAAGAGTAAACGCTCTACGCTTCAAAACACTGCCCTCGTTTCTGGCTAACGGCGCATGCACCACGGGCCATTCGGCACCGCACAATACATGAACACCTCTTGTCCATCGGACAGGCTTCACCGACGCGCTCAGTGACATCGCAAATCAAGTCCACTGGTCACGCGGCCACGAAGGCCAATGTGCCTTCGATCGCATCGCGAACAGACGTATCAAGCTGACCGGCGCAGTTGTACTGAGCAGCCGCCACGGTCGAACCATTGGAGAACACCCACAAACAGCCCTGGTCTTCACCCGCCTTGCCCGAGACGAAGTCAGTACGAACTGCCTCCGTCATTCCCTCCAATGTCAGTGGGTTCCTGGAACGCATTGTGTAGCCATCCAACGAGCCGCCCTGATGGTCAACTTCTATCTGAGCCAGCGCCTCGGACACCGATTCTTGTGGCATGCTCGGAGCGACCAGCAGACGCGCTTTGACAATCTCATCGTCATCAATCATCGCCCAACCCACCGTCCAGCGCTGGGATCCCTCGATGCCTTCGGTGTCATACCACCCCAAGGGCACCGCTAGCCTTACGCCCGAGCGCTCAAGCAGTGCCGTGCCTTCGGGTGCGACCAGAGGCGCCGCAGACGTTGGTACGGCGCTCGCCGCCTGCGCAAACGAGTCGCCTACCTCAAAGCTCGCGCCGACGCCTTCCCGCTCCTCTGAGGAGACGTCTACTCCCGTCAGGTCTACCAGCGCGTGCCTGGCGCCTGAGCTGATGCACCAAAGCGTCCCATCAGCATTCAGCGGCCAGGAGGTACGGTAGTCCTGGCGGATGACGAGTAAATCACCAATGCGTGCAGCGGTACGTACCCCGACAGGCGCATACCCCCGGGTAACCGCACGCGCCGCATCCATCGCTATATCGATAGCAGCATAGGCATCGTCCGCCTCCAGGTCGCTGGCAACCAGTAGCCGGTTCTGTTCGTCGTCGCTGTCCCACCGCGCCGTCCAGGCCCCGTCTTCAAGATCCTTGCGCGTCCAATCGGAACGGACGAGCAAAGAGAGTCCATCTACTTCCGCGCTCTCCCAGTTCTGCATGACGTTCGGCTCATCCTTAGAACACGCAACCAGCAACGTTACAGCTCCCGCCAGGCAGGCCGCCCTCAACCCAGCACGGCGCCGAACCGCCCGTTTCATGACCGCCCCTGATCGAAAGCGAGCGACTCCTCGATACCGTTGCGAAGCCCGTCGTCGAAGTAGTCTCCGTACAACGTCACGAAGGCCACCACGCCATTACTAGCCGCCAACCAGCACGTCCCCGCTCCTGCAGCGTCGTCGCCCCATTTGAAAGTAACCCGCTCAATCGCCATATCCTCGTCCTGTTCCCAACTCACCCGGTCGAGCTCTTGATAACCGGAAATAAGCAACTTGTTGGTGAAGGTCGCCGTGCGTCGCATGCCTTCGGCGCTCGACGTCTCACTGAGCACGCCGAGCATGAGCCGCTGCACCATAGCACCGGAAGCGTCATTCAGGTCATACGAATCCGTGTACCACCCCCAGTCATCGTGTGTCGTCGGCCCCTCAAAGGCAGTCGGGATGGCAAGTTTCAAGCCTTCGGTTAGCTCGATGCCCACCCACGCCGAAGGTTCCTCTGTCGGTGCCGCCATCGGCGTCGCAGGCTGAGGAACGTCCTCAACCGGGGTCGCGGAGTCCGCTGCCTCTGCACTCTCATCATGACTGCATGCAGACAGCACCAGAATCGCGGGCAGCACAACCCGGGTGATCGCCGCACGCCGCCTCACTACTGGCCCACCTCGATCGATTCGATTACGGATGCAACGGCAGTAAGCGACGCCTCGCTAGTCGAATCACCCGCCGTATATACAGCATAGGTGTAACCGTCCTGGCCATCAAAGATAATAGCTGCGCATTCCACCTCGATCTCGGTTGTATCTTCTGCAGACCAAGGCACCTCCGCACGCTGCGTCCAGTCCAATCGATACGCCTCGTAGCTACCAGATACCTGCACCGTCGTTTGCGCAATGTCCCCTTCCGAAGCCCCCTGTAACTCAAATGTCTCGAGCTCCGTCGCTAACACTTCGCTGGCATTCTTTACACCGGGTTCATAATACTCGACGATAACCGTGTATGGCGCACGTTCGTCGGCTACATCGTAGCTCGTAACCCAGCGGCCATCATAGTCCTGTTGCGGCATTCTTACTGCCGCATCCGCAGAGACCTCTAACGTCAAGCCAGGCGCCACATCCGCCACCATTACGTCATCAGGTTCAACGTCCGCCGTCGGAGATGATGATGACGCAACATCACTCATGCGTTCGTCCGCCCGCTCATTCCCATTTCCTGCCGAGCAGCAGGATAGCCCAAATACCAGCGACACTATTGACGCTGCCGACATCACGGTCACAACTCTACGTCGTCCAGCCTGGTTCACGGAAGATCACTCTCCTTGTAAGCACGAGTCCCATCACTGCCTGGCTCACCTAGAACCTCAACGCTCTTGGTCTCAGTGCTAGTTGTCTGCTCGGTTTCCTCATACTTTAGCACCCACGCATCGATACCTCCACTGTCTGTGATAGTTGTTCCCTCCGTGATTATACGTGTAACTTTACCCTGTTCATACAGAAGGTTCTCGAATGCGTCATCGGAAGGCGTGCTTGGATTCAAGACGGACTCCGACACAAGCAGAGCTCCATTGGTCAGCGAAGAACTCACATACTCCTCGGCGATCTTACGATCAGCGTCGCTCAACGACGCAACATCAAGCGTCGTAGTGACGGTCGATGTGACCGTTTCCTTTCCGCTAGCACTCGCAGTTATACCGTTCTTGTCTCCGTTCTTCGCCGCGCCTTTAGCGCTAGCCGACTGACTCCCCTCAGCTACGCTCGTGAACGTGATAGCTTTGAGCCTCCCATTTTCGTCATAGGTCACTTTATATTTTCCGGCGTAACTAGCGGAACCATTTTTCTCAAGCCCAAACACCTCGCTAGTCTGCGCACCCCCGCGACTTAGTTCGCCTTTATAGCTGAATTGATGCGACGTCTCCCTTCGATCATCGCCTTCACCATCACCGTCTTTGACTACCTTGTCAGTGAAAGTGTATCCGATTTCTCCGGATATCCCCACACTCCGGCCGTTCGAGATTCCTGCCCCCGCCTCGACGGTGAGCTTCGCACTCTTCGAATTGGAAACAGAGTCTGGCTCCTCGTCAATTTCCCTTCCGTGGTTTCCGATCCGCCCAAAGCCGTTTTTGTTCAACTGGTCTTGAATTGCATCTTCATTCGCTTCATCAAAGTCCTCACAAGACCGTTCGTCATCACCACCGCAGTTCCACGTCTTTTCTTCGGTCTGGCTTAAGCCAATGGCGCCGCTCGCTTCAAGTTCCGCACCGAAGGGGTTTGGATCTTTGTTCTCGCTGCCCTTGTCTCCCTTGTCCGTCTTGACAGAGTATTCGACGTCAATTCCTTGCGAGGTTCGCACCGCCCTCGTCCCAGATCCGTCGTAATTCTCGGTTTGGGTTGCCGTTACGCCATCTGTGCCAGAGACAGTCAGGTCCCCCGGACCTACCTTCCCTCCTACGCCGGCACTGGTGGATTGAGATCTCTCATTGGACGTTTTAGAGACTTCTGACGGATCAACTTCGTACTGGTTATTAGTCGCTGTTGCGGGTTCACATGCGTATCCTTCTCCGCCGGTGATCTTATCGATAGCGGAGCCGACCTCGCATGCGATCCTGTCTCCAATTGGAGTCGCAGCCACAATGAGCGCCAGTACCAGGATCGCGGCGGCGATGATGACACCGGCGTACTCGGCAGCGGTCGCCCCTACTTCTGCGCTCTGCCTGATCCTTTGACGCAATGCGGTCATGGTGCTTCCTCACATGGGTATTCCATACAACTAGCGGGTAGCCTACGTTTGGCTATTGCTTCGCACCTAGGGGCGAACGCCCCAAACCTCGCCCCCTGGCTACCCCTGTGAGCTCTCAGCGCTGTCCATCGCCGTTGCGCTGCACAGCGCCGCGTAGGCATACGTCTTCTCGAGCGTGTTCCTTGGCCCGTACGCCACCACCGTGTACGCCCGGCCGCCCTCCGCAACGCAGAGCAGCGCGAGGGCATCCACCGGCGTCTCCTGCGACCAGCCCGGCGGCACGGTGCGCTGGCTCCAGGTCAGCTGCACGCATTGGGCGAAGCCCTCCCACTCGAGCTTTCGGGGCTCGGAGGGGGTGATGAGCGCAGCTATCAGGCGCTGCCGCTCGGCATTCGCCGCGATCATGGCGGCTGACTGCTCGTCCGCGGCGTATGAGTTCGGCCCCTCGACGACCAGGTATCCCCAGTCGTCACCGTCGGCCCATACGTAGGTGACCTGAGTTCGGCCTTCTCCGACTCGCTCGGGAGTCAGTGCCTGCACGTCCCCGGGCAGCGTCAGCTGTATGCCGGTCACGGGCTGAACCGCCTGACCGGTGACCGCTAGGGGAGCTGCCTTGACATCCGGCGCGTCTGCGGAGCCTGCGTCGCTGTCCCGCGTGGTTCGGCCTTCCGCCCCGCCTGCGTCTTCTGACGGCTCATTGGGCGAGCAGGCGGCGAGCATTCCCGCCGCCGCGACGGCGGAGGAGCCGGCAATGAGCCCCAGCAGACGGCGGCGCGGCGTGCCTACGGCTATTGGTCGGGGGCTGTAAGCCATATGCTCCGCTCCATCCTTGAGACAATGCCCTGGTCGGCGGGTCCGGAGAAGGACAGTTGAATTGCGCTGACGGTTCCCGCGATGCCCAGCACCCACAGAGCTCCCTGCGCGGCTCTGCCGTTCCCATAGGCGAAGTAGACCCGAATGCCGGAAGCGTTCTCCTGTCCGTCGAGCTCCAGCTCCACGGGCTCCGACAGCCGTACGTACCGGGACAGGGCGCCGGCGACGGCGTCGGACTCGATTTGGGCGAGCGCGTCCACCACACCTGGTTCCCCGGTGTCGGGCGCGAGCAGTACCCTCGCCCGCGCGGCGCCGTCCATGTCTGCGTCTGCCCAGCTGTCGGTCCAGCGTTCGGACTTCGTGGGAGCGCCGGTGACCGCCCAGGTGCCCGGCACGGCGAAGCTGGTGGTACCCCGCCCGACCCTGGTCCAGCCGGAATCGACGGCAGGCAGGTCAGAGGACTGCAATGAGAGCTCCGCGTCTACGACGTCGCGATAGCTCTCATCGAGATTCTCCGCCATCAGGACGACGGCGATCGCCGACTTCTCATTCGTCAGCAGCCAGATTCGCCCGCTGGTCGCACCGGTGAACGTGGTGGTGAAGTCCTCGTACAGGAGCTGCCCGCCGGAGCGCTCGGCCGCCGCCTGCTGGCTGGTCACCCGGAATCCGGGCAGGCTGCTGCGCAAGGCGTCCTCGGTCTCGGCCAGCATGCCCTGGAGGTCGAGCCCTGCGGAGGGGCTGCCGACAGCAAGTACATGTGAGGGCGAAGCCGCCTCCTGCCACATGTCGGAGAACAGGCCGATGCCCCCGGGGGCCGCCATGTGCTGCCAGTCGCTGCGCACCGGTACATAGGCCCCTGAGACAACGGCGCGATCCCAGCCCGCAGGCATGACCGAGGAACCGGAGCAGGCGGTCATGCCAATCAGCGGTACGACACCGAATAGCCCGACGGCGCGGCGACGGCTGATCCCTGCGCGATGCGGGCTGCCGCTCATGTTCCGCCTCCCGTCAGTGAGGCCTCGATCGCCGTGCGGATCGAGTCGTCGTCGTCCAGCAGCACGACGACGACGTAGCCCTCCTCGGCAGGCACGATCCAGGCGGTTCCACTCGTATGGACCTCGCCTCGCTCATAAGCGAAGGCAATCCGCGCGACCGTCTCCGCCATAGGAGCTGGCGCAGCGGAAGACGACGGTGTCGGCTCGGCTGCGTCATCCGGCACAGCAGCCGTCTCCTGCGTGCTCGTCGGCGTCGGTACCTGTGGGGCGTCGGAGTGGGCGGGCGTGGGGAAGCTGAAGGCACCGGTCAGGCGATAGCCGGTGATGCTGGACGACAGCAGTGCCGACGCCGCCTGGTATGCCTGCTCGCCGCTGGCGGTGCGCAGCACGTCGCTGATGGCCAGCACCGGCGCGGCGTCTCCGTCGGGGTCGGTCATGTGGAGCGACCAGGGATCGTCGTCCGTGCCGTTGCCCGCCGTCGCCACCGTATGCGGGTGGGATACCCACGTGCTGGGAACTTGCAGGGTGATGCCGTTCGCGTCAGCGGTCTTGGTCTGCACCGTCGCGGCCGGGATGGGAGTCGTGGCCGGCAGCGCGGATCCGCCCGCGGAGCATGCGCCCAGAGCCGCCAGCAGCGCCCCGAGGCAGGCGAGCCGCGCCAAGCGCCGTTGCCTTGCAGCACACGCCTTCATTTGTCCTCCTCGGCTTTGAGCTCGCGGCGGCCGAGTGCGTCGGGCTCGCCGAGAGTCTCGGTGCTGGTGACCGCCAGGCCGGCGCCGACGTGCTCAGGATCGTCGCGGAGCACCTGAGGGGTGATTCCCGGGAATCCGTCGCCGGTGGAGAGGGTTTCGCGCGTGACCTGGCCGGTTGCGTGGACTAGGCGGAGCAGGACGTCGTCGTCTGGGCCGACGGCGGCGGTGGGTTCCCACAGATCGTCTGACAGTGCCGGGCCGTCCACGGTGAATGCGGATACCCACTGGTCCAGCGCCTCCCGACTGGAGTCGGTGACCGGAATACGTATTGTGGTCCATATCACCTGGTTGTCGGCCCCCGTGGTCGCGCCGATTATCTTCACGGAGTGGAGCAGGCCGCCCCGCAGGCGCTCGACGCTTACCAGGGCAACGGTCTCCGGGGACGCCTGCCACGCCCACGTCTCGGTTGTG
Source organism: Actinomyces ruminicola (assembly GCF_900103885.1). Lineage (GTDB taxonomy): Bacteria > Actinomycetota > Actinomycetes > Actinomycetales > Actinomycetaceae > Actinomyces > Actinomyces ruminicola. Next base: position 724,382 of record NZ_FNIM01000001.1, read on the forward strand.
GCGCCGTCGCGCAGGCGTTGAGAGTGGCGGTACAGGATTGCCGAGCTGCCGGAACCGCCTTGCCGCAGGGGGCTGTTGGCCAGCGTCAGGTCGAGCGTGCTGGTCTCGGACTCGATCCCGACGAAGGGGTCGAGCCCGAGCAGTGAGAGCCGATCGGCTCCCTGCGTGTGCTCTGCCGTGGAGTCGCTCTGAAGCCCCTCCCAGGTGTCGCAGGGCCCGGTGACGGAAGTGCCGCAGGCCATATCCTCCAGCGGGATGAGCACCGTAGTGTCCGTCAACCCGGCCTGCTCTACACCGGTGAGCGGCGTCCACAACTGCTCGAGCGACGCCGCCGAGCCGGCCGTGAGCGCGGGTGCCTTTCCCACTGCGGTCTTGTGGCGGCCGGGAGGTACCGCATCGAGTCCTGCCCCCGTGGCAACGGCGCGTTCGTCGGACGCGGCGGGCAGTGCGCCGGTGCCGAAGTAGGTGGGGCTGGCGCCGCCGGATGGGGTGGTTGTGCACGAGTCCGGGTCAAGAGCGCAGAGTCCACGCCGGAAGGTTCCGGTCAGGGCGAGCACGGCGACGAGCGCGATCATGACAATGACCGCGATCATGCCCCGGTACCCGCGCAGGCCTCGCTCCGCGCGGTGGCGCCGGGGACGCCTTGGGAGAAGGCGCTTCATCTGGATCAGACGAGTCTGGTTTTGACTGTGGCCGAGTCGGGCAGCCCGTCCGTGAGATCGAACGACTCCTCCTCGGCGTCCTCTTCACCTTCGGAGCCGGTGCCCTCCTCCTTCTGAGTGGATGTGTCCTGTCCGAAGCCGACCCCCGGGGCCGTGTAGCACGAGCCGTTCACCGATACGCCGAGCAGGCCCCGGGACACGCACACGCCTTGCTCAAAGGTCATCTTGGCCGTGGCCGTGGACGTCGATTGCAGGCCCGTTTCGGCGATCTCGTCGTCCATCCGCACGGAGACCTGGAATCGCAGTCCCGAGAGCTGGCTGTAGGACGTCAGCGTCGCGTCGTTACTGCTCGCGTACCGCGTGGCCTGTGTGGAGGCGCCCGAGCAGTACGAGAAGACCGGCTTGCCGAAGTAGCTCCAGAACGTCTCGGCGTCTGTGGCCTCCAGGGCGTCCTCATACACATCCTCGAGCCGGTCAGCACAGTAGCCGGCCGCCGCCAGCGCCGCCGCGTCGGACGCCGTGTTGGCGTTCCGGCGATCCGCAATCGCGTCACCCAATGGAATGATGATGATCATTCCGACCGTCAGCAGCGCAACGAGCACACTGACCAGGAAGATATTGACCGCTCCGCGCTCTCCATCACGAAGCCGACTGTCTAAGCGCCGTAGCCGACGAGAACCGATACTGTGGACAGCGAACACGGAATATACATCCTTCATATAGAGAACAAACCAGAGATTACACTTCACTTACGGGGATGTCGGTAAGGCGTACCGCCAGGTGCTGCCCAAACGTGTCATCCTCACCGATCATGTCCATGGTTACCGTATCCTCACCGGTATCCGGCCACACCACCGGAACGCTACGAACATCATTCGCCGTCAAGTTATCATGGAGCAGGCCCCCCAATACCCTGTGCTCTTCGTTGGAGTCCGTGAAGTCAACAACCAAGTACCGAGACTTCCCCTTCAAAAGCGTGCAGCCCGTGGCCGCATAAGACGACCACATCCTATCAAAAAGCAAATCATCAGGGATCTGCAGCAAGAACAACGGAACGCGCACCTCTTGATCAGAGGAGATCTTAACCGTACCGATCAGGTATCCCTCATACCTGGTGACGCTGTCAAGGGAGATACGGGCCAAGACCCCGTCGATCTCGATCTCCACACCGTCCGGCCCACGCCCAACCGGCCCCTTGGGCTCGGGCATATCACCCGACCCACCAGCCGAGCCCGCGTCCGGCGTCGTGGGGCTGGCTTCACTGGGATCCGTGGGGGTCAACACGATCTCCACCCGCCGGTTCAGCTGCCGGTTCTCATCGGAGTCATTCGCCACCCGCGGCTCAGACTCGCCCTTCCCCGACACGGTCGTCTCCCAACCCGACAGCGCAGTCAACTCACCCAGACGGTCGGACACCGCCTTGGCGCGACGCTCCGACAAACCCTGGTTATACGCGTCGTCAGCCACGTCATCTGTGTGACCAGTAATCGCCAACTCGCCACCCGAGGAGTAAAGCTCGAGCTGCTCCACCACCAATCCCAACATCTCATCGGCCTTACCGGACAGCTCCGCCGAATCCGTCGCAAACAACACATCCCCCGACACGTTCACCGTCGTGGACACATCATCCTTCTCCGTGTCAGACGAACGATCCGCTGCCACCACCAGCGAATTCAACTCAAACGGCCCAGAATGAATATCCTCATCGATCTTCGCATCAGCAATCGCCGCGGTCACATCAAAACCAGCAGAGGCTGCGTCCACCACTGGTACACCCAAAGCTACACCCACATTCGGCAAAAACATCTCGACCGACTCCGTACCATCCGGCAGCCCGCCAAACACCGCAAACAATTCCCGGGAAGACCCCCCGTCAAGTGGACTAGCAAGCCCATCGACGCGCGATTGAACATCAATATACGCCACTTTATCGCGAAGCGAAATCAACCTGGCGGCCGCCATCGTGAACATATCCACACCGGCACCCAACATTGTATTAACAGGAATTCGCTCAGCAGAATCCGTAGACATGCTCAGCTTCACCACTGTATATCCGCCTTGCACCACCGCAGGCCCAACGCGCGTCGTCAATGCGGCACCCTTCCACACCGATTCCAACACCACCGGACCGGAACTCGTTGACGCTGACGCAGTCGTCGCCTCAATGGCCCCGCCAGAAGAACTGTCTGACGGAGTTTCCGTGCGTCCGCCGCCATCCGAGCAAGCAGCCAAAACCGCACCCGCCGGCATCAAAGCAACGCCTGACAAAAAAAGACGTCGAGTAAGTGTTTCCATGGTGTCACATTACCACATGCGCTACAGGATGCAAGCGAAGTCACGTGCTATCCCATGAACGCGAGATTGGGCGGCGCGCCTCATACGCGCCGCCCAATCATCAGGCGGTACACAGACTAGTGACCAGGGTTCAAGACCTTGTCAATACGCTCCTCGACAGCACCCTGAAGGTCCACATTGTTGAACGCGGCGTAAACCAAGCCCACTACCAGTGCGACAATCACGATCAGACCTGCGTACTCAACCGCGCCCTGCCCGTCCTCAGTCGCGCGGTTCTTGATGTCATCAAGCCACATGCGAGCACGGACCTGAGCGGCAAGAACTGAGTTCGACATGATGCTTCCTCCTGTTTATGAGTTCCGAGTCACTGACTCGGATGGTTGACTCCGGGGTTCGTTCCCGTTGACGATTTCAACATTACGGATACTGACCGGCCCACGCGTAGGGGCGTACGCCCTAACCTGCGCCCCGACCTTCGCCCCTGCGCTCGCCCCCCCCGCTCACGAGCCTTCTGCCTCCTTCCACAGCAGGATCGCCTCCGCTCGGCTGTGGACGCCCAGCTTGACGTACGCGGAGTTGATGTAGTTCTTGACCGTGCGAGCAGACAGGAACTGTTCCGCGGCGATGTCCTGGTTGCTCATGCCCCGCGCGGCCGCCTCCAGAACCTCGGCCTCACGCTCGGTCAGTCGCTCAGCCAACAGGTTAGCGCGCGGCTCGCTCTTGGTGGACACGGACGCGGCTTGGAGGCTGAGCTTGTCGCCAACACCTGGTCCGAGCACCATACCTCCGCCCCGGCATGCTGCGATCGCACCGGCAACCTCTTCCACGCCCAGGCGCGCGTGTATGAGATAACCCTTGGCACCACTTTCCATTGCCGCGGCTATCGTCTCAGCGTCGTCAGCCGAGGTCATCATGATCACGCTGGCGTGCCCCGCAAGCGTGGGCAGAGCCTCCAGCCCGCCCATGCGCGGCATGCGCACATCGAGCAGCACGATATCGGGTTCGAAGCTACGCGCCACTTCGATCGCCTCCACGCCGTCCGCCGCCTCTTCCACTTCCTCGACGTCACGGACTTGCTCGAGCACGCGCCTGAGTCCCATGCGAACTATCATGTTGTCATCAACCACTAGCACCTTCATGCTGTCATCCTTGCCGTTGTCAGTGAGTTCTTCTTGTTTGATGAGGTCGCCCTTGGGATCTGCGCCATGGCGCGCGTCCCGCCACCCGGACTCGCTGCGAGAGTGAGCTGGCCGCCAATCGCCGCGAGACGCTCCCGTACCCCGCAGAGCCCATAGTGCCCCGAACCGCGCAGGTTGGACTGATCCTCCAAAATCCTCCGGGGCAAACCGACACCGTTGTCTTCAACCGTGAGCTGGAGCATGTGCCCACCTTCAATCCGGACACTGACCGCGGTGGCCTTGGCGTGCTTTTCCACATTGGCCAGCAATTCGCCCAGAATCCTTTGAACCTGCCACTTCAGCTCTGCGTCAGCAACCATCTCCTCACCGGACACGTCTAACGACACGTCCGTCCCTACACGGCTCGCCCAGGTCTCGGCGTCCTCGCGCAGCTGCTCACGCAGATCTCCCGCAGGCCCAGAACGCAACTCGTCCAAGACCGAGCGCGCCTCGGCGCTCAGCGCGTCTGCGGCATCGAACAAATCACTGGCGTCACGAGCATATTCTGATTCTTGGCGCCTCAGATCCGCTGACAGCGCCTCCGCCAGCATACGTACCCCTGCAGCCGACTTCGCTACCGTGTCATGCAGATCGCGAGCCAGCACCAAACGTTCTTCCGCGGCAGACTGGCGAGACCGTGCCTCCACCGCGTCCGCGGCCAGAACCTCGACTCTGCCAACCTGCTGCGTCTGCCTGCGCCCAAGCCAAGCGAGCGTCAGCGCGGCACCCACCGTGACGATCATCATCGCCGAAAGACTGGGCGAGAACTGAACGAGCTCAAACGCACTTACCGTAACTAGCGCACACCAAACCGCCAGGACACGATCACCGGCAACCATTCCCATCAACAACGCCGAAACTTGTAGGTAGCCAAGCGACAGCGGCGCCGCCGCGCCTCCATAGGCAAAGCCAAATGCCAGCAATATAAGCGCCGCACCCCCATCCCAAGCGACGAAATGCAAACTACCGACAATACGACGAGTAGCTCTGCCCCACCGGAACAACAACACACAACTGCACGGGACTGCACAGGCTACGGTCAATACCACCACCCAATCGAACGAGCAAACCACCGCGACTAGCAACAGCAGCACGAGCCTAATGTCGCTGAGCACTCGCACGGTGGGCGCCAACGCTGCTTCCGCAAACACCTTTCCCTCACCCATTGAACAGCCCTGAAATCGCATCGAGATTACCAATAATCATGCCCCCGACAATAAGTACAATGGCGCCCGGAACAATGCACATCGTTACCACCAGGGACACCTTGGGCTGCGACTTGGACGCCTGCCTGCGTACCTGCTGACCGCGTTCGCGTCGCACCTCCTTGGAGATCTGTCGCAGGGCCTCTTCCAGCGGAGTACCCAGTTCCTCCGACTGCAGCAGCGCGGTTACGAACGAAGACACGTTCTCCGAACGCGTACGCTCACGCAGCCCCTCAAGCGCCTGACGACGGGGCACCCCGAGTTGCATCTCGCGCAGAGTCAGACGCAGTTCCTCCGCCAGCGCCCCGCTGTGCTGCTCGGACACGCGTTGCAACGCGACCCGGAAGGGCAGACCAGCCGACACCGTCACGGCGAACACATCCAGGAAATCAGGCAGGTCCCGTTCGATCTGCTCCTGGCGCCGCCGCAAGGTGAGCAGCAGCCAGGCGTGCATCCAGCAAACGAAGAGCACGCCCAGGACCACACCCATGAACGTCTGCCCATTGAGTGCGGCCAGCACCATGAGCACTAGTCCCAGGCTGGCGAAGCCGGCCTCGCGCTGGATGAAGGTCTGCGCCGTCACCTCCGCGGGCTGGCCCGCGGCGCGCAGCTGCCAGGCCAGGCGCTTGATCCGCTCCGCACCGTAGAGATCGAGCAGCATGCTCTGGGTCATGCGGCCCAGCAGGTCCACGATCCGGGTGAACGGCCCCGTGCGCTGAGCCGCCTCCGCTGCGACCTGGTCACCGGTGGCCAGCAGGTCATCCACCAGGGACGCACGCACCATGCGCACCCCCTGCGCGCCCAGCAGCACCATGCAGGCAGCGAGCATTCCGAACAGTGCGGCCATGCCTACACCTCCACCTTGGATACGGCCCGCATGAGCACGAACCCCACCGCGAAGAAGGCGGCCGCCACCAGCATGATGATCCGCCCCACCATGCTTCCCGCCATCTCATCAAGCAGGCCGGGCTGGATCATGTTCAGCAGCACAATGGCTCCCATGCCGATCCCCATCACCGCGTACCCGGCAACCGAGGCACCGAGGATCACCGTGCTCACCTCACGGCGCAGCTCCTTGCGGTCCTCCAGCGTCTGGGAGATATCGGTCAGCGCATCGCTCAGTGCACCTCCGGTGCGGGACTGAATGACGATTGTGCGTACCAGCACGTCGATCTCCCGCGACGGCAATCGCTCGGCCAGTTCGTGCAGCGCCCGATCAAGGTTCACCCCCAGGTCCAGGCGCTGGGCCACCTGCCGCATCTCCGCGCCGGCGGGCTCGGCAAGCTCGCGCCCAGCCATGGCCAGGCAGCGTCCGATCGACAAGCCCGCCGAGTTGCCATTGGCGACCACTCGCGCCAGCTCAGGCAGCTGCGCAATGAAGTTCTCCTTGCGCTTGGCCCGCCGCCGGCTGAGCCACTGCCAGAACACCAGCGGCAGCATGAGCGCAAGTATGGTGCTGGCGACTCGTCCCAGTAGCGGACGCCCGCCGATCATCACCACCAGCATCGCGCCGGCAATCGCCGTAACCGTTGACAACGGTGACCAACCCACACCCGCGGTGGTCATCCGCCGGGCCAGAGCCCCCAGCGGGCCGCGTCCGGTCAGCCGCCGCTCCATCAGCTTGATCCGCTCCGAGCCCGTTGCACGCGCGCCAACCGTCTCCTCCCACAAGGCGCGGCGGCGCCCGGACTCGTCCAGGAGCACCGTGATACCCCATACGCCGAACGCCAGGGAAATGAGCAGCGTCAGTAGAATGACTCGCACCGAGGGCGTCATACCGCGCCTCCGGCGAATGACTCTGGCAGGGGCTCGCCCAGCAGGGCCAGGCGGGACGCCGTCGCCTCGGGAAGGGCGTGGAAGCGGAAGACGCCGCCCTGGGATCGGGTCTCGGTGTAGCGCATGATCGGCTGAGTGGCGTAGTTGTCCCGGTGCTCGGAGGTGACCACCTCGATCTGCCGCACCCGGCGCACACCGGAGGTATCCCGCTCCAACTGGATGATCACGTCGATGGCGCTGTTGATCTGGTCCCGAACCGTCTCCACGGGCAGTTCCAGATCGGACATGCTGGCCAGGGTCTCCAGGCGGCTCAGCGCGTCGCGTGCGGAGTTGGCGTGCACAGTGGTGAGGGACCCCTCATGGCCGGTGTTCATGGCCTGGAGCATGTCCATGGTCTCACCGCCGCGGACCTCGCCAACCACGATCCGGTCCGGCCGCATACGCAGCGAGTTGCGCACCAGATCGCGGATGGTGACCTGCCCCTTGCCCTCGGAGTTGGCCGGACGCGCCTCCAGCCTGACCACGTGGCTCTGCTGGAGGGACAGCTCGGCGGAGTCCTCGATCGTGATGATGCGTTCCCGGTCCGGGATGAGCCCTGACAAGGCGTTGAGGAAGGTGGTCTTACCGGTGCCGGTACCGCCTGAGACCAGGATGTTCAGGCGTGCGCGCACCATCATGTTCAGCAGTTCGGCCGCCTCCTGAGGCAGCGATGACCGGGACACCAGGTCGGGCATGCGGAAGGGTCGGGGGAAGCGCCGGATCGTCATCGTCGGTCCGTCCAGCGCCAGCGGCGGAATGATCACGTTCACACGTTCGCCACCCACCAGGCGGGCATCCACCATGGGGCTGGACTCGTCCACACGCCGGTTGACCGTGGAGACGATCCGGTCGATCGCCTGGTACAGCTCCTCCTCGGAAGTGAAGGCCGCCGGAATCCGCTCGATGCGCCCGTTGCGCTCCACGAACAGGTCGTGGACGCCGTTGACCATGATCTCGGTGATCGAGTCGTCCGCGATCAGCGGTTCGAGCACGCCCAGCCCCACCGTGTCGTCGACAATGCGCTGAATGAGGCGGGCACGGTTCCGGGTGGACATGACCGGGCCCTCAACCGAGAGGATGCGGGCGAGCACGCGCTCCAGGCGTGCCCGCTTCTGCGGCATCTCCAGGCTGGTGACCTCCTCGATGTTGATCTCCTCAAGGAGCCGGGCACGGAAGCGCTTGACGAGCTCGGTGTTCTCATCGGTAAGGGCCTCGGGAGCCACGCGGTCTCTCAGCGCCATGAGGATCCCTCCCGCTGCCGGAAGGTGGTCTCGGAACTGAGCTGTACGTGGGTGACCTCTACCACCCCGGGGATGCCGATGGGCGCCCTTCCGGCGACCCGCACACAACCCCTGCCGCAGGCGGTGACCGAGTCGAGCTCGATCCAGTCGGGCATGGACGCGGTTACGGCGCCGTACACCGAGTCGCCCCGCTCGGCGGCGCGGGCGCCGTCCCTGGCGGCGTCGCGCACATGCGAGGCCGCCATCATCGCCGCGATCCCCTGACTGAGAAGAAGCAGAACGATCAGCACGATGGGGATGAAGGCCGCGAGCTCAAGCGCGGACTGCCCCTCATCGCGGCGCCACAACCGCCGAATCGCCTGCGCGCTCCGGCGTGGTCTTGCTGCTGCCGTCACCGATATCACCTCTCCCGTTCCACGTGCGCGGTGCCTACTGCCGGGCCAATGCCGGGGATCATTCCGGGAATCTCGATGCTGACCCGCACATCGGATCCGGAGGTGGACACACTCAGACCGGAGGCGAGCGATCCCGGCATGCGCTCCGACACCGCCGCAACCACCTGTTGATGGGACATTCCGACGGCGTAGTTGCGTGCCGCCTCCTGCGCGGAGTTGTGCGCCACGAGGGACACTCCCCCGAACAGCAGCAGCTCGAAGCACAGGAAGAACACGCCCAGGGCGATGATGAATGCGCCGGCGAACTCCACTGCGGTTGCGCCCCGCTCGGCGGAGTCCACGGCCGCACGACGGCGTCCGCCGAAGAACGGCAGTCGCTTGCCCGATCCGCCGTCGTCGGTCCGCTCTGCCGCCCGCCTGGCGCGGCGCCCCTGCGGCGCGGGGGCCGCCACCGACGGTGGTGGAGCAGGGGCCGGCGTCGGCGGTGCGCCCCCGGGCGCAAATGCCGGAGGCAGCTCCGCACTCGTACCCGGTGCTGCGGGGGCGGCAGGAGCCGTGACCGCAGTCACCGGGGTGAGCAGTTCCGCAACTGCCCGGCCAATCTCCGTCAGCACCGGCAGGTCCAGGTCCAGCAGGGTGCCGGCGTTCAACACGGGCTCCAGGCGCTGTGCGCTCTCCGGCAGCGTCCCCAGCAGGGGAGCGTCAATGAGCTTGGCTGCGCCCGCCGGTTGGATCTCGTTGTGCCGGGAGGTGCGGTTGAGCACCACCTGCAGCGGCGTGCTGCGAGCCAGTTCGAGTCGCTCCAGCGTCTCCTTGAAGCGGCGTACTGCGCGCAGCGCGGGCACCTCCGGGGTGGCCACCACCACGATCGTGTCGGCCAGCTCCATCGCACCGGCGGTGCCCTCGTCCAACCGCGAGCCGCAGTCGATCACCACGTGGTCGTACTGATAGCGCAGCGCCTGAACGATCTGCCGGGCGGCGGCCTCGGTCATCTCCTCGCCCATCTCGCCGTGCTCCGGCGCGGGCAGTAGCTCCACACCGGACCTGACCGGATAGGCGACCTCGGACACTTCGCGTCCTCCGATCTCCGCTGCCACGGAAACCAGGTCTACCACCGAGTGCCGTACCCGGATGCCGCAGTATGAGGCCAAGTCGCCTCCGCGCAGATCCAGGTCCAGTAAGACCGTGCGTCCCCTGCCCGCGGCGGCCTTGGCCGCCGCCAGGGCGATCATGGACGTGCCCACACCGCCCTTCGCCCCGATGAGTGCCACCACGCGGCCCACGGGACGTCCCAACGACTCCCGCTCCTCCTCCACGTATCCGTGAGCGGCACGGGACCAGGCCGACAGCGACCGCAAGCGCTCCGCATAGCGTTCCACCGACGGTGGCAGCGGCAGCACCGCCCGAGCGCCGGCATCCACGGCCCGCAGCACGGAATCGGCGTCCATGCGAGTGGTCAGCAGGCAGACCGGGACGAGCGGCTCCAGCACCGCCATCTCACGCATCACCGCGAGTCCCTGCCCGTCCTCCACGGATTCGTCCACCAGCACCAGGTCGATGTCCCGGCGCTGAAACTCCAGCCGAGCCTGGGCCGCGGAGGCAAGCACAATCGGTGTTGAGAACCCCTCCAGCTCCGCCAGCACGGCCGTCACAGCCGCAGGAGTCTGCTGGTCCGAACTGATCAGAAGCGCCTGGGTCATGACTGGTTCCCTTCAAAGGCGGAGGAGTTGGGTTCCGTCGCCGGGTCAGCGGGTGCTGCCCCCGGGGCGCTGTAGACGGACTGGTCGTCGGTCAGCGGCGCATTGTCGCCGGTTCCGCGCAGTGCCAGCCGGAGCTTGATCGCGAAGCTCTCCGCATAGGCGACCTTGAGGCTGTCAGTGGTGGACAGGGCGAAGGTGACGGGCACTGCCTGGCTCTCGGAGAAGGCACCGGAGGAGTCCTCCGACTCGACCGTCGTGGTCACACCCACGTTGATGATGAGTGCGTTCTGCACCACCACCTGCGCGGTGCGCTCCTTGGTGTTCTCATCCTCCACCGTGGCAATGATGTCCACGTAGTCGCCCGAGGAGATGCGGCCGGCGACACCCGTCTCGGCGTCAACCATGATCGCCACCTCGCGGTTGCCCTCGGACAGCCCAGGCGGATCCGTGAGCATCCCCGTCTGCAGGACCGAGCCGGTGGTGTAGGCGCCCACGGTGACGAGCCCCTCCACTTGTCCGTATGAGGAGACCGCATTGTCCGGCGCCCAGCGTTTCGGCACCTCGACCACTTCCACATCACTCTCGGTGATCTTGTGCATGGCCTCGACGTCCGTGGTCAGTTCGAGTACCTGGGTCATCGGCCCGACCTGCGAGGAGACCGAGCTGACGTAGGCGGCGACGCCGACAAAGGTCAGGGCGGCACCGAGTAGGGTCACCAGGAGCAGCAGCACTCCTCGCCGCTGGCGTGGGTTCATGAGATTCGCCTCTCAGCAATAGGGGTTTGAACGGCGGGGACGGTCGATCGGATCCAGGTCCCGCAAAACGGGCACCCCACCATCGGGGTGGTTCTGCCGCATCCGCGACAGCTCATGGTGGGAACAGTGGTCAACGCGCGACTGACCGCCAGCTCCAAGTCGTCAATGGCGGACACCTCGGCCCAGTTGCGCGCCCCGTATGGGGACTCAGCGGACGGCGGCAGTACCACTGTCGGCCGACCACCTGCAAGAGAGACCTGTAGGGATCCCATATCCGGGCAGCCCGCCCAACAGATATCCCTCGCCCCCTGCACATTCCATTCGATGGGCTTGGCGGAGTGGACATCGCCGCTGACCAGATCAACATCGAAGGAGGCACCGGGGAACAAGCTGCGCACGTGCTGCATCAGACTCGGTCGAGCCTGAGACAGCCGGGCAACGGAAGACAGGGCCACCCTGGTACGGCACTGGGCTCGCACAGCATTGACCACGGACTGGGAGAGACCGTAGGTGGAGGGAAGCAACAGGTGCAGCGCCCTGAGCATCAGTGCCTGCTGCGTGGGAGAGCCGGTCAGCGTCACCAGCGCGACATCTCCTCGGGCCAGCACCTCCCGGGCCACCAGCGAAGGCCTCGCCGCGGCCTCCCGCGAGCACACGAGCAGAGAGTCCTCGTTGTTGGCGCAGATGGCGTCGACGGCGTCGTCGAGCGATGGCGTTACCAGGCAGCCCTCGGGTACCGGATCACCAACGGTGACGGCAGAGACGAAAATCAAGGCTGGGCCCCCTCGGGGTGTGCTAGGGCAGGAACAAGGGCGTGCCGCGTCACGACCGTGCAACGGGCACGAGAGCCACCGTAGTCACCTCACGACCCCCACGTAAAGGAATCGTCACGAGATGGTTGCCACATCGAACACCGGAGGCTAGTAGCGCAGGCCACCGCCGAGCTTCTCACCCTGGTCACCCCAGCTGCGGCCGCCCTGCGGCATGGTGCTGGTCCCGCCCCGGGCCAGCGACGCGAGCACACCGACGACTCCCGCGACGAGGGTCTCAACCAACGCGGCGTCGAAGGCATGGCCACCGAACACATGCACGCAGACGACGCCCGCGGGGATGAAGAAGGCGTAGGCAACCACATGGGCGACCGCGAGCCCACGATCGATGCCTCCTCGTCGTTCAAGCAGTGCCATCCCGATGATGCTTGCCACGAACGCCCAAGCGGCATCGGCGAACAGTAGGACGCGCACCGCGAGCAACGAGCCCAGGTGAATCGAGCCGTCCAGGGGCAGGGGCAGGTGGGGTAGCGCAACGATTCCTGCCGTTCCGAGCGCCGCCACCGCAACCAGGTTGCCGGGCACCAGCGTGGTGTCGTGTCCCATGCCTTCCTCCCATGCGGGTGCGAGGAGGGCCTTCGCGGGTCCTCCCCGGGCGCGCGCCCTGGGCCAGGGAGACCAGGGATCGGCACGCCGGACGCCAGGCTAGGCAGGCGCAACGCCGTCGCCCAGAGGCGCGCGCCCCTGGATGCGCCCCGGCTTCGCCCCGAAACGCGCCCATTCACATGCGCCTCCGCGTTCGAGGCCGCACACGGCACGACGGCCGCACGGACGGGACTCGTCGACACGATGCGCGCCTTTCGGTCGGGAACAGGAACACGTTGAACGTAACGCCTGTGTCACGCGACCGCCATGGGGAGCACTGCCCATCTGCCCGGGGACAACCGGGGACCACCCGGGCACACCCGGATATACCCGGGGAGACGTTGACTTCTGCCCATCGCGGCAGGGGCGGTTCGGCAATAACGTCTTCGCGTCAGCTCATTCGAGTTCAGACGACTTCAGAAAGGCGCATTCATGCACTCCTCAACCCTCACTCCCAATGGCCTGACCCGCCGCACCATGCTGTCCCTCCTGTCGCTGGGCGCAGCCGGCACCGGCCTGGCCGCCTGCGCCGGCAGTCCTCTTCAGCGCGTGGCGGAGTCGACAGACGATCCTGCCGGCCTCACGGCCTCCCCGGCGGTGAGCGCGCCCCCGGTGCCGACCGCCGACGCCGCCGGCGCCGTCGCCCTGTACTCCGCGCTCGACGGCGTGGCGGCGACCTTCCGAGTCGGCCCCGCCACGGTGCAGGACGGTTACACGCTTGTGCGCGTGGAGGTGTCCACCGACTCCGACGAGGAGTTCACCCTCTCCTCGGCCTTCAGCGGATCCTCCCCCTACACGATGCGTGGAATGCGGCTGCTGTCGCTGCGCCAGTCTCTAGTCTTCCCCGAGCTCGGGGACCGTTCGGACGGGTTGTTCGACACCATCTCCCGGCTGTCCTCGGTGGAGGTGTTCCCGGTCTTCGAGGCGGTCGGCGACGACGTCGAAACCGTTGAGCTGTTCCTCCCGAGCGTCGGCGTGGCGGTGGGCGTCCCCGTGGTGAGCCCCGAGGACGCCGGCTTCGAAGCGGGCGAGGTGCTCAGCGTGGCGGAGATCGACCGTGAGGCCGATCCCGGTCCCTACCGGCTCAGTTCGCTGGTGGTCGCCACCGACGGCTCCTACGACACCGACGTCGACGAGGAGTCGACGACCGTGACGGTTTCCGGCGACGTGACCTTCGGTTCCGACTCGACCGAGTTGTCGGCACAGGCGGACGAGGTCCTGGCGAAGGTGGTCGAGCAGCTGACTCGCTACCCGTCCGGCGGGAAGCTGTCGGTCACGGGTCACACCGACGACGTCGACGAGGAGGACTACAACCGGACCCTTTCTGAGCAGCGCGCCCAGGCGGTCGCCGACCGATTGGGCGAGCTGACGGACCTGTCCAGCTGGGACACCAGTGTCACGGGCAAGGGCGAGTCCGAGCCCCGGGCCGAGGGCACCTCGGACGAGGCGCGCGCCGCCAACCGGAGAGTCGAAGTGTTGATGACTCCGAAGAACCCCGCGGAGGCGAGCGCCCTGTCGACGGCAGCTACTCCCCCGGCCGACCAGGCCGACGCGTCACCGGGGCAGATGCCCCGCTCCGTCGGCCCGGCGGGCACGGGCGCCGACGGCGTGGACGTGCGCATAAGTGATCAGACGGTGCATTTGTCGATGGAGAGCGTGACGCGCGTGGGCGACTATGTGACCGGATCGCTCCTACTGAGCGCGCAGGAGGATGTGTCCATCACGGTGAATCTGTTCGCCCTGCCCAATGAACTGCAGATCCTGCACTGGCCGGCCTCCTTCACCGCAGCCCACAATCCGACGCTGCTGGCGGGCGGCGCACGTTACCTGGCGGCCAACTATCTGGATGCCGAGAGCGAGTACGTCCCGGTGACCAACCGGCGGGTGCGCAACATCGTTCCCGGCGAGGCCATGCGCCTGCCGGTCGTCTGGCCCTACCCGGGTGCCGACACCGTAACCCTGGACCTGCCCGGCAAGAACCTGGCCGCGCGCCTGACCGACATCCCGGTCGCCCAGGCCTGAGCGGGCCCGGCGTCTCACTGCTTGACGAGCCCGTGTACGACCAGGTCGGCCCCCTCGGCCACCAGGATGCGCGGGACGCCCGCGGCCTTGCCGGCTGCGTTGTCCGACGGCGGGAGCACCCCCACCAGGGTGCCCGCCACCTGCCAGAGCTGCTCGCCGCCGTCGAGGTCGTAGGCGATCACGTTGTCGCCGGTGGCGTCCTTGCGCGAAGAGGGCTGTCCCATGGTGAACAGCACGCCCTCGTCCTTGCCGATGAGACCCTTCGGGGCGATGATGCAGGCCTCTCCTTCGGTGCGCTCGGGCACGGCGTAGGCGACCCCACCGGGGCCGGTGGCCGTACAGGCGACCGTATTGACGTTGATCCCCGCCTCCACGCCGGAGCCGCGCAAGCGCACGCCGCCCTCATCCACCACGCTACGCAACAAGGCCACGAGCTCCTCCGCACTCACCTCGCCGGAGACCACCCAGTCCGAGCGAGTGTCGGCCCCGTCCACGGTGCCGACCTCGGTGCCGGTGGCGTCGTAGACGGTAGTCGCATTGCCTTCCACCTTGTAGAAGGCCTGCGTGCCGACGTCGGTGCCGATGCCGCCGGGTAGGAAGGAGTCAAAGTCGGGGGCGTCCTCGGCCGCCTCGGACAGCAGCACTTCGCCGGTTTCGGCGGACAGCACCAGCAGCCGCCCCGAACCGGTCTCGTAGGTCAGCACGAAGCCCGCGCTTACGCGTGCCTTGCGGAATCCGCCGTCACGGCGCCACAGCTGCTCACCGCTGGCATCCAGGGCCACGAGCGAGCCGGAGTAGTAACCGTCAACCACGATGGCGGCGCTTCCGCTGGTTCCCAGCCAGGTGCGGTCCTCGAGCGAGATGGCGTCACCGGTATCTGCTCCGTCCAGGCCGACCAGGTGCACGGTCTCATCCTGGACGCACAGGAAGCTGTTGCTGGTCCAGAAGCCCGCCGAGTCGCAGTCGCCTGACCAGACCGGGGCCTGATTCGCGGCGTCCAGGTCGTACAGCGACCAGTAGCGGTAGCTGGTCTGCGCCGCCAGCGCGCCGTGGTCGGGAGAGATGCGGTAGTCATTGACGTCAGTCAGCCGCTGCAGCTCGACCGGGTCCGCCTGGGCGGGCAGGGCGGCGACGGCGGTCGCCGGTGCGGCCGCAGCACGGTGTCGCCAGATGAGCAGCCCGCCCACTGCCAGCGCGACCACGACGACGGCGCTGATCACGCCGATCAGCACGCCTCGCCCCCCACGACGGCCGCCCTTTCCCGCACGACTCCCATGGCCTGCGCCGCCCGCCGTATCCGGCGGGGCCCAGTCGGCCGATGGCGACGACGGGGGCATGGGAGAGGCCGGCTGCGGTGCACCGGTGATCCGGGTCCGCACATCGGCCTCGTTGGGCGCCGGTACGTCGGCAAGCCTGGCGGGCTCGTGGGCCGCGACCACGGTCGGGGCCACCGCCAGCGGCGCGGTCGGCGGCGTCCCTGCACCGGGCCCACCCGCGCTGAGAGGCGCCGGCGCTGTGTCTGGCAGGGTGCCGTCGTCGGCCCACACATAGGGAACGGGAGCCGGCGCCGACGGCGGTGGAGTGGATCGTCGCGGTGCCGCCGCCGCACCGACCAACTCGGGGACGGCGGCCTCCAGCATGGCGGCGACCTCGCGGGCACCGGGGCGGGCGGCGGGCTGCTTGGCGAGCATGTGCTCCAGCACGCCCCACAGGGCGTCGGGCACGCCGTCGGGGCGGCCGGGGGCCCGCCGGGCGTGCTGGGCGAGCACCTGGGTGGGGGCACCCACGAACGGGGTGATGCCGCAGGCCGCCTCGTACAGCAGCACACCGAGGGAGTAGACGTCGGCGGCGGGCGTGGGGGCGGCGGGGTCAAGGATCTCCGGCGCCATGTACAGCGGGGTGCCGATGGCGCCGGTGGCGTGGGAGGAGGCGACCGTGTCGCAGATGCGGGCGACGCCGAAGTCGGCCAACCGGGGCGTCCACTCCCCCGCGGCCTCCCCCGAGCCGGCCGCGATGAGCACGTTGGCGGGCTTGATGTCGCGGTGAACGATGCCCGCATCGTGCACGGTAGCCAGTCCCAGAGCCAGCATTGCCCCGACCCGGGCCACCTCGGCGGGCGGCAGCACGCCCCGCTCGTTAAGGAGGCTCCGCAGGTTGCCGCCGCCCACGTAGTCCATGACGATGGCGAAGCGGCTGCCCTCGACCACCATGTCCTGCACGCCGACCACGTAGGGGGAGGACACGCGCATCAGGGTGGCGCGCTCCCGGATGAAGCGCTCGACGACGCCGGCGTCCTCCAGCAGATCGGCGCGCAGCAGCTTGACCGCCAGGGGGCTGCCGGGAGCGTCGGTGCGGTGGGCCAGCCAGACCTCCCCCTGCGCGCCCGCGCCTATGCGCGTATCCAGCACATAGGAGCTGCCGAGGCGTTGGGCGGCATCGTCGGTCGGGGGCATGGGCGTCTCCTCGAGGGTGGGGGAAGCGGGGCGGGGCGGACTCCTCGGTCCTGCCGCCTGTGGGACATCCTAAACGGAAAGTCTCGTTCGGATGACGATCAGTCCGGAACCATATCTACCGAACTCGGCACGTGACTTCTACCGATCTCGGCGAGGGGTGCGGCCGGTTCCGGGGACGCGAAGACAGCGGGCCGACCCCCGCGTGGGGAGCCGACCCGCCGACTCAGTGCGCGCTAGCGCTCAGAGCATTCAGAGCTTGGCGACATCCATGGGGATGCCGGGGCCCATCGTCGTCGCCATGGTCGCCTTAAGGATGTAGCGGCCCTTGGAGGCAGACGGCTTGAGCCGCAGCACCTCCTCCAGCGCGGCCTGGAAGTTCTCGGCCAGCTGCTCCTCGGTGAAGGAGGACTTGCCGATGATGAAGTTGAGGTTGCCCGCGCGGTCGACGCGGAACTCGATACGACCGCCCTTGATGTCGGACACGGCCTTGGCCACGTCCATGGTCACGGTGCCGGTCTTGGGGTTGGGCATCAGGCCGCGGGGGCCGAGCACCCGGCCCAGGCGACCGACCTTCCCCATGAGGTCGGGGGTGGCGACGGCGGCGTCGAAGTCGGTGTAGCCTCCGGCGACCTTGGCAATGAGCTCGTCGCCGCCAACCTCGTCGGCGCCGGCGGCGAGGGCCTGCTCGGCCCGCTCACCCTGGGCGAAGACGACCACGCGGGCGGTCTTGCCGGTACCGTGCGGCAGGGACACGGTGCCACGCACCATCTGGTCGGCCTTGCGGGGGTCAACGCCCAGGCGGAACACGACGTCCACGGTGGAGTCGAACTTCGTCACGGACGTTTCCTTGGCCAGCTTCACAGCCTCCGCCGGGGTGTAGAGGATCCCGGACTGGATCTTCTCCGCGGCGGCGCGGTAAGCCTTGCTGCGCTTAGTCATCTGCTTCTCCTTAGCAGTCGTGGTGAACGGGCCGCGCAGGCCCTTCCACGCATAATGGATTAGAGGAGTCGAGGGACTGGTCTCAGGCCTCGACGGTGATGCCCATGGAGCGGGCGGTGCCGGCAATGATCTTGGCGGCGGAGTCGACGTCGTTGGCGTTCAGGTCGCGCATCTTGGTCTCGGCGATCTCACGCAGCTGGGCCTGGGTCAGCGAGCCGACCTTGTCCGCGTGCGGGCTGGCGGAGCCCTTGGATACGCCTGCGGCCTTCTTGATGAGTTCGGCGGCCGGCGGAGTCTTCGTCACAAAGGTGAAGGAGCGGTCCTCGTAAACCGTGATCTCCACCGGGACGACGTTGCCGCGCTGGGACTCGGTCGCAGCGTTGTAGGCCTTGCAGAACTCCATGATGTTGACGCCGTGCTGACCGAGCGCGGGGCCGATCGGCGGGGCGGGGTTGGCCTGGCCGGCCTGAATCTGGAGCTTGATCAGCCCGGCGACCTTCTTCTTAGGAGCCATGGGTAACTTGGTCTTTCTTGTCCGGATTGCTGCACACCTGCCGTGCAGCGAGTGGTTGCGTTGGTACGCGGGCGCGTACCGGGCACGCGAGCGCCCATCTTAGACCCGCGCGCACACCTGCGAGACACCCGGTGGGCGGTCTCACATGCATGGGCCGCCGCATCCCGCCGTCGACCGGGACGGCCGGGGCGGGAGCGGCGGTCAGATCTTGGCGACCTGGTTGAAGGCGAGCTCGGCCGGGGTGTCGCGGCCGAACAGGGAGATGAGCACCTGCAGCTTCTGGGTGTCGGGGTGAATCTCCGAGATCGTGGCGGGCAGCGACTCGAAGGGACCATCGGTGACGATGACGGACTCGCCCACGGAGAAGGCGACCTCGTAGACCTGACCGTCGGCGGCGACCTGGGTGCCGGCGCCCTCCTCGGGGGCGGCGGTGGCGGCCGCGGCGCGCTTGGCGGCGACCTCCTCGGGAGTGGGGCCGAGCTGGGAGACGACCTCCTCGAAGGTCAGCGGCACCGGGTCGTAGCGATCGCCGACGAAGCCGGTGACGGCAGGGGTGTCCTTGATGGTGCGCCACACCTGCTCGGAGGTCTCCGGGTCATCCAGGTCCATACGCACGAACACGTAGCCGGGGATGCGGACCCGCGAGACCTCCTTCTTCTTGTTGCCGTTCTTGATCTCGATGACCGTCTCCATGGGGGCGACGGCGTCGAAGACATAGTCCTCCAGCTCGAAGTTCTCCGCGCGCGCCATGATGTCCGCGGCGACGCGCCGCTCATAGCCGGAGTAGGTGTGCAGCACGTACCACTCGCCCGGCAGCGAGGACATCTGCTTGCGGAACTCCTCGACCGGGTCGATCTCGGCAGGCTGGTCCTGCGGCGCGGCGGCCTCCGCCTGGTCGACGGCGGGCTCCTCGGGGATGTTCTCCTCGGACACGGTGTTTCTCTCTCCTCGGACTGGAATATGACGACGGCGGCGACTGACTTTAGGCGGGAAGTGGATCGGGCGGTCAGGCGAAGACCCACATGACGAGCCGGTCGAAGACGGCGTCGAGAACCCCGGTGAACAGCATGATCGCCAGGATGAACACGACCACCACTGCGAAATAGGTCCACAGCTCGTTCCGGGTGGGCCAGACCACCTTGCGGAGCTCGTCGATCACCTGCCGGAAGTACAGGGAGATGCGGGAGAAGGGGCCGCGCCTCTGCTTCCGCACGCCCTTCGCGGCGCTGGCAGTGTTGCTCATGCTCTCGTGATCCTCGGGGTCGACGGTCCGGTCACGCCCTGACGGGCGAGAAGACGGAGCCGACGGGATCTCCCGACAGATCCGCCGTTCTCAGCAGGGCAGGCGGGACTCGAACCCACAACCGCCGGTTTTGGAGACCGGTGCGCTACCAATTGCGCCACTGCCCTTCAGCGGCCACCCATCTTGCCACATTGCGCGGCGAATACCGAACTCCAGCTCAGTGGGCTGCGCCACGTCCGCGGCGCGGTGTCCGGACTGCAACACCTGAGAGCCTCGCCACCTCACGCCGCATAGCGGGACAGCGGTGCCGCCCTCCGGTGGGAGCATGAGACTATCTGCCCGTGAGTACTGCACCCAGGAGTCGTGTATCCGCCCGTCTGGCCGCCATCTCCCCGTCGGCAACCCTCGCTGTCGACGCCAAGGCCAAGGCCCTGCGCGCCGCGGGCCGGCCGGTCATCGGCTTCGGCGCGGGCGAGCCGGACTTCGCCACCCCGGACTACATCGTCGCCGCCGCCGTGGCCGCGGCCCAGGACCCGGTCAACCACAAGTACTCCCCCGCCAAGGGGCTGCCCGAACTGCGCGAGGCCATCTCCGCCAAGACGCTGCGGGACTCCGGCTACCTGGTCTCGCCGGAGGACATCCTGGTCACCAATGGCGGCAAGCAGGCCGTCTTCCAGGCCTTCGCCGCACTGGTGGACCCGGGCGACGAGGTGCTGATGCCCACCCCCATCTGGACCACCTACCCGGAGGTAGTGGCCCTGGCCGGCGGCACCACCGTGGAGGTGTTCGCCGGCGCGGAGCAGGACTACAAGGTCACGCTCGAGCAGTTGGAGGCCGCCCGGACCGAGC
The DNA here is from genome assembly GCF_900103885.1 of Actinomyces ruminicola. Lineage (GTDB taxonomy): Bacteria > Actinomycetota > Actinomycetes > Actinomycetales > Actinomycetaceae > Actinomyces > Actinomyces ruminicola. The sequence goes on from NZ_FNIM01000001.1 coordinate 745,063, forward strand.
GCACCAAGGTGCTGCTGCTGTGCTCGCCGTCCAACCCCACCGGCGCCGTCTACACCACCGCCGAGCTGACCCACATCGGCCAGTGGGCGCTGGAGCACGGCATCTGGGTGGTCACCGATGAGATCTACGAGCACCTGCTCTACGACGACGCCAAGCCCGCCCACATCGTGGCGCTGGTGCCCGAACTGGCCGACCAGACGGTGGTGCTCAACGGGGTCGCCAAGACCTATGCGATGACCGGCTGGCGCGTGGGCTGGATGATGGGCCCCACCGACGTCATCCGGGCGGCCGCCAACTTCCAGTCGCACCTGTCCAGCAACGTGGCCAACGTCTCCCAGCGCGCGGCCCTCGCCGCCGTGGGCGGCGATCTCTCCGCGGTGGAGCACATGCGCGCCGCCTTCGACCGGCGGCGTCAGCTGATCGTGTCCATGCTCGGCGAGATCGACGGGGTGAAGGTCCCCACGCCCAAGGGCGCCTTCTACGCCTACCCGAGCGTGGAGGCGCTGATCGGCAAGTCGCTGCGCGGGCACGTGATCGACTCCTCCGCCACACTGGCCGAGCTGCTGCTGGAGTACGCCGAGGTGGCCGTGGTGCCCGGTGAGGCCTTCGGCCCCTCCGGCTTCCTGCGCATGTCCTACGCCATGAGCGACGACGCCATCACCGAGGGCGTCACCCGCATGCAGGAGCTGCTGGCCGAGGTCGACTGAGTGCTACGCAAACGGCTACTGGCCGCGGCGATCGGCATACTGGCCGTCATCGCCGCGGCGGTGGTTTACATGTTCTGGTGGCCACTACCCCAGGGCGCCCCGGAGCTTGCCCCCGAGGTAGAGGCGCTGCGCAGCCAGGCCACGGGCTACGTGGAGAACCAACCCGGAAGAGGAAATGACTGGTCTCTAGTTCTCGGAGCCACAAACGCCGAAGCCGTGTGGGTCCATTTCACCAGGGGAGGTGAAGCAGTTCCACACACACAGATAGATGTCGGTTCATCCGCCGAAGTACTCGGTTGCACCATCACCGTCTTGGAGTCACACCCCGAAAGGCCGCGAGGCCGGGGCGCAGGTTCCGCATCCAGTTGGGCGCTCATCGCCGTCCAGTGCCCCGAGTCGCCCGTCGCAGACGCCACGGCACAACGGGGCGATCCAGCCTCCGCTTCCACACCCTGACGCGTTTTGGGGCCGTCAGGCTCTTTCGGCTTGGAGGTGTGGTCGTATGCATGGCGGGGCATACACCAACACGCGGACGCCCAAAGTGATGCTCCTATGTGTGTCAAGCGGTGGTGAGGTATTGGTCGTAGGTGGTGGCGAGGTGGCGGTCGTGGTGTTTGCCGCGTTCGAGTTCGCTGATGCGGGCGGGCCAGGTGTGTAGGGCGGTGGCGGCTTGAATTGTCAAGCCCCGGGGGCTGACAGCCATACATGGGCGAGTCCGCCGCTCAGGCCTCGACAATCGCCTCCGCATGCTCCGGGACGGAGGTGAACTCTTCCCCGGGGCGGCGCAGGTGCGGATCCTGGGCGAGGTAGGCCTTGGTCTCGCGGGCGATCAGGCCGGACAGCAGCACCAGGCCGATCAGGTTGGGGATGGCCATGAGCCCGTTGGCAATGTCCGCGAAGGTCCACACGTCATCCAGGCTGGTGACGGTGCCCAGGAAGATCAGGACCGTGAAGAACAGGCGGAAGGGCAGCACCCCATGCACGCCCACCAGCCGCACGATGCAGCGCTCGCCGTAGTAGGCCCAGCCCAGGATCGTCGAGCACCCCAGGAAGATGAGCGAGACCGACACGATGTAGTGCCCCCACTCTCCAGGCAGCCCGGTGGTGAAGGCATTCGCGGTCATGGTGGCCGGGTCGGCGCCCGTCCAGGCACCGGTCGACAGCACCACCAGGCCGGTGCAGGTGACCACCACGAAGGTGTCGATGAAGGTCTGGGTCATGGACACCAGACCCTGACGAGCCGGGTGGTTGGTCTTGGCCGCAGCGGCGGCGATGGCAGCCGATCCCATGCCGGACTCGTTGGAGAAGATGCCGCGGGCCATCCCGTACTTCAACGCCATGAGCATGGTCGAGCCGGCGAAGCCGCCGACGGCGCCGTGCCCGGTGAAGGCGTCGGCGAACACCATCGCGAGCGCTGCCGGGATCGCCGTGATGTTGACGGCCAGGATGTAGAAGCAGCCGCCCACGTAGAAGACGATCATCATCGGCACGAAGGCCGCCGTGACGCGGCCGATGGACTCGATCCCGCCCAGGAGCACGCCGCCGATGGCGATCGCCATGATGATGCCCACCAGCGCCGGATCAGCCCCGAAGGAGTGCTGCAGCTGGGCTGCGACCGAGTTGGACTGGGTCATCGAGCCGATGCCGAAGCAGGCCAACAGCGTGGCGACGGCGAAGAACACCGACAGCGCGGTGCCCAGGCGCCCCTTGATCGCGTGCTGCAGGTAGTACTGGGGGCCGCCGGACTTCTGGCCGTTGGCGTCGGTGGTGCGGAAGCGGACGGCGAGGAAGGCCTCGGAGTACTTCGAAGCCATGCCGAAGAAGGCGGTCACCCACATCCAGAACAGGGCGCCGGGACCGCCCAGGTGGATGGCGGTGGCCACGCCGATGATGTTGCCGACGCCGACGGTCGCGGCCAGCGCCGTGGTCAGCGCCTGGTAGTGGGAGATGTCGCCCTCGGCCGTGTCCACCTCGCCGTCGCTGCGGTCCACGAAGGCGAAGCGCAGCGCGGGGAAGAGCTTGCGCAGCTGGACGGCGCGCAGTCTGAGGGTCAGCCAGATCCCGGTGCCCAGCAGCAGCGGGATCAGCAGCCACGGACCCCATAGGAAGTCGTCGGCTGCGGACAGGGCCTCGCTGAACCCGGCCGGGCGCAGGGCCGACGCCGGCGCCGCGGTCACAGTGGCGAGTGACAGTACGGGAGTGGGGGAAGTGAGCACGGGATCTGCCTTTCCGCCGGCGAGCACCGGCGCACACAGGTTAAGCAGGTGCGCAGTTACGAGCATGTGACTGTCCACAACGTGGCCCCCACCCCGCCGTCCTCGGATCAGTGGGCGCCGCGGCGCGCCTGGATCTCCCGCGCCTGTGCCAGCCAGGACTCGGCCCGAGCCAGACGGCCCTCGGCGTCGGCGCGCCACGGACCGCCGTCCTCTCGGCGAGCACCGGCCACCAGGGACAGCACCACGCCGGCGCAGCGAGCGCGCAGCGCAACCGGGTCCACTTGCCGCTCCGCCAGACGGGTCCAGGTCTCCAGCACCGGCCGCAGATGCGGGTAGGACGCCGGCGCCAGGTGGTCCAGGACGCTGACGTGCCCGAGCAGGCAGGCCAGGTCGTCCACGCGGCGGCCGGGCCCGAGGGAGTCGACGTCCAGGAGGCTGGCGACCCGCTCCCCCTCCATGAGCACGTTCGCCTCGTAGAAGTCGCCGTGGACCGGGACGACCGGCCCCGGGTCTGACGCGGCCATCAACTGCTCGACGCCCTCGGCGATGGCGCGGGCGCGGGCCATGTGCTCGGGCAGGACGGTGGCGGCGGCGTGCGCATAGTGACGCGCGCGTTCGGCCCAAGCCGGGTGGGCGGTCAGCTGGAGGGCGGCGGCGGGCAGGGAGTCCAGCAGCCCGGACAGCCCGTTGAACACGCGCACCGCCTGTGACTCATCCATGCCGCGTGAGAGCAGCCCGGACAGGGCCACGCCCCGGCCGGTGGACAGCAGCACCAGGCCGTCCCGGTCATCGCGCAGCACGTCCGGCGCGGGTACGCCCGCCGCGCGCAGCATCCGGTGCCGCTCGGCGAAGGCCGCGGACTGGCTGGGACGCAGCACCTTGGCGTAGGCGGTTGAGGAGTCCGGGTAGGTCACCCGCACCACGGCGCGGCGGGTGGGCCGGTAGGCGACCATGGTGGCCTTGACCGGGGTGCCCAGGCGCTGAGACAGCAGCGAAGGCGTGCAGGCCACCGCGAGCGCGGGCAGCTCCGGATCTGCCGGATGCCGCCAGACGTGCACGATCGGCCCGTTCCCGCCGGTGGGGGCCACGCGCGTCAGGCCCGCTGCCTGCGGGTTTGACAGACGCGCCGTGGTGGCGCACAGATACTCGGTGGCGCGAGCGCCGTCCGGGCGGGCGACGACGGCGGTGTACCCGACCGAGACCCCGGCACCCGGCCGGTGGTGCACCGAGTGGACCTCCCAGCTCATGAGCTGCTGGCCTACCGGAGCCAGCGCCGCCGCCAGCACGGAGGCGGCACGCCCCCCGGTGAGCAGGGCGACCTCCTCGGGTTCATGACCGGCCATGACGGTGCTCATGGGAACAGTCTGCCCCACCGGCCTCCCCCGACCGGCCGAAAGCACAACTCGATCCGGTCAGCGTTCGGCCCGCAACTGCCGTCGCCAAGGCGCCGCGGCCTGCCGCGCCTGGGAGCGTGCACGCGCCGGTGTCTGCGCGGGTGGTGGCACAATCCCGCCATGCGCGACCTCGCCGCCCTGCCCAAGGCACACCTGCATCTGCACTTCACGGGCTCCATGCGCCTGGAGACGCTGATCGAGCTGGCATCCTCGGCAGGCGCTCGGCTGCCGGCCTCCTTCCTGGAGGGCGATCCGCTGCATGTGCCCGCGGACCACCGCGGCTGGTTCCGTTTCCAGCGGGCCTACGACACCGCCCGTCACCTGGTGGTCACCGAGGAGATCATGCGCCGCATCGTGCTGGAGGCGGCGCTGGACGATGCCGCCGAGGGCTCGCGGCGCCTGGAGATTCAGGTCGACCCGACCTCCTACGCGCCCTTCGTCGGCGGTATCACCCCCGCATTGGAGATCATCCTCGACGCCGCCAGGCAGGCCACCATCCTGTCCGGGGTCGAGGTGGCGGTGATTGTGGCCGCCTCCCGTATCCGTCACCCCCTGGACGCCCGCACGCTGGCCCGGTTGGCGGCCCGTTACGCGGGGGATGAGCCCGGCACCGTCGTCGGCTTCGGACTGTCCAATGACGAGCGGGCGGGCCAGACCTCGGCTTGGGGGCCGGCATTCGCGATCGCCCGTCGGGCCGGGCTGGCCTCCCTCCCCCACGGCGGGGAGCTGCTGGGACCCGAGCACGTGCGCGACGTCGTCTCCGCCCTCGGCCCCACCCGGATCGGCCATGGGATCCGCACCAGTGAGGACCCCGGCCTGCTGGACGCCGTCGTCGCGGCGGGCGTGAGCCTGGAGGTGTGCCCGGCGTCGAACGTGTGCCTGGGCGTGTACCGGGAGCCTGGCGACGTGCCGCTGCGCACGCTGCTTGAGCACGGCGCCCAGGTGGCGCTGGGCGCCGACGACCCGCTGCTGTTCCAGTCCCGGCTGGTCAACCAGTACGAGATCGCCCGCGGGCTCGGGCTGGACGACGCCGCCCTGGCGGAACTCGCGCGCGGCTCCATCCGCGCCTCGCTGGCCTCGCCCTCCTCCAAGCAGGCCTGGCTGGCACAGGTGGACGCCTGGCTGGCCGCGGACGCCTGAGCGGGCGGCTAGAAGCCGACGTGTACCGGCTCGGGCACGAGCGTGACGCCGAAGCGCTCGTGCACCCCGGCGACGACGGCGTCGCGCAGCGCGGTCAGGTCGGCGGCGCGAGCGCCTCCGCGGTTGGTCAGGGCCAGCACGTGCTTGGTGGACAGGCCGGCGGCGGGGTCGGCTCCGGCCTCCGGCAGGGCGAAGCCCTTGCCGAATCCGGCATGGTCGATGAGCCAGGCTGCTGAGGTCTTGACCAGGCCCTCGACCACGGGCGCCTGCCGGGTGCCCGCCACCGCCCGGGAGTGGTCGGTCACCGGGAAGCGGGGGGCGGCGGCGGGCAGGGCCTCCGCCTGCTCGCTGGTCAGGATGGGGTTGGTGAAGAAGGAGCCCGCGGACCAGGTGTCGTGGTCGGCGTCGTCCAGCACCATGCCCTTGGAGCGGCGCAACTCGAGGACGGCATCGCGCACCGCCCGGGCGTCCACCCTCTCGCCCACCTCGACTCCCAGGGTGCGGGCCAGTTGGGCGTAGGCGATGGGTGCGGACAGGGATGCGGCCCGCACCGAGAAGGTAACCGACAGCACCACCCAGCGGCCGGTGGGGCCCCAGGTGCGTCCGCCGCCGATGTCGGCGTCGGTCAGGGACCGTTTGAGGTCGGAGTCGCGGTAGCCCAGGCGCAGGCGGGCCAGCGGGAGCTGGACGGGCCGCCCTTCGGCCCGGTCCCAGACGCGCACAGAGGCGAGCAGCTCGGCGACCTCCGCACCGTAGGCGCCGATGTTCTGCACGGGGGCGGCGCCGACGGTGCCGGGGATCCCGGACAGGGGCGCGAAGCCGCCCCACTGGTTGGCGATGGCCTCGCGTACCAGGTCGTCCCAGGTGGTGCCGGCGGTGGCGGTGAACTCCACTCCCCCGCAGCGGTCGTCGGCGGACAGGGTGACCTGCCGACGGGCGTCGCGCACGACTACCCCGGGGAAACCCGCGTCGGCGGCCAGGATGTTGGAGCCGCCCCCGATCACCAGCAGGGGGGTGCCGACGGCGTCGGCCTGGCGGACGGCGTCGATCAGCTCGGCCTCGGTGTGGGCCTCGACGTATCTGCCTACCGGGCCGCCCACGCGCAGGGTCGTCAGCTCGGCCAGCGCCGGTGCCCGCCCGGCCGGAGCCTCCTCACCCAGCGGGCGGGCGAGCGCCGGGACTGGTGCGGGCCAGTCGGCGGGGTCGGCGTGCACGGAGATCGGCGTTGTGCACGCCTCGGTGCCGGACAGCGGCGCTGGGGTGCTCAGGCCGAAGCGGCCGACGTCGGGGGGTAGTTGCATGTGTGCTCCGCTCAAAAGTCGGCTGCCCGGGCCGACAACGTGCGTGCCCGGGGAACGGGCCCCGGGCACAGATCACTTCACTTCTTGTTGCGGCGCTGGTGGCGCGTCTTACGCAGCAGCTTGCGGTGCTTCTTCTTGGCCATGCGCTTGCGACGCTTCTTAATGACAGATCCCATTGAGGCTCCTCGTTATTGTTCGTGCCGGCCTGCTCGCGCGGCCGGCGGCGCCGGCGCGTAGTTGGACGAGCGTGGTGGCCGGGCGCCGGATGCGTCGGCACTCACGGGGCCGCCCGCCAGTGCTGGCGGTCAGCCGGAGCGACGACGGGCAGTGCCCAACCACACGGGTGACGGTGGGATTGTAGCGGGTCTCAGGATCCGGTCGACGCGGAGTCCTCGTGGCCCCAGTCACCCAGGCCTGCCGCCAGGTACTGCTGCACCGCACGCTCGGGGACGCGGAAGGAGCGCCCGACCTGCATGGCGGGCAGGTCGCCGGAGTGGACCATGCGGTACACGGTCATCTTCGATACGCGCAGCATGGCTGCGACCTCGGCCACAGTGAGGAAGCTGGGGGCGCCCGAGGCGCTGGGTGGGGTCGAGGTGCCCGATGCCATGGCTGTGGTGTCCTGTCGTCAGGTCGGAGTGGACGCGAAGAGGGGGCCGGACCGTACACGACCCCGCGCGGCTTTGGAACGGGTCCAATATAACCTGTGTCCCAACTGTCGCACAGGCTATTTCCTCCCCCATTTGTCACGCGCGCCGCATCTCACACATCCGTCGCGCCCGGGCGGGCGACGCCGGGGGCTGCACAGCTCGTCGCAGTACACGTCATGGCTCACCATGGCCCACAATGGCTCTGTGTCCAATGCCGCCATGATGGGAACCGCCGAACCCACCGACCCGCTGGATCCGGACCGCCCGGACGACCTCGCACGTGAGCTGGCCGCTCAGGAGGAGTCCTCCGCGATACGCCGCCTGCTGGCCCGCATGGGGCTCCGCAGCCGTTTCGAGCGGGTGGCGCGCTTCTCGCCCGCACGCCTGGCGCTCACCGTGTTCGCGATCATCGTCGCCGGCATCGCCGCCCTGCTCAGCCTGCCGGTAGCGACCGCGAGCGGCGAGCGCGCCCCCTTCGTGGACGCCCTGTTCACCGCCACCTCGGCGGTGTGCGTCACCGGGCTGACCACCGTGGACACGGCCACCTACTGGTCGCCCTTCGGGCAACTGGTGATCATCCTGGGCGCTGGGATTGGCGGCCTGGGCATTATGACGCTCGCCTCGCTGTTGTCATTCGCCGTGTCCCGGCATCTGGGGCTGACCCAGCGCATGCTGGCGGCGTCGGAGAAGATGTCCGGAATGGGCGATGTCATGTCGCTGCTGCGCGCCGTCGCCTACACGGCCTTCGGCGTCGAGGCGGTGCTCATGCTGGTGCTCCTGCCCCGCTTCCTCACTCTCGGACTCGACCTGGGGCATGCCGCCTGGTACGCGTTCTTCATGGCGCTGTCGATCTTCAACAACGCCGGATTCGTGGTCATGCCGGAGGGGCTGTCCCCATACGCCAGCGACTGGTGGGTGGGACTGCCGATCGTGCTGGGCACCTTCCTGGGGGCGATCGGCTTCCCGGTGATCCGCGACGTCTTCCGCAATCGCCGCCGGCCCCGGCAGCTGACGCTGCACAGCAAGCTCACCCTGACCACCTACACCGCGCTCAGCGCGTTCTCGGCGGTGGCGATCGGTGCCTTCGAGTGGAACAACCCCAACACCTACGGGGCGCTGTCGACGGGCGGGCGCATCCTGACCGCCCTGGTCAACTCCGTCAACGCCCGCTCCTCGGGTCTGTCCACGATCGCCCCTGAGCACATGCACGAGTCGACCTGGCTGCTGCAGGACGCGCTGATGTTCATCGGGGGCGGCTCCGCATCCACGGCGGGCGGCATCAAGGTGTCCACCTTCGCGGTGCTGGTGCTGGCGATCCTGGCAGAGGCCCGCGGCGATCAGGACATTGAGGCCTTCGGCCGCCGCATCACCCTGTCCACCGTGCGACTGAGCGTGGCCGTGGCGTTCATCGGGGCGAGCATCGTCGGAGTGGCCTCGCTGGCGCTGCTGGAGCTGACCGATCTCACCCTGGATCGCATCCTGTTCGAGGCGATCAGCGCCTTCGCCACCGTGGGCCTGTCCACCGGCATCACCCCCATCCTGCCGCCGGGGGCCAAGTACGTCATCATCGTGCTGATGTTCATCGGACGCGTGGGCACCATGACCGCGGCCTCGGCCTTGGCGCTGCGCGAGCGCCGCCGGGTGATCCGCATGCCCGCCGAGCGCCCCCTCATCGGCTGAGGGGCTCTCCTCGGCCGCCAAGCAGGTCGGTCAGAGCGCGCGCGGTGGCGGCTACGTCGTCGTCGAACCGCCCCGACTCGCCCGTGACGATCTGCTGGACCAGCAGGCCCATGGCCGCGTTGTGCACGACGGCGGCGGCCGCCCCCAGGTCTACACCCGGCGCGATGTCGCCGCGCTCCTGCCAGCGCCCGAGGATTCCGGCGATCTCGGCGCGCACGCGGGCGTAGCGCTCGGCGTTGATGGCCCGCAGGTCCGGCTGCTGCACCAGCTCCGCCCAGATGGCGACTTGGAGCTCGGCGCGACCGGCCTCGCCCTGCTTGTACTTCCAGGCCTGCTCGACGGCGTCCACGAAGGCCGCTTCGAACGGTGGGAGTTCCTCCGCCGCGGACAGCTGCGTCACCCACTCGACCACGGGATCGACGGCCTGGCCGAGCACCGCACGGATCAAGGACCGCTTCCCCTCGGGGAAGTAGCGGTAGACGGTGCTGGAGGACATGCCGGCCTCGGCGATGATCTCATCCATTGAGGCACCGTCGAAGCCGCGCCTGGCGAAGCATGCCTCCGCCGCGGCCACGATGCGGGCGGTTTGACGGTCTCGATAGGACTGGGTGACGCGCGGCATGCGGCCAGGATATGCGGAGCGTCCGGCTCGGGGCTGCCCCGCTGTCACGCCCCGAACCGGAAGAGCCGGATACGGCGCGACGACGCCGGCCTGCCCGAGCACGAGTCGACACCTTAAATCGCAACGACTGTTTTGACACACCTCCCCTCCACCCCTGACACCCCCGGGCAAATAGCAGCGATTGTTTTCGACAGGAGAGAGTCGATGACCACCTCCCACGCATTCGACCCTGATGGCACACCCGTGGGCGCGCCGGGATTCCCGGCCCCCACCGACCAGGCCTTTCAGGCCACCCGTTGGGCGGAACTGATAGGCCCGCGGGCGATTGAGGAGATCCGTACCCTTTCGCCGCTGTCGCACACGAATTCCGGCTGGGTCGGGGCGTACCTGCACCTGGCGCGCGGCGCCCGGGCGGCGGGCAAGGAGTTCGACGCCGTCGTCTATGAGCGCGCAGCCCAGTTCCTCATGCCCGGCGACGACCCGCGCCAACTCCCCATCCGCGAGCGCTTCGTGGAGCTCATGCGGCAGCGCTTCGACCTGTCCCCCGTCCGTGTGCCCTGCGACGGCGCCGCCCTGCCCGCATACGACCTGCCCGCTCGGGGGCTCGGGGCGGGCGGGTCGTGGCCTGGGACGTGATCGATGACTTCCTCGACGTCGTCGTGCGGCAGGCGGTGCCGACGCCTCCGCGCGCAAGCCGGATCTTCGCCGGATCTCCGCGCCGTCTGATGAACCGGACGCTCGCAGTCGCCAGCAGGCGGCCCGTCCTCCAATGGGGATTGGAACAGGGGATGCGGGTGACCGGCACCGATTCACCGGCACAATTCCTACGGTTCGCTGGGCGGCTGCACACCCGGGAGGTGTCCGCCAAGGTGCGCGCCGACGTTCTGCTGCTCGCCGGAGCACAGGACCACTACGTGCCCCTGACCCCACTGCCGCGGCAGGTGCGCACTCTGACAGCGGCCCGTTCGGTTACCACCCGGGTGTTCACCGAGGCCGAGGGATGCGCCTCGCACTGCCAGGTCGGGAACCTGGGCCTGGCACTGCGCACCATTTGGGCCTGGGAGGAACCGCTTCTCCCCCGCGAGCGAGGCAGTTGGGCTACCGATTCTCCCGGGCGGCTGTCAGCGTGCTGCTCACGCCCGTCTCAGTAGCCATATTGACCTACCCCAGCGGTGATATCGACCGGTCTTGAGGGAAGGGGACTACCGTTGGGTGCAGTATCTGTCTGGACCCGCACCCGCCACGAGGACTCATGCCTGACCGCACCGCTTACAACGACTCGACCCTGGTGATCGGGCTCGGCCGCTTCGGCTCCGCCATGGCCGCCACCCTGGACCGCCTCGGTCGGGAGGTCCTGGCCGTCGAGCGGGACCCCGTCCTCGTGCGTCAGTGGACCGGACGCATCCCCCTGGTCGAGGCTGACGCCACCGACATGGAGGCCCTGGAGCAGCTGGGGGCCACCGAGTTCGGCACCGCGGTGGTGGGTGTGGCCACCTCCTTGGAGGCCAGCGTGCTGATCACCGGGAACCTGGTGGACCTGGAGACCCCGCAGATCTGGGCGAAGGCCGTCTCCCGCGCGCACGGCCGCATCCTGCGGCGCATCGGCGCCCACCACGTGGTCTACCCGGAGTTCGACGCCGGACAGCGCGCCGCCCACCTGGTCTCCGGCCGCATGCTGGACTACATCGAGATGGAGAAGGGCGGCTTCACCATCGTCAAGATGCGTCCGCCCGCCGAGCTGCACGGCTTCACCATCGGCGAGTCCAAGATCCGCTCCCGCTACGGCGTGACCGTCTTCGGCCTGATGAGCCCGGGAGAACCCTTCGAGTACGCCACCCCGGCCACCCTGGTCTCCCCCGACGACGTGCTCGTGGTGGGCGGGGACGCCATGCTCCTGGAGCGCTTCGCCAACCGCAACTGATCCGGCCGATTGACCGTCGTCGCGCGGATCGGCCTCCACCCTCCGATCCGCGCGACGACGGCGTCTCATCCCCGCAGCGTGACGGTCACCTGTGGCACATCGGGCGCCGAGTCGAGCACCATCTCGCCGCTGCGCTCGGCGGCAGTGACCCGGTAGGTGCCGCGGAAGCCGGACAGGCGCAGCTTTCCCTCGACGTCGGTGCGCACAGTCGTGGGCGGCGTCCACCACTGGCCCTTGACCAGGTCGTGCAGGGCCGCGTAGCTGGGCTTCAGGGTGCCGTCGGCGCGGGCGAAGCCGACCGGGGCGCCCAGCCAGGCGCCGTCGTCGGTGAAGCCCCAGTAGGTGATCGCCTCGACGGCGGGGTGGGAGGCGAGCGTGGTGTAGTGGCGGCGGATCTCGTCGGCCTGGCGCTCCTCGCCCTCCGGGGTGCTGGGCCACTGCGGGATCTGGTAGTCGTTCAGGTCCACGATCTCGGGCGGCATGAGGTGGCCGGAGACCAGCGTGGTCTCGGTGAAGTGCAGCGGCAGGCCGAAGCGGCTGAAGCGCTCGAGCACCTCATGGGTGCGCTCCTCGCCCCAGTAGCCCTGATGCATGTGCGACTGCAGGCCGATCGCGTCGATCTTCACCCCGGCCTCCAGGCACTCCTCGATCAGCTGGGCGTACTTCTCGCTCATGTTGAAGTCGTTGAGCAGCAGGAAGGCGTCGGGGTTGGCGGCGCGGGCGGTCTCGAAGGCGAGCCGCACGATGCCCACGCGGCCGAGGCGCTGGGCAAGCGGGGTGATGGCGTTGTCCTCGGCGGTGAAAACGGGCATGATCACCACCTCGTTGATGGCGTCCCAGGTGTCCACCAGGCCACGGAAGCCGGCCGCGTCGCGGGTGATGCGGGCACGCAGGATGCGTTCGACCTCCTCCGGGTCGCGCCCCAGCAGCCACTTCGGCGCCATGGTGTGCCAGGCCAGCGGATGCCCCTTGACGTCGGCCCCGTGAGCGCGGATCCAGCGGGCGGTGCCCACCAGGCGCTCGGTGTGCGGCTGTCCCTCCTCCGGCTCGAATGAGCGCCAGTAGAAGGGCAGGGTGGTGACGTTGAACAGGTCGAAGAAGCGGTCCGTCAAGGTCTCGGCCAGCTCGGGCCGGGCCCCGCCGAACAGGCTGTCCGCGTTGGACTCCTCCCCGTTGGCGACGGCGACGAAGTCGAAGCCGATGTTGCCGATCCCCAGCTCGTGCCGGGTCTGCTCGACGACGACGTCGGTGTCCGCCAGCGGCGCCCCGTCGGGCCCGGTGACGGCTATGACGCGCTCGGACAGGCGGTGGCGCATGGCTGGTGGGACGGTTACGGTACTTACGTGGTTCAAGGCTTGCTCCTGTGGTAGCGAGTCCGCGTGCACAGACTCATCGTGTGCGGAAACAGTGGTGGATTCGCAGTGGGGTCTTAGATCTGGCTCATGCCGCCGTCGATGACCAGCTCCGCGCCGGCCACGTAGGCGGAGTCCTCGGCGGCGAGGAAGACGATCGCGGCGGCGGTCTCATCGATCGAGGCGATGTGGCCCACGGGCACCATGCTCGTGATCCGGTCGATGGCCTCCTGCCCGCCGACGAAGGCGGCGAAGCCCTCGGACATGGTTGGTCCCGGGCTGGCCGCGTTGACCCGGATGCGTCGCTCACGCAGCTCGGCGGTGAATGTGCGCGCGAGCGAGCGCACGGCGGCCTTGGAGGCGTTGTATACCGAGTGTCCGGGGTCGCCGTTGGAGCCGGAGATGGAGGACAGCAGGACTACCCGCGCGCCGTCCCGCAGGAGGGGCAGGGCCTTGCGGACGGTGAAGTAGGCGCTCTTGACGTTCAGGTCCATGACCCGGTCGTAGGTGTCCTCGTCCATCTCGGCCAGCGGCCGGTCACCGCCGCCGCCCGCATTGGCGACGATGACGTCGAGCGGGCGCCCGAGGGCCGCGATACGCCCCATGAGGCGGTCGAGGTCCTCCATGCTCGAGGCATCGCCCTGGACGGTCAGGCAGTGCTCGCCGAGTTCCCGGCGCGCCCGAGCGAGCATGTCGCTGCGGCGTCCGGTTACGACGACGTCCGCGCCCTCCGCGATGAGGCGGCGCGCTACGCCGTAACCGATGCCGGCGGTGGCGCCGGTGACGAGCGCGAGTTGATTCTCGAATCTACGTTCCATCGTTTGTCCTTCTGTGAGATGTCGGGCTCGCCGGGAGTGCGGACGAGCATGGATTCGGAAGGGGGACAGCAGCCGGATGTCCCGCCCCGGCGACCGGGCGTCAACCACGCTCCCCGCGCGCGCCCGGGTACCAGTCCTCAAGCTGGTTCTCGGTCACCGCGATGAAGACGTCGTCCGGTCGAGCGCCCGCGGCCTCCAGGTGCCGTGCGACCGCCTGATGCATGGAGCGCTTCTGCTCGACTCCATAGATCCGCACCATGAGCACGCGCACGATGACAACGTCCTCACGCCGACCACCGAGATAGGTGGGGTGGGCGATGATCTGCTCCTTCGGCAGGGCGTGGATTACTTGGAAGCGGTCCTCCCGGTCCATTCCGAGGCCCTCGACAAGGCCCTCATGAATGGCGTCGGCGTACTTCCGGCGGGTCTCCTGGGACAGTGCGTCGGAGAGCTCGATAGTGACCAGTGGCATCAGGCCCACACCTCCTTGGCTGCGCGAACATTGCGTCCCCTCTGGATGGATTCCTCAATGGCCAGGGCGAGGTAGTGGTCCTGGCATGCCTCGGCAAGCGGGTAGGGCTCCGGGCCCTCACCGCGCGCCCACGCGCCGACCTCGAGGAGGAAGGAGGCGACAGCGATGTCGTCCTCCGAGAAGCGGCTTCCCGGCCAGGGATTGCGATAGACGATCTGCCCGTCGAAGGCGACGGCGGCGAGCTCGTTGCCTTCGAGGTTCATGTCGACTCCAAGCCGCCTATAGCTCAGAGGAGACGAGACGACGTCCTCATCTGTCAGGCGCACGACCTTGTCGTCGACAATCTCCCCCTTTTCGCCCCGCACCAGGATTCTCCGCGACAGCAGGGGGTTCCACCACTGGTTGTCGGTGAACAGGTACAGGCCGCAGCGTCCGTCGCCGAAGTCGAGCGTGGCGATGGTGGTGGCCGCCTCCTTGGGATGTGGATCGGACTCCCACCCGGAGAAGGACAGCGGATCGACCAGCGGCGCCGTGAACCGGTGCGCGTTGACCACTGCCTCCTCCATGCCGGCACCGAGGAAGCTCCTGATAAGGGACATCGAGTGGTACATATGGGTTGAGGCGACCTCCACGAAGGTCGGGGCCCCAATCACACCCCGGTCCACGACGGCCTTGCGGCTTGCGTGGCCGGGCATGCGCAGGTATTGCTCTGCGACCTGGACGAGGCCCGTGGACCCGATGTCGTGCCATAGCGCCCGTAGCCCCTCCAGGTCCGGCGCCGGAGGGGTCTCGGCGAGGACCTTGACGCCGCGAGCGACGAGGTCGCGGACGACCTCGGGCATCGAGGACCAGGAGACGCAGGCGATGACGAACTCCGGATCGGTGGCGAGCAGATCCTCCACGGCGGAGACAACCGGGACGTCCCAGCCGTCGCGAATACGGGAGCGGGAGGACTCCGAGCGAGCCAGTACCCCGGTGCAGTTCAAGACTTCGGGGACTGTGGCGGCAATGCGGAGGAAGAACTCCGATCTCCACCCGGCCCCGATTACTGCGAAGCGGATGGGAGGCGATGATGTTGTCATACTGCTCGGCTTTCGTGTCAGCGGGCGAAGCAGCGCCCTGGGTGGATGTGACAATGAGGAGACCACTACTTGAGTGCGCCGGCCGCCATGCCCCGCTCGAAGTACTTCTGGGCGGACAGGTAGGCGATCACGGCCGGCACGGCCGTGATTACCGCGGCCGCGAGCACTCCGGTCTGGTCGTTGGTGTACTGGCTCGTGAAGAACGAGGGCAGGAGCGTGACCACCTGTTTGCCCGGATCATTGAGCATGAGCATCGGCAGAAGATATGAGTTCCAGGAGTTGATGAAGGTCAGTAGGACGATCGTCGCGGCAATGGGCCGTGTCAGTGGAAGGATGACGTGGCGGAAGACCTGCAGGATGCTCGCTCCGTCGACTTTGCCCGCCTCCATGAGCTCGTTGGGGATGCCGCCCACGTAATTGCGGGCGAGCAGGACCGTGAAGGGCGTCTGCAGCGCCGCAAGAGGCAGAATGACCGCCGCATACTCGTTGTAGAGGTCGAATCGTGAGGCCATGACGAACAGCGGCGTGAGCAGGACGGCCTCGGGCATCGTCAGCGCCGCCAGCAGCGCCCAGAACCAGATCTCCTTGCCGCGGAACCTGAGCTTGGAGAAACCGAAGGCGGCGAGCATTGTGACCACGTAGACGATCACGACCACGCTGACGGCGATGATGGCGCTGTTCCTGAAGTAAGTCGGCACGACGCCGGTCGCGAAGACCTTCTGGTAGTTGCCGATGCCACGGCCCGCGAACGATCCCTGCACCATCGCCATCAGCGGGAGCAGGAAGGGGACGGTCAAGACCGTGGCTAGAGCCTGGATCAGAACCCTGGAGCGTCGGCTACGAGAGTCGAACATGTCAGCTCGCCCCCTTTCTGCTGCGGACGCTGGAGGAGACTCCGCCGACAATGGCGAGGACAAGCAGGATCACCGCGACGGCAGCCGCATATCCGAAGTGCTTCTCCTGCACCATGGTGTGGTAGATGTAAGTGCCGAGGAACTCGGTGCCGTGGTTCGGTCCGCCCTTGGTCACGAGGTAGGGCACGTCAAAGGTCTTCAGGGCGCCGATGAGGCCGAGAATGGCCAGCGCGCCGGTGGTTCCCCTGCACATCGGCCAGATGATCGAGCGCATGGTTCGCACGCCTCCGGCACCGTCGATCCTTGCGGCCTCGAGTATCTCGGAGTCTATCTGACTCATCGCCGCGTAGTAGAGGATGAAGGTCATGCCGGTCCACTGCCAGACGGTGACCACCATGACCACCCCCATCGCGGTGGACGGGGAGGCGAGCCAGGGCTGGCTCAGCCAGCCGAGCCCGACGTGCTGCAGGAGCCAGTTGAGCTGTCCATCGGCGTCGAAGATCTGACGGAAGACCGGGGCCATGGTCGCGGGGGCCAAGACGGTCGGCACGAAGATGATCACCTTGTACACCGCACCCAGGCGGACCCTGGAATGCAGCAGCGCCGCCAGAATGAACCCCACGGCCGTCTGCACGGTGAAGGTGATGATGAAGAAGTACAGGGTGTGCCACAGGGCTCCCCAGAAGACGTTGTCGCCGACGAGCTCGGCATAGTTCCCCGCACCTATGAAGTCGGGTGCGGAGAGGATGAAACCGTTCCAGTCAAGCGTGGAGACGAAGCCCGTGTACCCGATCGCGAAGTAGACGAGCCCGATGACCAGGACGGCCGCGGGCAGGATCCAGGGCAGGCCCCATGACTGCATGTCGAGGCCACGCCGCGCCGCGGCCTCGGTCCCGGTAGCACGCTTTGCCCGGGCGGGGCGTACGACCGTCATAGCGGTTCTCCACTCGTCGCTGCCGCGTCTTGGAGAGACCGCTGTGGAAGCAACTCAGGCATTGCGCTCACCTCTCCGAGTCCACAACCGCCTGTAGCGCGGACAGCACTTCCTCGATCGTGACCGTCCCCGCGATAAGGCCGATCAGACCGTCCCGGTAGGCGCTGTTGAGATCCGCGCTGACGTCGGCGAAACGCGTGACACTGCTGCCGCCGGCCTGCTCCGTGTACGTCTGCAGGGATTCCTTCTGCACCTCGGGGTCGACCAGGTCGATGGCGTCCCAGTCGGGGGTGACTCCCTCAAGCGCGGGGATGTCATTGAGAGTGTCGGCGATCGCCTGCTGACCGGCACTTGAGGCGGCCAGCCAGGTGACGAAGGTGGTGGCCGCGGCCTGCTGCTGAGACATGCCGCTGACGGCAACACCGTAATCCGCGTCACCGAAGTAGCCGCCGATATTGCCCGTGCCCGCGACGTCCGGGAAGTCGATCGGAAGGATCGTGAACGGCTCCGGGTTGGACACCCCGGCGGCCTCCATGGCCGCCACCATCGCGTCCTTGACCGCGTACTGCGTGTACCAGGACCCCATCATGATCATGGCGTACTTGCCGGACATGAACATGTTGTTGGCGTCAGGGTACTGCTGGAGCCCGATCGCACCATCCTGCATGATCCCCTCATCGAAGAGGCTCTGCCAAATCTCGAGGCCCTGGGTGAAGATCGGGTCGCTGAACGGGATCTCCCCCTTCGCAGCCGCCACATATGAGCCCGGCCTGATGTTCTCCATGATCGCCTCGAAGGTGTCCATGTCGAAGGCGTGCTGGCCGGCGCCCTGAACGAAGCCGCCGACGCCCGCCGCTCGGAAGGCCTCGCAGACCGACTTCCACTCGTCCAAAGTGGTCGGATGCTTGAGGCCGTGCTCGTCAAAGAGGTCCTGGTTGACCCACAGGCCGCCGGAGTACACGGCGCCGGGGGACAGGCCGACCAGCTTGTCGCCGACGGTGAGTCCGTCGACCCCGATCGAGGCGAGCCTGCTCTTCCAGTCGTCGCCCAGCGCCGCGGTCACCGCCTCCGTAAGGTCGATGGCGCCGGCTTCGAAGGTCTGGACTCCGCCGTTGGCAGAGCCAGGAGCGACGTTGAAGACGTCCGGTCCGTCCTTGGAGGTGATTGCGGGGCTGAGCACGGAGTCGTAGGAGTCGATCGGCTTGGAGACGAACTCGACGTGAATATCGGGGAACTCCTGGTTGAAGGCCTCGATGATCTTAGCCGCGTTGGCGGCGTCCGGCGTCCAGCCCCACCAGGTGATGTCACCGGCCGTGGCCGAGCCCTGTTGCTCCTGCCCGCCGCCGCACGCGCCGATGCCGGCAGCGATGGCGATAGCTGCGGCTAGACCGCCGAAGGATCGACGAGTCATGGGAAAGTTTCGCGAGTAGTGCATCATTGCACCTTCCTCCTAGCAAGCTCATTGTCCCCAAGAAGGGTTGCACACACCTTCGAGTGCCACGAAAGTTTCTTTTATCTTTCGTGGCTCGCTAATCTAGTTCCATCGGCTGGTCCTGTCAAGAGAGGAGCCCCGACGATGAGCCAGCGGGTCACAATCGCCTCCATCGCCCGGCAGGCCGGGGTCTCGGTCCCGACGGTCTCGAAAGTGCTCAACGGCCGCCCCGGCGTTTCAGAGACGACGCGCCGCGAGGTCGAGGCACTCGCGTCGGCGCTCGGCTACAAGCCCCGCCACACCACCCGCCCGGCTCCGAGCCATCTGGTCGACTTCGTGATCTCCGGGCTCGACACGCAGTGGGCATCCGCGCTGCTCACCGGCGCCCAGGCCGAGGCCGCCCGCAGAGGAAAGGACCTCGTGGTCACCGCGACCCACGGATCTCCCGTCGGGGGAGCCCACTGGGTGGATCATCTGGTCACCCGCGGCTCCGCAGGAGTGGTCGTCGTCGTCTCGGAACTGCTCGAGGTGACCGAGCGCAAGATGCGCCAGCTGAAGATGCCGGTGGTCCTTCTCAACCCGTCAGGACACCAGCACCGTGACATCCCCACCGTCGCGGCCACGGACTGGGCGGGCTCACGGGACGCCACAGAGCACCTGGTCGCCCTCGGTCACCGCCGGATCGCCTACATCACCGGCCCGATGGACCTCGTCTCTCACCAGGACCGTCTTGACGCCTACCGCTCCGTCCTCAGCCGCCACCAGATACCCTACGACCCCGAGCTCGTCGTCACCGGCAACTCCCTGTTCGAGGGCGGCTACCGGCTCACTCCGCGGCTGCTCGCCCTGGACAACCCGCCTACGGCAATCCTCAACGGCTCAGATGAGCAGGCCTACGGCAGCTACCGGGCGATCAAGGACGCCGGCTTGGCAATCCCCGAAGACATCTCCGTCATCGGCTTCGACGACGTGGACCTGTGCCAGTGGGTCTCGCCCCCCATGACCACCGTCCACCAGCCCCTGATCGAGATGGCGCAGGAGGCCACGCGCATGGTCATCGATCTCTCCGAGGATCCGCACGCGCCGGCGCAGAACATCGAACTCGCCACGACCCTGGTCGTGCGTTCATCGACAGGGCCCGCGCCCCGCCACTGAGCGGAGCGGCATCAGACCGGACGGGAGCCGCCGCGCACTCGCCCGCGCCTGGACCCCGTCACTCCTTGGCCGCCGCGGCGGCCATGGCGTCGACAATGCCCTGGGCGTCGCCCTTGCCCGCCAGCATGTCGACCACCGCGACGTTGAGCGCGTTGCCGACGTTCTGCCCCAGGGACGTGTCCAGCCACACCTGCGAGTAGGCGGCGTCGTTGCCCGCCTGCATGGCGTCGGCCAGGGGCCCCGCCGCAATCACCCCCTGGGCGTCCCGGTTGGCGGGCAGCATGTCGAAGGCCTCGGCGTAGGCCTCCTGGTTGTCCTTGGTCATGATGAAGTTGAGGAACTCGGCGCACAGCTCGGCCGGGGCCGTAGCAGAGCAGGAGTAGCCGTCAACGCCACCCATGATGGCGGTCGGGTCGCCCTCGCCGCCCTCAACGGCCGGGAAGGGGAACCAGCCCAGATCGGGCAGCGGCTGCTCATCCGGCGTCAGCGAGGCGATGACACCCACATCCCAGGTGCCCATGAGCTCCATGGCGGCCTGGTGGTTGGCCACCAGCCCCGCGGACGAACCCGCGCCCTGCTGGGCGGAGGTGGTCAGGAAGCCGCTGTTGAAGGGCTCGGTGCCGGCGAAGTCGGCCAGGTCGTCCCCGGCGTCGACCCAGCACTGGTCGGAGAACTCCAACTCCGCCAGCGACGACTCCAGCGTTTCCTGACTGCACTCGCGCAGCACGAACTGGTAGTACCAGTGGGCGGCCGGCCAGGCGTCCTTGGCGCCCAATGCGATTGGAGCAGTGCCGGACTCCTTCAGCTTGGCCACCGCGTCGGAAAGCTCCGCAATCGTCGTCGGCGTCTCGGTGATGCCGGCGGCGTCGAACAGCTCCTGCGAGTAATAGATCCCCTCCGGCTGGAAGGAGGTGGGCATCGCATACAAGGAGCCATCGATGGTGTAGGGCGCAAAGGTGCCCTCGGCCACCGATTCGCGCACCTCCGGGTCCACCAGATCCGTGATGTCGAGCAGCTGCCCCGCCTCAACCATGTCGGCCATCTTGCCGCCGCCGCGCTGGACGAAGAGGTCCGGGGCCTGCCCGCCGGCCAGCGCCGTCTGCAGCTTGCCGTCGATGTCCTCGTTGGAGATCGCCACCACATCGATGGTCACGCCTTCGTGGGCGGCCTCGAAGTCGGCAGTCACCTCCTCCCAGTACGCGGCCCAGGCGGGGGTGGTGGAGTTGTTCCAGAAGGTCAGCGTGACCTCCTCCCCACCGTCGGCCGAGTTCGCACCGCATGCGGTCAGCGCCAGCGAAGCAGCCAGCGCGGCGGCGGCTCCGAGGCGGCGTCCGCGCCCCGCAGATTGCTTCATCTTGGAAACCTCCGTAGTAGATCGCTTGTGACTGGCGGAAGCCGCAGCAGGGGCCCTCAGGCGGGCGTCACGGCCACCGGCGTGGTGAGCACCCGGCCCTCGCCGACCACGCGGCGCCGGCCGGTGATCTCGACGGCCAGACCCTCCAGCCGGTCCTCGCTGCTGGTGCCGGCGGCGAGCAGGATCTGGCCGGGCTCGACGATGCGCCGGTGGTCGACGCCGGTGAAGGAGGTGCGGTCGGCGTGCACCGTGAAGGTCACGCGCTTGGACTCCCCCGCCTCCAGGTCCACCTTGGCGAAGCCGATGAGGCTCTTCAGCGGGCGCACCACCTCGGCCACCGGGTCGGACAGGTACAGCTGGACCACCTCGGCGCCGGCGCGGTCGGAGGTGTTGGTGACCGTGACCGCGTACTCGACCTGGCCGTCTACGTCCGTCTGCGCGGCGGAGACGGCGGGATCGGTAAGGATGAAGGTCGAGTAGCTGAGCCCGTAGCCGAAGGGGTACAGCGGCGTGGGATCCAGGTTGGAGATGCCGTCGGCGTGCCAGGCGAGCGGAGCCGCCAGGTAGGTGCCCGGCTGGCCGCCGCGCCCGGCGGGGATGGCGACGGGCAGGTGCCCGGAGGGGTTGACGGCTCCGGTGAGCACGCCGGCAATGGCGTCGGCGCCCTCCACGCCCGGCATGAAGGCCTGCACGATGGCTGCGCAGCGGTCGGCGTACTCCCCCAGCGCATAGGGGCGCCCGGTGACCAGCACCAGCACGGTGGGCGTGCCGGTCGCCAGCACGGCCTCCAGCAGCTCCCCCTGGCGTCCGGGCAGGCCCAGGTCGACGACGTCGCAGCCCTCCCCCGAGGTGCCGCCGCCGAAGAGCCCGGCGATGTCGCCCAGGGTCACGACGGCGACCTCGGCGGCCGCGGCGGCCGCGACGGCGGCCTCGAAGTCCTCGGCGCGCCCGTCGATGAAGCCGACGCCCTGGTGGAAGGTGGCCTCGCCGGGGTGGGCGGCGCGCAGCGCCTCGGGCAGGTCGCGGATCTCCAGCCCGGTGGTGCGGCCGCCGTCGCGGCTGAGCACGTGGTTGGGGAAGGAGTAGCAGCCCAGGAAGGAGCGCACGTCCTCCCATACCGGCCCGGACACGGCCAGGCGCGCCCCGGGCGCGAGCGGCAGCACGCCGTCGTTCTTCAGCAGGACCACCGACTCCTCGGCCATGGCGCGGGCCACCGCCCGGTTGCCGGGCGAGTCGAGGTCGCGCTGCGGGTCGACGCCGGAGGCCGGCTCCCAGTCGGCGTCGAGCAGGCCCAGCTCGGCCTTCTGGGTCAGCACCCGGCGCACGGCGGTGTCGAGTTCGGCCTCGGTGAGCAGACCGGCGTCCAGGGCGGCGCCGAGGTGGGAGTAGCAGGTGGTCTCCGGCAGCTCCACATCCAGCCCGGCGCGCACCGCCAGCGCGGCGGCGTGCGCGTAGTCCCCGGCCACGTGGTGCATGGCCTCTAGGAAGCGCACCGACCAGTAGTCGGAGACCACGGTGCCCGCGAAGCCCCAGCGCTCCCGCAGCACCTCGGTGAGCAGGTGGCGGGATGCGGCCACCGGTTCGCCGTCGATGTCGGAGTATGAGTTCATCACGCCGGCGACGCCGCCCTCGCGCACCGCCATCTCGAAGGGCGGCAGCATGACGTCCTCGAGCTCGCGCACGCCCATGGACACCGGCGCGTGGTTGCGGCCCGCCTTCGAGGCCGGGTAGGCGACGAAGTGCTTGAGGGTGGCGTGCACGCCCTGGGCCTGCAGGCCGCGCACGTAAGCGGTGCCGAGCGTGCCCACGAGGTAGGGGTCCTCACCGCAGGTCTCCTCCACGCGGCCCCACCGGTAGTCGCGCACGACGTCGAGCAGCGGCGCCAGGCCCTGGTGCACGCCGACGGCATGCAGGTCGGCGCCGATGCACCCGGCCATCCGCTCCACGAGCGCGGGCCGCCAGGTGGCGCCCCAGGCGATGGCGGCGGGGTAGACGGTCGCGCCCAGGGCGGTGAACCCGGTCAAGCACTCCTCGTGGGCGATGGCCGGGATGCCGAAGGCGTTGCGGGAGACCACGTCGCGCTGGAGGCGCTCCAGCTTGGCCGCCCCCTCTGCGACGCTGATCGGATCGGTTCCGTAGACGCGGGTCAGATGCCCCAGCCCGCCGTCTGTGCTCTCCTCCCAGCCCTGGCGCCCGACCTTGAACGCGTCCTCCATGGGGGCGACCTGGTGAGCGGGGTCGGATGCGTCCGCGTCGCCGTCGTGCTCGCCGGTGCCGGCCGGCTCCGGTGCGGGCACGTCCGCCTCCTCGTCGCGCTCCCAGAAGGAGGCGAGCTGGTGGATCTTCTCCTCGCGGCTCATGGCGGCCAGGAGGGCGTCGACACGCCGGCCGACGGGCAACGATGGGTCGTTCCAGGTGTTCACGGTTGACTCCGATTGCGGTTGAGGTAGCGGTCAGCCCTTGACGGCGCCGGTCAGCCCGCCGACGATGCGCCGCTCGAAGAGGCTGAAGACCACCAGCGCGGGGATCATGGACAGCGAGGTGAAGGCGAGCACCTGCGCGGTGTTGACCGAGTGCTCCGAGGCGAAGGCCTGCACCCCCAGCGGGAGGGTGTACTTGGAGCGGTCGGTCAGGATGAACAGCGGCAGCATGTAGGAGTTCCAGGAGCCTACGAAGGTGAGGATGCCGGTGGTAACCACACCGGGTGCGGACAGCGGCACCACCACCCGCCAGAAGAATCCCATGCGCCCGCAGCCGTCCAGGGAGGCGGCCTCCTCCAGCTCCTTGGGGATGGCCCGCAGGAACGGCACCAGGATGATGACCGTCTGTGGCAGGGCGAAGGCGATGCCGGGGATGATGATGCCCGCCAGCGAGTTCATCATGCCCAGGTTCTTGATCAGGATGTACAGCGGCGTGATGGCCACTGTCATGGGGAACATGAGCCCGGCGGCGAACAGCATGTACAGGGCGCTGCCGCCCTTGAAGGGGTAGCGGGCGATGACGAAGCTGACCATGAGCCCGAGGGTGACGGTGCCGATGGTGCCGCAGGCGGCGGCGATCGTGGAGTTGCCGACCTGCTGCCAGAATCCGGAGCTGGCCAGCACCACTCGGTAGTTGTCCACCACCCAGGGATCGGGCAGGCCCGCGGGATCGGCGGTGATCTGCGAGTTGTTGCGGAAGCCGCCGAGGATTACGTAGGCGACCGGGGCGAGCAGGGCGGCGATTACCAGCGCTGCCACCAGGTAGACCACCGGGCTGGCCCATTCGGGCTTCTGCTTCGCGGAGCGTCCGCGACGACGGCGCGGGCCGGATTCCGCCGGGGCGGCGGGGGCGAGAGGTTTGATGGGGGTGGCGGCGGCGGTCATCGGCTGCTCCCGGTCAGTGCGCCCTCGGTGTCACGGCGCAGGACGAATCGTTGATAGGTAAGGGCGATCACCAGGGAGATGAGGAAGAGCACCACGGCAACCGCGTTTCCGTAGCCGTAGTTGCCGCTCATGCGCCCGTTGACCACCATGTAGGTCGCCATGGTCGAGGTACCGGCGGTGGAGGAGATGTACTGTCCCCAGATGATGTACACCAGGTCGAACAGCTGCAGGGAGCCGATGATGGACAGGAAGCCCCACATGCGCATGGTCGGGCCCAGCAGAGGAATCGTGATCTTGCGCTGGATCTGCCAGTAGGAGGCGCCGTCGACCTTGGCGGCCTCGGTCAGCTCCTCCGGAATGCCCTGCATACCCGCCAGGAAGATGATGACCGCGAAGCCGGCGTACTTCCAGGTCAGGATGAACAACAGGATCGTCAGGGCCGTCTTGGGGTCGGAGATCCAGTCATTGGCGAGGGCGCCGAGTCCGAGCTTGCGCAGCAGGCCGTTCATGGCGCCGTCGGTCTGCAAGATCAGCCCCCAGGCGGTTCCGGCGATGACCTCGGAGATGACGTAGGGGATGAAGATCAGGACGCGGATGACCGACTGGCCGCGCATCTTCTTGTTCAGCAGTAGCGCCAGGAGCAGGGCGAAGGGGCCCTGCAGGGCGAGCGAGCCGAAGACGACGATGGCGTTGTGCCGAAGCACGTTGTGGAACTCGGGGTCGGTCAGGATCGTGCGGTAGTTCTCGAAGCCGACGAAGTTGGTGGGGACGCCGAAGCCCTTCCACTTGAAGAAGCCGTAGTAGGCGGCCATGATCACCGGCAGGATGACGAAGGTCAGGAACATGATGACGGCGGGAGCAGACAGGGCGGTGATCTCCACCCGGTCCCGCCAGGACAAGGAGCTGGGGCTCTTCCTCTTCTTGGACCGCCTGACGGCGGTGGCGCCGCCGGCAGGCGCTGAAGTTGCTGCTGTCATGTGCGGGTCTCGTTTCGTGAGTGGGCCGCGGCGCGCCCGAAGGCGTGTCCTGGCGCGCCGCGGCCGACTGGTTGGGGAGTTGAGGGGAACTATTCCTTGGCGGCGGCCGCGCTCATGGCGTCAACGATGCCCTGAGCGTCGCCCTTGCCCGCCAGCATGTCGACCACCGCGACGTTGAGCGCGTTGCCGATGTTCTGCCCCAGGGACGTGTCCAGCCACACCTGGGAGTAGGCGGCGTCGTTGTTGGCCTCCACCTGCGGGAGCAGCGCCTCCTGGGTAACCACGTCCTGCGCCTTCTCATTGACGGGGATGGTCTCGAAGGCGTCGGCGTAGGCCTCCTGGTTCTCTTCGCTCATGAAGAAGTTGAGGAACTCGGCGCACAGCTCGGCCGGGGCGGTGGAGGAGCAGGCATAGCCGTCCACTCCACCCATGATGGCGGTCGGGTCGCCCTCGCCGCCCTCGACGGCCGGGAAGGGGAACCAGCGCAGGTCGGGCAGCGGCTGCTCATCCGGCGTCAGCGAGGCGATCACACCGACGTTCCAGGTGCCCATGAGCTCCATGGCGGCCTGGTGGTTGGCCACCATGCCGGCCGAGGAGCCGGCGCCCTGCTGGGCGGAGGTGGTCAGGAAGCCGCTGTTGAAGGGCTCGGTGCCGGCGAAGTCGGCCAGGTCCTGCCCGGCGTCGACCCAGCACTGGTCGGAGAACTCCAGCTCGGACAGTGAGGTCTCCAGCACGTCCTGGCTGCACTCGCGCAGGGCGAAGAAGTAGTACCAGTGGGCGGCCGGCCAGGCGTCCTTGGCGCCCAGGGCGATGGGCGAGGTACCGGAGTCCTTGAGCTTGGCCACCGCGTCGGACAGCTCCGCGATCGTGGTCGGCTCCTCGGTGATGCCCGCGGCGTCGAACAGGTCCTTGGAGTAGTAGATGCCACCGGGCTGGAGCGAGGTGGGCATGGCGTAGACGCCGTCATCGATCGTGTAGGCGGAGAAGGCGCCCTCGGGTACCTCAGCGGCCACGGTCTCGTCGATCATGTCCGAGATGTCGAGGATGAGTCCGGCATCGACCATGTCGCGCAGCTTGCCGCCGCCGCGAGCGAGGAAGACATCGGGCCCCTCGCCGGCGTTCTGCGCCGTCTGCAGCTTGCCGTCCAGGTCCTCGTTCTGGATGGCCTGGACCTCCACCGTGACACCCTCGTGCGAGGCCTCGAATTCGGAGGCAATGGTCTCCCAATACTCCGAGCCGGGGCCTGTGGTCGCGTTGTGCCACAGGGTGAGGGTGTTGTCGTCACCGCCTGCGGATCCACCGCCGCAGGCGGCCAGCGCCAGCGAGGCGGCCAGCACGCCGGTCATCACTCCGGCGATGCGGCGGCGGGAACGGGCAGCGTGGGGGTTATGAGCGCTGAGCTTCATCATTGAAACCTCCGGATACGGACGCGTCCGATCGGGCTGATCGAAATATTTCGCGAATCCGTCTGACAGGTTTAGTATAGCCGCGCACATAAACCTGTCAAGTAGTGTGCTACCGCACTCTCCAACGAAGGAGCCACCATGTCCTACTTCGACCTGCCGCTGCCGGAGCTCGAGGCCTACGCCCCAGACCTGAGCGAGCCGGAGGACTTCGACGCCTTCTGGACGCGCACGCTCGCCGAGAGCCCCTTCGCCCCGTCCAGCGTCACCATCACCCCCGTGACGACGCCGCTGCTCACCCACCGGGTTCACGATGTCACCTTCGGCGGCTACGCCGGCGACCCCATCCGGGCCTGGCTCATCACCCCGGCCGAAGCCGAGAGGCCGCTGCCCGCCGTCGTCGAGTTCCTCGGCATGGGCGGCGGCCGCGGCATGCCCCAGGATCACCTGACCTGGGCGGCCGCGGGGTATGCGCACCTGGTCATGGACACTCGGGGACAGGGGTCGCACTGGGGCTCCGGGGGCGACACCCCCGACCCCCACGGCACGGGCCCGGCCGCGGCCGGGTTCGCCACCCACGGGCTGCAGTCCCCAGACGACTACCTGTACCGCCGCCTGTTCGTCGATGCCCACCACGCCGTCGAAGCCGCCGCGGTCCTGCCGGAAGTGGATGCCGCCCGGATCGCCGTCACCGGCGTCTCGCAGGGCGGCGGCATGGCCATTGCCGCGGCCGGTCTGAACCACCGAGTCATTGCCGCCATGCCGGATGTGCCCTTCATGTGTGCCCTCCCCCGTGCGGTCGGGCTTACGGACGACCCGCCTTACGCGGACATCGCCGGATACCTGGCCGTGCACCGCGACGAGGTCGAGCAGGCGTACCGCACGCTCGCCTACTTCGACGCCGCGCTGCTGGGCGCACGGGCCGCCTGCCCGGCCCTGTTCTCCACCGGGCTGATGGACACCACCTGCCCGCCCTCGACCGTCTTCGCCGCGCGCAACTTGTGGGGGCAGGCCTCCGCAAAGCCTCCGGCACGCCCGCAGATCCGCGTCTACCCGTTCAACGGCCATGAGGGCGGCGAGTCCTACCAGTGGCGCGAGCAGGTCGCCTGGCTGGCCACGCTGCTCCGGGACCTGCAGCAGTCCTGCTAGCCTCCGTCTACACGGCGGGCTCCAACGGCCCTGAGGGGAGAATGACGTGGAACCTCGGCAACGAGTAACTCTTGACGACGTCGCCGCTGCGGCCGGCGTATCCAAATCGGCCGCCTCCAAGGCGCTGAACAATCGCGCCGACGTGTCCGCCGCCACCCGGGAGCGCGTGCTGGCGGCCAGCGAGGACCTGGGCTACGTCCGCCCGGAGTCAACACCGGTTCGCAGCTACCCGCAGATCGCCATGGTCTCCGACGACCTCGCCACCGCCTATACCATCGAGGTGCTCAAGGGGGCCGCGACCGCCGCCCTCAACGCCGGCGTCGCCCTCAACACCACCTACACGCCCGAGCCGGCGCCGCATGAGCACCCGGTCCCCTTCGAACCGGAATGGTTCACGCTGCTGAAGTCCACCGACCACATCGGGCTCATCGTGCTGACCTCACCACTGACCCGCGAGCAGCATACGAGCGCCCGGCGCATCGGCCTGCCCGTGGTGCTGATCGATCCCTCCGGCCCGCAGGAGCGCGGAGTGGCCTCGATCGGGGCGACCAACTGGAATGGCGGCGTGGATGCCACCGAGTACCTCATCGGGCTCGGTCATGAGCGGATCGCCCTGGTTGGAGGACCGCAGGACTCGGTGCCCGCGCGCGAGCGCCATCAGGGGTATCTGTCGGCGCTGCAGATGCACTCGCTGCCCGTGCGCGCGGAGCTGATCTCCTCCGGGCCCTACAGCTACGACAACGGTCTGCGGCAGGGCCGCCGCCTGCTGTCTTTGCCCGAGGGCCAGCGCCCGACGGCGGTCTTCGCCGCCTCGGACACGACGGCGCTCGGCATCTACGAGGCCGTGCGCGAGGCCGGGCTGCGCATCCCGGAGGACTTCAGCGTGGTCGGCTTCGACGACACGGAGATGGCCGGCTGGGCGGCGCCACGGCTCACGACCGTGCGCCAGCCCCTGTTCCGCATGGGGCAGGAGGCCGTGCGCATGATCGTGGACAACCACCGCGGCCGGCCTCTGCTGACCACGACGCCCGTGCGGCTGAGCACCAGACTGGTGATTCGCGACTCCGCCGCCCCGCCGCGCTAGCGCACTCGCCTACAGCGGAGGCGACGCCGTCGCCTTGGCGTGGTCGCGGTTCTCCCAGCCCGCTCACACGGTCCTGGTAGCGAACGCGAGTTGCGGGGCCGTGTTCTAGGCGGTCACGGCGCGCCGCTTGTTGAGCAGGTCGAAGGCGACGGCGCCGAGCACCACCAGCCCCTTGATGGCCTGCTGGTAGTCGATGCCGACGCCCAGCAGGGACATGCCGTTGTTCATGACCGCCATCACCAGACCGCCGACGATGGCGCCCGCCACGGTGCCCACTCCGCCGGTGACGGCCGCACCGCCGATGAAGCAGGCGGCAATGGCATCGAGCTCGAAACCCTGACCGGCCTTGGGACCGGCCATGTTCAGGCGCGAGGTGAAGATGACGCCGGCGAGCGCGCACAGCACCCCGTTGTTGACGAATACCCAGAACCGGACCCAGCGGACCTTCACGCCGGACAGGGCAGCCGCCTCCCTGTTGCCTCCGATCGCGTAGATCTGGCGACCGATAACGGTGCGTCCGGCCACGAAGGAGTAGATCAGAATCAGCGCCGCCAGGATGATCAGCACGTAGGGAGTGCCCTTGTAGGTGGCGATCTTCCAGGCGAAGGCCATGCCGATGGCGCACACGAGCACGATGCGACCGATCCAGATGCCGCGGGAGGCCACCGGCACCTGATTGGCGAGGTACCGACGCCGGTTGCGCACCTCGGAGAACACGTATGCGGCGAGCGCGAGCGCGGCGAGCAACAGCGTGAAGACGTCGTATCCGTATCCGCCGAGCAGTCCATTGAGATAACCCGAGGAGATCTCCCGGAAGCCGCCGGGGAACGGGGAGATGGACAAGTTGTGCAGCACGATCATCGTCAGCCCCCGGAAGATGAGCATGCCGGCGAGAGTGACTATGAATGCGGGAATGCCGACGAAGGCGATCCAGAATCCTTGCCAGACGCCTACGAGCAGACCGGTGATCAGCGCGGCGACCACGCCCAGCCACCAGGGCAGGCCGTGGTTCACGGTTACCACGCCGGCGACGGCGCCGGTCAGGGCCACCACCGACCCGACCGAGAGGTCGATGTCCGCCATGAGAATAGCGAAGAGCATGCCGATCGCCAGAACCAGAACGTAGGCGTTCTGCACAATGATGTTGGAGACGTTCTGAGAGGAGAGGATCTGGCCGTTGGTGGCAATCGCGAAGAAGGCGATGATCACCACCAGGGCCACGGCGAGCCCGCCCTGCCGCAGATTCGCGCGCAGCGCGTCTTTGAGCGTTGACAGTGTGTTGGACATTAGTCTTCCTTGATCTGGGTCATGTGGCGCATGAGGGTCTCCTGATCCGCCTCGCTGCGGTCCAGGTCGGCGGTGACTCGTCCCGCCGAAAGGGTGTAGATGCGGTCGCAGATGCCCAGGAGTTCGGGCAGCTCCGAGGAGATGACGAGTACGGCCTTGCCTGCGTCCGCGAGCTGATCGATGATCTGGTAGATCTCATACTTCGCGCCGACGTCGATGCCGCGGGTGGGCTCGTCGAGGATCAGTACATCCGGTTCGGCGGCCACCCATTTGGCAAGCACGACCTTCTGCTGGTTGCCTCCCGACAGCCCACCGACCACGGACTCGATGGTGGGCGCCTTTACCGCCATCTGACCGCACAATTCGGTGACAATGGCGCGCTCCTGGTGCAGATCGAGCACACCCCGCCGGGAGAACCTGCGCGGCGAGGCCGCTGAGACGTTGCGTCGGATCGATTCGATGAGGTTGAGGCCGTAGCGTTTGCGATCCTCCGACACATAGGCAATGCCGTTGGCAATCGCTGAAGCGACGTCCTTTATCTCGATCTCGCGGCCGTCCTTGAGTACCCTGCCGGTGATGTCGCTGCCCCAGGAGCGGCCGAACAGACTCATCGCCAGCTCGGTGCGTCCGGCCCCCATGAGGCCGGCCAGTCCAACGATCTCCCCATGCCTGAGCACGATGTCGACAGCATCCACCACGGTGCGCGACGGGTCGGCGGGGTGGTGAACCGTCCACTGCTCGAGTCGCAGCGCCTCGCCGTCGACGTGGGATACGTGGTCGGGGAAGCGCTGGTCCAGGGTACGCCCCACCATCAGGCGAATGAGCTCATCCTCGGCGACGCCTCCCTCACGGTGCATATCCAGGGTGGCGACGGTGTGCCCGTCCCGGATGATCGTGGTGGAATCCGCAACCTGCCTGATCTCTCCGAGCTTGTGAGAGATGATGATGCAGGTAATGCCACGATCCCGCAGCTGGCGCATCAGGTCGAGCAGGTGGGCGGAGTCTTCGTCGTTGAGGGCGGCGGTGGGCTCGTCGAGGATCAGCAGGCGCACGTCCTTGGACAGCGCCTTGGCGATCTCCACCAGCTGCTGCTTGCCGACGCCGATGTCCTGTACACGGGTGGCGGGGTTCTCGCCCAGCCCGACCCGGGCCATGATCTTCTTGGCATCGCTGTTGGTCCGGTGCCAGTCGATGACGCCGCGGGAGGCGCGCTCGTTGCCCAGGAAGATGTTCTCCGCGATCGACAGGAAGGGGCTCAGCGTCAGCTCCTGGTGGATGATCGCGATGCCGGCGCTTTCCGACGCCTTGATGTCGGAGAAGCTCACCTCCTGGCCGTCCAGCAGAATCTGCCCGTCATAGGTGCCGTGCGGATGCACGCCGGACAGCACCTTCATCAGGGTCGACTTGCCGGCGCCGTTCTCGCCGCAGATGGCATGGATCTCGCCGCGCCCCACCGCGAAGTTGACGTCGTCCAGGGCCACTACTCCGGGAAACCGCTTGGTGATGCCCCGCATTTCCAGAATGTTGTCAGCGGCCATTGCGGGCTCCCGTTCCGCTCACTTGATCTCATCCTCGCTCAGGTAGCCGGTGTCTATCAGTGAGCTCTGCACGTTGTCCTTGGTGATGATCTCGGACTTGAGCAGGTAGGAGGGGACCACCTTGACCCCGTTGTCGTAGGTCTCGGTGTCGTTCACCTCCGGCTCCTCGCCCCCGAGCACCGCCACGGCCATCTGCACCGCGGCGTCGGCGAGGTCACGTGTGTCCTTGAAAATGGTGGAGTACTGTTCCCCGGCCATGATCGACTTGATTCCGGCAACCTCGGCGTCCTGACCGGTGACGGTCGGGTAGGGCTGCGCGTCGGTGCCGTAGCCGGCGCCCTTGAGCGCCCCGAGGATGCCGATCGACATGGAGTCCAGCGGCGAGAGCACGCCGTCGACCCGGCTGCCGTCGGAGTAGGTCGAGGTGATCAGATTGTCCATGCGGGACTGGGCGGTGGCGGCATCCCAGCGCATGGTGGCGACAGTGCCGAATTCGGTCTGACCGGACTTGACGTTGATCACGCCGCTGTCGATGTATGGCTGGATGACATCCATGGCCCCGTTGAAGAAGAAGGGCGAGTTGTTGTCGTCCGGGGATCCGCCGAACAGCTCGATGTTGTACGGCTCATCCGGGGAGAGGCCGGCATCGTTTCCATCGGCGTCGAGGACGCCCATGCCGATGAGCAGGGAGGTGCCCATCTGCGTGCCGACGTCGTAATTGTCAAAGCTCGTGTAGTAGCTGACGTTCTCGTTGTCACGGATGAGGCGGTCGTAGGAGATGACCGTGATGCCCGCCTCCCCCGCGGAGTCCAGCTGCCCGGACAGGGCGGTGCCGTCGATAGGCGCGATGATGAGCAGGTTGACCCCCTGCGTGATCATGTTGTCGATCTGGTTGGCCTGCGTGGGAATGTCATCCTCGGCGAACTGCAGGTCCACGTTGTACCCGAGCTTTTCCAGCTGGGCCTTGATGTTGGAGCCGTCCTTGATCCACCGCTCCGATGACTTGGTGGGCATGGCGACGCCGATCTTGAGCTCCGAGGGGTCCTTGCCGGCCGTGTCACTGCCGGCACCGCCGGCGGCTCCGGAGCCGCCACAGGCAGCCAGGGCAGTGGCAACCGCCGCGGTCACGCCCCCAGCTAGAACCGCACGGCGGGAGAGAGTCGGTATGGGTCGGGACATGATGCATCTCCTCCTCAGGGTCTTCAGGAACCCGGTGCGCACTGCGCCTCGACGCGCCGGCCACCGGGAGGTGACACCAGTGTGAACGTTCACTTTCGGTATGTCAATCCCGTATCGGACAACTTGTGTGTCACTCAAACAGCTAAGCACTGATCTTTTAGGCTGCTTTAGCCGCTTGGTTTTCTGGCTCTTCGTGTGTCGGGAGCGTGGTGGTTGCTGCGTTGACGATGGATGTCTTTCGGTCGACGGTTCGTCCGGAACGGCGACGGTTCGTGCATCTACCCCGCGACCGTCGTGGGAAGCGGCGAAGTGCAGGTCCCAGGTGACGAACCGTCGTCACTGCCCGTGAACCGTCGGGTCTCCAGCGGGCGCCTGAGACGCACTTGAAAGCAGACCCGACCCCGCCGGGCGCGTGCCGCACCGCGGCGCCCCATGCCGGCACCGGCTCGCCGTCCACTCCCGCACGCTCTACTTGGACCGCGCTCCGCTACTTGGACCGCGCTCCGCTACTTGGACCGCGCTTTTCTACTTGGACCGTCTGAGAGCGCGTCTAGGACGGTCCAAACGGCGGCAGACGGTCCAAAGTGGCGGTAGACGGTCCAACCGCGCAGGACCGCCGGTGGCCCGCCGCGCACGGACCACAGCCGACGCGCACACGCTGCGCACCCACACCCGCACAGAACCACCGCCCCGCGCACACCCCATGCAAACACGAAGAGCCGGTCTTCTAGAGCGAACCTTCACCTGCGCTATCTACAGGGGAGCACCAACTCGGCCGCTGCCGGGCCCACCAACCGGCTCCGCGTCAGCAGCTGGACCGGCGCACCCGCAGGGTCGGGGAGATCGAGTGGGTGGCACCCGCTTCGCCGTCGATGGCACGCAGGAGCACCTCCATGCACAGCACGCCGAGCTCATCGAAGGGCTGCCGCACGGTGGTCAGTGGCGGGGAGAAGAAGGCCGTGCCGGGGGTGTCGTCGAAGCCGACCACGGCGATGTCCTCGGGTACGCGCACCCCCTGGTCGCGCAGCGCCGCCAGCATCCCGAGCGCCATGAGGTCGTTGGCGCAGAAGACCGCCTCGGGGAGTCCTCGCGCCACCATCTCGGTGCCGGCCTCGTACCCGCATTCGGCGCTCCAGTCCCCCACCAGCATCGGCGGGGCCTCGTGGCCGGCGTCCTCCAGCCCGATCCGCCAGCCGCGCGCGCGGGCGAGGGCGTCGTACCAGTCCTGCGGCCCCGCCAGGTGGGCGACGGTCTCCCGGCCCAGCCCGAGCAGGTGCCCCACCGCCATACGCGCGCCGAGCTCCTGATCGACCGAGACCACGTGGATGCGCTCGCTCGGAGCCAGGCCGTCCGCGATGACCACGAGCGGCACCGCCCGGGCCACCCGTTCGGTGGAGGTGGCGATCCAGGTCTGCGGGGCGACGGCGATGATCCCGTCCACGCCGCGGGCGATCAGGAAGTCAAAGGCCTCCCGGATCTCCTTCTCCGCGTCCCGCTCATCGCGTTTTAGAGCCGTTACCAGTGTGGCATAGCCGACCTGCCGAGCGGCGACCTCGATGGCGGCCGTGGTGGAGGCCGGCCCCTGGAAGTGGGATCCGGTGGTCACCACCCCGATCATGCGCGTGGAGTCGGTGACCAGTGCTCGGGCCGCCATGTTGGGCCGGTAACCGAGCTGGTTAATGGCGTCCCGTACCTTCGCCAGCGTGGCGGGGCGGACCGACTCGGGGCGGTTGATGACGCGGGAGACGGTCTGGTGGGAGACACCGGCCAGCCGGGCCACGTCCATCATTCCCGGACGGCGCCCCAGCGGCGTTGAAGCCTCCTGCGCAGGCACGGCGGGCGTGCCCGCGGCCCGGTTCAGTCCTCCTCCCACATGCGCCAGCTGAAGGAGTGCGATTGCCCGATCGCGAGGGCGATCAGGTCCTGGCCGGTGTTGAAGGCGTTGGGCGGGCAGGTCATGGGTTCGACGGCGACGCCCCGCCGGCCCAGGTGCTCGGCGCTGTAGACCTGCACCCACGGGACGGCGGCGCTCATGACGACGCTGCGGTCCCCCTCGCCGCCGGTCAGGCGCACCTGCCAGTCGTCGGCGGGCAGACCGGTGTAGGCGTTGTCCGTGGCGGTGTCGGCCACCAGGCGTCCGGCGCGCCAGTCAGAGTCGGTGCCGGTCACGTCCCGCTCCCCCGCTGGCGCCATGTGGGCGTCGACGTCGAGGATGCGGTCCGCGGGCACCTGCAGTACGCACTCGTCCAGCGGGACCGAGCGGGTCAGGTACGGGTGGCAGGAGACCCCGTAGGGGGCGGGCGCCGGGGCGCCGTCCTCGATCGGTGCGCCGACGACGCCGGCGGCCGGGGACACGGCGGCGCCGACACAGGTGGAGGTGGTGGTGACGGTGAGTCCGGCCTCCGCGTCCAGCGCATAGCGGACGGTGATCTCCAGGGCCCAGGGGTAGGCGTAGGAGGCGGGCACGCTCAGGGCGAGCGTTACGGCGGCCGGGAACGGGTCGGCGCCCGCGGCGCCGTCGGCCCCGGGCTCGTCCACGACGGCGAAGTTCGCCCAGCCGACCAGGCCGTGCAGGGCCGCCCCGGTCTCGGGCTCGTTGCACGGCACGAGGTAGTCCACACCGCGGTAGGTGTAGCGGGACTCGGCGATGCGGTTGGGCCAGGGGACCAGGGTCTTGCCCTGCCAGGCGCCGGGCAGGCAGGCATCGGCGTCGAAGGGGATGACCAGGTCGCGACCCTGCCGCCGCAGGTGGACCAGGGTGGCGCCCGAGGCGGCGATGCGGGCCTCGTAGTCGCCGGCCCGCAGGTCGATGAGCTCTCCGTTGAGCGAGGGGTGGTTCATGCTTGCTTCCAGACTCTCGTGGGGCCGCCGCCCCGGATTGTTTCCCGATTGTCCTTAGGTTAGCCGAGGTCGACCAGTGCACGGCTCAGCGCGCTCTACGACCCGAAACGACAAACAACGCGACACCCAGTTGGGGCGTCGGCGACGGGCGGCCGGGCCCGCCGCCGACGTCTCCAGTTCAGACGAGCTCGACCGCCAGCCAGGAGGCGGGCGGCAGCGTGGTGGTGAGCACGCCGTCGGCCAGGGCCACTTCGTGGGGGACGGGGCGGATACGGTCGGGGTCGTCGGCGGTGTTGACGGCGTCGAGGTCGTCAGGGGCGATGATCTGCGCGGCCTTGACGCTGTTGGCACCGAGCGCCCCCAGCGCGGCGGTGAGGTCGATGGCTTGGTCCAGCGAGCGGTTGAGAGCCAGCAGCGAGCCGGTGCCCGTCTCCTCGTCCCAGGTGACCACGGCGTCGACGGCGTCGACCTCGCCGTAGCGCTCGGTGCCGGTGACCGGGCTGGCGACGACGGCGTCGTAGGCCTTGCCGTGGGCGATCCGGGAGGCGATGGCGAAGGGGTGGAAGGTGGTCTGCCGCCAGGCGCGCCCGCCCCTCTCGGTCATTATCGGCGCGATGACGTTGACCAGCTGGGCCAGCGAGGCGGCCTTGACGCGGTCGGCGTGGCGCAGCAGGGAGATGAGCATGCCGCCCACCGCCAGGGCGTCGGCACCGGTGTAGACGTCCTCGATGCGGGGGGCGGCCTCCGGCCAGTCGTCGGGGGCGAAGCCGTGCTCGATGGAGTTCCAGGCGCTCAGGCGCCAGACGTTCCACTCGTCGACGCTGACCATGATCTTCTTGCCGGAGTGGTGCTTGGCGCCGACGGCGTCCGCGGTGGCGATCACGCCGTCGATGAAGCGGTCCAGGTAGACGGCCGCGGCCAGGAGACTGGCCCGGTCCTGGGCGTCGGGGTCGACGTAGTGGTGGAGGCTGATGTAGTCGACCTCGTCGTAGGCCAGGTCGAGGATGGTGCGCTCCCAGTCGCCGAAAGTGGGCATGTCCCATGAGGATGAGCCGCAGGCCACCAGTTCGAGATCCTTGTCGACCATGTGCATGGCCCGGGCGGTGGACAGGGCCAGGTAGGCGTAGTCCTCGGCGTTCTTGTGGCCGACCTGCCAGGGCCCGTCCATCTCGTTGCCCAGGCACCACATGCGCACGTTGTAGGGCTGCTCGCGGCCGTTGGCGCGGCGCAGCTCGGCGTACTGGGTGTTCGCCCGGCCGTTGACGTAGTCGAGCAGGTTGACGGCCTCGGTCTCACCGCGGGTACCCAGGTTGATGGCCAGCATCGGCTCGATGCCGGCCCGGGCGCACCAAGTCATGAACTGGTCGGTGCCGAAGGTGTTGGGCTCGGTGGTGTGCCAGGCGAGCTCGAGCCGCCGGGGCCGGTTCTGGATGGGGCCTACGCCGTCCTCCCAGCGGTAGTTGGACACGAAGTTGCCGCCGGGGTAGCGCACGGTGGTGACGCCGAGCTCGCGCACGAGCTCCATGACGTCCTGGCGCAGGCCGTCGGCATCGGCGGTGGGATGGTCGGGCTCGAAGATACCGGTGTAGACGCAGCGTCCCATGTGCTCAACGAAGGAGCCGTACATGCGGGGCGAGATCTCACCGATGGGGCGGTCGGCGTCTACCGAGATGCGTGCGGTCAAAGCAGTCTCTCCTTTTTTCATGCGGGGCCGGCGGTTCAGCCCTGGGTGAGCCGGTAGTAGACCTGGGCACTGCGCAGCTCCTGGACGAAGTCGCGAGTGGTGGTGGACTCGTCGATGACGGCCAGCTCCATCCGCGCGATCTCGGCCAGGTCCTGCCACATCTCCAGGCTGGTCGCCGTGGTCATCACCGTGTGGTGGGCGGCGCCGGCCTGCATCCAGCACTCTGTGGAGGTGTAGAAGTCGGGGGCCGGCTCCCACACAGCGCGGGCCACCGGCAGCTTGGGCAGCGGCTCGTCGGGGCCGACGATCTCCACGACGTTAGCGGTCAGGCGGAAGCGCTCGCGCATGTCGGACATGGCGACCACGAGTCCGGCGCCGGTGTCGGCGTCGAAGACCAGGCGCACGGGGTCCTCGCGGTCCCCGATGCCCAGCGGATGGATCTCCAGGCGCGGCTTGGACACGGTCAGCGAGGGGCAGATCTCCAGCATGTGGGCGCCGAGGATCTTCTCCTTGCCGGGGGTCATCTCGTAGCAGTAGTCCTCCATGAGGGAGGCGCCGCCAGGCAGGCCTTGGCCCATCACCTTGGCGGCGCGCACGAGCAGGGCGGTCTTCCAGTCGCCCTCCGCGCCGAAGCCGTAGCCGTCGGCCATGAGCCGCTGGACGGCGAGCCCGGGCAGCTGGCGCAGCCCGCCGAGGTCCTCGAAGTTGGTGGTGAAGGCGGTGGCGCCGCGCTCCTGAAGGAACCGCCGCATGCCGGCCTCGATGCGGGCGCCGTAGCGCAGGGACTCGTGGCGCTCGCCGCCGGGGCGCAGTTCTTCGACGACGTCGTAGGCGGCGAGGTACTCCTCGACAAGGGCGCCGACCTCGGCATCGGTGACCGCGTCGACGACGGCCACGAGGTCGTTCACGCCCCAGGTGTTCACGCTGGCGCCCAGGCGCAGCTCGGCCTCGGTCTTGTCACCCTCGGTGACGGCCACATTGCGCATGTTGTCGCCGAAGCGGACCAGGCGGGTGTGGTGCAGGGCGTCCCAGCCGGCGGCGGCGCGCGCCCAGGTGCCGATCTTCGCCTGCGTGGCCGCCTGGGTGGCGTGGCCGACGACGACCTTGCGGGGCTGGT
Organism: Actinomyces ruminicola; assembly: GCF_900103885.1. Lineage (GTDB taxonomy): Bacteria > Actinomycetota > Actinomycetes > Actinomycetales > Actinomycetaceae > Actinomyces > Actinomyces ruminicola. Next base: position 783,771 of record NZ_FNIM01000001.1, read on the forward strand.
TCAGGCGGGTCAGGATGTAGCCGAACTCGCGGTCGCCGTGGGCGGCCTGGTTGAGGTTCATGTAGTCCATGTCAATGGTGGACCACGGCAGGGCCTGCGAGTACTGGGTGTGCAGCTGGACCAGGGGCTTGGCCAGCGCGTCGATGCCGCCGATCCACATCTTGGCCGGGGAGAAGGTGTGCATCCAGGCGATCACGCCGATGCAGGCGTCGTCGGCGTTGGCGGCGAGCATGGCGGTGCGGATGGCGTCGCGGTCCTTCAGGACCGGCTTCCAGACGATGCGCACCGGAATGGCGTCGGCGGCGTCCAGCCAGGCGGCGACCTGCCGGGACTGGTCGGCGACCTGGGCGAGGGTCTCCTCGCCGTACAGGTCCTGGCTTCCGGTCAGGAACCAGATCTCCTTGCCGTCGAAGGGGTTGGGCAGAGCCATGAGAGTTTCTCCTTTGAAATCGGTTATTGAAAGCTGGTCGGCGCCGGCCAGCGTGAGTCATCGTTGGTCGGTTCTGGTCAGGGCGGGTCAGTGTTGGCCGTAGACGTTCTGGTAGCGGTCGTTCAGGCGATCGATCAGCTCCTGCTCGATCGGCACCAACTGGCCCCCCTGACGGGCGATATGCACCGTACGCGCCACCTCCTCACACATCGCCGCAGCCTTCACCGCAGCCCGCGCATCCCGACCAACCGCGAACGGACCATGATTCGCCATCAACACCGCCGGCGACCGCGACCCCGAAAACGTCTCAACAATCCCCCGCCCAATCGAGTCATCCCCAATCAACGCAAACGGACCCACCGGAATCTCACCCCCAAACTCATCAGCCATCATCGTCAAAACACACGGCACCGGCTCCCGCCGCGCCGCCCAAGCCGTCGCATACGTCGAATGCGTATGCACCACCCCACCCACACCATCCATATGCCGATACACATACGCATGCGCCGCCGTATCCGACGACGGCACCAAGCCCTCCGGCGTC